>DASUKE010000011.1:0-31593 GCA_036278895.1 Gemmatimonadaceae bacterium
CGCGATCGTGCTGGCGCGCGACGGCGCAACGATTGGCATTGGCGCGGGCCAGATGTCGCGCGTGGACGCCTCCTTTCTCGCGGTGCACAAGGCACGGAGCGCGGGCCATGCGACGCCGGGTGCGGTGCTCGGCTCGGACGCCTACTTCCCCTTTCGGGATGGAGTCGATCAGGCGGTCGAGGCCGGCATCACGGCGATCGTACAGCCGGGCGGGTCGGTGCGTGATCCCGAGGTGATTGCCGCGGCGGACGAGCACGACGTGGCGATGGCATTCACCGGGCGGAGGCTGTTCCGGCATTGATGCGCAGGAGGAGCAGCTCGGCGGCGCGCACCGTCGCGTCGAGACGAGCAGGACCCCGACATTCCCCTGTCAATTCGCGCCACTCTGACCCATCTTAAAGGGCTTTCGCCCCGCGTCATGCGGGGCGTGTCATGTGTGACACCAACGCATCCATGCCAGCGACCACTTCCGCTACTGCCGCCGAACTCGACTACCGGCCGTCGTACCGTGCCGCCGCGATCACCGCCCTCGCGGTGCTCGTGCTGTATCTCGTGACGCTGTCGCCGTCCACCGCCATGTGGGACACGTCGGAGTACATCGCGGCCGCGTATGTCGTCGGCCTGCCGCACCCGCCGGGTAATCCGTTGTTCGTGCTGATCGGGCGCGTGTTCTCCATTCTCCCGCTTGGCTCGCTCAGCGTCGCGGTGAAGATCAACGCGCTCGCGGCACTCACGAGCGCCATCGCGGCGGGCATGTGGTTTCTCGTGGCTGAGCGTGTGTGCGTATCGTGGCTGGCCGAGCGCTGGCAGCGGATCACGGGCGGTGTGGTGGCCACGATCATTGGCGCCACCGCCTTTACGGTGTGGAACCAGTCGGTGGTGAACGAGAAGGTGTACACCGTCTCGCTCATGGGCCTCGCCATCGTGTCCTGGCTCACCGTGCGATGGTGCGACGACCCGGACGGTCCCGCCGCCGACCGCACGCTCGTCGTTATCGGATACCTGCTGGGACTCGGCAACGCGAACCACATGATGGGACTGCTCGCGTTGCCCGCGGTCATCGTGGCCGTCCTGGTGCGGCGCCCAGCTACCCTGCTGCGGTTCAAGCTGCTGCTCGCAATCGTGGGCGTGTTCATTCTGGGCAATACGCCATTCCTCACCCAGCCCATTCGGGCGGCGCACTTCCCCGCCATCAACGAAGGCGAGCCCACCAACTGGCACGCCTTCTGGTACAATTTCAACCGCGGTCAGTACGGCAAGCCGTCGGTCTTCGACCGGCAGGCGCCCTTTGTCGGACAGCTCGGCATGTACTGGCTGTATTTCCGCTGGCAGTGGTTCCGCGACATGCTGGACAAGGCTCCCACCGTCCAGTGGCTCATGGCATCCGTGTACATGGTACTCGGTCTGTTTGGTGGCTGGGTGCACTGGAAGCGCGATCGCCGCTCGTTCTGGTACTTCGGCACGTTCATGCTCACGCTCACGCTGCTGCTCATTCTGTACCTCAACTTCAAGTACGGGTACAGCCAGTGTACGGCCATGGGCAATCCGTCCGGAGTACCGTGCGAGGTGCGCGACCGCGATTACTTCTTCCTGGTCAGTTTTTCCGCGTGGGGCGTGTGGGCCGCGCTCGGTCTGGTCTATTTGTGGGAGTCCATCGCCGCCATGATGGGCTCCCGGCGCGTCAAGATGGGAAAGGAGTACGTGGAGGTGCCGACGCGGCGTGGCTGGCTCTTCGCCGGCCCGGTGCTCCTTCTCGCGATCATTCCGCTCTTCGCCAACTGGAAGGCCGCGTCGCGCCATGGGCAGACCGTGACGCGCGACTTCGCGCATGATCTGCTCGATTCCGTGGAACCGTACGGCGTCCTCGTCACCGTGGGCGACAACGACACCTTCCCGCTCTGGTATGCGCAGGAGGTGGAAGGAATCCGGCGTGACGTCGTCGTGGCGAACACGTCGCTGCTCAACACCGACTGGTACGTGCGCCAGCTCATTCGGCGCCCCGTGTACACGTACGATGCCGCGAAGGGACCGGCGATCTACCGTGGGCGGAACTGGCCGAAGCCAACGGGCTCACCGCTGCACATGACGACGGCGGAAGCCGATGCCATGCCGCCGGTGATGGACGTGCGGGAACCACAGAGATTTCAGAAGGACGGCATCGACGCCACAATCCGGCCGCAGATGCTGCAAAAGGCCGATCTGGTCGTCCTGCACATCATCAAGGATGCGTTCCCGGAGCGACCCGTGTACTTCAGCCGGACATCGGGCAACTACCCGTCGGACCTGGGGCTGTCGCAGTACCTGCTGAGCCAGGGGCTTGCCCGCAAACTGCTGCCGCAGGCGCCGAAGGCCGGCAAGGATACGGTGCTCGTACCGGGCGAAGGCTGGCTCGACGTGAAGACGTCGCAGTGGCTCTGGTCGAACGACTTCCAGGCGCCCGAGTCCATCGTGCGGCGTGGCGGGTGGGTGGACCGCGCATCGGTGGGCATCCCGTATCTCTACATTGCCACCGCCGCCACGCTGGCGGATGTCACGGATCAACTGGGCAATCGCAGCCAGGCCGAGAGCTACGTGCAGCAGGCCACGGCCATGGCGAACGCCACGGGACTCGGCAACCTGTTCCAGCAGGCGCCACTTCCGCCCGCGCAACCCGCCGTGCCACTGGGTGGAGATACCGGCAAGGCGGCGGTGGGAGACTCGGGCAGGAAGCCGTAGACGTTCCCGAGTTGAGTCAGGGCCTCACAGGATTTGCCGGATCAAGAGGATTGTGGGGAGCCGAACTTCAAAGTTTCAGTTCGTGTACCTGACAACGACAGGAGCTTCGGGAGCGGCCTCCGCGCGACTCCTGTGAATCCTGTCAATCCTGAAATCCTGTCCCGTTCTTAACAGCGGCGCGGCACGCCGCTCGCGCATCTTCGTATTCGACACTCGTGCACACCACCGACCAAGCTTGATTCGACGCCTGATGTGTGCGATACTCCGTGCTCCGGAGGGCTAGACCTAACTGGTAAGGCAGCGGTCTTGAAAACCGCCGGGCGCAAGCCCTTACAGGTTCGAATCCTGTGCCCTCCGCTTCGGCTGGCGGAATCGGCTTTGGGCAATCGATACCAGCTACCAGCTACCAGCTACTAGCTACCGTTGTAAAAGGAGTGGTGGCCGAGAGGCTGAAGGCGGCGGTTTGCTAAACCGTTATAGGGTTGAAAAGCCCTATCGAGGGTTCGAATCCCTCCCACTCCGTCAGCAGGCCCGTCGCAGTGCCGGCGGGCCTGCTTTTTTCGTGATGCTGTCGTCTCCACTTTGCCGGGTCACCGCATGGCCACCAACGTCACGCCTCGCGTTCGATTCGCGCCCTCGCCCACGGGCTTTCTGCACGTGGGCGGCGCCCGCACGGCGCTCTTCAACTGGCTCTATGCCCGCAAGTTCGGCGGGCAGTTCCTGCTGCGCATCGAAGACACCGACCGCGCGCGCAGCACCGCCGAGAGTACGCGCGCCATCTTCGAGGGACTCGAGTGGCTGGGGCTCGACTGGGACGAGGAGGTCGTGTATCAGGCGCGTGGACTGGAGCGCCATCAGGACGATGCGCGACACCTGCTCGAGACCGGCGCTGCCTATCGCTGCTTCTGCACGGCCGCGGAGCTGGGCGAGCAGCGCCGTGCGGCGGACGCGCGCAAGGAAAGCTTCAAGTACGATCGCCGCTGCGACCATCTGGATCCCGACACGGTCGCTCGGCGCCTCGCGGCCGGCGATCCATTCGTCGTGCGCTTCCGCATCCCCCCTGGAACCACCGGCTGGGATGACGTCGTCCATGGCAGCATCGAGTTTCCCAACAAGGACATCGAGGACTTCGTCATCCTCCGCTCCGATGGCACCCCCATTTACAACATGGCGGTGGTATCGGATGACATCGCGATGCGCGTCACCCTGGTGATGCGCGGTGACGACCACATCTCCAACACCCCCAAGCAGATTCTGCTCTACCGGGCGCTGGGGCACGAGCCACCGGGCTTTGCGCACGTGCCCATGATTCATGGGCTGGACGGGAAGAAGCTCAGCAAGCGCCATGGCGCGACCGCCGTGGCCGACTACCGCAATGAAGGCATTCTGCCCGAGGCCATGGTGAACTTCCTCGCGCTGCTCGGCTGGTCGCCGGGCGGTGACCGCGAAGTCATGACGCTCACCGAGATGGTCGAGCTCTTTTCGGTGGAGGGGCTGCAAAAGAAGGCCGCGATCTTTGATCCGAAGAAGCTCGAGTGGATGAACGGGCAGCATCTGAGCCTCAAGCCTGCCGCGGCGCTCGAACCGTTGGTCACACCCGACCTGGAAGGTGCCGGACTGGCCACCGCGCAGGAGCTGGCCGCACGCCACGACTGGTATCTGTCGCTGATCGATCTGCTCAAGGTTCGGGCGCGAACCGTACACGATATCGTTCGCCAGGCAGGGCCCTACTTCCTGACCACTATCGAGTACGACTCGGAGGCTGAAGCCAAGGTATGGAAGGACCGGTCCGGCTCGGCGGAGCTGCTGCGGGCAGTCGGGGAACAGTTGGCGCAGTGCTCGACCTGGGAGCCGGCGGCGCTGGAGGAGGCGCTGCGCCGGCTCGCCGAATCGCGCGGCGTAGCGGCAGGCAAGCTGTTCCAGCCGCTCCGCCTGGCGCTCACCGGAATGTCCGTGAGCCCGGGCATCTTCGACGTCCTGATGGCCATGGGCCGGCAGCGGTCGCTCGAGCGCGTGGATGACGCAGTTGCCCGACTTGACGCGCCGGTCGCCAGCGGGTGAGCCGGCGGCACGTTCCGTTCGAGCGCCTGCCAGTTGACCGTTCTTGATACGACATGCTATCATAGCGCGCCGTCGAACGTCGGGGACGCCGTACATCGGGGCGGCTGCCCGACTTCGCGCATCGCGGGAGTCCCATGACTGACGCGCTGACGCCCATTGAACGAAAGGTCTACCACTACCTGCTCGATTTCCTCTCCGAGCACACGTACCAGCCGAGTGTGCGCGAAATCGGCCGGACCTTTCAGATCAAGTCCACGAAGACCGTTTCGGAGATCCTGCAGTCCATCGCGAACAAGGGATTCATCGAGCGTGACCCTGCGCGCTCGCGAGGTGTTCGCATCATCGGGCTGCAGGCCTCGCGGCGCATCATGCCGGTGCCGGTGCGCACACAGCTCGCGCACAGTGACACTCCGGAGCTCGCCGCACACCCGGAGCTTCACATCACGATGGACCGCCGCTTTCTGCCGGACGACACCGTGTACTTCGCGCGTGCCGCGAATGGTGGCGCGCCGGAGCTGGGCATTCTCGACGGCGACTTCGTGCTGGTGGATCCCGCCGCGGTTCCCGCTCCCGGAGATCTCGTCGCCGAGCGACAGGGCGACGCGGCCCTGGTGCGAACCATGACGCGTGCACCCGTCGCGAGTGGAGCACTGACCGAGCCCGACGGCCATCACGGCGTCACGACGCTCACGGAGGAACCGCTGCTCGGCGTGGTGTGCGGCGTCTTTCGACCGTTGTACGACGCGGATGACGGCGCGCCGGAAACCGCCGTGATGGAGTGACGCCAGATCGGCGCCGGGAGATCCCCGGCGCCGATTTGTCTTCTACGGTTGCACGGGTTGCACGACGGTGGAGGGCTGCGGCTCCGGCTTCTTCTGCTTTTCGCGCTCCTTCATTTCCGCGTCATGCTCGCGCTGCTTCCGCTCGCGGATGCGCTTCACCGCTTCACGAAACTCCGCCTCGTTCATTGCCCGCTGGGCCTGATCCATGATCTCGCGGCGCTGAAAGTTGAGCGCGCGATCTTCCCGAACCTGCTGCGGATTGCTGCCGCCGGTAATTGGCAGCAACGCCAGGATTGCCGTAGGAATCGAGAACTTGCCAAAGTGAATCCACTTGGGATCAATGCCGTACTTCTTCCCGTTCTTCTCGACCGTCCAGTCGCCGGGCTGCCTGCCCGCCGTGGCGGCGAGCGCCTGCATCGAGTCGATGTGCGCGGCGAGCGACGACGCGAGCGCGCTGTCCAGTCGCTGGCTGGGCGTCTTGCGCGACTCGGCAACAGGGCCGGGCGGCAGCCAGATCCTGGGGTCGTTGTACGATGGGGTGACACCCTCACCCGCACCACCGGCACCGACGACGGGCCCCGTGCCCGGCTCGCTCTGCGACCGCGGACTGGCTGACGGCGGGGGGACGCGGGACGGAACCGTCGTGGGCGCTTCGACCCTGGGCGGCGGCGCAGTACGCGTCACCGGTCTGTTGTTGCCGCCGCTGCGCCCCTGCCGTGCCGGCTCGGGAGAGGGAACCGCTACGTAGGTAATGCGCTGTTCGGGCACTGGCTGCGCCTGCCAACTACGGATCCACGAGCGCAGCGGAGTCGGGATGGACAGCACCCACACCAGCAGCGCGCCCAGCACGATGTGCAGGCCGATGGAGATGACGAGCGCGCCGTTGACTTGCCGTCTCTGCTTCAGCATCGCATACCCCGTGAGACTACCCGCATCCCTCGCAATCTAATCCGTTCAACTTCGCCGGGCTGCACCCGACAGCATACCCCGCACGGGCACGTCCGCTCCCTCGCGGTAGAATCGCTCGATGTCGCGGCGCACATCCTCCCACTGTCCCGTTACGCACCGCGCGGGCGGCAGCGTTGCGAGCAGCCGCTGGCCGTAACTCCGCGTCACCACACGCGGGTCGCAGAGTACCACGACGCCACGATCGGTCGTACTGCGGATGAGCCGGCCAAATCCCTGCTTGAGGCGCAGCCCCGCGAGCGGCAGCATGTACTCGCCAAACGCATCCTCACCCCGTGCCTGAATCGCCTCGCAGCGCGCGGCCGTCAGCGGCTCGGTGGGCACGTTGAACGGCAGCTTGGCCAGGATGAGCGCGCGCAATGCATGACCGGACACATCCACGCCCTCCCAGAACGACGCCGTGCCGAGCAGCAGCGCACGTCCCGACTCGCGAAAGCGACGCAGCAGCGCATCGCGCGAATCCTCCCCATGGACAAGAAGCGGCCAGTGCTCTTCAATGTTCCGCTCGCGCAATTCCACAGCCGCCGCACGCAGATCGCGGTGGCTCGTGAACAGCGCGAACATGCCACCGTCGCAACAGCCGAGCACGTCAAGGAGAATGCGCCGGACCGCGGCGGCGTGCGCCGCCGGGTCGCCGTTGGGCGGCGCCACGTCCGTTGGCACCACGAGCAGCGACTGTCGCTCGTAGTCGAAAGGCGAGGGAAAGATCGCCATCTCGGGCTCGACCTGCGGCTCGTCGAGTCCGAGCCGCGCGCGCAGAAACTCAAAGCGGCCATCCACGGCGAGCGTCGCGCTCGTGATCACTGCGCTCTCCATGCGTTCGAACAGGTCGGCGCGCAGAATGGGCGCGATGTCCAGCGGGACCGCGGTCACCGCGACGTTGCCATCGCGCCCGCGCGTCTCCACCCAGCGCACGAGCGGTGCCCCGCCCTCCGGTGGCCGCAGTGCACCCTGCAGGCCGTCGCCAATTCCTTCCAGCCGGCGCGCGACCGCGCGCATTTCGGAGAGCAGTGACGCCAGGTCGTCGTTCCGTCCCTGATCGAGCTCGAGGCGTTCGCGCACCGTCGTGAGTCCCTGCTTCAGCATGGCGATCTCGCGCAGCAGGTCGGTGAGCGCGGTGTCCAGTCCGGCGCGCCAGATGGGATGATCCGCGAACTCCTCGGTCAGGCGCACGACGGGAGTGTTCGCATCGCGCAGGAATCGCTCGAGCATGTCGAACACCAGCGCGCCGCGATCGCGCGCCGCGTGCACCGACGGTGCCAGGCGTGCGTGCACGAGATCGAGACTGGCGACACTGAGCAGATCGTCACGGGACGCGAGCCGCCGCAGCAGCGCGTTCAGCAGCCCCTTGCCGCGCCGGTCCAGCCGCGCGAGCTGCCGCTGGAGCGCGCGGCGCGTGACGGTATTGCCGAGGTGCGATGCCGCCGCGTCCTCCAGGTGGTGCCCTTCATCCACGATCAGACGGCTGTAGGACGGCAGCACCGCGGCATCGTCCCAGTTCTGCTGCGCGCGCCGCACCGCGAGATCGGAGAGCAGCAGGTGATGGTTCACCACGATGACGTCGGCCTGCGCCGCGACGCGACGGGCCTGGAAGAGGAAACAGCGATCGAAGTGCGGACACTTGAGACGCGTGCACAGATCGGGCTCCGCGGCCACTTCGTCCCACACATCGGGACGCGGCGGCGTCGCGAAGTCCGAGAGCGAGCCGTCCGCCGTGCGCTCGGCCCACTGGCGCAGCGAGGCGAGCTGCGTCACCACGTCATCATCGAACAGGCCGGGTCCCTCGGCTCCGGCATTCTCGAGCCGCTGCAGGCAGACGTAGTTGCGCCACCCCTTGAGCATGGCGAAGCGCACCGGCTGATCACCGAGTGAGCGCTCCAGGAACGGAAGATCCTTCCCGATGAGCTGCTCCTGCAGGTTGATCGTATTGGTGGAGACGATGGTGCGTTCACCATTCGCGGCCGCCCAGCGAAGTGCCGGCAGCAGATACGCCAGCGACTTGCCGACGCCGGTGCCGGCCTCGAACAGGGCAATGCCGCCGCCATTGTACAGCCGGGCGATCGCGCCGGCCATCTCGCGCTGGCTGGGGCGGTCCTCGTAGTTGTTGAGGTGCACGGCAACGGGCCCGGTGGGTCCGAGGTCGGCCGCCACGCCGGCCGGGGCGAGACGATGGCGCTGCCGGTCGCGCGGGACCTCCACCACCACGTACAACCGCGTAGCCGCATTGTCCACGATCGCAAAGCCCACGCCCCCATCGTGCAGTCTGGCGGCGATGTCCAGATCGGCATCCGACGGCTCGAGATCACCCGACGGGTGATTGTGCACGAGCATCTCTCCGCGCTCGGCAAAACCGGGGAGCGCGAGGACACTCGACACATCACCACGCGCGACGACGCGCGCCGTGCGCACGATGCCGTCGTCGCCCAGGCTCGCCACGAAGCACACCTCGCGTCCACCCGCGAGCCGGATGGCCGCCCGGATGGCGGCGGCCGCGGGCAGGGCGAGACGCTCGTCCGTCACGTCTTCAACGGCTTCTTCTTGGCCGCGGGGAACAACACGTTGTTCAGAATGAGCCGGTAGCCCGGTGAATTGGGGTGCAGCGACAGATCGGTAGGCGGGTTGCCGATGGCGTGCTGCGGATCTTCGGGGTCGTGACCGCCCAGGAACGTCCAGCTTCCCTTGCCGTAGTCTCCATGAATGTACTTCACCCACGGCGCGCCCGGCTCATCGGCCAGCACGGTGACGCCGGGTTTCAGGCGGTTGCGCATGAAGCTCGTGGTCACGCCGTAGAAGTCGGGGATGACGTTGCGGTGGTCCTGCACGAGCATGGAGGCCACGGGATCGAACTTGGCGCTGAACGCGAAGAGCGTGAAGGTGCCGAGGGGCTGACGCCGTCCCGGCACGTTGGCCTGATGGCCGTCAATGTCGCTCATCGCGTTGATGTACGGTGACATTTCGAGGTGTGCATTGCGGAACGCCAGCGCGCGCGTCCAGTCCATTTTCGCATCGGCGTTGGGATCCATGGGCGTGCCGTCGGCGAACTCCGACGCGATGTCCACGTTGGCGCCGGCCAGCGCCAGGTCGAGCGTTTCGGTGGCGCCGCACATCGCGAAGAGAAATCCGCCATTGTTCACGTACTGCCGGATCTTGTCCGCCACATCCTTCTTGAGCGCGGGCAGATTGGCGAAGCCCAGCTTTTTCGCCATGTCGAGATTGGTCTGCCGCATCGCCTGGAACCACGTGGCCCCGCGGTACGCGAGATAGAACTTGCCGAGCTGTCCCGTGAAGTCCTCGTGGAAGAGGTGCACCCAGTCGAAGTTGGCCAGGTCGCCGTGCTCCACCTGCTCATCCCAGATGGGCGTGTACGGAATGCCCGCGTAGCGCAACGCCAGAATCACGGCGTCGTCCCATGGTGGCGTGTAGGGCGCCGTATAGACCGCAATGCGCGGCGCCTTCTCGAGCGGGATGGCGTCCATGTTGCCGCCCGACATGTCGCTGCGGATTCCGGCGAGCGCCGCGTCATCCACCGGCTGCACGGATACGCCGTCCAGTCCGGCGCGGCGGCGAATCTCCGGCGTGTCGGGCAGCAGGAAGGATCCGCCCCGGTAGTTCAGCAGCCATTCCCCCTTGGCGCCATCCTTCAGCGCGTTGTATGTGAGCCCATAGGCTTTCAGATGATTGGACTGGTCATCATCCATGGGCACGAGCAGATGCTGAGCCCTGGCGCCGGCGGGAAGCAGAGCCATCAGGGCCAGCGCGATGCAGCGAACCAGATGCATGGGAAGTACTCAGGACGTGGAGGGCACCGCGGAGCGGGCGAGCTCGAGCTCGCGTCGCGCCTGCGGCACCAGTGCGCTCTCCGGGTAGGTGAGAATCATGTGCTCGAGGTGCGTCACGGCATCGGCCGCGTGACCGCCGCGCCGGAGCGACCGGGCCCAGCTCAATTCAGCCTCCGGCGCCTCGGGCGTGGTGGCCATGGTTTCGACGATCACCTTCCAGATCGCGGCGGCCCGTGCATCCGCGTCACGCGCCTCGTAGAGACGCGCGGCGCTGGCCAGCAGAAGCGATGCGACATCCGGCAGCGTCCTGGCGGCCTGCTCGAACTTCGCCGCCGCGCCGAGCGTGTCGCCCCGCGCGAGCGCCAGAAACGCCGCGCCCACCTCGGGCGACTCGTCCGCGTGCGTGCGCTCGAGCAGCGCGACGGCGGCGAGCCGTTCCACCGAGGCATCCGCGGCCGGCCGCAGCTCCTTTCGCGCGCCGGCCAGATTCCCGGAGTACAGTGCGATCCATCCCTCGGCGCCGGGATCATCACCGCCCGACTCCGCGAGCATGCGTCGTGCTCGATCCAGGTCGCCGGCCCGCACCCACGCCATGGCGAGCAGCCGGCCGGCGTCGGCTTTCTGACCGGGATCGAGATACGGGAGATAGGCCTCCATGACGCGTTGTGCGTCGGCCGGCTTGCCCAGGGCGCCCAACGCGCGTACGTGCACGGGAAGCAGCACCCGCGCGACGGTCGCCGAGTCGAGTGTCTGCTCGGCGTTCGCGGCGAGCGCCGCTGCCGACGCCGGGTCGCCGCCCGAGAGCGCGTCGGTCGCGGCCCGCGCCGCGATGCGTGCGTTGGCACGCGCCGCGTTCGCCGCCACGAGGGCGTCACGCGCGACGAGCCAGGCTTCGCTCTCCTCGGCGCGGCTCGCGAAGTCCAGCCACACCGCCACAGACGCACTGTCGGGATGCAGTGTCTTCAGCACTTCCCACGCGGCCCGCGGTGCACCCCACGCCAGGTGCAGCGCCGCCGCGACGTGCAGCGCCTGCGGAGACGCTGGCGGCGCAACGAGCGCGCGCTGCACCGCGTCGCGCACGGAATCAGGTGTGGGCGCCAGCGCGAAGATGGCAGCCTGATCGAGATACCCATTGTTCGTGACGGCCTCGCGCCACGATTGCGCGGACGACGCCCACAAGCCCTTGGCGGCACGCAGTTGCGCCAGCTCGTACGCAAAGCCGCGCCGCGAGCCGGTGGCCACCTGTCCCTCCCGCAGCACCGTGTCCGCGGTGGCGGTGAAGCCCGCGTCGATCAGAGTGCGCGCGAATTCGCGGTACGGCGACGGATCATTGGGCGCGTCGCGACGCCAGTGCTCGAAGGCCGCGCGCATCCGATCGCTGTAGCCGAGGGTGCGCAGCGTGCGGAGCTGCGCAATGCGAAACGCGTTTTCGCGCGGCGCGCGCGCGATCGCCGTGTCCAGCACGGGGAGCAGCGAATCGAGTTGCCCGAGTTGTGCATATACGCGCTCCAGCCCGAGCACGGCAGCCACCGACGTGGGCGCCTGCGTGACCGCCTGCCGGTATGCGGTGGCCGCTTCCGGATACTGACTGCGATCCTCCAGTGCCTCGCCGCGCAGGAAGGCCTCCCCGCCCTGCGGCCGGGTGGGGACGGTACCCTGTGCTCGCACGCTCCCGGGCACCGCCACGGACACCCCGGCGAGCATTCCGAGCAGCGCCGTGCGCATCGCCCTATGGATTCGGCGCATTGATCCGCTTGAAGTAGTCGAGCACCGCGCGCCGCTCATCCGCCGTCAGCCCACGCAGCTCGCTCCAACTCGGTTCCCGATACCGCTCGGCGGCCTGTCCGTGTACGGCGGGCCCGTTGTTGATCACGGCCTGATCGCCACCCACCTGGGATTCCCGCTTCCCGGTATCCTCGCGCTCGTCCTTCTCCAGTGTGAGGCCCGCGTCGAGCAGCCGATGAAAAAGTCGCTGCTGGCGATCCAGGAGCTGCTGATCCACATGGCCGCGATCCAGCGACGCGGCGATCTGCCGCATCTCCCTGGCCAACTCGGCGGCACGGGCTTCTCCGCCGTTGCCCGCGTCATCCAGCTTCTGGGCAATCGCGCGCTGCTGATTGGCGAGCGCCTGCGCGTCCGCCATCATCTGGGCGCTGGGCTGCGCGCCGGGTACCGGCAGCAGACCGGCCGTCCCCGAGTTGACACCACCCTGGGCCTTCGCCGCGTCGCGCATGCGCTGGAGCATCTCGGCAAATCCAGACGCCGAGGAACCGTTGGCGGCGCTGGTGCGGTCCTTCATCATTTGCGCCGCCGCGCGATTGAGGGCCTGCGCCGCTTCGTCCATGGCGGAAGCGACCTGCGTGCGATCGGTCTCGCCCGTGGCCGCGCCCGCCGCGGCGCTCCGGGTTGCCTCCTGCACGCGCCGGCTGGCGTCGCCCAACGCGCCCTGCGACTGCGGCGAGATGTGCGCCGACTTGCGCGCGGCGTCCTGCAAGCGCTGCTGCACCTGTCGTACACCCTGCTGCACGGCGCTCTGATCGGGGCGGAGATCGGCGTTCTGCTCGGTGCGCGCGCGGTCCGCGAGCTGCTGCTGGCGCCGCGCGAGTTGCATGGTTTCCTGAATGGACTGATCCAGATCACTGGTGAGCTGTCGCTTCCACTCCTGGATCTGCTGATCCCGCGCGCCGACGAGCTGCTTTGCGGCCTGCTCCATTTGCTGCGCGCCCTCCTCTGCATCCTGCGTGCGCTGCGCCTGGCGTGACGGGTCCGTCGTGGCCACGCGCTGCATGGCGTCGCTGGAGGTGTCCGCGTGCTGGGGAACGCCATTCATTGTTCTGGGTCCCGACTGCGCCTTCTCCTGCTGGAGCCGCTTCTGCAGCTGCTGGACATCCTCGGCGAGATCACGCGATTGCTGGCTCAGCTTGCTCGCGCGCTGCGACACCGCCGCCGTGTCCCGGCGCGAATTGCCATGGCCGAGGGAGTCTGCCAGCGCCTTCTCGTTCTGCGCAATCTCCTTCGCCTCATCGCGCAGCGTCTGCATGGATCCCTCGAGTCCGGCGCGCCGCAGCATCTCGGTGCTGCGCTCCAGCGCGTCACGCAGCCGCTTCTGCTGATCGGCCAGATTCTGCAGCGCCTGCCGGCCTTCTTCGGGTGACAGGCGCTGCGTCGCCTTGAGCACGTCGTTCAACTGCTGCTGCAACTCCGGCGTCAGCGCGTCATGCAGCATCTGCTGGACATCGTGCAGCTGGCTCGCGAGCGAGCTGTCGAGTGCGCCGGCGGCGCGGAGCTGGCGCTCGAGGTCCGACGCCTTGGCCTGCGCGTCACGCACCTGATTCTGCAGCGCCTGCTGGTCGCGCGCGATCTCACGCGCCTGCTCCGCGCTCTGATAGGACATCGTGCGTGGCTCGGCATCCTGGGGGCGCTGCTGCGACCACTCCGATCGCGACGCGGACGATGCGGACGATGTCGTCGGCCGGTCGCTGCGCGTGCGCGCCGCCTCGCCGGTACGCTCGGCCAGCTCGCGCTCCGATTTCGTGGCCGCCGCCAACTGTGCCACCGTGGAGTCCGCGAGTGCGCGCGCCTGCTGGCGCTGCTCGCTGAGCGACGGCACGCGAAGCACGACCGTGCGACTTCTCGCGGTCTGGCGCCACGGCGAATTGTCCGTCGCGGCCACCGAGACCTGCAGTTCATCGCCGGGCTGCAGGCCGCGCGACGAGAGATCGAGCGGCTGTTCGCCGGACCACTGCGGCGTGTGCGGTGCGGCGAGAGTCTGCGCCAGCGCTGGCATGAGGGCGCCGTCGCCCATCTTGCGCCGCGTCTCGAGCGTGACGTCGGACAGCCCGTGGTCATCGCTGGCCGCGACGCGCAGCGTGAGGCGCGCGTCGGGCAACACGGTGGTATCGTGCGCGGGCGCCAGCACCTCCACCGTTGGAGCGGAATCCGTCACCACTTCGAGATCGAGCGGCTGTGGCAGATCCGGAATGGCGCCCATGGCCCCGTTCGCGAACCAGGTGAAGTGCCCGCTCTCGAGCGCGACGAGACGGCCGCCGAATCCATGTCCATCCGGTTCGAGGTTCACGCTGTCCTTTTCCCGTCGCAGGCCCACGCTGCGCAGGTCGGTGGACGCACGCCCGGAGATGGTCAGCACGGTGCCACGCGGCACGCGCGCCGGTTCACCCAGCGGCACGGTCTCCGCTGGACGGCCCAGGTACGCCGGATACGTCGCCCGAATGGCGACATCGCCCACGAAGGGCCGGTCAGTCACGCGGATCGCGACGGTATCGCTGCTCACGCGCCCGTCCGTCGCCACGATCGTGAGGTCCGCGTCGAGCGGACCGAGGACGGTGCTGCCGGCACCATGCGACAGGGGGAGGTTCAGCGTATCCCACGCCGTGCCGGTCGTGCGTACGTGCACCGCCAGCGCACGCCGCTCCGGGGCGGTGACCCGCACGCGCAGCTTCTCGCCGCGCATGACGAACCCCGGCGGCCGCTCGATCGTGATAGGCGGGAGCAGACTCCCCGTGAAGGCGCCCACCGGGTGTCGCAGCGCCAGCCAGCCATCGGGCGCCGCGCGGCGCGCGGCCACGAGGAACACAAGCGCGCCCACGGCACCCACCACGGCGACCACGCGATGCCGCGCGATGCGGCGGTGCAGCGACGGCGCCAGTACGCCATCCGCCGACGCGAGGTGCTGCGCCAGCGTATCGGCGGCACGCTGCGCCAGCGCGCCACGCCCGCTCACTTCCAGCGCGCCGCGCAACGCACCCGAGCGCAGCGCCCGATCGCGCTCGATCTCGCGCGCCACCTGTGCCGTGGCGGTGTCGCGATGCATCGCGCGCTGCGTCCAGATCAGGGCGGTGACGGCCAGCACGAGGGCAACGCCCCACACCACGAGCGGCACTACCGGCCACGCGATCCAGCGGGCGCCACCGAGCGCCAGCACGGCGGCCGCAAGCACGACAGCGACGACGGCTACCGCCGCACCCGCGCCGCGTGCCGCCAGCACGGATCGCAGGCGCGAGCGCTCGCGCTGCACCAGCCGCTCGACGGTCATGAGATGGGCCGGCTGGTCACCGCGTACACGAACAGATTGACGCCCATGCGCAGCGCCGCTTCGTGCTTTGCCGGCGGATCGTTGTGCACGCTGGGATCTTCCCAGCCGTCGCCGAGGTCGGTCTGATAGTCGTAGAACACGGCGAGCCGGTCGCCCAGAAAGATGCCCAGGCCTTCGGCGGGCTTCCCATCGTGATAGTGAATCTTGGGGAGTCCCCTGGGGAAATCGTAGACGATGTGGTAAATGGGATGTGACAGCGGAACATCCACGAGCGGCCGATCGGGATAGACGCGCGCGATCTCACGGCGAAAGCTCTCGTCCATGCCGTAGTTGTCGCTGAAGTGAATGAAGCCGCCCCGAGCGAGATATTCACGCAGCCGCGCCACTTCCGCATCACTGAAGTGGATGTTGCCGTGCCCCGTGACGAAGATGTAGGGGTAGTTCCAGAGGCGATCGTCCATGAGCGTGATGCGCGCTTCGGTGCGCTCCACTTTCAGCGTGGTGCGCGTGGCAATTGCCTCGAGCAGATTCGGCAGCGCGGACGGGTTGGAGTACCAGTCGCCGCCGCCGTCGTACTGCAGGCGCGCGACGGTCATGCGCAATGCGTCGCGCGGCACCGGGGCGGCGGACGCGCCGCGTGCGTGCGGCCGCGCGGGTCGAGACGCCGGAAGCAGGGTGACCAGCAGTGCGTATGCGACGGATCGAAACATCATGAGAGCATCCTGCAAGACGCGGGCGAAGCGAGCTACTCCGGTTCGTGCGTGAGGCGATAGGCCAGGTTGCGCGCCAATCCATGCTCCTCGATCAGCGTACGCGTCACCTCGCGCGCGCTGGCGCCGGCGTCGCGCAGTGCCCTGGCCCGGTCCCGCGCCTCCGCCTCGCTGATCGTGGCGCCCGGGCCGGCGCCAGCCAGCACGATCACCACTTCCCCGCGCGGCGGCGATCCCTCATGGTACCGCGAGAGTTCCCGCACCGTTCCACGATGCACCTCCTCAAATCGCTTGGTCAGCTCGCGCGCCACGGCCGCGTCGCGCTCGCCCGCGCCGGCGGCGTCGAGCGCTGCCAGCGTGGCGGCGACGCGATTAGGAGCTTCATAAATGACCGCGGTATGGCGGAGTGCGACAATTTCGCGGAGCAGGTCGTCACGCTCCCGCCCCTTCCGCGGCAGAAACCCATAGAAAGTAAATCGGTCGCAGCCGAGACCGGAGGCGACAAGTGCGGCGAGCAGTGCCGATGCGCCAGGTATCGGCACGACCGGAATGCCGGCGTCGAGCGCCGCGCGGACGAGCCGCGCACCCGGATCGGAGAGGAGCGGCGTGCCGGCATCGCTGATGAGCGCGATGTCCTCGCCCGACTGCAGCCGGGCAACGATGGCCGGCGTCGCGCGGGCTTCCTTGTGTTCATGGTAGGATTGCAGCGGCGTTTTCACACCCACGCCCTCCAGCATGGGCGCCGAGTGCCGGGTATCCTCGGCCAGCACCAGTTGGACGCTTGCCAACGTCTTCACCGCCCGCGGCGACAGATCGCCCAGGTTGCCGATGGGGGTGCTGACGATGTAGAGGTGGCCTGGCATGCTGGTTTAACGGCGGTAGCTGGTGGCTGGTAGCTGGTAGCTGGTGGCTGGTAGCTGGTAGCTGGTAGCTAGTGCATGGATGGGGAAGACAAAAGGGGCTGGCCGTGGGCGATCGGATGTTGATCGCCCACGGCCAGCCCCTGCGGCAACCGGGGGCTAGTTCAGGTGCTGCTGAATCTTGGCTTCCAGCTTCGCCTTGGGCAGGGCGCCAATGATGGTGTCCACCAGCTTCCCGTTCTTGAAGAACAGAATCGTGGGAATGCTGCGCACGTTGAAGCGCATGGCCGTGCTCGGATTGGCATCCACGTCCAGCTTCGTGACCTTGAGCTTGCCGTTGTACTCGGCCGCGAGCTGATCGAGAATGGGAGCGACCATGCGGCAGGGACCGCACCACGTCGCCCAGAAATCAACGACCGCCAGCCCCTCGTGTTTTTCAATCTCCTGCGCGAAATCGCGATCGGTTACCGCCATGGCACTCGACATCGTCCTGACCTCCACAGTAAGCGGCATGCGCCGCAATGTAGTCCCAAGTGTACATTACGCTCCGATCGCGTCCTCTGATGGAGCATACTCATGTCTTCCTCCGCTCGTCCCGGCGCACGCATCGCGCACATCGGCATCGCCGTGCGCGCCCTGAACGAGATGCTACCCTTCTACCGCGATATACTCCAGCTTGCCGATGTGCCGCTGGACGATGCGGACGGGGCCCGTATTGCGGGGCTGGCCGCCGGTGGGTCGCTTGTGGAATTACTCGAGCCGGAACGCACCGAATCACCAATCGCCAGGTTCATCGAAAAGCGCGGCCCCGGCATTCACCACATCTGCTTTGCCATGGACGATCTGGATGCCGCACTGGACCGTTGCCGGCGCGCGGGAATCCGCCTGATCGACGAATCGCCCCGCGTGGGTGCGGAGGGGAAACGCATTGCCTTCCTGCACCCGGCCGCCACCGGCGGCGTCCTCATTGAACTCACCGAAGAATAACGGCGAGGGATGCGCTTTCGTTCCAGCAGCTCGCGTCCCGGAACGGACTCAGGGCTGCGCGCAGAGGTCCCGCACCGGCTCCAACTGGGCATCGAGCACGTACCAGCGATCCGACGGCCCCTGGACGGCGGTGAACGTGGTTTCCCGCGTGAGCCGGCCCTTCGTGAGGCGCACCTGCAACTGGTGGGTGTCGGCCTTGGTGGCGACGTCGCTCGCGATCACGAAGCTGTCATGGCCCAGATAGCACTGCATGATGAGCTCGCGCTTCTCGAGCTGCGCGCGATCCACGACGTCGCGCGCCGGTCCCTTGGACGTCCCCCACACGGAGGACATGGCCTGGAGGTCCTGCGCCTTGACCGCGCCCAGAAACGACTCCACGGCCTTGCGCGGGGTCGCGGCGCCGGTGAGCTGCCCGGTATTGGTGCTGGCGGCGCCGCCACCACAGGCAGCCAGCGCGAGCGCGACGAGAACGACAATGCAGTGCTTCACTCGTGTCACTCCTTGGTGAACCGGTACGATGAACCGGTGCGAACCTAACGGTCGAGACCCATGCGAGCAACCCGCCAGCGATTGTACATCAACGTGGACCACGTCGCGACCCTGCGGCAGGCGCGGCGCACCGACGAACCCGATCCCGTGGAAGCCGCTCTGCTGTGTGAGGACGCGGGCGCTGACGGCATCACCGCGCATCTGCGCGAGGACCGGCGTCATATACAGGACGACGATGTGCACCGTCTGGCACGGAGCATCCGGACGGTACTGAATCTCGAGATGGCACTGACGCCCGAGATGCTGGGCATCGCGGAGGCGCTGCATCCGTATCAGGTCACGCTCGTGCCCGAACGACGGGAAGAGATCACCACCGAAGGCGGCCTCGATCTGGACCGCGATCCGGCACGCATCGCGGACGGCATCGCGCGGTTGAAACGCGCGGGGGTGCGTACGAGTCTGTTCATTGGCCCGGATGAGCCCACGGTGCGCCATGCCGGTGAACTCGGGGCGCAGGCAATCGAGTTGCACACCGGCGCCTATGCCAACAGCGGAGGCAGCGCATCCGCGCTCGAGGCGCTCGCACGCGCCGCGGTCACCGCCGCATCCGCCGGGCTGGCGGTGCACGCCGGCCACGGACTCACCGTACGAAACGTTGGACCGGTCGCTGCGCTTGCGGAGATCGAGGAATTGAACATCGGACACTCCATCGTGAGCCGGGCGGTGCTCATCGGGCTCGCGGCAGCGGTGCACGAAATGCGCACCGCAATGGACACCGCGCGCGCCGCGGTGCGTTGACCATTTCAGCCAACGCGCTAATTTCGTGCTTCGTTCATCCCTGGGGAATTCATGAGCTCGTCCTCCCGCGTTCTGGACTACTTCGTCGTGGAGGCGTCCGAGTGCATCGAACGGCTGGACAGTCTGCTTGCGGGGGGTGCGGCGCAGGCGCCCGATCCGGACGCGCTGCTGCGCACCGTCAAGGCGCTGCGCGGCAGCGCGACCATGGCCCACCAGCAGACGCTCGCCGAACTGGCCGAGGCCGGGGAGCGCGTGGCGCGCGGTGTGCGCGATGGGCGCGTGCCGTGGGGCGTCAGCCTGCACGCGACGTTCATCGCCACGGTTGACGATTTCCGGATTCTGCTGCGCGACGTGCGCACCTGGAGCGGCGCGGATGACGAGCGCGCAACCCAGCGAACGCGTGAGCTGGCGGCGCTGGCGCCTGACGTGCCGCCGTCCCGCATGTCCGCGACCTCGGCGGGCGACAGCCGGGAATTCCTGTCGGCGGAGACCGCGGACCTGGCGCGCGCGCTCGAGCAGTGCGCGTCGCCAAGCGTGCCGCGGGACGCCGTCTCGGCCGCCACTGAGCGGGTCCGCGCCCTGCGCGGTGTGGCGGAGCTTCGGGACCTGCCGCCGCTGGCTGAGGTGCTGGAGGGCGTGGAGACCGCGCTGCGACCGCTCGAGGGCCCAGCGGCAGCGGCTGCGACCGTGCGGCAGCGCGCGCTGTTCGCGGCGGCGAGCGTCCTCCTGCGCCGCGCGTCGCGTGAGATGGCGTCGCGCGCCCGGCCCGATCCGGAGGCGCTGGAGCTGGGCGAGTTCCGGCGGGCACGCGCCGCGCTCCAGGCCGACGGCTCCGCCATCGTGCGCATCATCCCCGTCTCCCATCTGTTCCATGACGACGCCGGACCGCACGTGATCTCGGCGGCGCCGCACCCACCAACCACCGCCGACGAGCGCTTTCGGCTGGAGGTCGTGAGTCTGGCAGAGCACGTGCGCGGTGTGGTCGCCGACGCGCGCGCGCATCCCGGGGAAGCGGATCGCGAGCGCATCGCGCGCGACATGCGTGGGGCGCTGCGCGCGCTGGGCAGTACGGCGAACAGCTTCGGTCAGAAGCCCGTGGCCCGGTTCGCCGCCACCTGGAGCGTGCGGGTCGGTACGCTGGACGGCGACGCGCTGGCCGCGATCGATGCCGCGGCTGCACTGCTCGCGAATCCGGCGTCCAGTGCGCGGGACCTCGTGCACGGCCTCGATCGCTTTGCGGCGCCAGCCACTTCGGTGCCAGCCACCGCCACGGCAGCCGACCCGCGGGCCGCGATGCGCACGCCCACCGGCGGTCAACTCCACGACCTGTTGCAACGCGGGATTGCGAGCTTTGCGCCGCTCGAGGCGCGCCCGCTCACGCCATCCGCGCCGCTGCCGGACGAGCAGATCGTGCCCATCGAACAGCTTCTGTATCGCGGCCGTCGCGCGCTCGAGCGCGCGGCGGAGGTCCGCGCCGACATTCTGCGCGCCGGCGACACCACCGCCCGTTCCGCCGTGCTCGAGCTCTGCGATCTCGTGAGCCTCGCGCTCACCGAGTGATGCAGGAGTGAAAACCCACCTCCGAAACGCGCTCGGCATCCTGTTGAGCGTCGCATTCCTGGTCTGGACGCTCTCCAACGTGAACGTGGGCGAGGTCGTGCAGCGGCTGCGCGAATCGAACATCGCCTACTTCCTCGCCGCCATGGTCACGGGGACGCTGATCTTTCCGCTGCGCGCGCGTCGCTGGCGTCCCATCCTGCACTCGCTCGCGCCGTCGCTTCCCCTCGGGCCGCTCTGGCGCGCGACCGCCATCGGCGCCATGGTGAGCAACGTCGTGCCGGCGCGCGCGGGCGAGATCGCCCGTGCCTACGCGCTCACGAAGGAGACGCCCCGGGTCGGCTTCTCCGGTGCGTTCGCATCCATCGCGGTGGATCGCGTCTTCGATGCGTTCGTCGTGCTCGCGCTGATGATCGGGGCCATGTTCGCGCCGTCCTTCCCGCGACACCATCTCATCGGCGGTCGCCCCATGATCGACTATGTGGCCACCGGCGCGACCGCGCTCGCCCTGGCGGTGCTCGCGCTCTATCTCATCGTCTTCTTCCCGCAGCGCATGATCCGGCTGTATGAGCTGCTTGCCCGTCGCGTCGCGCCACGTTTCGAGCAGCGCGGGCGCGATGCGCTGGTCTCCTTTGCCGGCGGCCTGGGCGTGCTGCGCCACCCCGTCCGCTTTCTGGAGGTGTTGTTCTGGGCCGTGCTGCACTGGCTCACATGCGCTTTCTCCTTCTGGCTCGCCTTCAAGGCCGTCGGCATCGATGCGCCATACAGCTCGGCGCTGCTGCTCCAGGGACTCATCGCCATCGGCGTGGCCGTGCCGAGCGCGCCAGGGTTCTTCGGCGTGTTCGAGTATCTGGGACAGCAGGGGCTGGCGATCTACGGCGTGGGTGCCGTGCGCGCCACGAGCTGGGCCATCGGCTATCACATCATCACCTTCCTGCCGATCACCATCATCGGCCTCTACTACTTCGCGCGACTCGGGCTGCACTTCCGCGAGCTGGAGCAGACGGACCAGCAGGTCGCGAGTGATACGACGACATGAGCGGCCGCGTGGCCCGCGTCGCGGCGCACGCCAAGCTGAATCTGTTTCTGCGCGTGCTCGCGCGCGAACGGGACGGCTATCACAGCATCGAGACGCTCTTTGCGCGCATCGCGCTTGCCGATGACGTGACCGTGCACGTGGACACGCGCGACCGCACCATCGACTGCGGCCGCGCCGACGTGGGCCCGCCGGCGCAGAATCTCGCCTTCCGCGCCGCCGAGGCGTTTCGCGCGGCAACGGGCTGGCCTGAGGGATTTCACATCGAGATCGTAAAGCGCATTCCGGCCGGCGGCGGACTGGGTGGAGGCAGCGCGGATGCCGGGGCGGTATTGCGTGCGCTCGCCGCGCTCGCGCCCGAGCCGGTGTCGGGCGAGGCCCTGCTGCGGATGGCCATGCCGCTGGGCAGCGACGTGCCATTTCTCACGACCACGGCGCCATGGGCACTCGCGTGGGGACGCGGGGAACGGCTGCTCGCGATCGCACCACTCAAGGCAAGACCCGTGGTGCTCGCCCTGCCACCCTTTGCCGTATCCACGGCGAGCGCGTACGAGTGGCTCGCCGCAACGCGCACGTACGGGACCCGCGAGCCCGCACTGCTCACGCTGAAGGCGCTGCACTCGTGGGAGCACCTCGCGGCGCTCGCCACGAACGACTTCGAGCCCGTGGTGTGCGAACGGCATCCGCAGATTGCCACCCTCATCGCGCACCTGCGTCGCGCGGGTTCCGCGTGCGCCACCATCTCGGGATCGGGCTCGACGGTGTTCGGCCTCTTCGCCGCGGCGCCGGAGAGCGAGCTGCTGCAGCGGACGCTGGATGTGCCGGTGATTCCGACGCAGACGCTGGAGCAGGTCGAGCCCGTGGATGTGATGGTCTGAGCGCACGCGCACGGCGCCGCCAGCAGCTCGTGCCGGGTGACAACGTTTCCGGTCCGGTGTAGCTTGCAGCGTCACCTGCCCCTTCGTCCAATGGCAGGACACCGGACTTTGGATCCGGGAATGGTGGTTCGAATCCACCAGGGGCAATACATCCGCATTGACCATCCCCAAGAGGGGCATTATCTTACATGGCTGCAGCAATGGATGAGCTGAGTATCCCGAAGCGGGGATTCAAACTCCTGTCGGGAACAGCGAATCGCGCGCTGGCGGAGGAGATTTCCCGCTGCCTGGGCGTCGAGCTCACGAAGGTCACGCTGTCCCGCTTCGCCGATGGCGAGATCTTCACGCGGATCGATGAGAATGTGCGCGGGGCGGATCTCTTCATCGTCCAGCCAACGAATCCGCCGGCCGAAAACATCATGGAGCTACTGCTCCTGATCGATGCGGCGCGGCGCGCGTCGGCGGCGCGCGTGACGTGCGTGATGCCGTACTACGGCTACTCGCGCCAGGACCGAAAGGACCAGCCGCGGGTGGCGATTGGCGCCAAGCTGATGGCGAATCTCATCGTCACCGCGGGCGCCAATCGAGTACTTGGAATCGATTTTCACCAGCACGCGCTGCAGGGGTTCTTCGATATTCCGGTGGACCATCTGTATGCGGCGCCGGTGTTCGTGTCGCACTATCGCAAGAAGCAGTTGCGGGACCTCGTGGTGGTGGCGCCCGATGTGGGGTCGGCCAAGATGGCGCGCGGATTCGCCAAGCGGCTCAACGGGACATTCGCGATCATTGACAAGCGACGGCCCACCGCGAACGTGGCCGAGGTGCTGAACGTGGTGGGCGCGGTGGAAGGACGGGACTGCATCATTCCCGATGACATGATCGATACGGCGGGCACGGTGACGGAAGCGGCCCGCGCGCTCAAGCGGTTGGGCGCGAAAGACATTTATGTATGCGCTACGCATGCGCTGCTCTCCGGCCCCGCCGCCGAGCGGCTCAGCACGGCGCCGATCGCGGAAGTCACGGTGACGGACTCGATCGCCATTCCGCCAGAGCGCCGCTTCTCGACGCTCAAGGTGCTCTCGGTGGGCGAACTGCTCGCCAAGGCAATTCGCTATACGCACTTCGATGAATCGGTAAGTTCACTATTCGAATGACACGCTAGCTTCTACCAGTTACCAGCAACCAGCAACCAGCAACCAGCATGTCCACTGCAACCCTCGGCGCCACGCGCCGCACCACACGCGGGAAAGGCGCGGCGCGCAAACTGCGCCAGGCCGAGCAGGTTCCCGGCATCATCTACGGGCACAATCGCGAGCCCGAGATGCTCACGCTCGACGCGCGCGCCCTCGACCAGTTGCTCGACCGGTTCTCCGCCGATACCACCGTCGTCGAACTGAGCGTGGACGGCACCGCCACGCGCACGCTCATTCGCGAAATTCAGCGCCACCCGTTCAAGCGGCGCATCCTGCACATCGACTTCCTCGAGCTCGTCGCGGGCGAGAAGGTCACGGTCGACATTCCGCTTGTACTCATTGGCACCCCCGAAGGGGTCAAGAATTCGGGAGGCATCCTCGACCAGATCCTCCGCGAGCTGAGCGTCGAGGTGGACCCCGCCGAGATGCCCAATCACATTGACCTCGACGTCACTGCGCTGGGCCTGAACGATTCGCTGCACGTGCGCGATCTCAAGTTGCCCGCCGGTCTCGAAGCGCTGGCCGATCCGGACGCCACCGTGTGCGTCGTCGTGCCGCCGCGCGTCGAGGCCGAACCCACGCCAGCGGCGGAGACCGAGGAAACGGCGGCGGAGCCCGAACTCATTCGCAAGCCGAAGGGCGAGGAAGAAGAGGAACAGGGCGAGTAGCCCTGACCGCGGACACATCAGGCGTGGTGTGTTCGCGCACGGACCGGTATGAAAGTGATTCTCGCCCTGGGCAATCCGGGCCGTCAGTACGAACGAACACGCCATAACGTCGGCTGGTGGGTTGCTGACCACCTGGCCGACGTTTGGCATTTCGGCGGCTGGCGCGCGGACGGTCAGGCGCTCGTCTCGAGCGGACGCGTGGGCACCGTCCACGTGCGCCTCGTGAAGCCTACGACATACATGAACCTGGGCGGCACCGTGCTCACACCCTATCTGCGCCGCCCGTTCTGGTCCGCCGCCACGGACCTGCTGGTCGTGGTGGATGACGTGGCGTTGCCGGTGGGGCGCTTCCGCCTGCGCGCGCGCGGCAGCGCCGGCGGGCACAACGGACTGAAGAGCGTTGAGCAGGCGGTGGGCGGGCGCGACTATGCACGCCTCCGGATTGGCATCCAGCCGGCGGAGCCCGGGCGACCAATTGGTGATCTCGCGGACTTCGTCCTGTCCCCCATGCCCGCATCCGAGCGCGCGGACATCGTCACCTTGCTGCCGCGTTTCACGGATGCGGCGGAGTGCTGGCTGCACGACGGTATTGAATCCGCCATGAACCGGTTCAATCGGGAAGGCGCATGACGATGCTCGTCCTGATCGCCACGATCGCGATGGCCGCCGGGGTCGCCGGCCTGCTCATCGCGCTGGCCCTCTACCTGTCCATCCGGCGCCGGCCCGTGGGACCCGACGTCATGCGCGCCATCGCCGAACAGATTCACGGCGGGGCCATGACGTTCCTGCGCCGCGAGTACTCGGTGCTGCTGCCCTTCCTGCTCGTCGTCGCGGCGCTGCTGGCCTGGGCCGTCGGCTGGCGAACCGGCGTCGCGTACATCGCTGGGGGTGCCTGTTCCATCCTCGCGGGACTCGCCGGAATGGAAGCGGCCACGCGCGCCAACGTGCGTACGAGCGAAGCGGCGCGCGCCCACGGACAGCGTGTCGCCCTGCGCGTGGCCTTCAGCGGCGGAGCCGTCATGGGGCTCTGCGTGGCCAGTCTCGGCCTGGTGGGCATTGGCGGCGTCACGCTCTGGCGCCTGGGCGGCGCAGCGGGCGCTGACGCGCTCCACGCCTTCGCCGAGGTGATTTCCGGGTTCGCCATGGGCGCCAGCTCCATTGCGCTGTTTGCGCGCGTGGGCGGCGGTATCTACACGAAGGCCGCGGATGTGGGCGCCGATCTCGTGGGCAAGGTGGAGGCCGGCATCCCCGAGGATGATCCGCGTAATCCGGCGACGATCGCCGACAACGTTGGCGACAACGTGGGCGACGTGGCTGGCATGGGCGCGGACATCTTCGAGAGCTACGTGGGCGCGATCATCGCCACCATCGCGCTCGCCGCATCGAGCGCCGGCATGGCCGATCCCCTGCGTGCCATTGCGCTGCCGCTCGCCTATACCGTCGCGGGGCTCATCGCATCGCTCATCGGCATAGGCGCCATGCGCCTGCTTGGTCGTGGCGGCGCGGCGGCCGCGCTGCGTCTCACGTCGGTCATTGCCGCCGTGCTGTTTCTCGCGATGGCGGGGCTGCTCACGTCGTGGATTGGCGTGGCGCAGCAGCGCGCCGATGGATCGTGGTACCCATCCGCCGGTCCATTCTGGGCGGTACTCGCGGGCACAGTGGCCGGCATCGCCATTGGCCTCGTGACGGAGTTCTACACCGCCGCGCGTCCGGTGCGGCGCATCGCCGAAGCATCACGCACCGGCGCCGCCACGAACATCATCACCGGACTCGCGGTGGGCATGGAGAGCATTGCGATTCCCATTCTCTGCATCTGCGTCGCGATCTGGGCGTCCTACTTCTTCGCCGGGCTCTACGGGATCGCGATCGCCGCCGTGGGGATGCTCGCCACCGTCGGCGTCACCATGTCGGTGGATGCCTATGGCCCCATTGCCGACAACGCGGGCGGCATAGCGGAAATGTCGCGCCTCGGTCCCGACGTGCGCCGCATCACGGATGGACTCGACGCACTGGGAAACACCACAGCGGCCATTGGCAAGGGATTCGCGATCGGCAGCGCCGCGCTCACGGCGCTGGGCCTGTTCAGCGCCTATGCCACGGCTGTGCATCTGGACGAACAGGGCATCAATCTCGTGAGCCCCATGGTGGTCGTGGGACTCTTCCTGGGCGGCATCATGCCTTTCTTCATCAGCGCCGCGACCATGACCGCCGTCGGTCGCGCCGCCCAGGGCATGGTGGAGGAGGTGCGGCGCCAGTTCCGCGAAATCCCCGGGATCCTCGAGGGGACCGCGGCGCCCGACTCCGCGCGCTGCGTGGACATCTCGACGCGCGCCGCGCTGCGCGAGATGATCGTGCCGGGCGTGAGCGCCGTGCTCGTGCCGGTGCTCGTGGGCAGATTTCTCGGCGTGGAGGCGCTGGGCGGGCTGCTCGCGGGGGCCACGGTCACGGGCGTCATGCTGGCGCTGTTCATGGCGAACGCGGGCGGCGCCTGGGACAACGCCAAAAAGCTCATCGAGGGCGGCGTGAACGGCGGCAAGGGATCCGACGCACACAAGGCGGCGGTGGTGGGGGATACCGTTGGCGATCCCTTCAAGGACACGTCCGGCCCGAGCCTCAACATTCTCATCAAACTCATGGCCGTGGTGAGCCTCGTGCTCGCGCCGTGGTTTCTCGCGTAGTCGGGCAACCCATCGCCTCTCCTTTTTCGGCTTCCACATGCTGTCACTCGGTATCGTCGGTCTCCCCAACGTCGGCAAGTCCACGCTGTTCAACGCGCTGACGTCTGCGCAGGCGGACGCCGCGAACTACCCGTTCTGCACCGTCGAGCCCAACGTCGGCATCGTGGAGGTGCCGGACGCGCGTCTCGACGTTCTCACGAAGCTCGTTGAGCCGAAGCGCACGGTGCCCGCTGTCGTGCAGTTCGTGGACATCGCGGGACTCGTGAAGGGCGCATCGAGCGGCGAGGGACTGGGGAACAAGTTTCTCGCCAACATCCGCGAGACCGACGCCATCGTGCACGTCGTGCGCTGCTTCGACGATCCTGATGTGCTGCACGTGATGGGCGAGGTGAATCCCGTCCGCGACCGGGAGGTGATCGAGTTCGAGCTGGCGCTCGCCGACCTCGGCACCGTGGAAAAGCGGCTGGACCGGGTGCGGCGCGCGGCCAAGGCGCACGACAAGGACGCGCTCGCGGAACTCCCCGCGCTGGAGAAGGCGCACGCGGCCCTCTCGGAGGGACATGGCTTGTGGGAGGCACGACTGAGCGCGGAGGAGCGCACATCGCTGGCGCCGCTCACGCTGCTCACGATCAAGCCGGTGCTGTACGCCGCGAACGTGAGCGACGCGGAGCTCTCGGGTGCGGAGGGCCCGCATCTGCGTGCGTTGCGTGACGCCGTGGCGCGCAGCGGCGAGCCCGCGCGCATCGTTCCCTTCTCGGCGCGCATCGAGGCGGAGCTGGCCGAACTGTCCGCCGACGATCGTCCCGAGTTCCTGGCGACACTCGGGCTCACCTCCGCCGGACTGGACCGGCTCATTCTCGCCAGCTATGCGCTGCTGGGTCTCGAGACGTACTTCACCGCCGGTGAGGCGGAGGTGCGGGCCTGGACCATTCACCAGGGCGACACCGCTCCCAGAGCCGCCGGCGTCATTCACACGGATTTCGAGCGCGGCTTCATCCGCGCCGAGACCGTTTCGTATGCGGACTTCGTGGCCGCAGGCGGCTGGAAGGGCGCGCGCGAGCGTGGCGTGGTGCGCAGCGAGGGCAAGGAGTACGTCGTGGCCGATGGCGACGTGATGTTGTTCCGCTTCAACGTGTGAGGCACGCGCGCCCCGCGCTCACGGCCGGAACAGGTAGCTCACCTTCAGAAAGAAGCCGTCGCTCGTGCGCTGCAGCCCGCGGCCAAAGGCGAACGCCTCCGGCTCACTGAACAGCGCGCCGTATCCCAGGAAGAACACCGTGCCGGGCGTGGGCTTGTAGGAGAGCAGCACGTCGTTCTGGAACTGGTTGGACACGATGGCGCCGAACGGCGTGTAGCCGGTGGCGCTGGTGGTGTCCGCGAGCACGAGGGGCGCGCCGGTTCGCGGATCCTGGAGGGCAGTCTGCCGCTGCGCGACGTACTGGCCGATGTAGCGCACGAAGATCGATCGGCGGAACTGATACTCGATCTGGAGCCGCGGAATGTTGGCCACGGCGAACTCGCTGCCATCGCGCGCGCGCGTGATGCGATCGTGCGCCCAGCTCGCGCTCACGCGCCAGAGTGGCGTGGGCCGCCACGCCACATCCAGTTGCCCGGTGGTCTCGCGCCCTTCGGCGGCCTCGGCGAAGATCACCGACTGGCCGTAGCCCAGGTTCACGCTCGCCGTGAGCGCGCGGTTCGGCGTGGACAGGCCCACCTCGCCGCTCATGAGATTGTACAGGCCGTGCGGCAGCGCGAAAGCGGTGGTGTCGGTGGGGCCGGCCACGTGGTAGCCGCGATACGCCACGGAGTCGAAGCGCTGGAGGTTGTCGTTCACCGTCGCGCTCAGCACCCAGTCGCCGCGCATCGTCGCCGCCCAGGAGTTGCCGATGCCGCCTTCGAGGGCGCCGCGCAGATGCTGGAAGTCCTCGTAATCCCAGAGCGGCGAGGCCGACACCGTGGTGGTCAGTTCCTCCAGGCGTGAGCCGGGTGTCCCATACCAACTGAAGCGATTGAAGATGCGCGCGGTCACGATGCCGGTGCGATTCACGAATCCGCTCGCGGCGGCGAAGTCCGGGCTCACGCCCTGCAGCTCGAAGTGGTTGCCGTAGGCGCGACCGGTGCGATCGGCAAACGTGAGATCCCAGAGCGTCCCGCGGCGCACACCGGCTGCGTCACGCGTCCACGATTCCACCGCCTGCGCCTGGGAGAACCAGATCTTCCCCCAGATCACGCGGGCATCCGCGCCGCCCACGTGATTGTAATCGCCGCCATCCAGCCGATTCGTGTAGACGAGGCCGAGCGTCGAGCTCTCACCCACGTCGCGTCGCAGTCGCAGCACGTTGAACAGCGGGTGATTCCCCGAGAGCGAGTCCGCCTGGTCCACGGCGGCCAGGTAGGCGACGCTCGTCTGGCCGATCTTGCCGGTGAGCTTCGCGCCCGCATCGGGCTGTGTGATCTGGCGGGTGTAGATGAGGCGATTGGGCGTGTCGAAGCGCTCGAGTCCCTCGAGAAAGAACGGGCGCTTTTCCGGATAGAAGAGCGCGAAGCGCTGATTCACCGTCACCTGCGCGACGTCGGCCTCCACCTGCGAGAAATCCGGGTGCGCGGTGGCGCTCAGACTCAATGCGCTCGTCACTCCCCACACGAGCGTTCCGCCAACGGCAGGGTGCGTGCTGTAGCCATAGCCCGCGCCGGCAGAGTCTCCGTCGACGTGCGTGGTGAATTCGGGAATCAGATCCATCACGAGTCCGCGGTGCAGATCGGCGAGTCCCATGAGCCGGCCGGCCTGAATGAGGAAACTCGCGTTGGCGCGCACGGTGGGTGTCCAGGTGTCCTCGTAGCCCGAGTGCTGCACCTCGCGCACGACCTGCAGGCCCCAGTTCTGCGGATTCGCCGCCTGGTAGCGAATGCTCTTGAACGGGATGCGCACCTCCACTTCGTAGCCCCACGAGGTGACGTGGCCGCGCGACTCCCATACAAAATCCGGATTGAGATCCACGACGCCGTCGAACCGCGCGGTCGCGCCGCCGCCGCCGCCCGCGGCGCCGGCATCCTGCCCCTCGCTGCGCACGCCGTCTTCCTGCACGCCAAGCGGATTCACGGCAAAGAGCAGCGCCCGCCGGTGATCGGCATACGTATCGAGCAGGATCTGCACGTTGTCGTCCGCGTCGATGTTGTCGCGATCGGCCAGTGTGGCGCGCACGGCGCCGTGCGATTCGTAGGCGCGGATGCCGAAGTAGATGGCATCACGGGCGTACCACACCAGCACCTGCGTGGAGTCCGTCGCGGGCAGGCCGTCAACGGGACGATACTGTGAAAATCCGGTGAGCAGTGCGGCCGAGCGCCACACGGGCTCGGCGAGCGATCCGTCAACGACCACCGCGGAATCCATGCGGGGGATGGCGACGTCGAGCTGGCGTGCGCGCCCGTTGTAGACGGCGCCGGAATCTGCAGCGACAGCAAGGAGCGCAAGGACGAGGGAAAACATGCGAGCAGTTTACACGGCCGGTGTGGGGATGGGGAGTCAGGATGCTGCGCACGGTTCGCGAGGGCCGGATAAATTGCAGAGTGTTGCGCGCCTGACCATAGTGAGCGGCGCAGCCCATTGCACCTGTCAATACGGGGAGACATGCATTTTCGACTTCGACGCAGGCAGCAGTTCCGGATCGGTGCCGCATGCCTGGCCGCCGCATGCGGAGCCGTGGTGTGCGTCGCGCCCGCGCTCGCGGCCCAGGAACCGGGACCTGCCGTCTTCGATTCCATTGGCACGCAGGCACTCGCCAATGCCAGAGCGCCCGGATTTTCCCTGGCCATCGTCCGATACGGGCGCATCGTGTACGCACGCGGCTTCGGCATCGCCGATCTCGCGCGCAACACGCCGGTCGCCGCGAACACACGCTTCGCGATCGGATCGCTGAGCAAGGAGTTCGCCGCCGCCGCCATCCTGCGGCTGGTCGAGCGCGACTCACTGTCGCTCGATGCGCATCTGGCCGACTTCCTGCCGGCGATGCCCAACGCCCGGCAGATCACGCTGCGCGAACTGCTGAACCAGACCTCCGGCCTGCACAACTTTCCGCGGACAGACGAGCACGACTGGCCGTTGCGGGACGCGAGATCTTCGCGCCGCTGCACATGCGCGCGAGCGGCTCCGGCCACGCCGCGCAGGCTGGCACGGCCACACCCTATCAGGGCACCGGCACGTTCACGGCGCAGTTCGCGTTGAGCCTCGACCTGTTCTACGGTGCCGGCGGCATCGTGTCCAGCGCCACCGATCTCGCACAGTGGGACATCGCGTTGCTCCAGGGGCGCGTCCTCGGTCCCGCGTCCATGCACGAGCTCTGGACCGCCGGGCAGCTGACGGACGGGACATCCGTGAACTATGCC
>DASUKE010000012.1:0-16575 GCA_036278895.1 Gemmatimonadaceae bacterium
CCGGCCGGCTGTGGACTCGCCCTGCGCCCTACTCCCGCCGTATCGATTCCCTTTTCCCGTTTCCCGATTCCCAAGGGGAGGGTGAAGGGGTCGGCACCGTTCCTCATTCGCTATTGCCCCTTTCCAAGGGCAGGGAGTGGAGTGGGGTCTCGCAGCCGCGGTTGGCGCGGCGCTTCCCGCAGGCCGCTGCCGCAGGCAGTCGGCCGCTTCCCGCAGGTCGCCTTTGGCGACCGCTTCCCGCAACGCTCGTGGCGCGCGGAGCGCGCCACGAGCGTTTCCCGCTATTTTCACCACATGCCAGCAGACACCCAGCCAACGGTGAACGCGAACGGCGACGCGCGAGTGAATGTGCTGGGCGTCGGCGTGAGTCCCATCAACATGGCGGAGGCGCTCGAGACCATCGCGGGATGGATCGCCCGTGGCGAGCGCCGCTATGTATGCGTGAGCGGCGTGCACGGTGTCATGGAAAGTCAGGCTGATCCGGCGCTCCGGCAGATCCACAACGCCGCGGGCCTCGTCACGCCGGATGGGATGCCGCTGGTATGGCTCTCCCGCCTGCACGGCTACGGCACAGCCGATCGCGTGTACGGTCCCGATCTCATGCTGGCCCTATGTGCGCTCTCCGAATCACGGCAGTACCGGCACTTCTTCTACGGCGGCGCCGAGGACGTCCCCGCCGTCCTGGTGGCGCGCCTGCGTGAGCGTTTTCCACGCCTGCAGGTAGCGGGTTGCATCTCGCCGCCATTCCGCCAGCTCACCACGGAAGAGGATGAGGCGATCGTGCATCAGATCAATCAGAGCGCCGCCGACATCGTGTGGGTGGGACTGAGCACGCCAAAGCAGGAGCGCTGGATGCACGCGCACGTGGGGCGGCTCGATACGCCAGTACTCATTGGCGTCGGCGCCGCATTCGACTTTCACGCCGGACGGAAGAAGCAGGCGCCGCTCTGGATGCAGCGCAGCGGACTCGAGTGGCTCTTTCGTCTTGGATCGGAGCCGCGACGCCTCTGGCGGCGCTATCTCATCAACAACCCGCTGTTCGTCTACCGGGTGTTGCTGCAGGCGTCCGGACTGCGCCGTTACGACTGACCACGGTCGCTGCGCCGGCGTCAGGCCGCGGCAGCCGTTCGCCATCTGTGCCGCGTCCGGGTCTCCATGCGTCCTCTGGCCATGAACCGTCGTCTTCGACTCGGCCTCACCGTGGCGCTTGCGCTCTATGGCCTTCCATGTCTGCTGCATCCCGGGGCGGGACGGCTGCTCGATGGCGTGGACCTCGCCATTCACGAGACGGGACATCTCGTGTTCGGCCCATTCGGTGAGTTCATTGGCGTGGCGGGTGGCACACTCGGCCAGCTCATCATGCCTGCGGTGTTCGTCGCCTACTTCTGGCGCCGTGGCGACCGCCACGCCGCGAGCGTCGCACTCTGGTGGGTAGGGCAGAGCCTGTGGAACGTATCCGTGTACGCGGCCGACGCGCGCAGTCAGTTGCTGCCGCTCGTTGGCGGTGGTGAACACGACTGGGCATACATGTTCGGCAGACTGGGCCTGCTCCAACTCGACACGCGCATCGCCCGACTCATCTGGCTCACGGGCGTGCTGCTCTACGTGATGGCGATCGTGCTCGGCGTGCGCACGGCGCAGCAGAGCGAAGAGACGCCGGACACAGACGCGGAGGGGACGGGGTCAGACCCGCAGAGCGCTCAGGCGGTCTGACCCCGATCCTTCGAGAGGTGCCGACTCCGATTCGTTCGCGGCGCTCAGAGAGTCTGACCCCGATGTGCCCATCCCTAGTGGATGCTGTCCTTCGGCGCCGGCTTCTTCGCGGTTGCTGGTGTCACCGGTTTCTTCGAGGATGCTGCCTTGACGGGCGACACCGTCGCTGGTGCGATCGTGGCATGGGGTGGCGTCGCGGCCGGTGCGCTCGTGGGGGAAGCGGTTCTGGCGCCTGCAGGCAGTTGGACCGATCCGGTGGCTGTCGCAGAGGTTGTCGCGCCGGATCGTGCCGGCGTCGTTTTCGCTGCACCGCCAGCCGGTGTTGCCGCTGACGCGGCGGTCGCTGACGATGGTGCGGCGGACGCGGCCTGCGCGCACGGGTTGTCGCCCTGTGCGGCGGGTTGGGCAGCGGGTTGGGCGGCGGCGGATTTCTTGTGTCCGAAGATTCCCTTGAGGCTCGCGACGGCGGTGGTCGCCGTGGCCACTGCGGACGTCGCCTTGTCACTCGCACGCTGGACGCTGGCCGAGCCTGTGGCGCCGGCAATCGCGCCAGCCGTTCCACCCGCGCCGTTGCTGCAGGGCACCGGCGAGCCCTCGCCTGACCCCGCCCCCGCTCCCGACGCGAGACCCGCAAGGAACGTCGGCGTGGACGACACGCCATTGGCGAGTCTTTCATAGTGCAGTGGGAATTCGCCGCCGAGTGAATGCTGATTGCCTTCGTACGAATTGATCTCGTTCACCGTGAGGTTGAGCTCGAAGTGGAAGCCGTAGATCTGCTGGCCCGGATACCACATGAGTTCGAACTGCGCGTCGCCCGTGCCGCCGGGCTGGAGTGAGAATCGGGGATCGAACGTCGATCCGTACACCTGACCGATCCCCCGCACGCCATTGGCGCCATACACGACGTAGCGATTGCCCTTGTCATCCACGGCGGTACCGGAGCCCTGCGCATAGCCGAGGATGAGCGACTTGCCGGTCTTGTTGCGGAATCGCACGACCGCGTCAATCACCTTGTAACCGCGCAGCTCGCTGGTGCGGAAGTTGGTGACGACGGCGGCGAAGTCGTTGGTCTCGGCGCAGTAGGGCGTGTTGCCGCACACCAGACTGCTGTCCATCGCGCTGCTCGCGGCCGGCGCCGGCGACTGCGCCCGCGTGGCGGCCTGGGGGATGAGCAGCGAGATGGCGAACAGGGCGACGACGCCCGCCCTGCCCACGGTTGCACTGGCTTGCATGTTCCACTCTCCTGATGGTGGCTTCGAGTCGGGACCGCACACAGAGCCAGTGCGCAGGACGAGTGGGAAAACCGTCATTCGGGTGGGAAGGGCAGCCCCTGGGGCTGCCCAAGGGGCTGCTCCCGGGGATGCCCTTGGCCTTCCCTGGCTTTCTCGGGTTGCTGGGTGCTAGCTCCGAGCGGGTTGGGCGAAGAGCACGAGGCTGCCGCCGGGCTCGCGTACACCGATCTCGTCCATCCCGTACGAGGTACGTCGGCGCGGAACGACGATCTCCAGGCCGGCGGTGGCGCGCGCAATGGCGTCGATGTCGTTCACCTCGATGAAGAGTCCCGTGCTCGATCGCTCGCTCGGTCCGATGACGTCGCCCACATCGCTCCGGACACTCTCGCGACTCTGGTACATCACCTCGATACCGTCCTTGACGAGAATGACGAAACCGAGCGCGTTGCCCTCCGGTACCTCCACGGTCTTCTTGAAGCCCAGCCGGTCTACCCAGAAGCTCAGGCACGGCTCGATGGCATCGACCACCAGGACGGGTGTGAGCTTCTGGACGGTGAGCGGCGCTGATGTGCGCGGATTGTCCCTGGCTGCGGCCATGAGTGCCTCCGGGTGATGGTGATGCTGTGCACTGCGAGGGAACGATCGCGGGGATGCGCGGATTCGGCAATACGGCGAAATGCGGGCCGGGCCAGCGCGATGAGAAGAGCAGCGTCCGGTGACGTACGCTCCGGCGTCGCTTCGTCGCCGAATTGACTTCTGTCGTTCCCGGGCAAATACTTCGACTGACAATTGTGATTCCGTGGTGATTTGCCGCCTATTGCCGCCACGTAAAACAAGTGCTAAAACGCGAGCGCCTGGGCGGCGACCTTCAGCTAACCGTCTCATGAGCGCACCTGCCGTTCTCCCGATCGCGATCCTCCACGAACATCCCGACTGGTTCAAGCCGCTCTTCGCCGAGCTGGACCGGCGCGGCATTCCATACGTGCGCATTGACGCCGCCGCGCACGAGTTCGATCCGGCGGAGCGCCGCGACGACATTCCATACTCGCTCGTGTTCAACCGCGCGAGTCCGTCCGCGTACATGCGCGGTCACGCGCAGTCCACGTTCTTCACGCTGCACTGGCTGCGCCATCTCGAGCGGCTCGGCGTGCCAGTGGTGAACGGCGCCGACATCTACGCGCTCGAGCTGTCCAAGGCGAATCAGCTCGACCTCACCGCCTCGCTCGGTTTGCCATTCCCCCGCGCCCGCGCGATCAACGACGTGTCGCGCGCGGTGCAGGCGGCGCGCGACGCGCGGCTGCGCTATCCCGTGCTCGTCAAGGCGAACATTGGCGGATCGGGCGCCGGCATCGTGCGCTACGACACCGAGGCCGCGCTGGAGGGTGCCGTGAAACGCGGCGACGTGCGGCTCGGCATTGACGGCGTCGCGCTCGTGCAGGAATCGGCGCCGCTGCGCGATGGGCGCATCACGCGCGTCGAGACGCTCGGCGGGCGGTATCTCTACGCCATCAACGTCTACCCCGCGTCGGGTTCGTTCGATCTCTGCCCGGCCGACGCCTGCCAGCGTGCCGACGGCGTGGAGCTCGTTCGCTCGGCGTGCGCGGTGGACGCGCCGAAGACCGGGTTGCGGGTGGAAGCCAGCACGCCGGACGCGGAGATCATCGCGCAGGTCGAGCATCTCGCGCGCGCCGCCGATCTCGACGTGGGCGGCATCGAGTATCTGATCGACGATCGTGACGGCCGGCACTACTTTTACGACATCAACGCACTGTCGAATTTCGTGGCGGACGCCGAGCGCGTGGTCGGCTTCGACCCCTTCGTGCGGCTCGTGGACTATCTGGAAACGCGGCTGTTCGCCGGTGCCGGGCGGCAGGCGGTGCTGCCATGAGGTACGGCTACTGGCTTCCCGTCTTTGGCGGATGGCTGCGCAACGTGCCCGATGAGGGGATGGAGGCCTCGTGGGGCTACGTGAAGCGACTGGCGCAGCGCAGTGAGGAGATCGGCTTCGACATCACGCTGATCGCCGAGTTGCTGCTGAATGACATCAAGGGGATCGACGCGCCGTCGCTCGACGCGTGGTCCACGGCGGCGGCACTCGCCGCGGTCACGGAGCGACTGGAGTTGATGGTCGCGGTGCGCCCCTCGTTCCACCCGCCGGCGATCTTCGCCAAGCAGGCAGCGAACATCGATCGCATCGCGAATGGCCGGCTGGCGTTGAACGTCGTGTCCGCCTGGTGGAAGGACGAGGCGCGGCGCTACGGCGCGGCGTTCGACGAGCACGACGATCGCTACGCGCGTACGAGCGAATGGCTGGACGTGGTGGACGGTGCGTGGCGCGACGCGAAGTTCAGCTACGACGGCCGCCTCTACCGGGCCGAGGATCTGGTGCTGGAGCCCAAACCTGTGGCCACGCCGGCGCGGCACGGGCGGGCACGTCCCACCGTATATGCGGGCGGCGAATCGGAGACGGCCAAGGATCTGATCGCGCGCAAGTGCGACGCGTACGTCATGCACGGCGATCCGCCGGAGCGCATCGCGCCGAAAGTCGCGGACCTCACGCGCCGGCGCGAGGCGGCGAGCGAGGCGTTGCAGCGTGAAACGGGCGAAACACTGCCGCCACTGCAGTTCGGCGTCGCCGGATACGTGATCGTGCGCGACAGCCGGCGTGAGGTGGACGCCGAAGTCGAGCGGATCACCAACGTCGCCGAAGGGTCGCCGGGCTACGGCAATTATCAGGACTGGGTGCAGAACACCAGGCTGGAGCAGCAGGTGAGCGTCCGCGATTACTCGGTGAGCAACCGCGGATTGCGCGCCGGCCTCACCGGCACGGCGGAGCAGGTGGCGGATCGCGTGCGCGCCTTCGCGGATGCCGGGGTGGATCTGCTTCTCCTGCAGTGCAGCCCGCAACTGGAGGAGATGGAGCGGGTGGGTGAGCAGGTCATTCCGCTGACCGAATCGGCGGGTCGCAGTGCGGCGGCAGCGGTGATACGATAGCGCCACAGTGCAACCTGGCCGCGGCAAGTCGACGGTCCGCGCACTCCTTGCATGGTTAGCTAATTAGCTTATTATCTGTCCATGGATTCCGCGTTCAAGGCGCTCGCCGACCCGACCCGTCGCGAAATTCTGAAGCTCCTGCGCAAGGGACCGCGCACATCGGGGGACATCGCCGAGCGGTTCGATACCGCGTGGCCCACCATCTCGCGCCACCTCGGCGTGCTCCGCGACGCGGGGCTCATCCTGTCCGAACGGCATGGACAGCAGATCGTCTACGAGCTGAATTCCACCGTGTTCAACGACATCGTCGAGCAGTTGCTCGATTGGGTCCGTCCCGGGAGGAAGCATGCGTAAGTGGTATCCCGCGATCATCCTCGCGGGTGCTTTCCTGTTCTCCGCCATCGTGTATGCACGACTGCCGGCTGCCATGATCACGCACTGGGGCCTGTATGGAGAGCCCAATGGCTACAGCAGCCGCCCAGTCGGCGCCTTCGTTCTTCCGGCCATGGGACTGGCTATCTGGGGCCTTATGCGCGGCCTGCCGCTCATCGATCCGCGGCGCGCCAACTACGCAAAATTCCAGGGCACCTATGACCTGGTGATCAACCTCGCCGTGACGCTGCTGGTCGTGGTGCATATCGCGACGCTGGGGCGCGCACTCGGCTGGCCCCTGCCTGACGCGCTGCGCACGAGCGCGGCGGTTGTCGGCGTGGTGACGCTGATTCTCGGCAACGTGCTGCCACGCGCCCGCTCGAACTGGTGGTTCGGCATCCGCACACCATGGACGCTCTCCAGCGATACGGTGTGGACGCGGACGCAGCGGGTGGGCGGCTACCTCTTCACCGCGGCAGGCCTGATCACGCTGCTGTCGGCGCTGCTGCCGCCAGTGGCCTCGTTCATTCTGCTCATTGCTTCGGTAGGAGTGGCATCGCTGGGTTCCGTGGTCTACTCATACGTCGTCTGGCGGGAGGAACAACCGTGAAGGGGATCCTGATGATCGCAGCCGGGTTGGCGCTGTGCGGCGCGACGGCAGTGGCTGCGCAGGACGGCGAGCCATACACCTTTCGCATGATCGTAGGCGGGGACACGCTCTCGAGCGAGGTCGTGCAACGCTCCGCGACTCGTGTGGATGTCGACATGATCGACAAGGCCGCCGGCGCGCACTGGCAGTACAATCTCGCGGTGAAGCCGGACGGCCAGGTTTCAGCGATGAACAACGCGTACTATCGTCTGGCGCAACACGACTCGGTGCCGTATCAGAGCGCGGCGCTCACATTCTGCGGCGACTCGGTGACGGTGACGATTTCGGGAAACGCTTCACGCGTCGAAAAACTGGCGTCGCGCCCGGACGCGCTGCCCTACATCAACCCGTCGTTCGCGATGGTCGAGCAGTTTCTGCGGCGCGCGCGGGCGCTGGGTGGATCGACAGATACGCTGCACATCTTCTCCGTCGTCGGTGGGACGACCGTCCCCGTGATCGTGGAGCGGCTGGGTGCCGACTCCGCGATCATTCGCATTGGCGCATCGGAAATGCGCGCTTCGGAGGGGCCTGATGGCGCGCTGCTGGGCGCCGTGGTGCCAGCACAGCATCTTCGTGTGATTCGTGAGGCTGGAGCGCATTCGCTCATCACGCGAAAGATTGATTACGGTGCGCCCCCGGGAGCGCCGTACACCGCGGAGGATGTCACCGTGCGCACGCCAGCGGGGCTGTCGTTCACCGGCACCTTGACCCTGCCTGCGGTACACACCGGCCGCGTTCCCGCGGTCGTGACGATCACGGGCTCGGGTGCCGAGGATCGTGATGAACGAATTCCCACGGTGGAAGGGTACCGCCCCTTCTGGCAGGTTGCTGATACGCTGGCGCGACGCGGGATCGCCACGCTCCGTCTGGACGATCGCGGCATCAACGGGTCGAGCGCCGGCCCCGCTGGCGCCACCTCCGCCGATTTCGCCAATGACATCCGCGCGGCGCTGGCGTATCTGCGCGCGCGGCCCGACATCGACGGCCATCGACTGGCGCTCGTGGGGCACAGCGAGGGTGGCGAGATCGCGCCCATGGTCGCGGCAACGGACCAGCAACTCAAGGGGATCGTCCTCATGGCCGGTCCCGCATATACAGGGCGCCGCATCCTCGCCTTCCAGCAGCGAAACGGCGTGAATAACATGCCGTCGCTCACGCCGGCGCAGCGCAAGGCTGCGCTGGCCGAGAGCCAGCGGGCAACGGACAGCCTGGCTCACGTCAACGGCTGGCTGCGCTACTTTTTGTCGTACGACCCCGTGCCGACGGCGCGCAAGGTCCGCGTGCCGGTGCTCATTCTCCAGGGGGAGACGGACCAGCAGGTGACTCCTGAACAGGCCGACACGCTGGCGGCGGCGTTTCGCGCCGGCGGTAATCGCGACGTCACCGAGCGCACGTTTCCCGCGACGAATCATCTCTTTCTCGCCGACTCCACGGGGAATCCGGCGCGCTACAGTCTGCTTCGTACGCGCGTCGTGCGCCCCGACGTGCTCGGCGCGCTGGCCGACTGGCTGGCGGCGCACTTGCGCTGAGGCGCGTCAGGAGCCGCGACGCGCGCGTCGTCCCCTCCCCTCATCCGCTTCCGCCAGCATCGCGTTATCATGTCTGGGTCGAGCATGTCACAGCGGATCCAACGTGCCGCCACCGGCGCGGCCCAGCACGGGAGGGTGATATGAAGGCCCATGCGCGTGTCTCTCGCCGCGACTTTCTGAAGACTGGTGCCACCACCGCCGCCGGCCTTACCCTCGCGTTCTACATCCCGTCGCGCTTCACCGAAATCGCCCGCGGCGAGACGCCGGCCCTTCCGGGCAGTGATGGGGCTTTCGCTCCCAACGGCTGGGTGCACATCGGCACGGACGGCGTCGTCACCATCACCGTGGACAAATCGGAGATGGGGCAGGGCGTCAACACATCGTACCCGATGCTCGTGGCCGAGGAGCTGGACGCCGATTTCGCGCAGGTGCGCGTGGGCGCCGCGCCGGAAAATCCCGCCGGGTGGACGCGCCGCATGGGGACTGGTGGCAGCAGCAGCGTACGCTCGTCGTACGATACGCTGCGCAAGGCGGGCGCCACGGCGCGCGCGATGCTCGTTGCGGCCGCGGCTCAGCAGTGGGGCGTGGAGGCCGCGACGTGTCGCACCGAGAAGGGGACGGTGATTCATACGGCAACGGGCCGCACGCTCGCCTATGGAGCGCTGGCATCTCGCGCCGGCTCGCTGCCCGTGCCCGCTGATGCGCCGCTCAAGGATCCGAAGGACTTCCGCATTCTCGGCACGCGCGTGCGCCGGCTCGACACGCCGGTCAAGGTGAACGGCACCGCCCGCTTCGGCATCGACACGCGCCTTCCCGGCATGCTGTACGCGTCCATCGAGCGCTCCCCGGCGTTCGGCGGCAGTATCACGCGGGTGGACGATTCGCGCGCTCGGGCGATGCCCGGCGTGAAGCGCGTCGTGCAGCTTGCCGCGGTGAAGAGTGCGCGATCGGAACACGCCGTGGCCGTCGTGGCCGACAGCTACTGGCACGCGCTTTCGGCGCGCCGCGCGCTGCACATCGAATGGAACGACGGACCCAACGGGTCGCTCGACAGCGCCGCGATCAGCGCCAAGCTGACCCAGCTCGCGGAGAAACCGGGTCTCCCCGCGCGCACGGAAGGTGATGCCGGCGCCGCGATGCAGGGCGCCGCCAAAACCATCGAGGCCGTGTACGAAGTGCCCTACCTCGCGCACGCCACCATGGAGCCCATGAACTGCACCGCGCACGTGCGCGCCACTGGCTGCGATGTATGGGCTCCCACGCAAGGGCAGTCGGGTACGCAGCGGGTGGCGGCCGAAGTGGCGGGGATGCCACCGGAGCAGGTACGCGTGCACACGACGTACCTGGGCGGCGGCTTCGGCCGGCGCAGCGAGACCGACTTCGTGGCCGAAGCGGTGCAGCTCTCGAAAGTGATGGGCGCGCCCGTGCAGGTGATCGATATTCGCGAGGACGATGTGCGACACGATTTCTATCGTCCCACGACGTACAACCGGTTCGCCGCCGGCTTCGACGCGAGCGGCAATCCCGTGGCGTGGACGCATCGCATCGTCGGCGCGTCCATCGCGACATCCAAGGGGCGTCCGCCAAGCGACGGGATCGATGGCTCGCTGGTCGAGGGCGCGGCCAACGTGCCCTACGAGATTCCCAACATCCTCGTCGAGCAGACGATCGCCGATCTCCCGATTCCGCTGGGCTACTGGCGCTCCGTCGGCAGTTCGCACAACGCGTACCTTACCGAGTGCTTCGTCGACGAGGTCGCGCGCGCCGCGGGGAAGGATCCGTATGAGTTTCGCCGCGCGCTGCTCGCCAAACATCCGCGCCACCTCGGCGTGCTCGAGCTGGCGGCGCAGAAGGCAGGGTGGGGCACGCCGCTCCCGAAGGGGCGCACGCGCGGTATCGCGGTGGCCGAATCATTCGGATCGTACGTGGCGGAAGTGGCGGAAGTCTCCCTCGACGGAAAGGGCATGCCGCACGTGCACCACGTGGTGTGCGCGGTGGACTGCGGTCCGGTGGTCAATCCGGACACGATCGAAGCACAGATGCAGAGTGGCATCGTCTACGGTCTCACGGCGGCGCTCTATGGCGACATCACGATCGAGCGCGGGCGCGTGCAGCAGGGAAATTTCAACGACTATCCCATGCTTCGCATGAAGGAAATGCCGAAGGTCGACGTGTACATTGTGCCGAGCACCGAGAAGCAGGGCGGAATCGGCGAACCCGGCACGCCACCCATCGCGCCGGCGGTCTGCAACGCGATCTTCGCGGCGACGGGAGTGCCGGTGCGGCGACTGCCGATCATCCGGGACGGCAAGTCGAGGATTGCAGGTGTGATGTAGGGCGGCGCCCCGGCCGTGAGGGTGGGGAAAGACAGAATCAACGGTCCTGTCGTGTCCGGCGTAACTCCACGAGCAGGCCGTTCGAGTCCCTCACCGCCCACTCGCCATGCACACCTTCGATTCGCGGCGCGCCGGCGCCGTTCGCATTGCTGCCGCAGTCGTAGTGGTCCCGATTGCGGCGCTCACGGCGCTCACGGCGCCCGCCGCACCGGCGCAGAGTGCGCTCCCCACGCCGCACCAGGCGGTTGCCGCAGCCTCCCCCGCGGCGCCCGCGTCCGACAGCACCATTCTCGCCTCGGAGCAGTACGAGCGTCCGCCCGCGGTGATCGAGCGACTCGTCACCGCGCCGCGCGAGAACAACGTTTCACTCAGTGCCGCCACGCAGAGCCCTGATCGCCGCTGGTTCTACAAACTGGTGAGCGCCGGGATGCCCAGCGTGACGACGTTCGGGAAGCCGCACTACTATCTGGGCGAGTTGCAGGTGGACTATCTGGCGAATCGTGCGCGGTCGCTCACTGATCGCGGCGCGGCCAGGCTCGATCTGATCGATGGACTCACGGGCAGCGTGCGCCAGATTGCCGCACCGGCTGGCGCGACGCTGAGCAGCCCGGCCTGGTCGCCCGATGGTGCCCGGATCGCCTACATCGCGAACTTCGCGAACGCCACGCGCCTGTACGTGGCGGACGTCGCGACCGGCAGGACACACGCGCTGGGCTCGGCGTCGCTGCTGGCCACGCTGGTCACCGAACCGCAGTGGACCGCGGATGGACGCGGCATCGTGGCGGTGGTTATCCCTGATGACCGCAAGTCGCCACCGGCGGAGCCGGCCATTGCCACCGGTCCCGAGGTGCGCGTGACCGACGGAAAAAAGGACAAGACGCGCGTGTACGCCACGCTGCTCCAGGGCCCGCATGACGCGGCGCTGCTGGAGTACTACATCACGGGGCAGCTCGCGCTCATCGATGCGAAGTCCGGCGCCGTGCATCGCGTCGGCGCTCCCGCCATGATCGACGACGTGGATCCGTCCCCGGATGGCCGATATTTCCGGGTCACGCTGGTGCGGAAACCGTTCTCGTACATCGTGCCGATGACGAGCTTCGCGCGATCGGAAGAACTGTGGGATGCGAACGGTCGCACCGTGGCGCAACTCACCGGGCAGGCGGCGCGGCTGAGCGACGATCGTGATGCGCAGTCGCCGGCGGAACGCGCGGCGGCCGACACCGTGTCACGCGGCTTCACCTGGCTTCCCGATGGGTCGGGACTCGCATACCTCAAGCAGGACCCGGCGCCGCATCGCGGCGAGCCGGATTCCTCGGGCGAGGCGTCAGCTCCCGGGCGAGGCACTGGTGCCGCGGGTCGTGCGGCACGCCGAAAGGATCACCTCTACGCGTGGGCGCCACCGTTCGATGCCGCGAGTCGCCGCGAGTTGTTCACGAGTGACAATCGCATGGGCAGCGTGCTCTTCTCGGCAGACGCCAAGATGGCATTCGTCGCCGAGAACGTCTCGGGCACGGGGCACGTGTATGCCGTGTACTTCAATGAGCCGACCAGGCGCTACACGATCTGGCGGCTCCGCGGACTCAACGCGAGCGTGGGCGGTGGCCGTCGCTTCTTCGGCGGCGGGCGCGGTGGAAATGGGGCGGACTCGGTCACGTTCTACGAAAATCCCGGCGCGATCATGACGACCCCATCACGCTCTGGTGTCGAGGTCGCATTGCTGTCTCCGGACGGCAGCGCCGCATACCTCGAAGGGACGCATTACTACCGCGACTGGGAGCACCAGGCGCCGCGCGGCTTCGTGGATCGCGTGGAGATTCGCACCGGGAAGAAATCGCCGGTGTTCGAAGGTGCGGCCGACGTCTCCGAGATGGTTACCGCGGCACTGGATGACAGCCTGTCGAAGGTCATTGTCGAACGCCAGTCGCGCACGATGGTGCCTGACGCCTGGCTGCGCGATGCGGCGAGCAGCCAGTCCATGAAGCAGCTCACGCACAACATGGATTACGCGCCGGAGTTCACCCACGCCGTGCGCAAGCGCATCTGGGTCACGCGGGCGGACGGCTATCGCTTTCTCGTCAATCTGACGCTCCCCGAGGGCTACCAGGCCGGCACGCGCCTTCCCGCCATGTTCTGGTTCTATCCGTACGAATACACCGACGAGGGCGGCTATCTGCGCACGCTGCGCACGGAGAACATCAACCAGTTTCCGCGCTCGGCGCCGCGCACCATCGAGTATCTCGTGACGCAGGGCTACGCGGTGGCCGACTTCGACCCGCCCATCGTCGGTGAGCAGGGACGGATGAACGACAACTATGTGAACGATCTGCGCAACAACCTCTACGCGGTGATAGACGAGCTGGATCGCGACGGTTACATCGATCGGACCCGGCTGGCGATCGGAGGGCACAGCTACGGCGCCTTCAGCACGGTGAACGCCATGGTGCACACGCCGTTCTTCAAGGCTGGCATCGCGGGGGACGGCATGTACAACCGCTCGCTGACGCCCAACGGATTCCAGAACGAGCGGCGCGACTTCTGGTCGGGCCAGAAGGCGTACCTCGACATGTCACCCTTTCTGTACGCCGACAAGTTGAGCGGCGCCCTGCTGATGTATCACTCGCTCGAGGACCAGAACGTGGGCACGGCTCTCGAGAGCTCCACGCGCATGCTGCACGCGCTGCAGGGGCTGGGGAAGACCGCGGCCCTGTACATGTATCCGTATGAAGATCACGGACCGCTCACGCGCGAGACGGTGCTCGACCAGTGGGCGCGGTGGGTGGCGTGGCTGGATCGGTACGTGAAGAACTCGTCGCAAGTAGCGGCCAGCCCGGCGGTCAAGGCGGCGGGACGGTAAGCGATCAATGGGGAATCCTCCTCTTCCCACCGCCCCGCCCTTGGGAATCGGCAATCGGGAATGGGGAATCGTGGGAATGGGGAACGATGTAGCGGGGAGGGGCGGCGGTGAAAAAAAGGTGGCGGGGTGCGGCGGGGGGTCTTCCTCCCCGATTCCCCATTCCCGATTGCCGATTCCCAAGGGCGGAGTAACGGGCGGGGATCTATCGACTCTGACCCCGTTGATCCCTGACCCCATTGATCCCCCCGGTGGTCCCCAGCACCTGCTTCGCGATCATCATGTGCACGCCGACGTTGCCGTCCACCAGCTCGGTAATGCGCAGGTTGGCGGCGATGCTGGCGAGGCGATACGCTTCCACGCGCGGCAGATGCTTTTTCGCCATGAGGAAATCCACCATCTGCTGCACGCAGATCTGTGTGGCCTTCGTGAGATCCCGGTCCATGCCCATCGTGATGTAGTCCGTGGGCGTCTCGGCCATGGGCCAGCTCAGGTGAATGTCCTTGCGCACGATGAGCTGAAAGCGCCCGGTGAGCGAAGTTTCAATCGCCGTCTGATCCACTTCACCGTCGCCCTGGGCCGCATGCCCGTCGCCAATCTCGAGCAGGGCGCCTGCGGTCCACACGGGCAGATAGAGCGTCGTCCCCGCGACGAGCTCCTTGTTGTCCATGTTGCCGCCGTGGATGCTGGGCGGATTGCTCGACACACGCCCCGAATCGCTCGGCGGCGCCACACCCATGCTGCCGAAGAAGGGATGCAGCGGAATCACGATGCCGTCGCCGAGTGACGCGACCATGCGCGTCGTGTCGAGCCGGATGAGGCGCGTGCGCGGGTCGCCGCAGTTGTCGCGGAGAAAGCCGCTGCAACCGTTGTAGGCGTAGGGAATGGCCAGGTGCGCGTCGAGGATGCGGACCTCGAGCACATCGCCGGAATCCGCGCCTGTCACAAAAATGGGACCCGTGAGGATGTGGCCGCCCGGGCCGCGATCCGTCACAGAGTCCACGACATTACGGAGCGACTGCTGCACCTCGGCGGGCGGCAGCCCCGCGCGCTCGAGCCCGCGCGGTGTGTTGGTGAGAAGCGTCTCGACTTCCACCGTATCGCCCGAGGCGACGCGGAGCACCGGCGTGGCCGACGCGCTGTAGTACCCGTACGCGACGGTGTGCGGCGTGGCGGGCAGGTGGTGGAAGTGGGATGAGGTTTGCGCCGACAGGCAGGACGCGCCAGTGAGCAGCAGCGCGACAGGGACGGTGGCGAGGGACGGAACGAGGCGCGAGTGCATGGCTATCCTCCATGGGGGCGACCGAGAATAGCCCGGCAGGCATCTGCTGGCAACCGCGCCTCGCCCGGTTGCGTGCTCAGCCAGGTGAGCGTCTGACAGTATGGTTCGATCCATGTCCAATACCTGGTCCACGGAGCGCACATGTCGACTCGGTCGCTGACGCTGATTGCCCGCACGCTATTCGTGCTGGCGCTGTCATTCGCATTTTCGATCACCGCAAACGCGCAGGGACGCGGTCATCACGGTCCACCAGGCGGCATGCCGCCTGGACAGGCGAAAAAGGTCGTGACGATGGACCACGCGTCGGATGTCACGCGACAGGTGCTCGTCGCGCACGGCTACACCGTGGTGAAGATCGAGATCGTGAAGGGGACGCGCGTGGTGTACTACCGGCGTGGGAATCGCGGCCACGGGCGTGGACTGGGACCGGTCGAGCGTATGGTGATCCGCCCGGACGCCGAGCGCGTCGTCTTTGAAGCGGCGCCGAAGTCTGTGCTTGTGGATATCCACATCAAGCTGGGATCGTAAGCTGGGCCGCAAGGGGCTGCCGAGGGGAATCGCCTGAAGGGACACGATCGCGAAACGCAGGGGCCGGACGCCAATGGAGTCCGGCCCTTTGCTTACAGACCCATCCGGAGTACGGCCCCGCACCCCGCCGTCGCCCGGCTGGGGCTGCCGTCAGCTATTATTCGCGGGTTCCGGTCTGATCTCACATTCGCAGGGGGCAACGATGCGACGTATCGTTTTGGCCGGTGCCGTTTCATTGGCGTTCGTTGGAGGCGCCACGTCTCCCAGTCAGGCTCTGGCGCAGGGATTCCAGGGCACCATGAGCTTCAGCTTGCGCGACAAGGACGGCAACACGACCCAGATCACGCAGGTGAGACAAGGCAGCAAGTCTGCCATGCAGATCAATAGCAAGGGCGCTGCGACCGGCGGGATCATCATTGACACCACCGCCGGGACGATGACGATGGTGAATACGGCGCAGAAGAGCTACATGGTCATCCCGCTTGGGCCCATGCAGCAAATGATGTCCGGCATGGCCGAGTCCATGAAGGACTCGCCGGAGAGCACGACGGAGGACAAGAACAAGCCCAAGGGAAGTCTCACGGCCACGGGCCGATCGGAAACGGTAGCCGGCGTCAGGTGCGAGGACTACACGTTCGAGGGCACGGAGGACGGTAAGCGTGTGACCGGTGAGGCGTGTCTCGCTAAGGGCGCCGGTCTCATGGCGGGCGCCAACGCCGCGGGCATGATGCCCGGGCAGATGGGAGCGCGCCAGCGCGCGACGATGCAGAAGCATCTCGCCGAAATGGGACCCATCGGCACCCTGCTCGCGCAGGGCTACGGCATCATGAAGGCGACAACCAACGAGGACGGCAAGTTCAATGGTTCGATGGAGGTGACCACGTATCAGCCAGGCGTCGCCCCCAGGAGCGCGTTTGAGCCGCCCGCCGGATTCACGAAGAAGGAAATGCCGGGGATGATGGGAAAGCCGCGGTAAGGCGGCGGCTGGTGGCTGGTGGCTGGTAGCTGGGATCAAGGATCAATGGGGTCAGAGTCGACCACTCCACCTCACCCCTCCCTTGGGAATGGGCAATCGGGAATCGGGAATCG
>DASUKE010000013.1:0-86697 GCA_036278895.1 Gemmatimonadaceae bacterium
GCAGGCGCTGAGCCGAAGGCACAGTCGCCGGTTCCCTCAGGTCGCCGGAGGCGACCGCTTCCCGCAGGCGCGCGCAGCGCGCCGCTTCCCGCTCCAGGCAGCACAATCTCCGTTGGCAGGAACATCGAATCGGCGATCGCCGCGATTTCCTCCGCTTCGCGCCACGCGTCCTCGAGCATCGCCAGCTCGCCCTCCATCGCGCGGCGCTCGGTCTCCTCGTGCAACGCCATCTCCAGCGCCAGTCGCTCCACCGGGGAGAGATTCAGGGCGCCGATGCTCCGCATCTTCGCCATCATGCGCCCGCCGGCGCGGCGTGACAGTCGCGAGGCCGCCACGAAGAAGTGCGCCGGATCGCCCACGGACTCGATCCGCCCCACCGCTTCGCGCACGTCCCGGCGCGAGCCGCCGAGCATGTTGGAGCCGGCGAGCAGTGCGGCCGTCACCCGCATGGCGGACGGCCCCGTCACGAGCCGCCGCCCGCGCTCGTGCGCGAGATCGAGGACCGGTTCCTCACCGGGTTCGTTCACGATGAGCGCGGAGTCGCGCAGATCGCGCGCCCGCACGGTGAGCGTGTGTCCGCCGTCCCGCACGCGCGCCACCACGCGCCGGAGCTGCACGTAGTCCTTGAGCTCGGTGTAGGGGAGCGTGAGCCACGGCACCATGTACCCCAGCACGACCACCGGCGCGCTCGCCAGCGCCACCGGCGCGGCGGCCGCGGCAACGGCCGCGCCGGCGCCGCCCATGAGCACGGCATGCCGCCGCCGCCGTCCGAACCGGTCGCCATAGCGCCACGCCGCGAATTCAGGCCGCATGGGCTTGCCCACGCGCACCAGCTCGAGTCCCTCGGCCAGCTTGGCCAGGCCGATGTTCTCGGTCGACACGCGAAGCCGCGTACCACGATAGCGCCGCTCGCACTCCTCGATGGCTTCCCACCGCTCGTCCAGCGGCGTGAGATTCCACCGCCCGCACTTGCGGCAGATGACCCACAGTCGCCCGCGCGCCGGATCGAACGCCAGCCGCCGCCCCACGGGGAAGGGTTCGACGACCTCGTTCGTGCCCAGGCCGCCATGACAGAAAATGCACGTTGTGTACATGCGCGTCGCTATTTGCTCACCACCCCGACCGTCGGCTCGCTGCTGGGACGTTTCGTGCGGCGATGCCCCTCTCGCGACACTACTGTAATTGCCTCCGTGGGGCAATGTTGCACGAACTCGCCGTCGGCCGGCGACCACTCCAGCGGTGACACCATGCTGTAGGCCTTGCCCGCGGTGTCGAGCGCCATGATCTGCGGAGCCAGCGCGACGCAGATCCCGCAGCCGACGCACTTCTCGCGGTCCACGGTGACGGTGACTTCCTGTCGCGGAAAGACGCCGCCCTGTGCGGAGAGCCCGGCCAGCGCCTGGTCCAGCACCGTTCCGGCCGCCACGTACCCCGCTTCGAGCAGTTCGTCCGTTCGCGTGAAGCTGAACCAGTGTCGCTCGCCAACCTGCGGTCGGATGAGCAACATGGGCACGCCGCGCCACGTCGCGACCGGACGCAGTTGCAGCGAATGCATCATGATCGTGGCCGCCCGCATGAAGATCGCCGCGAATCCCTGCGACGCGATGTCACGCACGCGTCCCACTTCCACCGACCCGACATCGACCGCGATCACGGCCTCCATGCCGAGCGATGCAATGGCGACGGGGAGATTGTCGATCGTGCCGCCGTCAATGCACATGCGACCGTCCACGTAGCCCGGCGGAAAGAAGCCGGGGAGCGCGCACGACGCATACACCGCGTCGAGCACCGAGACGTGTCGCAGCCCGGGCAGGCCCCAGACGATGCGCGTGCCGCGTTCCACGTCCACCGTGTTCACGAGCAGCGGCGAGGGCAGGTCATCGAACGTGCCGGCCGGAGTAACCCGGCCGCACAGCTCGCGCAACGGCTCCTCGAGATAGAGCGAGGGCGAGTGCATGCGCTCGAGCAGCATGCCCATGTGATTGATGCGGAAGAGATCCCGCTTGCGCACCGAGAGCGCGTGGTACGCCATTTCCTCGATGCTCATGCCGCCCGCGCGAGCCGCGCCAATGAGCGCGCCGATGCTCGTGCCCGCGTACACCGCCGGCTCGATGCCGCGCTCTTCCAGCGCGCGCATGACCCCGATGTGCGCGAACCCCTTGAGTCCGCCGCCACCAAGGACGAGCGCTATGCGGGGGGGAGGCATGAAAGCGGTGGCTGGTGGCTGGAGGCTGGGTTAACGGCGGTCGTTGGTAGCTGGTTACTGGTAGCTGGAAGAGCGTGGGAAGTCCAGCGACCAGCGACCAGCGACCGCGGCTAAACCAGCTACCAGCTACCAGCTACTAGAACTGCCGTTGCAACCCCAGTTGCGCGACGCCTTTCGGGCGATTGAGCTGCACGTACAACCCGTACAGTCCAACCGCCGCACCGCCAACCATGATGATCGTGCCCGCGTCGCCGCCAATGATGGCGCCGGTGAGCAACGCCACGCCGCCCAGGACCATCAGCTTCTCGCCGTTGGTCATCGTGTACATCCGCGCCGAGTTCGCGTCCGCAGCCGTGGAGGCGAACGTCAGGACGGGGGAGACCGCGGCCGCCCGCATCGTGGGGCCCGTCATCGCGGCTGTCGGTTCCGTGACCTGCGCCCGCGCCGAGGGGGCGCCCAACGTCAGCGCGGCCAGTGCCGCGACGATGAGTCCCGCACGTAGCATACGTCGTATCCTCGAGTGAAGAGAGTGAGTGCTGCTCGCGGCACAGCGCACAATGCACCGCACCCGGCAATAACGCAAAGGGGGTGCCGCGGATACATTGGCGATGCCGCCAGACGACGGTGCCGTCAGATGGCCTTGTCGCAAGACGGCCCTGTTGCCAGACGCCCTGTCGCCAGAAACGTTGCTGTCCCACGCACCGTGCACGGCGCGCACGACCACCTTCCTTCGACACGACATGACGCTCGATCCGCTGCTCGCGCTCCGGCCGGAGTTCCCCATCCTCGACCGCGTGACCTATCTCGTGTCGAACTCGCTCGGCGCCATGCCGCGCGCCGCCGCGGACCAGCTCGCGGCGTACGCGCGCGACTGGAGTGAGCTGGGAGTCCGTGCATGGTCGCGCGGCTGGTGGGAGATGCCGCTGTCGGTGGGCGACGAGATCGCGCCGCTCATCGGAGCCGGCCCTGGCGACGTCGCCATGATGCCCAACGTCACGCTCGCCCAGGCGAGTGTGCTCTCGGCGCTCGACTACACCGCGCCGCGCGACACGATCGTGATGAGTGGGCTCGACTTTCCGTCCGTGCGCTACGTCTACGATGCGCTCGCCACCCGACTCGGCGCGCGCATCGTCGTAGTCCCGGGCGACGACAGCATCAGCGTGGACACCGGCCGGCTGCTCGAGGCGATCGACGAGCGCACCCGACTGGTGGCGGTGTCGCACGTGCTCTTCCGTTCGGCGTTCGTCATGGACGCGGAGGCGATCTGCCGGCGCGCGCACGAGATGGGCGCGCTGGTCTCGCTCGACGCGTATCACTCGGTGGGCATCCTTCCGGTGGACGTCCGGCAGAGTGGCGTGGACTTTCTCACGGGCGGTGTGCTCAAGTGGCTGTGCGGCGGCCCGGGCGCGGCATTCCTCTACGTGTCGAGCGCGGTGCGCGACACGCTCGCGCCGGCACTCACGGGCTGGCAGGCGCACGCGCATCCCTTCGCCTTCGACGATGCCATGGAGTACACCACGGGCGCGTTTCGCTGGCTCACGGGCACACCGGCCATCCCCGCACTCTACGCCGCTCTCGCGGGGCCGCGGCTCGTGCGTCGCGCGGGCATCGCCGCGATCCGCGCCAAGAGTGTGCGCCAGACCGGGCGCCTCATCGAGCTGGCCGACGGTCGCGGCTATCCGGTGAACGCGCCTCGTGACGCCGAGCGGCGTGGCGGCACCGTGGCCTTTGGCGTCCCGCACGGATACGAGGTGGCGCAGGCGCTCTTGGCGCGCGACATCCTCGTGGACTATCGCCCCGAAGCCGGCATTCGCGTCGCGCCGCACTTCTACACGACGGACGACGAGGTGGACGCCGTGGTGGGCGCGATTGATGAGATACTCGAGCGGGAAGAGTGGAGGGGATTTGCGGGGCAAGGGGGGACGGTGACGTGAGGCGTCGCACTCCGCTTCGCGTCGCTGCGCCGCGGGGAAGCGGTCGCCGAAGGCGACCTGCGGGAAGCGGCGACTGAGCCTTCGGCTCAGCGCCTGCGGGAAGCGGCCCGCCGCTGTTGGCGGCGGCCTGCGTGGGAATGGGCAATGGGGAATGGCGAAGAAGAACAGCGGGCGTAGGGCGTAGGGCGTGCCGCAGCCGCCGGGCCTTCGGCCCGGCCGGCGCTTCCCGCAGGGCGCTCCCGACGGGGGTCGCCTGCTTCCCGCAGCCAGCCGCAAGGCTGGCGCTTCCCGCAGGTCGCCTTCGGCGACCGCTTCCCCGCGGCGCAGCGACGCGAAGCGGAGCGCGCCGCCACTGTCACCCCCTCCCCCCAGATTGGCTGCCAGTCACTTCCCCGGGGGATAGCTCAATGCGTGTCACGGTTCACTGGCTCGGGCTCGTCGCGCTCGCGGCCATTGCGGCGTGCAGTGGCGATGATCCGACCGATCCAGGTGCGCTGTGCGATGTCACCAATCCGGTGATGCAGGTCTCCGTGTCGCCGGCCACGGATACGGTGCGGATTCGCATTCCGGCGCGGCCGGCCGATGCCGTACAGTTGACCGCCGTCGTCACGGGCCGCACTGGCAACCCGCGCACCGATGTGCCGGTGGCGTTCACTTCGTCGGATACCGCCATCGCGACTGTCAGCAGCACCGGACTGGTGCAGTTGAGGGCGCCAGGCCACGCGGTGATTCGCGCGAAGGCGTGTGATCAGTCGGCGTCAGCGACCATCGTCGCGGTGGCGGCCGTAGCGTCGGTCGTGGTCGCGCCCACACCGGACACCCTCGTCAGCGGCGACACGCTCCTGTTCACCGCGAGTGCCATCGGTTCCACTGGTGCGCCGCTCACCGACGCAGTGTTCGACTGGACGAGCTCCAACGCCGCGCTTGGCGTGATCACGTCGTCAGGTCCGGCGACAGCCATGCTCGTCACCTCCGGCGCCGGGAGCACGACGGTGACCGCGAGCGCCGAGGGATCGAGCGGGTCCGCGAGCGTAGTCGTGTTGCCGAGGGTGTTCCTCGCGGACGCCGCGAGCGGCGCGCCCGCCATCGATGCGGGACTCGACTATAGCTGCGCGCTCATCACCCGGGGACGCGCCTACTGCTGGGGGGTGGACGACGAGGGACAGCTCGGCGCCAGCGCGGATTCCACCTGCTTTGGCGATACGCGCTCGCAGCTCGATACCACCGGTACGACGCATGTCACGAACAAGCCGTGTGCGCTCGCGCCGCAGCGCTTTGCGCCGGATCTCGCGTTCGCCACCGTGAGTGCCGGGGACAGCGCGGCCTGTGGCATTTCGGATGACGGACGTGCCTGGTGCTGGGGGAAGAACGACTTCGGCCAGCTCGGGAACGGGCTGCTCGGCACTGGCGCCCCACCCAAGCTGGTGACGAGCGCGCTGACGTTCACGCGCATCACGGCCGGCGGCGCGCATGCGTGCGCCATCGCGAGCGACGGCAGCGCCTGGTGCTGGGGCAGCGACGTATCCGGCCAGTTGGGCGATGGTCGTTTCGTGAACAGCACGACGCCAATCCCTGTCGTCCCCGATCAGATTTCAGGGACGCCCACGCGGTTCGCGTCGCTCAGCGCGGGGTTCGCGCACACGTGCGGCATCACCGTGAGCGGCACGGCCTGGTGCTGGGGGTCGAACGAGTTCGCGCAGCTCGGCGCCGCCACGACGGAGCAGTGCCCGAGCACCGGCACCCCGTGCGGCTCCGCGCCGCTGCGCGTTGCACTGCCGGCCGGTGTCACGCTCGTCACGATTTCCGCTGGTGTGGATCACTCGTGCGCGCTGGATACCGACGGCCACGCATGGTGCTGGGGCGCCAACGGCTCGGGTCAGCTCGGCAACGGAACGAGCGGAGCCTCACTCACATCGACACCGGTGCAGGTGACCGGCGGCCACACCTTCACGCGCATCAGCGCCGGGAGCCGGTTCACCTGCGCCATCGATGCGGGAGGAGCGGCCTGGTGCTGGGGCCTCAACAGCGATCTGCAATTGGGGATTGGCCCGTACAGCGGCGGCGATGACATTGCGACCACGCCGCGCGCGGTGCTCGGCAATCTGCGCTTCGCGAGCGTCAGCACCGGCCAGCGTCATAGCTGCGGTGTGACCACCGACGGCAAGGCGTACTGCTGGGGCTCCGACGTCTTCGGCGCGCTGGGCAACACGCTGCAGGCCGCGTTTCGGGGGATTCCGCAGGTCGTAGCTGGTGCCCAGTAGCGCATGATGTTCATGTCTCTGGCGTGGATGATGCTCGCGGGCGAAGGGGCGTGCAGTCTCGGGCGCAGGCAGCAGGCAGGGTTCATGGAGCCGGCACAATTGAGACAGGATTTTCAGGATTTACGCGATTTACAGGATTGATGGGTGCCGAAGTTCCCACTACCGGTCTGTTCGCTGATTCACCGCAACTGCCTTGGGAACGGCACCCTGAAAATCCTGTAAATCCCGTCATTCCTGAAATCCTGTCTCGCCGTTCGCAGGGGCGTCGCACGCAGCCTGCAACCGCGGATGAATCGTAGTCCCTGCAAATCCTCGCACACCCTGTCACCGCCCGGGACTGAAACGGGCCGTGGTAATTTGTGCCCGGTTGCCCCAGCCTCCAGGTTGGTGCATGGTTGCAACCAGCAACCAGCAACCAGCTACCAGCGACTGTTGTTAACCCAGCTACCAGCGACCAGCGACTGCTGTTAACCCAGCGACCAGCAACTAGCGACTGTCGTTAACCCAGCAACCAGCAACCAGCAACTAGCATCCACATGCCCCCCCTCAGCCGCCGCGACTTTCTCGCGGCATCCGGAAGCGCCGTGGCTCTGAGTGTGCTGCCATTTCCCGCCGCACATCACGAGCGCACGGGCGTTGCGCCCGATGCGCAGCCGTTGACGATCCTGTTTCAGGGCGACTCCATTACCGATGGCGGGCGCGATCGCAAGGTCGTCGACCCGAACATCACCGCGGGGCTCGGGTCGTTCTATCCGCTCTACGTCGCCGGCGCCATGCTGGCCGCGCATCCGGAGCGGCAACTGCGCATCCTCAACCGCGGCGTGAGCGGGAACACGGTGCCGGATCTGCGCGCACGCTGGGAGGCCGACACGCTGGCGATCAAGCCCGATGTCCTCAGCATACTCATTGGCGTCAATGATCTCTGGCACACGCTGGACGGCACCTTTACCGGGACGGTCAGCGACTACGAGCGCGACTTCACCGCGCTGCTCGCGTCCACGCGTGACGCGCTGCCGCACGTGAAGCTCATCGTGCTCGAGCCGTTCGTGCTGCGCACGGGCCACGTGAATGCGCGCTGGTTTCCCGAGTTCGACGAGCGGCGTGCCGTGGCCGCGCGCGTGGCGCATGGCGCGAAGGCGCGGTTCATTGCCCTCCAGCGCATGTTCGACGCGCTCTCGAAACGCGCCGACCCGGCCTATTGGGCCGCCGATGGGGTGCACCCCACCGCAGCGGGGAACTCGGCGATCGCGCAGCACTGGATGAAGGAAGGCGGCGCCCTGGACTCCAGCGGCTGAGCGTCGCGGCACATGCCTGTCGCCGAGCCGCTTGCGACCGCGGTCTTTCTCGCCACCGTCGGCATCCTGCTCGCGGTGAGCGTGCTGTTCAGCCGCGCCACCGAGCGGTTCTCGCTGCCGGTGGCACTGCTGTTTCTGGTGATCGGCATGCTCGCGGGCTCGGAGGGGATTGGCGGGATTGCGTTCGAGAATTACGGGTTTGCGTTCCGCCTGGGCACCGCCGCCCTGGTGCTGATTCTCTTCGACGGCGGACTGAACACGCCGCTCTCCGCGGTCCGCGATGTGATCCGTCCCGCCGGCGTGCTCGCGAGCGCCGGCGTCATCGGCACGGCCGCCTTCACCGGTCTCGCCGCGCACCTGCTCGGATTCGACTGGCCCGCGGCGCTGCTGCTCGGCGCGGTCGTGTCGTCCACCGATGCCGCCGCGGTGTTCTCGGTGCTGCGCGGCAGCGGCGTGAATCTCAAGCGTCGCGTCGGAACGACGCTCGAGGTGGAGTCGGGCGTGAACGACCCGATGGCGGTGATCCTGTCGATGTCGCTCGCCCATGGCCTCACACAGCCGGGGTCGCTCTCCGCCTGGTCCATCGTGCTCGACGTCATCGTGCAGATGGTGATGGGTGGTGTGCTCGGCTACGTGATTGGCGCGGCCGCGCGCTGGCTCATTGCGCGCGTGCGCTTTCCGGCGAGCGGCTTCTATCCCGTGCTCACCGTCGCGGTGGCGCTGCTGGCGTTCGCGCTGCCGACGCTCGCCAGCGGAAGCGGCTTTCTCGCGGTGTACATCGTCGCACTGATGCTGGGCAACAGTCCGCTGCCGTACCGCGCCGGCCTGGCCCGCGTGCACGACGCACTGGCGTGGCTCAGCCAGGTGGCGATGTTCCTGATGTTCGGCATTCTCTCCTTCCCGTCGCGTCTCATCGACGTCGCCGTCCCCGGACTCGTCCTCGGTCTTTTTCTGGCGTTCATCGCGCGTCCTGTCGTCGTCGCCCTCTGTCTCTTGCCCTTCCGGTTCTCGCGCCGCGAGGTGACCTACATCGGCTGGGTCGGGCTGCGCGGTGCCGTCCCCATCATCCTCGCGACCTTCCCGGTCCTCATCGCCGCACCGGGTGCGAAGCGCATCTTCGACGTGGTGTTCTTCATCGTCGTGCTGAATGCCTTCCTGCCCGGCGCCACCGTCCCATGGATCACGCGGCGCCTGGGACTCGAAGCGCGCGTTGCGCCCAAGCCGCCCGCGGTTCTGGAGATCGAATCGCTCCAGCCGCTCGGCGGCGAGCTGATGTCATTCTACATTGACGAAGCACTGGCCGTGGCTGGTGTGCCGCTCGCGGATCTTCCCTTTCCGCAGGGCGCCTCGGTGCTGCTCATCGAGCACGGCCGCGAACTCATCGCCCCCCGCGGCGATACGGTGCTGCAGCCCGGCGATCACGTGTACGTGTTCGCCGAAGAACCCGCGCGGGAGGTCGTGCATTTGCTGTTTGGGAGCGAGCAGGGATAGCCACGCCCCGCCGCCCCGCCCTTGGGAATCGGCAATCGGGAATGGGGAATCGACCGCCCCACGCCGCCCCACCCTTGGGAATGGGCAATCGGGAATGGGGAATCGATAAGGCAATCCGCCCCCCGCCGCCGCACCCCTATTTCATCAACAGCAGGGAATCGGCCTCCCCATTCCCCATTCCCACGATTCCCCATTCCCGATTGCCGATTCCCACGGGCGGGGTCGGGGGCGGTGGAAGATTGCCGATTCCCACGGGAGGGGGGCGGGGCGGGGAGGTGGGGAGAGGACGCTAGCCGATCCGGATCACCTGCCCGGTAATGGATTTCGCGTCGTCCGAACAGAGCCAGCCCACGGTGGCGGCGACATCTTCGCGCTCGACGTATGGTCCCGTGTCACCCATCGCCTGAACGTTGGACGCAGTGCGAATGGATGTGGGGGCGACGGCGTTGGCCCGTACGCCGTTGGCCCGTTCCTCCTCCGCCACAGCGCGCATGAGCGCGACCACGCCGCTTTTGGCGGCAGCGTAGGCGGAGATGTTCGCGACGCGCGCGGATGGGAGTGCGGCGGCCGACGCGAAATACACGATGACGCCGCGGGCGGCGCGGAGCGCCGGCAGGAAGGCTCGAGTGCTGAGATATGCGGTGGTGAGATTGATCGCGAACTGCCTGGACCAGCCGGACGTCGTGCTGTTCGCCACCGGGCCGGTCATGCTGAAGCCACCAGCGATGTTGATCAGGGCATCCACGCGAGGCCCGAGTGCATTCGTGATGTCGCGCGCGAGCGCGGCTACCTGTGCGTCGTCCGTCAGGTCACAGCCAAAGCCCTGCGCGTGTACGCCAGTCGCGCGCAGGTCGGCTGCGCGACTGATCGCACCGGCCGGCGTGCGATCCACCACGGCAAGCTGCAGTCCGCGAGCGGCCAGGACGCGCGCGATGATCTCCCCCGATTGACCCGGCTTTCCGATTCCCGTAAGCACTGCAACTCGAGATGCATCCGGCATGCGTGCGATCACTCCCGATATGCGAGGGTTGGCAAATGGCTGGTTCAGGCAAAGTGAAACATGGAGGTCCGCCCCGCGTCGCGCTGCTTTTATTGCTGATGAGCCTGCTTCGCGGCACTGGCGAAAGAAGCCCTAATGGAATATTGTGATGCACTCGCAAGGTCGTAGTCTTGCGCGTGACCAGTCGGCAGTGTTGCTCGTATCACGTTGTAGGAGTGCTGGTTAGCAGTCCGCCACACGAAGTCGGAAGAGGGTGGAGTGCCGCATTTCCTGGCATACTGTGTTGGCGCGCGAGCCGAAGTGCTGGGTGCCCAATGGGTCGCGTCGTGCAACGGATGCCGGCGATGGTTCCGTATAGATACAACCCCTCATTGGGAGAATCACCTTATGAAGAGTCTAGCACGTGTTGGTGCAGTCGTGGCCGCGCTGTCGCTCGCCGTTCCCGCCGCGGCCCAACAGACTGGGTCCATTGAGCTTGGTGGCTTCTACCGGCGCACATTCTTCGACAATAACCTCGGAGTTCCCGATTGGAACGGCGTGGGGGCACGAGCCGGCATTTTCGTGCTTCCGCGGTGGGAAATCGAAGGTGACTACTCGTGGACGACGCCCACGAGCAACCCGGGAGCGTTGCGCTATCAGTACGAGCCGCTTCATGTGCGCCTTGTCTACAATCAGCCCATCGGCGATCAGTTTCACGCGCTGATCGGCGCGGGGTATACGCGCAACAAGTACGGCAAGGCGTGGGGCGTGCAGGACAACCCGGCGGATTTCAATGTGGACAACTGGACGCCGCAGCATGATAACGGCGTCGGCGCGCTGCTGGGTGCCCGCTTCACGGCCAACGATTGGCTGGCGCTTCGCGTGGACGGCACCGCCGATTACATGTCCAGCCCGTTCGACAAGAGCGCGGACATCAAGCATATCCTGAACTACGGATTCCAGGCTGGCGTGAGCATTCTGCTCTTTCACCACCTGAAGAAGTCCGAGCCGGTGCAGGTTGCTCCGCCGCCTGCTCCGACGCCCGCTCCGGCTCCGGTCGAGCAGCCCGCTCCGGCCCCAACGCCGCCACCCCCGCCACCCGATGCGGACAACGACGGTGTGCCCGACACGGCGGACAAGTGCGCGAATACTCCTGCCGGCGTGAAGGTGGACGCGAATGGTTGTCCGCAGGACAGCGACCAGGATGGCGTTGCCGACGACATGGACAAGTGCCCGAACACCGCGGCCGGCACCAAGGTGGATACCAACGGCTGCCCGGTACTCTTTGAGGAGAAGAAGACGGCGGTCGTCCTCAAGGGTGTGAACTTCGAGTTCGGCAAGGCCGTGCTCCTCCCCGAGGCGCAGGATGCCCTGGATCAGGTGGCCGGGAGTCTCGTCGCCAATCCGGATATTCGCGTCGAGGTGGCCGGCTACACGGACAACGTTGGTGCGGCGGCCTTCAACCAGAAGCTGTCGCAGCAGCGCGCTGACGCAGTGAAAACCTATCTCGTGCAGAAGGGTGTGGACGCGGGGCGTCTCGAGTCCAAGGGATATGGTGAAGCCAGCCCGGTGGCGTCGAACAAGACGAAAGCCGGCCAGGCCGAGAACCGGCGGGTGGAGCTGCACAAACTGAGCTGAATGCGCGCCCCCGGCTGGGGCATCATCAGGGCGGGTGGAGCATGATCAGGGAAGGAACGGGGCCAGGCGCTGCAGGCGTCTGGCCCCGTGTGCAACTCACGCCGTTCTGACGACCGTTCCCGGCACTACCGGATATCCTCCCGGCCCAATGTCGCGCGGACGGCTTCGCGGATGGCGAGAATCGCCTGGCTGCGCGCCGCGGGCGAGTCGTCGCGGACGTGCAACTCGATCCCGTTGGCGACCGCGATACGGTGCCACACGGCCTGACCATCCAGATCGAGGTCTGGTGTCGTATCGGCTCCGGCGCCGAGGGCGGGCGCGAGCGACGATGCCACACGGCGCTCGAGCGCGTCGCCGGCCAGCTCCTTCATCTCGTCCTTGATCCGGTCGAGCGTCTGGCCTTCACGCTGGCGAATCTTGACGAAAGTAAGCTGCAGCAGATGCCGGTAGTTGTATGTGGCGGCAGTGCCGGTTCCGTCGGGGTGGTCGAGCAATCCATTTGCCACGTAGAATCGCACCGCGCGCGCACTCGGCTCTGCCCGTGCAGCGGCATTCGTGGGTCGCATGCCGGCGCCATTGACCAGTGACGTGACGTGCGCGGCGAGGCCGCGCGCGTTCCAGGGCGCGTGGCGCGCGTGCGCGCGCAGCAGAGGGATGGGCGAGGGCGAATCCGGCATGGGAGTCAAGAATAACGCGCGAGAGAGGGGGGCGACAGGAGAAACAGCAAGACGGCGAGAGTCGTGTGAACCTCTCGCCGTCCGGATCCATACGGAACTACGCTGGTGGAATGATCGGCTCAGCGCCGCCGCCCTCTGGCCGACCGCCTGGTGGCTGCCTTCGTCCTGGCTGGTGCCTTCTTGCGTGCGGCGGGCCGGGAGGTCTTTCTTGCCGCCTTCTTCATTGCCCGTTTCGGGGCCTTCCGAGCGGCCTTCTTCGCTGCGCTCTTCCTGGCGGCGCTCTTCTTTTTGGCGGCCTTCGTGGACGCTTTGCGAGCGGCCTTCCGAGCAGCCGGTTTTCCGGCTGAGGCCTTCCTGGCAGCCGGCTTCTTTGCCGCCTTCTTTGCCGCCTTCTTCGCCGCCGGCTTGGGTGCCGCCTTCGCCACCGGCTTGGGCGCCGGCTTCGCCGCCGGCTTGGGTGCCGGCTTCCCGGCTGGCTTCACGGTTGGTGGCGCAGAGTGCCGCGGTGGTACGGGTGCTCTGGGCGGAGCGCTCGCCGGTTGCGCGGAGGGTGCCGTGACGCGGACGATGGGAGGGCGGACGAAGACCTCTTCCTCCACGTCTTCCGTCGTCTCCTCTTCGACCGCCGGCTCCTCCTCGTCAGACTCCTCGTCGTCGGTCTTGTCGAAGAGGTCGTCCCCATGATGCTTCATTCCCCATCCTCCGCCCCCGTCCTCATCGTCGTCGTCATCATATGATGAACCGCCGCCGCCGAACCCGAGATCTTCCTCGTCGTCGTCGTGTTCAGAGAGGTGGAGCCGGTCGTTGTACTGATCACCGCGCGGCATGATTGCCTCCTTTCGAGTTTGTCGCGAAGCTCACCGAGCTGCGGCGCGCGCACTGCTTGGCGATTGTCGGCTTCCCAATACAACAGATCGGGCAGAACGTCAAGAGGCAGGAAACGCGCAGCGGGAAGGCTGGCAGTAGAGGAATACGACAGCGAAACGGGAGGACTGCTCCTCCCGTTTCGCCGCTGCATCCTCCTCAGTCTCCGGTAACCGGTACCGGCTGCGCAACTTCGGCGGGTCCGGTCCGGAACACCCTGATTCGCTGCTGCACCGAGTCCAGATAGGTGTAGATCACCGGCGTCACGTAGAGCGTGATGAGCTGTGAGAACGCCAGGCCGCCCACGACGGCGATGCCGAGGGGACGCCGCGACTCCGCGCCGGTGCCCGTACCGAGCGCGATGGGGAGCGTGCCCATCAATGCGGCCATCGTCGTCATCATGATGGGACGGAAGCGAACCGTGCAGGCCTCCATGATCGCATCGCGCGCGGACTTGTGGTGATTGCGCTCCGCCTCGATGGCGAAGTCGATCATCATGATCGCGTTCTTCTTCACGAGCCCGATCAGCATGATGATGCCGACGAAGGCGTAGAGACTGAGCTCCGTGTGGAAGATGACCAGCGTGAGGAGTGCGCCAAAGCCCGCGAAGGGCAACCCCGAGAGAATCGTGAGTGGATGGATGAAGCTCTCGTAGAGAATGCCGAGCACGATGTAGATCACCACCACGGCCAGTACGAGCAGCATGAGCAGTCCGCTCTGCGCCTGCTGGAATGCCTGCGCGGTACCGCTGAACTCCGTGCTGATGGTGGACGGCAGTGACTGACGCGCGGCGTTCTCCACCTCCGTGACGGCCGAGCCAAGCGAGACGCCTGGCGCGAGATCGAAGGAGAGCGTGACGGACGGCAACTGCCCGGAGTGATTCACCGTGAGCGGCCCAATGTCCGACGTGACGTGCGCCAGGGAACCCAATGGCACGAGGTCGCCCGTACTCGAGTGGATGTAGAGCATGTTGAGCGCCGACAGGTCGCGCTGATACTGGGGCAGCAGCTCCATGATCACCCAGTACTGATTCGTGGGCGTGTAAATCGTGGAGACCTGCCGGGCGCCGTAGGCGTTGTACAGCGCCTGTTCCACCTGTCCGGCGCTGATGCCGAGCGACGATGCGCGGTCTCGGTCGATCTGTACGTCGACCTGCGGACTCGCGATCTGCAGATCGCTCGTCACGTTCTGCAGCCCCGTGATCTGCTTCATGCGCGTCTCGAGCACGTGGGATGCCTGGTACAGCGTCTGCAGGTCCGGGCTCTGCAGCGTGAACTGATACTGACTCTTGGTGTGGTGGCCGCCAATGTTGATGGGTGGCGGGTTCTGCATGAATACCCGGATGCCGGCGACCGTCTCGAACTTTCTGCTCATCTCCTGGATCACCTCGTCCGCGCTGAGCTTGCGCTCGGGGTGGTCCTTGAGGTGAATGAACAGGCGTCCCTGGTTCGTCGTACTGCCATAGCCGCTGCCCACCGACGACATGAACCCCGCAACGTTCGAGTCGGCCTCCACGATGGCCGCCAGGGCCTGCTGGTGATCCATCATGGACTGGAACGACGTGCCTTCCGCGGCCTCGGTGGTGGCATTCACGCGACCCTGGTCCTCGCTGGGCAGGAAGCCCTTGGGGACCACCATGGCGAGCAGCCCCGTCCCCACGAGGATGCCAGCCGAGAAGAGCAGTATGAGCGGGCGGTGATCCATGGCCCAGCCGAGCGTGCGGATGTAGAAGTCCACGCTCTTCTGGTAGGCTCGCTCGGTGGCGTTGTAGAGGCGCCCGTGCTCCTGACCATGCTGCGACCGGAGAAACCGGCTGCACAGCATGGGCGTGAGCGTAAGCGACACGAATCCCGAGACGAGAATCGCGACGCCAATGGTGACGGCGAATTCGTGGAAGAGGCGGCCGACCAGCCCTCCCATGAAGAGCACGGGGATGAACACGGCCACCAGCGAGAACGTCATGGAGAGAATGGTGAAGCCGATCTCGCGCGACCCGTTGAGCGCGGCCTGGAAGACCGGTTCTCCCATCTCGATGTGGCGAACGATGTTCTCGAGCATGACAATGGCATCGTCCACCACGAATCCCACGCATAACGTGAGTGCCATCAACGACAGATTGTCGAGACTGTACCCCAGCAGGTACATCACCACGAAGGTCCCGATGAGCGACATCGGGAGGGCGAGGCTGGGGATGATGGTCGCCGACACGTTGCGCAGGAACAGGAAGATCACCATCACCACGAGGCAGAGCGTGATGAACAGGGTGATCTTCACATCCGACACGGATTGCTGAATGGAATCCGAGCGGTCGTAGAGTGTCTGGACTTCCACCGAAGGGGGGAAGTCGGTTTCCATCTGCTTGAGCGCGGCCTTCACTCCGTCGGCGACCTTGACGGTATTGGTGCCCGGCTGGCGCTGGACGGCCAACACGATGGACCGCGCGCCGTTGAACCAGCTCGCCGTCTTGTCGTTCTGCACTCCGTCATTGACCTGACCCAGATCGCCCAGCCGCACGGGAGCGCCGTTGCGATAGGCCACGATCATGGGACGGAACGTTCCGGCGTCGTTGAGCTGGCCGTTGGCCTGCACCGTGTAGGCCTTGTCCGTGCCCCACAGAATGCCGGTGGGGAGATTGACGTTGGCGTTCGACACCGCGTCCACTACTTCATCAATGCCGATCTTGCGCGCGGACATGGCCTGCGGATCGAGCTGGATGCGCACGGCATACTTCTGCGAGCCGTACACCTGCACCTGCGCGACGCCATCCACCGTGGAGATGCGCTGCGCCAGGAACGTCTCGGCGTACTCGTCGAGCTGTGAGAGCGGCAGTGTCTTCGAGAGCAGCGCGAGATAGAGAATCGGCGACGCCGACGGATCCACCTTGCGGTACGATGGTGGAATGATTCCGTCGGGCAGTTGTCGCAGCGTCTGCGAAATGGCGGCGTTCACATCCTGCGCCGCGGCGTCCACATTGCGATCGAGCGAGAACTGCAGCGTGATGTCCGTGGAGCCCTGACTGCTGCTGGACGTCATGGCATCGACGCCCGCGATGGTCGAGAACTGTTTCTCGAGCGGCGTGGCCACGGCACTCGCCATGGTTTCCGGACTTGCCCCTGCCAGCGAGGCGCTGACCGTGATGGTGGGGTAGTCCACGGTGGGAAGGTCGCTCACGGGCAGCAGCCGATAGGCGACGATCCCGAAAATGAGAATGGCCGACATGACCAGCGTGGTCATGACGGGCCGTCGGATGAACGGTTCCGGGATATTCATCAGGACCTCGGCTGATCCGTGCCGGGTGGCGCCTTGATCTGAACCTTCAGTCCGGTGACCAGCCGGAGCTGGCCATCGGTGACGACCGTGTCGCCGGCGGCGACCCCGCTCGCAATGATGGCATCGTTCCCCGCCATGCGCTGCACCTTCACCTCGCGTTGGGTGGCCGTGCCACCCTTGACGACGAAGACGTACATGCCGGTCTGGCTCTGGACCACAGCCGGGCCCGGGGCCACCAGTGCATCCTGCTGCACGTAGAGCTGCAGCGCGGCATTCACGAATTCACCTGGCCAGAGCGTCGCATTGGTATTGTCGAATCGGCCCTTGAGCAGGATGGTTCCGGTGGTCGTATCCACCGCGTTGTCCAGGAAGGACAGCGTGCCCTGACTGGTGGGCCCGCCGCTCACCGGCTGCACCGTGATGGGCAACGTGTTGCCGTTGTACTTGCGAATATTCGTCAGATTGGATGACGGCACCGCGAAGCGCACCAGAATGGGGCGGATCTGATTGATCACCACCAGTGGTGCACCATCGGCCTTGACGAGATTGCCTTCCTTCATGAGGAGCGCGCCGGCACGCCCCGCAATGGGCGCGTGGATCGTGGCGTACTGTACGTTCAGCCGGGCCTGCTCCACCGCGGCCTGATCGGAGCTCACGGTGGCCGTGAGCGAGGCGGCGTTTGCCACCGCCTGATCGTACTGCTGCGTGGTGACGTAGTCCTGCTTCACGAGCTGCGCGAACCGTTTCTCGTCCTGTTGCGCGGTGACGAGCTGTGCCCGGTCCTTGGCCAGGACGCCTTCAGCCTGTTGCAGCGCGGCCTGGTAGGGTCGCGGATCGATCTGAAAGAGTACCTGGCCGCGTTGGACCTCGTCCCCTTCCTTGAAGGCCACGTGCGTGAGTATGCCGCCCACCTGCGCCATCACCGAGACGCTCTGCAGCGGCTCCACGGTGCCGGTTGCATCGATTTCGAACGGCATGGGGCGCTGCTGCACGATGGCCACGCTCACTGGCACGGGTGGCGGCGCCTCCTTGGCGGGGTCCGAGCAGGCAACGGCGAGCGCGACCAGGCCAAGGGTCGCCGCGAGAGGTCGCGGCAGGCGAAGCGTGTGACGTACGACCCGGTATTTCATAGTTGGCTATTCACGTCCGGTTGAATCGGGAGCGAGGTGCACGTTGCTGTTGCCATGTGCGTCGAGCACGCCCGCGTCGTGCGCGAGCTGGGCTAGCGCGGTTTGCCAGGTCCACCGGGACTGGACCTGCTGGGCGCGTGCGCTCGCGAGCGCGCTCTGTGCCGCGAGCAGATCCAGGACGCTGCCCACGCCCGCCTTGTAGCGGCCGAGCGCGACGCTGTCGGATAGCTGCGCGCTGGCCAGCAGGTCGTCGGCGGTCTTCACGCGCCGGGTGGCGGTCTGCAGCGTGTAGTACGAGCTGAAGACCTGAAACATGACCTGCTGCCGCAGCGCATCGAGCCGCGACGCCGCGGCCTGCGCCTGCGCCTCGGCCTGCATCTGATTGTATGCGCGGGAGAAACCGGCGAACAGCGGGATGCTCAGGCCGAGTGAAATCGTGTAGTTGTTGCCGTTGCCCCGGTTCTGGATGTACGTGCGTCCGCCGTTCCCGGACAGTAGCAGTGACGGAAGCCGTTCGGCGCGTACTGCGCCAATGTGAGCGTGCGCTCCCGCCGAGTCGGCCATGGCGGCCGCCAGGTCCGGACGTGAGCTCACGGCGCGGGCGATCAGCGTGTCCACACTGTCCGCGAGCGTCGCCACCGGAATGTGCGCGGGCTGTTCGACATCGTAGGGCACATTGGCCGGCAGACCAAGGGCAAGCGCGAGTGCGCCACGGGTGGTCTGCAGGGTGCCTTCGGTAGTCTCCGCATCGAGCTGTGCCTGCGAGAGCGCCGTTTGCGCCTGGAGGACATCGGCAATGGTGGCGACCCCGACGCGATGCCGTTCCTGCGCGGCCTGGTAGTTGGTCTGGGCATCCTTGAGGGTGGCCTGTTGCGCCGCGAGGAGCCCCTTGGTGGCCATGTAGTTGAAGTACGCCGACTCGACCTGCAGGACGACATCCTGGATGGTGGCGTTGTGCGTCCAGTCGGCGGAAAGCAGCGCCTGCTTGGCAACCGCGACGTTTCCCGAGCGTCCGCCGAAGTCGAGCAGCAGATAGGAGAGCGTGAGACTCGGCCCATACGTCGTCTGCTGGACCGCGGAGCGCCCCTGCGTCGCGACCGTCTTGAATCGCGAGCCGTTGACATCGGCATCAATGGTGGGGAACCAGGCGCCCTTTGAGGAGCCGTAGGCGGCGGCCGCCGCGCGGGCGTTGGCCCAGGAGATTCGCGTCGCGGGATTATTCCGCAGCGCGAGATCCACGATGTCGGTGAGCGTGAGCTGCTTGAGGCGGCTCTCGATGTCCGCGGGTACAGCGGGCACGGCAGCAGCGGCGCCGGTGGTGGCCACTGTCCGTTGAGGTGGCGTCCACGCCGAATTGGGCGCGGGCGACGTCCCGGCAACTCCGGAGACCGACGGTGGGTGGACACAACCAGCAGACACGACAACGACGCTGACGGCGACTCCACTGCGGAGTCGCCGCGAAATATGTATGGAAGAGCGGGTCACAGTGGAAAATACGTGTGGACCAGGCCAAGTGCTGAGCCAGAAGGGCAAAAGGCTGTTTGCATTCCGCTTGCGAGCGTGGCCCGGTTCCAGCCGAAACGGGTAGTCATTCGCTCAGTCCACGAACTCGACCTCTACGGGCTTCTGGATCAGCCCCGCCTGTACGCCGCGATCAATGAATTCCCGGACTGCCTTCCGGCCGCGCTCGCCGTAGTCGAGCGTCCAGTCGTTCACGTACATGCCGACGAACGTGTCGGCGCGTTCGCGGGCCAGGCCGCGTGCGTAGCGCATGGCATGATCGAGCGCGTGCGCGCGATGATCCAGGCCGTAGGCGATGCTCGCGCGGAGATGCTTCGAGATCTGCTGCGTGAGTTGGGGGCCAAGGTCCTTGCGTACGACGTTGCCGCCCAGTGGCAGCGGGAGACCGGTCTCGCCGAACCACCACTCGCCCAGGTCCACGACGAGGTGCAGCCCCTGGTCGCCAAAGGTGAGCTGGCCCTCGTGAATGAGCAGCCCCATGTCCACGTCGCCGCGAATGACGGCGTCTTCGATCTGATCGAATGGAGTCTGCACGGCCGTGAAGTGCGGCTCGTAGAGCTGCAGCGCGAGAAAGGCGCTTGTGAGCGGTCCGGGGACGGCGATGCGCTTGCCGTGGACGTCAGCTCGCTTGGCCGGCGTGCGCGCGACGAGACGCGGTCCGTAGCGATCGCCCATGGATGCGCCGTGCGGGAGCAATGCGTACCGGTCAGCGAGGTGGGCGTAGGCGTGAATGGAGACCGCGGTGACCTCGAGCTCGGCGCGCAGCGCGCGCTGATTGAGCGATTCGATATCCTGCAGCTCGTGGACGTAGCGCAGGTCGCCGGTATCGATTTTCCCTTCAGCGAGCGCGTAGAACATGAACGCGTCGTCGGAATCGGGGCTATGGGCGACGTGGATGGTGGTGGGCATTGTGGTGGCTGGTGACTGGTCGCTGGCTGCTGGTGGCTGGTTGCTGGTTGCTGGTGGTGCTCCCGCAGGAGCGCAGGGCGAAGGGCTGCACGAGGCTTCCCTGTCCCTCAGTTCCGCTTCTTCGCCGCTTCAATGGCGGCGACGATCTCGTTCTGGTGTCGCTGGTACTCCGGGAGATTCTTCGCCAGCTCGGATGCCTGGGCGGCGATGAGGCGCTTCTGGAGTGATTGCACCATGGTCGTGTTGCCGGCGTCACGGGCCAGAGAAATGGACAGCGTGAGGCCGAGGAGATGATTCGGGTCCGCGGCGAGAATGCTGTCGGCCTGCGCTTGCGCGAGCGGGGTCGCGCCGGCCACTTCGGCGATGCGTCCCATATCGTAGCGGGAGTCGAGATCCTGCTGCGGGAGCATCTGGTAGGCCGAGATACCCATCTGGGAGAAGAACTCGACGCTGTCCTTCTTGCCCTCGGAGTCGAGGCGCATGATTCGGTCGTAGAGCCGGTCGGCGCGTTCGCGCGGGGAGAGCGACGAAATATCCGGCGCGCGCACCGGCGCATCGCCCGGTTCCGCGCCGTCGCCGCCGGGCGAGCCGTTGGCGGCCGTCGCGACAGCGACGTCGCTCTGCGCCGCCGGCGGGCGGCCGAAGCGCTGAGCGGCGACGAGCGCAATGAGCGCAAGCAGCGCGATGCCGGCCACCGCCCACGGGAGCGCCGCAGGGAATCCACCCGACTGGAGTGGGACGAGTGGGCCGATGCCGCCGGCGGCGCCCGCCGCGGCGGCACCGGCTGGCGTGCCACAGCGATGGCAGAATTTCGCGCCTGGCGTCAGCGCCGCATGACAGGCGGCGCAGGCCGCGCCCTGGAGCGGCGCGCCGCACGCGGCGCAGAAACGCCCGGACGCCACCGCGCCACAAGCGGGACAGTTGCTTGACGGAGAACCCGGAGAGGTCATGACAGCAGTGTAGTAAATGACAGGAGAAGAAGGTGAAATGTAGCAGGGCGGCTAAGGTGAGAGAGAATGGGGAATCAGCGATCATTCCCCGCCCCTTACCCCGCCCCTGGGAATCGGCAATCGGGAATGGGGAATCTTCCACGCCCCGCCGCCCCGCCCTTGGGAATGGGCAATCGGGCATGGGGACTGGGGGGAATCGGAAATGATGAAGCGGGGGAGCGGCGGCGGTGAAAAAGAGGCGGTGGGGGGCGGTGCGGGGAGGTCTTCCTCCCCGATTCCCCCTTCCCGATTGCCCATTCCCGATCAGTGTGATTGCCGTTTCCCACGGGAAGAGTGGCGGGGAAGGGAGTGGCCCGATCCCCATTCCCCACCTAGCTTCCGGCCACGCGCTCCCCTCTCGTTTCCTCAGCGACCATCACCATGGTGCAGACCAGGACTCGCGCCATCGTGCCGAGCACGACGGGCGCCACGAAGCAGGACATCATTGCGCTCGCGGCCAGGAACAACGTTCGCTTTTTGCGGCTCCAGTTCACGGACATCCTGGGCGTCAACAAGAACGTGGAAGTGCCGGCGACGCAGTTCGAGAAAGCGCTCTCCGGCGACATCATGTTCGATGGTTCCTCCATTGAAGGGTTCGTGCGTATCGAGGAATCGGACATGCTGCTCGTGCCGGACCTGGATACGTTCCGCGTGTTCCCGTGGGGGAGCGCTGAGAATCGCGTCGCGCGCGTGATCTGCGACATCAACCTGCCGGATGGGACGCCATTTTCCGGCGATCCGCGCGCCGCGCTCAAGCGGCAGATCGCGCGTGCCGCGAAGCTCGGCTTCACCATGAATGCGGGGATGGAAGCCGAGTTCTTCATGTTCAAGCAGCCGGTGGACGGCGGGCCGTCCACGGAGACGCACGACGTGGGCGGCTACTTCGACCTCGCGCCGGTGGACCTTGGCGAGGATGCGCGGCGCGCGATCGTGGATGTGCTCGAGCAGATGGGATTCGAGGTGGAAGCCGCGCATCACGAAGTCGCCAACGGGCAGCATGAGATCGATTTCCGCTATGCCGACGCACTCACGACGGCGGACCACATCGCGACGTTCCGGTTCGTCGTGAAGTACGTGGCGCAGACCTTCGGGTTGGTGGCGAGCTTCATGCCCAAGCCCGTGTACGGGCAGAATGGCAGCGGCATGCACACGCATCAGTCGCTGTTTCGCGGCGCCGACAACGCGTTCTACGATGCGAGGGCGCAGTGGCAACTGAGCAAGATCGCGCTGCACTACATTGGCGGCCTGCTGCATCACGCGCGCGGCTTCTGCGCGATCACCAACCCGCTGGTGAATTCGTACAAGCGGCTGGTGCCCGGGTTCGAAGCGCCGGTGAACGTCGCCTGGTCCATGCACAACCGGTCGCCGCTCATCCGCGTGCCGGAGCGCCGCAAGACGGGCACGCGTGTGGAGCTGCGCATGCCGGATCCGAGCGCCAACCCCTACCTGGCGCTCACCGTGATGCTGGCCGCGGGGCTGGATGGCCTCGAGACGAAGGCCGACCATCGCGAGCCAGTGGACACGAACATTTTCGAGATGTCGCACCGGGAGAAGCGCCGGCTGCGAATTGATGATCTGCCCGGGGATCTCAGCGAAGCGTGCGCCGAGCTCGAGAAGGACAAAGTCGTGCGCGACGCGCTCGGCGCGCACATCACGGCCAACTTCCTGGCGGCCAAGCGGCTCGAGTGGCGGGAGTACATCTCGCAGGTGAGCCAGTGGGAGCTGGACGAGTATCTGGGGAAGTACTGAGCGGCGGCGGCCTCAGCCGGCGCACCAATGCCCGGTGCCCGTTCCTGGTGCCCGGTGCCCTTGGCGAGCCGACGCTCCCAGCGAGCCGTTGTGCCCGGCGACATGAGGCCCATTGCCGGGGCGTTCGATCCTGCAGATTCCCTCCCGTGGCGCGCAACGACTCTTGACAATTCCGGAAATGTAAGCGATTTCTGTAAACGTTTACATGGCGGACGCCGCCGCCTGCGCTGACCAGTTCGAGACCCCTCCGACTCCGCGGAGCGCGCTCATGGTGACCATCAAGGACGTTGCACGTGAAGCCGGCGTCTCGGTCGCCACGGTGTCCCGTGCCTGCAACGGGAGCGCAGCCGTGACCGAAGACACGCGGCGCCACGTCCTCGACATCGCCGCCAGGCTCGGATACACGCCGCACGGCGCCGCGCGCAGCCTCATCACCAATCGCACCTCGACCATTGGCGTTCTCCTCCCCGATCTGTACGGCGAGTTCTTCTCGGAGGTGATCAGGGGCGTTGACCAGGCGGCGCAGCGCGGGGGCTACCATCTGCTCGTGTCGAGCTCCCACGACGAGTCGCGTGAAATTGTCGCCGCGTTTCGCGCGATGCGCGGCCGCGTGGATGGGCTGCTCGTCATGTCGCCCGATCTCGATGCGCGCGCGGCGGTGCATGAATTCACGGACCGTTTTCCTGTCGTGCTGCTCAACTGTCCCGCCGAAGCGGACCGATACGACTCGATCGTGATCGACAACCTCGACGGTGCCAGGGCGATCGTGCGACACCTGATCGAGCTCGGACACCGGCGCATCGCCATGATCACCGGCCGGGAGCGCAACTACGACTCGGTGGAGCGCCGCCGCGGCTTTCGCGAGGTCGTGCGCGAGGCTGGCATTGCGGGTGAGGATGCGCTCGAGATCACCGGCGATTTCAGCGAGGCGTCGGGGTTCCGCGCCGCCGCGGCATTGCTGGAGGCCCCGCGCCGCCCAACCGCGATTTTCGCGGCCAACGATTCCATGGCGATCGGCGCGCTGAGCGCACTGCGCGCGGGCAGTCTGCGTGTGCCGGAGGACATCTCGGTCGCCGGCTTTGATGACATCCCAATGGCCCAATACATGAATCCGCCGCTCACGACGGTTCACGTGGACATCAGCGCGCTCGGCGCGCTGGCCACCGAGCGGCTGCTCAGTCACATGCGCGAGGTACCGGAACATGTCCATCGACAGGAAGTGGTGTCCTGCACGCTCGTCGTTCGCGGCTCCAGCGCGAGCGCCCCGGCGTGAGCTTCGGCCGAGCGGTTTCCATCCGGGGGAACGCCCGCCACATACGTTCGTTTCGGAGGCATGCACCATGAGAATCAATCGTCCGGTCCGGCGACTCGCCCGCATGGTCGCGATCGCCGGTGCGCTGGCCACCGTCCACGGCGTGGCGGCCGCGCAAACCACTACTGGCAGTATCCGGGGCTACGTCACCAACACCGCGGGCGCGGCGCTGGCGGATGTCTCGGTTGAGGCGCGGGACAGCAGCACGAGCGTGCTGCGCGCGGCGCGCACGAATCCGCGCGGATTCTACGTTGTGGCCGGACTCAATCCGGGCCGGTACGCCGTCCTGGCGCATCGCATTGGCTCCGTCCCCAGGACCGCCATCGTGCAGGTCGGCGTGGGGCAGGACGTGACGCTGAATCTGCAGCTCGCCGACACGGCGGTCGCGCTGCAGGCGGTCACGATCGTGGCGGCGACGCCGGCTGTGTCGCATTCCACGGAGGTGGCCACCAACGTCTCGCAGCAGCAGGTGAACGACCTGCCCACGAGCAGCCGCAACTTCCTCGACCTCGCGACGCTCGCGCCGGGTACGCGGGTGTCACCGGATCGCCTCAATGGCACCGGGAAGACGTTCGCCGCCGGGGCGGAGCCGGCCGAACAGATCAACGTCTTCATTGATGGCGCGAGCTACAAGAATGACATCATCACCGGTGGCGTGGCGGGTCAGGATGCGAGTCGAGGCAATCCGTTCCCGCGCAACGCGATCCAGGAATTCCGCATCATCACGAACAACTTCAAGGCGGAATACCAGAAGTCCGCGAGCGCGATCATCACCGCGGTCACGAAGTCGGGCAGCAATACCTGGCAGGGCAATCTTTTTGCCGACCTGCAGAACGAACACTTCGTCGCACTCGATTCATTTTCGCGGGCCGCGGGCCAGAGCAAGCCGGACTATCAGCGCTATCTCTTCGGCCTGAGCGGAGGTGGCCCGCTCGTCAAGGACAAGCTGTTCTTCTTCGGATCGTACGAGGGGAACTTCCAGGATCGGAACGGTACGACGGTCTTTGGCGGCGACGTGAGCCAGTATCCGCCAGCGGTCCAGGCGCAGAACAACACCACGCACAATTCGCCGTTCCGCGAGAACCTCGGCTTCGCCAAGCTCACCTACGTACCGGATCAGAAGCAGCAGCTCGAGGTGACGGGCGACATCCGGCACGAAGTGGATACGCGCGGCTTCGGCGGCCAGTTCGGCGACGTCTGGCGCGTGTACGACGGCGGCGAGAACCACCGGAACAACGTCTACACCGGCACCGCGAAGCACACGTACTTTGGCGGGAGCTGGACCAACGAGGCGCTGCTGAGCTACCAGCACTATCTCTGGAATCAGGATCCGATTGATTTCACGACGCCGATCCAGGTGTCGTTCGGCAATTACTGGATTGGCGGTGATGATGCCGCGCAGGCGCTCACGCAGAACCGGCTGTCGCTGCGCGATGACTGGACCTACACCGGACTGCAGTGGGCCGGCTCGCACGTGATCAAGATCGGCGCGAACTACGACCACGCCCACTATGACATGAACAAGCAGCTCAATGAGAATCCGAAGTTCGTGTACAATGGGGATAACGGATTCCAGTATCCCGTTCAGGCGCAGATCGGATTCGGCGACGGCGACATCACGCAGAACAACGGCCAGTTCGGAGTCTATGCGCAGGATGACTGGAGCCCGACGCGGCGCCTGACCATCAACGCCGGCGTGCGCTGGGACGTCGAGACGGGCATGTTCAATCGCGACTATGTCACGCCGCAGAACGTGCGTGATTCGCTCACGCTCTATCACGATTCATTGTTCGTGAACGTCGATCCTGCCCGATACTTCACCGACGGCACGGATCGGCATCTCTTTCTGGGCGCGATTCAGCCGCGCCTCGGCGCCTCGTATGCGCTGGATGAGAACAGTCGCACCGTGGTGTTCGCCAGTTTCGGCGTGTTCTATGACCGCCTGAACTTCAACGCCACGCTCGATGAGACGTATCGCCGCCAGCATCCGAACTACACGATCAACTTCATCGCACCGGGCAGTCCGTCGCCGGGGCCCGGTACGGTGGCGTGGGATACCTCGTACTTCAGCACGGCGGGGCTCAAGACGCTGATCAGCCAGATCTCGCCGCCGCAGGAAGTCTTTCTCATTCCCAACGATCTCAAGCCGCCCAAGTCGAACCAGTGGTCCGTGGGGGTGCGGCATGACTTCGGGAGCTGGAACAGCTCGCTGACGTACAACGGCACACGGGGCTACGACGGCTTCAGCTTCGACTGGGCCAACGTCGCGCTCAATCCGAACACGGACGACTGCTGTCTCACGCACAACGTGCCGGCGTACCAGAACGTGCTGGTTGGCAACAACAGCGTGCACACCTGGTACAACGCGCTGCTCGTCCAGATTCAGCGTCCCTATCATCGTGTCGGCTCGTACGGCTGGGGCGCCGGTCTCGCCTACACGCTGTCCAAGGCCGAAGCGGAAGGCGGAGACCTCTTCAGCTTCCCGCAGGTCACGGCCGGGCCGCTGAACAAGCGGCATCCGCTGGCTGATGATCGTCGGCATCAGTTCGTCTTCAACTGGATCACCGATGTGCCATGGGTGTGGGGCCTGCAGTTCAGCGGCCTCGCGCAACTGTCGTCGGGCACGCCGATTCACAAGCTCCAGTTCGTGCCGCTGCCCAATCCGCCCGGCGGGAATCAGCGCGTGCTCGTGGGCGTCGCGCGGTCCGACTGGTTCAAGAACGTGGACATCCGGCTGGCCAAGAATTTCCTGAACTTCAATGGGCAGGAGGCCGCGGTGACGGCGTCACTGTTCAACGCCTTCAACACGAACAACTACGGGTGCTTCGACGAGACCTACGCGAACCCCGGGTCGACGCCCGGCACCGTCGTGCTGAATCCTCACTGGGGGAAGGGCGGGTGCTTCATCAGCGACCAGCGTCGCGTGCAGATTGGCGTGCAGTACGGATTCTGATCGCTCGGGGCGCTGGCCCTGGGCCAGCGCCCCACGCCGCACCGGTTGGGTACCATGACTCTGACGGACAGGCTGCGTCTTTCTCTCGCACGCCGGCGCGCATCGCTCCACGCGATACTCCTCATGGCCGCGGTGTTCGGCGCCGCGGCCTGCGCGACGCGCGCGCCAACCGGCGTGCCGCCCGTGCCGGCCCCACCGGCGCCGCCGGCCACAGCGGCGTTCCTGGACACGGTGGAGCAGCGCACGTTCGACTACTTCTGGGCTACCACGAATCCGGTCAACGGGCTCGTGCCGGACCGCTATCCCACGCCGTCGTTCTCGAGCATTGCCGCCGTGGGCTTCGGCCTCACCGCCTATCCGATTGGCGTGGAACGCGGGTGGATTTCGCGCGGCCAGGCGCGCGCGCGCGTGCTCGTCACGCTCCGTTTCCTCTGGCAGGCGCCCGAGGGAACGGCCGCGAGCGGCATGACGGGGTATCAGGGCTTCTACTATCACTTCCTGGACATGCGGAGCGGCGCGCGCTACCAGACGGTGGAGCTGTCCACGATCGATACGGCGCTGCTCCTGGGCGGTGTGCTCTTCTGTCAGCAGTACTTTGGCGCGCCCGACGCGGATGAAGTGGCGATTCGGGCCTACGCAGATTCGATCTACCGGCGTGTGAACTGGCAGTGGATCCAGCCGCGCGCGCCGCTGGTCTCCATGGGATGGACGCCCGAGGACGGATTCCATACGTACGACTGGCGCGGCTACGATGAAGCCATGCTCCTCTACGTGCTCGCGCTCGGGTCCCCCACGCACCCCATAGCGGACAGCGCGTGGACGGCGTGGACAGGCAGCTACCGGTGGGGCACGTGGTACGGGCAGTCGCACGTGGGCTTCGCGCCGATGTTCGGCCACCAGTATTCGCAGCTCTGGATTGACTTCCGCGGGATTCGGGATGCGTACATGCGTGCGCGCGGCATGGATTACTTCGAGAATTCGCGGCGCGCCACATACGCGCAGCAGGCGTATGCGCGCGCCAATCCCGATGGGTGGATCGGCTATTCCGACACGCTGTGGGGACTCTCGGCGTCGGATGGGCCAGGCGATTTCACGCGCACCATCGCCGGTAAGTCCCGTACCTTCCTTGGCTATGCCGCCCGCGGCACGGACTTCACGGAAGTCCGCGATGACGGCACGATCACACCCACCGCCGCGGGCGGTTCGGTGCCGTTCGCGCCGGACATCACGATCCCGGCGCTCCGGGCGATGCGCCGCGGATTTGGCGGCGCGCTGTTCTCGACCTATGGGTTTCTCGATGCCTTCAATCTGACTCTTCCCGCCGACGCCACTCCTCCCGCCGGCCGGATGGTGCCGGGAGTGGGCTGGGTCGACGTGGATTATCTCGGCATTGATGAAGGTCCCATTCTCGCCATGATCGAGAACTATCGTAGTGAGCTGGTGTGGCGCTACATGCGCCGCAGTCCATACATCATCAACGGACTGCGACGAGCCGGCTTCACCGGGGGATGGCTCGCCGCCGCGGCGAGGACGTCACCGTGAGGCACGCGTCTGCCCGGGACGGGGCGCGTGCACCGCGCGCGGCATTCGCTGCGTTTGCCGCTGCCGCGCTGCTGGGCGGCTGCCACAGCGCGCAGGGCGCGGGTGCGATGACGATTCGGTTCTGGGCCCTGGGCGCCGAAGCGGATGCGGTGCGCACGCTCGCTCGCGATTTCGAGCACCTGCACCCCGGTGTCACCGTGGAGGTGCAGCAAATCCCGTGGACGGCGGCGCACGAGAAGCTGATCACGGCCTATGTTGGCGATGCGATGCCTGACATGGCGCAACTGGGCAATACCTGGGTTCCGGAGTTCGTCGCCATTGGCGCGCTCACACCACTCGACTCATTCACCACGCACTCGGCCGTGGTGGATTCAGCCGCATACTTCCCCGGCATCTGGGCCACGAACGAAATCCACGGCGTGTTGTACGCCGTTCCCTGGTATGTGGACACGCGGCTGCTCTTCTATCGCAAGGACATTCTGGCGCGCGCGGGCTACGACAGCATGCCCGGCACCTGGGACGGGTGGCGGCGAGCGATGGAAGCCGTTCGGAGCCGAGCGGGCCCGAGCCAGTACGCCATCTTCCTCCCCACGAACGAGTGGAACCAGCCCGTGATTTTCGGGATGCAGGACGGCTCACCACTTCTCGCGGACGATGGACGCTACGGGGCCTTTTCCGATTCGTCATTCCGGCGCGCATTCACGTTCTATCTCGATCTGTACCGCAGCGGCCTCGCGCCGGTGGCGGGCTACAACGACGTCGCGAACATCTATCAGGAATTCACGCGCGGGACCTACGCCATGTGGATTACCGGCCCATGGAACATCGGCGAGTTCAAGCGCCGGCTTCCGGATTCCATGCAGGGGAAGTGGGCCACCGCGCCGCTGCCCGGGCCTACCGGCGACTCGTCGGGCGTCTCGCTCGCCGGCGGATCGAGCTTCGTGATCTTCCGCACCTCGCCGCACCAGGCGCTGGCCTGGTCGTTCATTGAGTTTCTGTCGCAGCCGGCGCAGCAGTTGAAGTTCTACCAGTTGAGTGGTGATCTCCCGTCGCGCGAGGACGCCTGGCATGCATCCGGGCTCGAGACGGATGTGTATGCCCACGCCTTCTGGGTGCAGCTCCACCGCGTGCGGGCCACGCCCAAGGTACCCGAATGGGAGGACATCACGAGCAAGGTCATCGATCAGTCCGAAGCGGCGATTCGGGGCGGCGTTCCGGTGTCGCGTGCGCTCGCCACGCTGGATCGGGATGTGAACGTCATTCTCGACAAGCGACGCTGGTTGATGGCGCGGGATTCATCCCGTCTGGCGGACTCCGCACGTTCGGCGGCCGCGCAATAGCATGACGTTCGAAGCGGAGCGCTCCCGGGCGGCGCGGCTGTTCATCCTGCCTGCCGTCGCGCTCATCGCGCTTTTCTTCCTGCTGCCGGTGCTGGCCGCATTCCTGCTCAGCTTCACCGATTTCGACATTTACGCCATTGGCAATCTCGCGAACGCGCGCATTGTCGGGCTGCACAACTATACGGCGCTGTTCGCGAATCCGGTGTTCTGGACCGCCGTGAAGAACACCTTCTACTTCGCGCTGGTGGGCGGTCCGCTCACAGTCATCGTGTCGCTTGGCGCGGCGCTGCTCGTGAATGCGCGGGCCGTGCGGTTCAAGGGGCTGTTTCGCACGATCTACTTCGTGCCATTCGTGACGACGCTGGTGGCGGTGGCCATCGTGTGGCGCTACCTCTACCACCCGCAATACGGGCTGCTCAACTACATGCTCGGCTGGTTCGGCCTGGGGCCAGTCGACTGGCTGGGTGATCCGCGATGGGCAATGCCCGCGATCATCCTGCTCGCCGTGTGGAAGAACTTCGGCTACAACATGCTGATCTTCATCGCGGGACTGCAGAGCGTGCCCGAGGAGTTGTATGAGGCGGCGCGGATCGATGGGGCAGGGGCCGTGCGCCAGTTTCGCAATGTGACGCTCCCCATGCTGGCGCCAACGTTCTTCTTCGTTGGCGTGGTGACGATGATCGGCTACTTCCAGCTCTTCGCCGAACCCTACGTCATGACACAGGGCGGGCCGCTCAAGGCGACCACCAGCCTGGTGCTGTTCATGTACACGGAAGGGTTTCGCTGGTGGCGCATGGGGAATGCCGCCGCCATCGCGTTCGTACTCCTGCTCATCATTCTCGCCTGGACGCTGGTGCAGCTCCGGCTGGAGCGGAGGCGCGCGTGAGCGGAGCGCGGCCGGGACGGCTCCGCGCTCACGGTGCGCGCGTGCTGGTCTATCTGCTGCTGGTCGCCGGTGCCGTGCTGGCGCTCCTGCCGCTCGTCTGGATGGTATCGGCGTCGCTCATGCCCACCGGCGCGGCCAACAGCTATCCGCCGCGGCTGCTGCCGAGCCATCCCACGCTGGTGCACTATCGCGAGATCTTCACGCGGTTGGCCATGGGGCGGTTCGTGCTGAACAGCGCGATCATCGCGGGCACCGTGACCGCCGTGTCGCTGCTCGTGAATTCCATGGCGGGATACGCCTTCGCGAAGCTGCGCTTTCGCGGGCGCGACAGGCTGTTCCGGTGGCTCACGCTGGGTCTCGTCGTCCCCGTGCAGGTCGCCATGCTGCCGCTCTTCCTGATGTTCAAGGAGATGGGTCTCATCAACACGTACTGGGGCGTGATCATTCCCTCACTGGCGAGCATCTTCGGCATCTTCCTCATCCGGCAGTACGCCATCGATATTCCGGAGGACCTGCTCGACGCCGCGCGCATAGACGGAGCGGGAGAATTTCGCATCTACTGGTCCGTGGTGGTGCCCGTCATTGTTCCCATTCTCGCCACGCTGGCCATCTGGACGTTCCTCACCACGTGGAATGACTTCATGTGGCCGCTCATCGTGCTGAGCGACCAGTCGAAGTTCACGCTGCCCGTCGCGCTGGCCAGTCTGTCGGGAGAACACATTCTGGATACGGAGCTCATGATGGCGGGCTCCGTGGTGACCGTGCTGCCGGTGCTCATCGTGTTCCTCGCGCTCCAGCGCTACTACGTGCAGGGAATCATGGCGGGAAGCGTGAAGGGATGACGGTCGGGCGCGCGCTGGCGCTGGCGGTCCTGGCCGGCTGCATGGGGGCGCACGTCGTGGCGGCACAGGCCGCATCGCGGGTACTGGACAGCTTCGAGAGCGTGTCCGGCTGGACGGCGCATCCATCCGACGGGGTGTCGCTCCGCATCAGCCGCGACAGCGGCCGAACCGGCGGTGCCATGCGGCTCGACTTCGACTTCCATGGCGGGGCGGGCTACGCCATTGCGCGCAAGACGTTCGCCATTCCGCTCCCGGACAACTACGAGTTCGCCTTTCAGGTTCGCGGCAGCGCCCCGCCGGAGAACCTCGAGTTCAAGCTCATTGATTCCACCGGCGACAACGTGTGGTGGCACGATGCGCTGAACGTTGCGTTCAGCTCGGCGTGGACGCCGGTCCGGTATCGGGCGCGTGACATCGCATTCGCCTGGGGTCCCGCAGGCGGCGGGACGCTGCACCATGTGGCGGCCATTGAAATCGTCGTCACCGCCGGCACGGGTGGAACGGGAACGGTGTGGATCGATGATCTCACCTTCCGGCCGCTTCCACCGGAGCGCCCCTACACGCTCACGCCGGCGGTCACCGCGTCGTCCGCGCTCCATGCGCACGAGGCCATGCAGGCAGCGGACGATGACTCCACCACCGCATGGCGCAGCGCCGCAGGGAATCGCCAATGGCTCGCGATGGACTTCCGCGAGGAGCGCGAGTTCGGTGGCCTCACGATCGACTGGGTTCCGGGCGCGCACGCGAGCGAATTCACCGTGGACACGTCGTCCGACGGCAGCCACTGGGTGACGGCGCGCGCGGTGCACGGCGGCACGGGACGTCGCGCGTACATTCCGCTGCCGAATGCAGCATCGCGGTGGCTGCGGATCGTCATGCAGCGCGGCGCGAGCGCGGCTGGGTACGGCGTGCGCGATGTGCGCATCGAACCGACGGGCTGGGCGGATTCCGCCAACGCGCTTTTCCGCCACGTGGCAGCGGACAGTCCGCGGGGGAGCTACCCGCGCTACTTCACCAACGAGCAATCGTACTGGACGCTGGTGGGGGTGAGCGGCGGACTGCACAACGGACTGCTCAGCGAAGATGGCATGCTGGAGAGTGACAAGGGGAGCTTTTCCGTCGAGCCCTTTCTCTTTGCGAACGGGCGGCTCATCACCTGGGCTGACGGCGCGCCGCGACAATCGCTCGCGCGCGGCGATCTCCCCGTGCCGTCGGTACGCTGGACCGCCGGCGATCTCACGCTCACCACGACGGCCTTCGCGGATGGTTCGGGCGATACGACGGCGCTTTTCGCCCGCTACCGCGTGCGCAATACCGCCGCGACGAGCACGCGCATCACGCTCTTCCTCGCGATCCGTCCCTTCCAGGTGAATCCGCCCTGGCAATTTCTGAACGTGCCTGGCGGCGTGGCGCCCATCCGCAGCATCCTGCGCGACGGCGAGCGCGTGATCGTGAACGGGACTCGACAGGTCATTCCCATCACGCGCCCATCCGCGTTTGGCGCGGCGACCTTTGACGCGGGAGGGGTAGCCTGGCGGCTGCGCCTGGGACAGGTGCCGCCGGCGACGAGCGCACGCGATTCCGCTGGACGGGCGGCCGGAGTGCTCGCCTTCGCGCTCACGATTCCGCCGCATGGCAGCCGCGATGTCGCGATCGAGCTGCCATTCCCGCCCGCTGACACGACGCGCGCGGGCCAGGATGCTCCCGCCGCCATGTCGCGCGATTCGGCGGGCGTGGAGCGGCGGCTGCGCGCCGTGGAGGCGCGCTGGGCTGCCACACTCGGCCGTGTGGACTTCCAGCTGCCACCCGCGGACATGGACATCGTGCGCACGCTGCGCACGACGCTCGCATACATGCTCATCAGCCGCGTGGGGCCGCGCATCCAGCCCGGCACACGCGCGTACTCGCGTTCATGGATTCGCGACGGCGCGCTCATTTCGAACGCACTGCTTCGCCTGGGGCATGGCGATGCCGTGCGTGCCTTCGCCCGGTGGTATGCGCCATTTCAATATTCCAGCGGGAAGGTGCCCTGCTGCGTGGATGCGCGGGGCGCGGACCCCGTGCCGGAGAACGACAGCAATGGTGAACTGATCTTCCTCATCATGGAGTACTACCGCTACACCCACGACCGGACCTTTCTCACTGGCATGTGGCCGCATATCGCGAGCGCCGTCGCGTACATGGACACGCTGCGCGCCGAGCGGCTGACGCCGGAGTATGGCACGGGCGACCGGCGCGCCTACTACGGGCTCCTGCCGCAATCCATCAGCCACGAAGGCTATTCGGCGAAGCCCATGCATTCGTACTGGGACGACTTTTTCGCGCTGCGCGGCTTCAAGGACGCGGCCGATGCCGCCGCCGTACTCGGCCATGCGGATGACGCGCGGCGCATCGCCGCCACGCGTGATGACTTCCGGCGGGACATTATCGCGTCCATCCGGCTCGCGATGGCCGCGCACCGCATTGACTACATTCCCGGCAGCGTGGAGCTCGGCGATTTCGACGCCACGTCAACCACCATCACGGTGGCGCCCACTGGTGAGCTGGCGCATCTCCCCGAGCCCGCGCTGCGCCGGACGTTCGAGCGCTACTGGCAGGCGGCGAGCCGCCGCCCGGACAGCACCACGTGGGACGCGTACACGCCATACGAGCTGCGTACCGTCGGAACTTTCGTGCGACTGGGCTGGCGCGACAGGGCGCAGCGGTTGCTCGCGCAGTTTCTCGCTGACCGTCGTCCCGCGCCGTGGAACGAGTGGGCCGAGGTGGTCTGGCGCGTTCCGCGCACGCCGAAGTTCATTGGCGACATGCCGCACACGTGGGTCGGCTCCGATTTCGTTCGCTCGGTGCTGGACATGTTCGCGTATGATCGCGAGCAGGACAGCGCGCTGGTGGTCGGCGCCGGAGTCACCGCGGCGTGGGTGAATGCGGCTCCCGGCGTCGTCGTGCGCGGCCTGCGCACGCCGCACGGCACCCTCGACATGCGAATGCATGGTGACGGCCGCGTGGTGCACGTGCGCCTGGCCGGGCGACTGAGCATACCACGCGGCGGCATCGTGCTGGTGTCGCCGTACGATCGCGCGGTGCGCGAGGCCCTGGTGAATGGACAGCGAACGGCCTCGAGCGCGACCGGCGAGATCGTGATCCGCCATTTGCCCGCCACCGTGGTCCTCCGCTATTGAGCCGCGCCCATGCGGCCGCCTCAGCGCGGCGTGGCGGGCGGCACCGCCAGCGCCCCGCCATTGGTGCGAATGACGTTCGCGTACCAGTGGGCGCTGGCCTTGGGCGTGCGCGCCAGGGTCTGATAGTTCACGTGGACGATGCCGAACCGCTTGGAGAAACCAAGACTCCACTCGTAGTTGTCGAAGAGCGACCAGACGAAGTAGCCGCGCAGATCCACGCCTTCCCGGATTGCCTCGCGCGCCGCCAGCAGATGCTCGCGCAGGTACCAGATGCGCAGCGGGTCCTCCACGCGTCCGTCAATCGCATGCGGTGGATCGTAGAATGCCGCACCGTTTTCCGTGATGTAGAGCGGGATGTCGCCGTAGCGCTCCTTCACCCAGCACAGGACGCGCGTGAGCGCGGCGGGATAGACCTCCCACCCGGTGTCCGTATGGACGTGCTGCCGCTGCGCGATGCGACGCGCGCGGACCGGCAGCACGTCGGGCGCGTCGCACGTCACGCCGCGCGTGTAGTAGTTCACGCCCAGGAAATCGATTGGCTGGCGAATGAGATCCAGGTCGGCGGCCGCGGACTCGCGCCACGCCTCGCCGAACACGTCGCGCAGCTCCTCGGGATAGGAGCCCAGGAGCACAGGGTCGAGATAGTGGCGGTTCATGTACGCATCGGCGCGGCGCACCGTGGCTGCATCGTCCGCCGCGTCCGATGCGGCGTACTTGGGCTCGAGATTCACGACAAGGCCAATCTTGTGATGCCCCGCGGCGCGATACGCCTGCACCGCGCGGCCGTGCGCCCGCAGCAGGTTGTGCGACGCGATCGGCGCCTCGAAGACGTTGCGATGCCCGGGCGCGAGCGCGCCGAAGAGGTATCCGCCGTCGGCCACCACCCAGGGTTCGTTTAACGTGGTCCACATCGTGACGCGGTCATCGAGCGCGCGCGCCATCACGGTGGTATACTCGGCGAACCACTCGGCGATGTCGGGATTGAGCCAGCCCCCGCGATCATCGAGTGCAGCCGGGAGGTCCCAGTGATACAGCGTGGCCATGGGCTGGATGCCGGCGGCGAGCAGCGCGTCCACCAGCCGGTCGTAGAACGCGAGTCCGGCGCGATTGACCGTTCCCGTTCCGAGCGGGAGGATGCGGCTCCAGGAAATGCTGAACCGATAGGCGCCCAGGCCAAGCTGGCGCATGAGCTGCACATCGTCTGGCCAGCGGTGATAATGATCGGTGGCGACGTCGCCCGTCTCGCCATTCGCGGTGCGCCCCGGGGAGTGCGAGAAGCGATGCCAGATGCTCGGTCCCGCACCGTCGGCGAGCGGCGAGCCTTCGATCTGATAGGCGGACGTCGCGGCTCCCCAGAGGAAGCCTTCGGGAAAACGGTCAGCGGGTGGAACGGCGTCGTTCATGTGCGCGGGAGCGAGGTCCATGGCTAGCGTATCGCTGCGGGGTGTGCGGAAAATATATGGCGAGGGGAGCCGGATTCAGGTCGCCGTTCATGACATGGATCTCGACATCGCCGATGGCGAGTTCCTCGTGCTCGTGGGACCGTCCGGGTGCGGCAAGACCACGACGCTGCGCATGATTGCCGGGCTCGAGTCCGTCACGGCCGGCGAGCTGCGGATCGGTGATCGGGTGGTGAACGACCTGCCGCCCAAACAGCGCGACGTGGCCATGGTCTTTCAGAATTACGCGTTGTATCCGCACATGACCGCCCAGGAGAACATGGCGTTCGCGCTGGTACTCCGGAAGCTGTCACGCCCGGAAATCGATGCGCGGGTGCGCGAAGCCGCGGTGATCCTGGGCATCGAGGATCTGCTGACACGGCGGCCGCGGCAAATGTCGGGCGGACAGCGGCAGCGCGTGGCGCTGGGTCGCGCCATCGTGCGGCATCCGCAGGTCTTCCTGTTCGATGAGCCGCTCTCGAATCTCGACGCCAAGCTGCGCGTACAGATGCGCCGCGAGATCGCACGGCTGCATCGCCAGCTCAGCGCCACCATGGTGTACGTGACGCACGACCAGGTTGAAGCCATGACGCTCGGCGACCGGATCGTCGTGATGAGCGCCGGACGGGTGCAACAGGTCGGCGCGCCGCTGGAACTGTACGATCATCCGCGCAACACCTTCGTGGCGGCGTTCATTGGAAGTCCGCCTATGAATCTCATCGAGGGGACTGTCGAGCGGAACGGCGGACTCGAGTTCCACTCGAACGATGGCGCGCTGGCGCTGCCTGTCGCGGATGCCTGGGGCACCACGCTGCGCGGCCACGAGGGCGCCCCGCTGGTGCTGGGCATTCGACCCGAGCATCTCCGCATCGTGGACGACGGCGACGCGCGCGGCCTCGGAACCCGGCTCGAGCTGGTGGAACCCATGGGGAGCGAATTGTATCTCTCGCTGCGCGCCGGCGCGTACGATCTCACGGCGCGCGTGCCGCCGCGGCCGCTTCCGCCGCTTGGCAGCGCGCTCGTCGTGGAACCGACACAGGAGCATCTTCACTTTTTCGATGCGGGCTCCACGCTGCGCCTGTCCTGAGGACGGCCCGGGTCATCACGCGCGCTGCAGCGTCACGCGCCGGTTTTCACGAGGAGAATACCATGCCACGCACGAATCGAGAAACATGGCGGCGCATCGTCGCCTCGGCACTGGACTGGCGCGAGGCGCACGCCACGTTCGACGATGCCGTGGCCGGTCTTCCGGCCGCGCTGCGCGGAAAGCGGCCGGCGCGGTTCCCGCACTCATCGTGGGAGCTGGTGGAACACATCCGGCTCGCGCAGGCCGACCTGCTCGAGTTCATGACGAACCGCGCGTACAGCGCGCCGACGTGGCCGGCCGATTACTGGCCGTCGTCCCCCGAACCGCGTTCGGCGAGGGCGTGGAACGAATCCTTGAGGGCCGTGCGGGAGGACGCGAAGCGACTGCAGCGCCTGACGACGAAAAAGGGCCTCGACCTCGCCGCGAAGATTCCATGGGGCACCGGACAGACGTTCCTGCGAACGATCCTGGTGGCGATTGACCATACGTCGTACCACGTGGGGCAGATCATCGTGGTGCGGCGGTTGCTGGGGATGTGGCCGCCGGCCTGATGCGGAGCTCATGATCCGGAGCTGTCGAATTCACCGTCCGCCGTTCGCCTCCATCAGGCAGGAAGGTCACTCCTGTGCGCCGAGGCGGCCGAACACGCCGCGGGCGACAGGATCCATCACTCACCCCGGATCGAGAGGGTCGCACCATGCAATACCTGTTGCTCATCTATGAGGACGAGAAGCGGTGGTCGAACATGCCACAGCCGGAGCAGGAGAACGAAATGGCCGGCTATCTTGCGTTCGGCAAGGAGTTCGCCGCCTCGATCAACGCCGGTAAGGCATTGCAGCCAACCACCACAGCGACGACCGTGCGTGTGCGGAACGGCAAGCGGCTGAGCACGGACGGGCCGTTCGCCGAAACCAAGGAGCAGCTGGGCGGCTTCTACCTCGTGGACGCGCGTGACCTGGACGAGGCGATCGCCATGGCCGCGAAGATTCCCGGCGCAAAGGCCGGTTCGATCGAGGTGCGACCCATCATGACGTTCTCGTGACATCCATCGATGAGCTCTACCGGGTGGAATGGGGTCATCTCCTCTCGGCGCTCATCCGCGTCCTCGGTGACTTCGATGTCGCTGAGGACGCGCTGCAGGATGCGTTTGCGGCGGCGGTCGTGGAGTGGAACGGTGCGGCGCCCCGTAACCCGGTGGGATGGCTCTACAGCACCGCACGGCACAGGGCACTGGACCGATTGCGCCGGCACACGCGGTTCGAGGAAAAGCGGATCGCCATTGCCGAGGCCATGGCGACGCCGTCGCGAGCGCCGGATGTGCTGGACGACGAGGATGCAGTGCCGGATGAGCGGCTGCGACTGATCTTCACCTGCTGCCACCCCGCGCTTTCCGCTGAGGCGCAGGTGGCACTGACGCTGCGCACGCTGTGCGGTCTGACCACCGAAGAAGTGGCGCGCGCCTTCCTGGTGCCGACGGCCACGATGGCGCAGCGCCTGGTGCGCGCCAAGGGGAAGATCCGCGCGGCGGCGGTTCCATATCGGGTACCGGAGGCCGGCGACCTGCCGGAGCGGCTGGCGGAAGTGCTCCAGGTCATCTATCTGGTGTTCAACGAAGGCTATGCCGCGAGCACGGGTGACACGCTGGTGCGCGGCGAACTGTGCGCCGAAGCGATCCGTCTCGCGCGGCTGCTGCGCGTCCTGCTGCGCGATCCGGAACCGGAGCTCGATGGACTGCTGGCGCTCATGCTCCTGCACGACGGGCGGCGCGCGGGGCGTGTGGATGAGCGCGGCGATCTCGTGCGCCTCTCAGAGCAGGACCGAACGCGGTGGGATCAGGTGCAGCTGGAGGAAGGTCGCACGCTCGTTCGCTCGACGCTGCGACTGGGGCCGCCCGGTCCGTTCACGCTCGAGGCGGCCATTGCGGCGGTTCACTCCGAGGCAGAGCGCGCCGACGCGACCGACTGGACGCAGATCGCGGCGCTCTACGAGCGACTGTACGCGTTGCATCCATCGCCGGTGGTGGAGCTCAACCGGGCCGCCGCGCTGTCATTTGCGCGTGGGCCGGCGGAGGCGTTGCCGCTGGTGGACGCGCTGGCGGAGCCGCTGGCCGGGTTTCACCTGTGGCACGCGACGCGCGCGGACCTGCTGCGCCGACTCGATCGGCGTGGGGAAGCGGTTGCGGAATATGGTGAGGCGTACGCGCTCGCCGGGAACGATGCGGAGCGTCGCTTTCTGGCGCGGCGAATGGAGGAGGTTGGGGGGGCGGGGAACTGATCGGCCGCCCCACGCCACCCCGCCCTTGGGAATCTTCCACGCCCTGCCCCCCGCCCTTGGGAATCGGCAATCGGGAATGGGGAATCGACCGCCCCACGCCACCCCACCCTTGGGAATCGGCAATCGGGAATCGTGGGAATGGGGAATGGGGAGGCCGATCCCCTGCTCTTGATGAAATCGGGGTGGGGCGGCAAGGGGCGGATTGCCTTCCCGATTCCCCATTCCCGATTGCCGATTCCCAAGGGGAGGGCGGTGGGACGTGGAGCGCCCTCACTCCGCCCGAATGGCCGTAATGGGGTCCACCGCCAGCGCCCGCCGCGTGGGCACCACGCAGGCCACGGCCGCGGCGCCAAGCAGGACGATCACCGCCGCGGCGAACGAGACGGGATCCGACTTCGCGACGCCGTACAACTCGTGCTGGATGAGCCGCGTGCCCCAGTGTGCGGCGACGAGTCCAATGACGGCGCCCAGCAGAGCCAGCGCGGCGCCGCGCAGAATGACCGACCGCGCCACCGTCCGGCGCGGCGCACCCAGCGCGATGCGGATGCCAATGTCGTGCGTGCGCTGCGCCACCGCGTACGCCATCACGCCGTAGAGTCCGATGGCCGCCAGCACGAGCGCCAGTGCCGTGAACAGAGACAGCGTGAGCATGACGTAGCGCGGCGTCGCGATGGACGTGGCGGTTCTGTCCTCCACATTCTCGATGGTGACGGGCAGATGTGGATCGAACCCCCTGACCAGCCCGCGCACGCGCGCGATGGACGCGGCACTGCCGCCGGTCCGGACGATAATCGACGTGCTCCTCAGGACCATGTCGTTGAATGGTGTGTACAGCATGGGCGCGGTGTTTTCCATCGTGGGCCCGAACGATGCCACGTCCGCGGCGACGCCTACGATGGTGAGCCACGGCTCCGAGTCGCTCTGCGCGATGCGCAGGCGATGGCCCAGGGGCGACTGCGTGCCCCAGTGCTTGCGCGCGAATCCTTCGTTCACGATCACCTGGCCGGCCGCGGCCGTGGTGTCCGTGAAGACCGAGCCGCTGAGCATGTGAATGCCCATCGTCCTGAAGTAATTCGGCTGCACCGATTTGACTTCGATGAATGACGTCTCCGATGTGGGAGGCGGCGTTTCGCCATCCACTTCGAATCGCCCGATACTGAACGACATGGAATTGGGAGGATCGCCGGCGACGGTGATGTCACGCAGCGTGCCGAGCTGCTTCAGTTGCTGCGTGAGCCCGGTGATGACTGCGGCCTTCGACGCCGCTGTCGCGTAGCGCGACGACGACAGGTCGAGGTTCACGGCGTAGAGCCCGCGCGGCTGGAATCCGAGATCGGCGTGCTGCAGGTTGGACACGCTGCGCATGAACATCGTGGCGCCCACGATGAGCATGGCGGACAGCGCCATCTCCGTCACGACGAGGGCGCCGCGCGCGCGCTCACTGCGCCGGCCGGGCGAGATGGCGGCGCCGGTTCGCACCGTGTTCTGCGCCGTGTTGCCGGCCGACTGCATGGCACCCATGATGCCGAAGAACAACCCACTCAACACGGTGAGCGCGGCGGCGACCACGAGCGTCGTCGTGTCCAGGTGTGCCACGCGCAGCTCGTCCAGCGACGATGGCCGCATGGCCACCAGTGTGTGCAGGCCCAGCCATCCGAGCAGCACACCCAGCGCCGCACCGGCCGTGGTGAGCAACAGACTTTCGGTGAGGAGCTGTCGGAACAAACGTCCACGCCGGGCGCCGAGCGCCGCGCGGAGCGAGAGCTCGCGGTGCCGGGCTGCGGTGCGCGCGAGCAGCAGGTGCGCGACGTTGGCGCACGCCACGAGCAGCACGAGCAGCACCGCACCGCTCAACATGGTGAGCGAATCGCGAAATCTCACGCGATCGGACGGTTGCGCGAGCCGGGTGCGGAAGAGAGCGCTTGCCCCCGCGTCCGTTCCGGACCGCGCGACGAGCGAGTCGAGCTCGCTCGTCGCGGCGGCGCTCGTGATGCCGGGGCGCAGGCGGCCCAGCAGCATCATGCCGAGATTGTTGTTGTTGACGTCGAGCGGCATCCAGAAATCAGGTGGCGCATCACCGATCACCGGCGGCCGGAGCGCCGACGGCAGCACGCCGATCACCGTGTACGTCGAGTCGCCGAGCGTCACCGACGTGCCCAGCACGTTCCGCTGCGCGCCGTAGCGGGTGCGCCAGAGCTGCTCGCCCAGCAGCACGACGTGATCGCGCTGCGCGATGTCCTGCGTGGTGAACATGCGCCCGAGGATCGGCTTCTCGCCGGCGAATCGCGGGAAGGTGGGAAATATCCGCGCAGCCTGGTACTTCACGGGCTCATCCCGCGTCTGCAGCATGACGGTGCTGGAGTTGTATCCCTCCAGTGCCTCGAAGTCGTGCGACCCGGCCATCCAGGCACGTACCACCGGCGCCGACGGCGTGATCGTCACGCTGATGCCCGTCCTGTTCCCGGTGCTCGGCTCCTGATAGACGAACACCATGCGGTCGGAGTGCGGATACGGCAGCGGGTGCAGCAGCAGGCTGCTCACCACGCTGAACACGGCGGTGGTGGCGCCGATCCCGAGCGCGAGCGTGGCAATGGTGACGGCGGTCCAGCCTTTCTGGCGGCCGAGCGTGCGGAGCGCGAAGCTCGTGTCCTGCTTCAGGTCGGCCAGGAATTCGGTGCGCTGCATGTGGTGCTCACGGTGGCGCGCAGCATCGAGCAGTCGCGCGCGTGAAGTGGAGAGGGCGCCGAAGCGGCGCACGGCCTCCGAGGTCGCGGCGTCGGGCGACATGCCCTGGGCGGCGAGCTGCTCGGCGCGGAGCGCGAGGTGGAGCCTCATCTCGTCTTCGACCTCACGCTCCCACTGGTCGCGGCGGCGGAGCGCGAGCTTGAAGAAGCGACGGACGCCGTCGCGGATCATGCGGCGTCGCCGGCCGGGAGCGAGTTGCGCGGCGCCGTGAGGATCGCGGTCACGGTCTCGGCGTAGCGCACCCAGCTTTTCGTTTCGGCGCGCAGGTATGCGCGGCCGGCGGAGGTGAGCCGGTAGTAGCGGGCCTTGCGGTTGTTGCCGGTCACGCCCCACTCGGCGCTGAGGAGGCCGCGTTCCTCGAGGCGGTAGAGCGCCTGGTAGAGGGCGGAGTCTTCGACGTCGAGCGCGCCGTGCGCGGCCTGCTCGAGCCAGGAGACGATCTCGAAGCCGTGCATGGGCGTCCAGTTGAGGGCGCGGAGGACGAGGAGATCGAGGGTGCCTTTGAGGACGGGAAGGGCGGGCATGGGGCTCCTTGCAGACGTTCCATACAGAATCTGGAAGGAATGGTGCGGGCTGGCGGCCGGGTTGTCAAGAGCGCGAGGCCGTGGTGGCGGAACGGTGGCACGGACCGCATCATATCCCACCTCCTGAAGGCGCCGAGCCATGTCGCCAGATCTCTCGCGGTCCTGTCATCGCCGGATTGCCGCGTTCCTCGTCCTCGTCAGCGCCGCGTGCGGGGGCAGCGATGTGACCGCGCCGCCGCCCCAAGTTCCCACCAGCATTGTCGTCCAGCCACAGCACTGGACGTTCGAGTCGCTCGGTGAAGGGAAGAACCTCGTGGCAACCGTCAGGGACCAGCACGGCGACTCGATCGGCGGGTCGCTGGTCGTCTGGCATTCATCGGCCGACTCGATCGTGACGGTCACGGCCGGCGGGCTGGCGACGGCCGTGGCGAACGGCGCCGCCGAGATCACCGCCACATCCGGAACGGTGACTGCACAGGTGGGAATCACCGTCGCGCAGGTCCCGCAGAAGATGGTCAAGGTCTCGGGGGATTCGCAGACGGCGCGGATGGGACAGGCGCTCGGCGCACCGCTGGTCGTACGCGCGACGGATCTCAACGATCATCCGGTTGCCGGCGTGAGCGTGCGGTTCGCGCTGGCCAACGGCGCCGACGGCTCCGTGACGCCTGACTCGGTGGTCACCGATTCGCTGGGACAGGCGCAGGCTCGCTGGACGCTCGGCTTCAACTCGCTCATGCCCGCTGTCGTCGTGACCGCGACCGGTCCGAACGGCGGCGTCGCGACATTTTCCGCAGCAGCGCAGCCGCTGGTTCCCGCGCCCGTCATCACGAGCGTGTCGCCGGACACGCTGGTGGAAGGACAGCAGGCGACGATCAGCGGCGCGAACTTCTCCGCACGAGCGGACAGCAACGTGGTCGTCATCGATGGCGACACCGCGCGGGTCATCGCGGGGACATCCTTGAGCCTTACGGTCCGCATCGCGACCTCCGACTGCAAGCCCGTCCGTCTGGCCAGCGTGAGCGTGTCGGTAGGGCCGCAATCCGGCTCGCACGATCTGGTGCCTCTGCGCCCGACAGGCTCCGCGCTGGCGCTGGTTGTGGGACAGGAAACGATCCTGCGGAATCCGGGACTGTTCTGCCTGCGGTTTGCTCCATCCACTGGCCCGCAGGAGACGTATCTGGTGGGGCTCACGGCTCCGGCGGAGACTCCGGGCGTGGTGAGCCCATTCGAGGTCGTTGCGACCGGAGGCATTGCCGCATCGCCAGGCGTCGTGGCGCCCTCGCCGGGCATCTCGGCGAATCGTGCGTTCGGCAGCCTGTCGCCGGGCCGGGCGGTTCGCGGTGGCGCGATGCCGGCACAGCTTCGTGTCGCGATCGAGCGGCGTCGTGGTCAGCTGGAGGCGGATCTGCGCATTCGCGAGTGGGAGGCGGCGCATCTCACGCGACGCGTCACGCGGAACAGCGCCGCGGCGACTGCGGATGTGCGAGGTGCGGCGGCAGTCGTTGCGCCGAACGTCGGAGATACGCTCGCTCTCCACGTGCCCAACCTCAACTCGGGCGACCTGTGCTCCAGCTTCAACGTCATCCGTGGCGTGGTACGCGCGGTGGGGAGCGCGGGGATTTGGGTGCAGGACGTCGCGAATCCCACCACGGATTCGCTCACCCAGGCCGACATCCAGGCGGCGAGCAATCAGTTCGACGCGCGCATCTATGCCACGGACACCGCCTACTTCGGTCATCCCAGCGACATTGATGGCAACGGACGCGTGATCATCCTGCTCACCCGGCAGGTGAACGCGATCCCGCGGCTGCTGGGTTTCGTCTTTCTCGGAGATCTCGCGCCGGCGTCAGTCTGTGCAGAAAGCAACGGCGCCGAGATCTACTATGGCGAGGTGCCCGACCCGGACAACGCGACAGGCGGCGGTGCCCGATCCCGGTCGGCTGTCGTGGCCGAGATGCCCCAGCTCATCGCGCACGAGTTCACGCATGTCATCCAGTATTCGCGGCGACTCATCCTCAATGACGGAGCGCCGATGGCCGGCTGGGAGATGGAAGGTCAGGCGACGCTCGCCGAGGAGCTAGCGGGGCATGCGACGCTCGGCAATGCCGCCTATCAGAATTACGGAGCCGACGTCGCGTTCAGCGCCGCGGGCAACGCGTGGTACACGGACGAGATCGTGAAGCTGGCGAGCTACTTCGGCGACCTGGGCAGCGGCTTTCAGTCCCCGGACGCGCCCGACCAATGCACCGTGTACGGCAGCACGAACCTGCCGGTGCCATGCGACTTCGCCGCGTTCTACGGCGCGTCGTGGATCCTGCAGCGGTACATCAACGATCAGTACGGACCGGGTTATCCGGGAGGCGTGACGCAGCTCACGCGCGACTGGGTTGGGAAGAATCTCCAACTGAGCGGTACGGCGAACATCGCCGCGCTGCTGGGCGTGGACTACGACAGCCTGTTCGTGCGCTTCGCGACGGCGCTGGCGCTCGATGATCAGGACAATGGAACGGGCACCGATTGGGTTCCCGCGCCGTTCCGCATCACGAGCTGGAATTCGGCGAGCCTCGCGGAGTTTCTCGCGGGTCACGGGCTGGGTTGGCTGCGCGCGCCCTCAATGTCGTTCGTCACCGGAGCGGGAGGCATCCGGGGCGTGCGCGGCGGCAGCACCGCGTACACGATGCTCCAGGCCCCCGCCTCGCACAGTGCGGCAGCGTTCCGGGTGTACAACCCCGTCACGAGTTCGCCGGTCGATGCGTCGCTCCGTCCGGAACTCTGGGTGGTGAGAATCCAGTGACGGTACCGCTGTACGGGCTGGCCGGCGCCGGACTGCTGGTGGCGCTCGGCTGTCGGTCGGGCGCGCCGTCATCGGCGAGCGGAGCCGAACACTCCGCGGCTGTCGTCACGGCAGCTCCGGCCGATACTGTCGCGACGGGAACGGTACGCATCGTTGGCGCCGAACCGGCAACCACGGTCATCCTCGTGTCCGACAGCGGCGACGTGGTGCTCACGGGCGCGCTCACTCGCGAACTGGCGACGCTGGATGGCGCGCACGTCGAAGTACAGGGCAGCACGGCGCCGGCGTCTCCTCCGCTTGGGCGAATCCGCCGAGCGATCGCCGTGCGGAGCTACCAGATCCTGGACATCGGGGGACAGCAGCCAGTGGTCGGCATACTCGCGGTGAACGAGAGCGGCGGCTTTCGCATCGATACCATCTCTCTCGGTTCCGTGCCCGCGCGGTTTTCGCGGCTGGTGGGCGCGAAACTGTGGGTGGTAGGAGTGCGCGACAGTACCGGCGCACTTGGCGTCGCGGCGTATGGGGTGCTGGCAGTGGCACGGCCGGAGTAGGCAGGGGAAGGTAGGACCGCCCCACGCCACCCTCCCCTTGGGAATCCTCCACGCCCCACCGCCATTCCCGATTGCCGATTCCCAAGGGTGGGGTCAGGTGGGGCGGCGAGCCCCCCTACTCCAGCGGAATCCTCCCCGCGTTCTCCACCAGCCACTGATCGAACGTCTGCAGCTCGGGATTGAGTGACCGGGCGAGCGCGATGTCGCGACTGTCGCTGAAGTATTGCTCGAAGTCCGCGTAGAACTGGAACATGTTGCCCAGATCTTCCGCGCCGGGGAAGCCGAAGTGACGATACGCCTCGGGGGTGACGGCGTTGTAGCGCACCGGCTGCCCCAGCGCCTTCGTGAGTGACGCGGCCATCTGCGTGCCGGTAAGGTGCTCGCCGGCCACGCCGATGGTCCTGCCGATGAATTCCGTGCCGCGTTTGAAGACGCCGTACGCACACTTGCCAACGTCCTCGGCGGCGATGCCGGCGAGCTTCCTGTCGCCCATGGGGAGCGTGAGCGCGAGCGTTCCATCCGGGCCACGTTTGGGTCCGGAGCCAAAGCCGATCATGTTGTCCCAGTAGAACGTCGCCAGATAGAAGGTCGTGGGCACGCCGCGCTTCGTGAATTCCTGGTCGGACTCACCCTTGGCATCGAAGTGCGGGACCTTGTATTTGCCCATGAGCGTGGGCATGCGGTTGTCGGTGAGCGGGACGAACTTGCGCGTGTCCTCGAGCGTGGACCACACCACGTGCTGCAATCCCGCGTGCTGAGCGGCCGCCGCGAGCGTGCGTGCTTCGGCCTGCTCCTTCTCGGGCGACATGTGCGCCCAGTAGAACGTGACGCAGAACGCGCCGTACGCGCCGACGAAGGCACGCTTCACGCTGTCGGGATCGTACAGATCGGCGGCGACCACCTCGGCGCCCAGCGCGGCGAGCTGCCGCGCCGCGGGCGAGTTCACATCGCGCGTGATGGCGCGCGCGGTGAATCCGCCGGCCGGATCGTGCTGAATGGCGCGCACCACGCCGCCACCCTGCGCGCCCGTGGCGCCGACGACGGCAATGATCTTCTTCTCACTCATGTGCGTGTTCCTCACTATTTCACGGCGAGCGTCCGGCCGGCGTCGAGGTGATCGAAGTTGAGCACCGTGTTCAGCACGAGGGCATAGCTGCCGATGGTCTCCCCGCGGTACACGGGATTGTTGCCGAAGAGTACCACGTGCCCCTTCTCCATGGGCACGTCCACCACGACGGCGTGTTCCGCAATACCCTTGCCGCCATCCAGCAGCCCCGACACGAGGAGATCGTTCTGACCGCTGAAGCGCAGCACCACGCGCGGGCGCTGATCGGGGGGAATGATGTTGACGGGATTGCGCAGTTGCTCATCCGTCACGGGCGCTGCCTCCCACGGCTTCACGTCTGGCTGCTTTGGGGCCTCGTTCTCGGGAGCGAGCGCCGCGCGTCCCTGCACCACGTCCGGATCGGTTGCCGTGCCGCGTCCGGTGGGCCGGCCTTCGTCGCCACCGCCACCGCCGCGCCGGCCGAACCCGCCGTTGCTCACCGTGAAACTCTCGCCATTCTCGCTGTACACCGCGAGCCCATCCTCCACGCCGTACATGATGGGACTCGCACCGTCCACGACCCGCGTGCGAAGAATGCTCCCCACCACGTGGCCGCGCGGCGCTGCAGTCATCGTGACGCCGTTGGTGAATCCGTACGTCGTGGCGAACGTCGCCGTGTTGGTCACGCCCACGAGCACGCCGCCGCGCGCCACGAAACGGTGCAGATTGGCCAGCCCCTCGAAGCCCATGCCGGGACGAATGTCATCAGTCTGTGCCCAGGTTCCAATGTTGGGCGTCTCGGGCGTGTGCTTCCACGGCATCGGATTGCGCCACATGGGGAGCCCATCGACGATGGACTTCGTGCTGCCGCCCGCCGGCGGGAAGAGGATCACGTCGTACACCGCGTTCAGATCCGCCGTCTTCGCGATGTCCTGCACGCTGATGTACGTGTACGGGATATGCATGACGTCGAACGCGAGACGCCACCAGCCTTCGGTCTGCGTGCCGGTCCAGGTATGCAGAATGGCGACGCGCGCCGCGCGTGCCGGGTGCAGCGCGACCGACGGCGCCGAGGAGAGCGCGTACGCCTGCAGTCCCAGTGTCTTCGCCGCAGCGTCGAGCGCGGATGCGGACACGCCGCGGATCACGAACGACCCGCGCGCGAAGCTGTGCCCCGCCGCCTGAAACGGCTCCTCGGCCACCTGCATGTCGGCCGACGCGAGCTGGTAGCGCAGCGTCGCCAGCGAGTTGTCACCATTCTGATCGATGGCGAACACCGAACCCTGTCCCGACACGCCGCCGCTCGCGCGCACCGAGTCGGTCATGCGCGTCATGGGCACGTCCAGCACCTTCTGGTCGGTGACGCGCACCGACTGCACCGCGAACAGTTCGGGGAAGGTCCAGCCGGTGTCATCGTATGGCTGCTTCTGCGGATCGTCGGGGCTCCAGTACTGGTAGTCGAGCAGCGCGTCGGCAATGCGCGAGTACGGCTGGTCCATGCGCACGATGTAGCTGCCGGTGGGGAAGGTGCGTGATACGGTTTTCGCGCTGTCAGGGGCGGCGTTGGCTTCACTGGCGGCACTGGCGGCATTCGCGCCGCGTGCCGCGTGCATCTTCGCCGCCGGTACCTGCACCGTGAACCCTTTCGTGGCGCGCGAAATCTCGACGTGCTGCTTCTGCAGCACGCGGAGCAACTCGGCCTGGGGGCCGAGGCGTGGGTCATCCGCGCTGAACACGTACGCGGCTGGTCCCTCGGTGCGCGCCTTGAGAATGGAGCGCTTGCTCTTCTCGTAGAAGTTCTCGAGGAACTGCCGGCGATTCGTCGCAAAGTAGTTGAGCGAGACGAGCAGTCCCGTCTCCTCATAGTTGTTGTTGTTGCGCATGGACCACTTCACGCGCGGCAGTGGCGGGTCCTGGCGATACCAGGTGCGCGATGTCTCGTCCGCGCTGAGCGTGCGCTCCATGGTCTCGGGCGTGCCGCCGTTGCCGAACGTCTCGTAGAGGCGGCTGATGCCGTTGTGCATGGCCGCCATGAACATCAGATAGCCGGGCGACCAGGTGTCGAAGTCGCCGTGCGCGAACACGCCGGGCATGCCGAGCCGCGTCATTTCCTGCACGTTGTTCCAGCCAATCATGCGCCACTCGTTGGCGAGCAGCGGATCGATCCACGCGTTGTAGGGGCCGTCGCCAATCGTGTTGTCGTAGAGAAAGGGGACGGACTCGTGCAGGTCGTGCAGCACCTGCGCGTCCCAGCCCAGGTACGTATTGAGCACGTTCTGCGAGAGTTTGAGCGTGAGGCCCATGGCGTCGCGATTGTTGTCGTGCGCCACGTAGTGTCCCCAGTAGATGAGATTGGAGTATGTCTCGCCGGGGTGCGCGAAGTGCCATTTCACGAGATCCACCTCGCGGTCGCGGCCGTCCACTTCCACGATGGGCGTGATGAGCGTGATGAGATGGTCGCGGATGTTGCGGATGTAGGGGCTGTCGTCCACCGCGAGCCGGTAGGCGAGCTCCATGAGCGCGGTGGGCGCGCCCGATTCAGTGGAGTGAATCGTGCCCGTGATGTAATACACGGGAGTCGTGTTGCCGATTATCCGCTCGGCGCGCGCGTCGTCCATGTCGATGGTGCGCGGGTCGGCGAGCTGCGCGAGGTTGGCCTTGTTCCGGTCGAGCGACGCCATGAGCGAGTCCGACGCAATGGCGACGGCGATCATCTCGCGACCTTCCTCGGTGCGGCCGATCGAGTACACGCGCACGCGCGGCGTCGCCTTGGCGAGCATGCGCATGTACGCGTAGACCTCGGTGGAGTAGGGCAGCTTCGTGGGTGAGCCCGCAATGTCGCCCAGCACCGCCTCGGGAGTGGGGACGGTTTTCGACGCCGGGAGATAGTCCACGAGCGGCGAGAGGAAGAAGGGCTCCGTGGTGTACTCGCGGATCTTCTTGGTGTAGGCCTCGTCGATGGGCTGCTTCGGGTCGCGTCCCGGTTTCGCGGCCGAGAGGTCCATGGCGGCGCCGCTGCCGGCACTGCCCCGATCGGACCGGGCCTGCTGCGCGGGCGCGGTCGCGGGAGCGGTGAGGAGGGCGAGCAGAGAGAGCGAGAGTCCGGCCGCGAGGGTGTAGCGTCGCATCACTGATCTCCTGACGGATACGCGGGAGGGAGGGGAGAGCGGGTTGGGCACCGGCGCTACGTGCCGGCGGCGCCATTCGCTGCGTGCTGAGGACCGTATGTAGCGCGGCGGGGCGTGATGCGGAAGGTCTCCTGCGCAGCGCGGCGGTTGTTCCCTCAACACTTGATTGTATCAACAACTGAGGGTATACTGGCGCCATGACGACTTCCGAACTCGACCTGCTGCAGGGCACGCTCGACGTGCTCGTGCTGCGCGCGCTCTCGTGGCAGCCGATGCACGGCTACGCCATCGCGCGGTTCATTCGCGGCGGATCGGGGGAGGCGTTCCGCATCCTGGACGGTGCGCTCTATACATCGCTGCACCGCATGGAGGAGAAGGGGTGGGTGGAGTCGGAGTGGGGGATGTCGGATAAGGGGAAGCGGGCGAAATTCTATTCGCTCACCACGGCGGGGCGGCGGGCGCTCCGGGCGGAGTCGCGCGCGTGGGAGCGCTACGTGAGTGCGGTAGCGGGCGTGATGCGCGCCACGCCGGAGACGGCATGACTCACGGCTGGCGGCGGTGGGTGCGCATCTGGCGGCGGACGCCGGAGGCGGACGTGGACGCCGAGGTGCGCTTTCATCTCGAGGCGCGGGTGGAGGAGCTCGTGGCGGCGGGGCAACCGCCGGATTCTGCACGCGCCCGCGCGCTGGAGGAGTTTGGTGATCTCGCGGCGGTGCGGACGGAACTCGTTTCGATCGATCGTCGCATCGCTGGCCAACGCCGGCGCGCCGACTGGTGGGAGGGCGCTTGGCTGGACCTGCGGCATGTGATGCGTGGGCTCAGGCGATCGCCGGGATTTACCGTGATGGTGGCGGCGACGCTGGCGCTCGGCATCGGGGCGAACGCGGTGGTGTTCTCGCTGCTGGACCGGCTGTTCCTGCAGCCGCCGGCTGGGGTGGCGCACATGGATGCGCTGCGGCGGCTCCGGTTCACGGTGTCCAACCCGCGCCGGCCCAAGCCGTTCACGCGGGGCGTGTTCAACTACCCCGAGGTGCGGAGCGTGAGCGAAGCCGCGCCGGCCGGAACCTCGGTCATGGCGTACGTAGACGACAACGTGCATCTCGGCAGTGAACCGGGCACCAGCGTCGTGACGGCTGCATACGTGGTAGGCGATTACTTCGCTGTGCTGGGCGTGCACCCCGCGGCTGGCCGTTTCTTCGCGCCGGATGAGCAGCGTCCCTCGGGGCTCACCCCATTGGCGGTGATCGGCTATCGGTTCTGGCAAACGCATTTCGCCGGCCGGCGCGACGTGCTCGGTGACTCGCTGCAGATTGGCGCGCACTGGTTCACGGTCATTGGCGTGGCGCCGGACGGATTCACGGGTCTCGAGCTGGGTGCCGCGGAGCTCTGGCTTCCGTTCAACACCATGGAAGGGTGGGCCAGCTGGTCCGGCCGCAAGGCCGACTGGTACGAGAATCCCAATACATTTTCGCTGAACGTGGTGGCGCGACTTTCCGGTAGCACGACGGGTCCGGCGTTCGCGGCCAGCGCGACGAACGCGCTGGCCTCGCAGATCACGCAGCGCGGCTCCACTGGAATCGCCTCAGTGGCATCACTGAATGGCGCGCCGGGCGAGGAGTTTCACGAGGCGGAGTTCTCCATCTCACGCCGGTTGGGTGGGGTGGCCATCATCATTCTGATTATTGCGTGCGCCAATGTGACGAACCTGCTGCTCATCCGCGCGCTGTCACGCCGGCGCGAGACCGCGGTGCGCCTGGCGCTGGGTGTGAGCCGGCGGCGGCTTGCCCTGCAGTTCGTCCTGGAGGCAATGATCGTGGCGGCGATCGGCGGCCTGGCCGCGCTGCTGCTCACGTGGTGGGCCGGCAGCGCGCTGCGCCACGTGCTGCTGCCGTCAGTGAGCTGGAGCGGCGCCGCAATCAATACGCGCGTGCTGCTCTTCGCCATCGCGGTGACGCTCGTGTCGGGCGTGGCGGCCGGGCTTGTACCGGCATTGCAGGGGAGCCACCCGCGGCTCACCGATGCGCTCAAGAGCGGTGTGCGCGAAGGCCGCATCACGCGCAGCCGCACGCGCACCGCGCTGCTCGTTTTGCAGGCGGCGCTCTCGGTGGTGCTGCTGGCGGGAGCAGGACTGTTCGTCCGCAGCCTGCAAAGCGTGGAGGCCATCGATCTCGGGTACGACGCCAATCGGCTGGTCTTCGCCTCGGCAGCGCCGGTGGAAGATGACACCGCACAGGTGCGGCAGATCGCCGTGGCGCTCCCCGACGTCGCTGCGCAGCTCGAGCATGCGCCGGGCGTCGAGCGCGTGGCGCTTGCGAGCCGGGCGCCAATGAGCGGCTTCAGCATCATGCAGGTGTTCACGCCGGGGCAGGACTCGGCGCTCACCGGTGGTCCGTTTGGTATGCCCACGTTCGATGTGGTCTCGCCGGGCTACTTCGCCACGGTGGGCGTGAGGCTCGACGCAGGTCGTGGATTCACCACCGCTGATCGCACGGGTGCAGAACAGGTAGCAGTCGTGAATCGGACGATGGCAAATCTCTTCTGGCCCGGTGGAAGGGCCGTTGGCAACTGCATCATGCTCGAGAAGGCCGACACGCCGTGCCGGCGGATCGTTGGCATCGTGTCCGACGCGCACGTTGGCGAAGTCATTGAAGCGCCATCTCCCGCGTACTATCTGCCGCTGGCGCAGGCCCCACCGGGCTGGGAGCGGGCGGGCGTTATCGTGTTGCGCACACGGCCGGATGTCGCGGAGGCGGTGCGTGCGACGGCCACGCGACAGATGGCAGGTGCGTTTGGATTTCGTGTGGTGCCGAGGGTGAGGGGAATGAGCGCATCCCTGGCGCGCGAGTATCACAAATGGCAACTCGGCGCAACACTCTTTTCCGTGGCGGGCGCGCTTGCCCTGCTGGTCGCGGCAGTGGGGATCTACAGCACCATCGCGTTCATCGTGGGCCAGCGACGGCACGAGATCGGCGTACGCATCGCACTGGGCGCGCAGAGCGCGCACGTGGCGCGCGTAGTGATCACGCAGGGACTGCGGGTGGTAGCGGCTGGCGTGGTGCTTGGCGTCGTTGCAGCGCTGGCCATGGGAAAGCTGGTGGCGTCGCTGCTCTATGGCGTGTCGCCGCACGATCCGCTTGTACTCGGAGCCGTGGCCGTGGTGCTCATTCTCGTTGCGGTCACGGCGTGTCTGGTGCCGGCCTGGCGAGCCGCGCGAGTGGATCCCATGGAGACGCTGCGGGCGGAGTAGGGCGCCAGCAGGAGAGTCAGCGCCAGAGCGTCAGACTCTCATCTCGAATGCAGAGGATCAGCCCTTCCCTCAATTCCGGTCTGATCCACCGGCCGCCGCCACTCTGCCGCGAAAAAGCAATGGAAAGCAATGGGGTCAGACCCCCGACAGTGTCTGACCCCATTGGCCTTGCCGGTCCATTCCCTGCGCCTACTCCGGTCCCCTCCGCTTCGCGGTGGGCGGCAGCTGGCCGTTCATCCGGAGGTAGTTGGACACCTGGCTGTAGTGGTCCGCCCAGTCGCCCGTGGTGATCGTCATGATTGCCGCACGGGTTTGCGTCCGACCACCGAAGAACGGCAGCGATTCGCCGAGCTTGGAGTCGTCGAGCTTGGCCAGGGCACTGTCGCAGAACTGGAACGTATCCTTGAGCCGCGCGACGAGCACGTCCTTGCTGTCGGTCGCCGAGAGCTTGCTGCGCGTGGGCGCCTTCGTGCCACCGATCGCGCCGCAGAAGTAATCGTTGCCTTCGGAGAGATGGACGGCGATCTGGCCGAAGCTCATCTGAGCCGGCGTCGGCTTGAAGCCATACTTGTCCGCGGGCATTTCCTCGAAGGCGGCGACGAGATTCTTGCCTTCGCTGGCAGCATTGCGCTTGAAGGCGTCTGCCACGGGGTTCGACTGCGCGGCGGCGAGGCCTGGCAGTACAGACAGAGTGAGGACCACAACACAGATTCGGGCACGCATGAGTCGCACTCGGTTGGAGAGGCGTTGATGTTGTCATCCGGGTCGCCGGAAGTCCAGACCGGCGCCCACCGGCAGGGGGGCTGATTCCCGGGCAGGCCGGACCGCCATGGGATGGGTGCGGGCGCTGGTCCCCACGGGAGGCTGGGTCGTTCAGGGCTGACCCGCCACTCCTCTTGACTTCCGACAGGAGTGGGTGCATCCTCTGTCGGAAGCCGACAGGAAGCACCCGCTGCATCGCCCCGGAGCCACGCATGGCCGCATCGCCCGCACCACCCGCCGACGTCCTGCGCGGCACGCTCGATCTGCTCGTCCTCAAGACTCTCACGCTGGAGCCCATGCACGGCTGGGGAATCAGCCAGCGCATCCAGCAGTTCTCGCGCGGCGTGCTGGACGTCAACCAGGGGTCGCTCTACCCCGCGCTCCAGCGGCTGGAGCTCAAGGGGTGGATCAGCGCCGAGTGGCACACGACGGAGCACAACCGCCGCGCCCGCTACTACCGGCTCACGGCGCAGGGGCGGCGGGCGCTTGGCGCGGAGACCGAGACGTGGCGCCGCTACGTGTCCGCGGTCGAATGGATTCTGGCCACCGGCTGATCGATCGGCCGGCCACGCGAGGCAGACGCTCATGAGCGTACTTCAGGGACTGGCGCGGCGCCTGCAGCTCGCCTTCGGCAGGCGCGCGGCCGACCGCGATCTCGACGACGAGATCCGGCTGCACCTCGAGCTCGAGACTGAGAAGAACATCCGCGCCGGGATGAGCGCCGAGGAGGCCGGACGCCAGGCGCGCGTCGCCTTCGGCGGGGTTGATGTAACGCGGGAAGCGCATCGCGATGGCCGCGGGACGCGCTGGCTCGAGGATTTCGCTGCCGACGTGCGCTTCGCGCTCCGCGTGCTGCGGCGCAGCCCGGCGCTCACCCTCGCCGCAGTCATCACGCTGGCGCTCGGCATCGGCGCCAATACCGCAATCTTCTCCGCGGTGAACGCGGTGATCCTGCGGCCGCTGCCGTTCGACCGGCCAGGCCGTCTCATGATGCTCTGGGAATCGAACCCGGAGTTCCACTGGGATCAGCAGGACGTCGCGCCCGCCAACATGCTGGACTGGCGCGAGCAGGTGCGCGCGTTCGCTGACGTGGCCGGCTATGCCGACGGTGACGAAGCGGTCACGCTCACCGGCGAAGGCGCGCCGCGACTGTTCACAGTGACGGCTGTGACCGGAAACTTCTTCTCGGTGCTGGGCGCGCGGCCCGAGAAGGGGCAGGCGCTGCGCGACGCCGAGACGGGGAAGTCCGGCACGCGCGTGGTGGTGATCAGCGATCGAATGTGGCACGACGCGTTCGGCGGCGATCCCGGCATCGTGGGGCGCACGATCACGCTGAACGGGAAGGAAGCGCGCGTGCTGGGCGTCATGCCGGCAGCCTTTCGCTTTCCATCGGAAACGGTGGATGCGTGGGTCCCGCTGCGGTTCGACCCGGCGGATCGCGCGGACGTGTCCTTCCGGCGCGCGCACTGGATGCGCGCGATCGCGCGGCTCGCGCCGGGCGTGTCGCCGGAGCGCGCGAACGCGGAGCTGCAAACCGTCGTGCGACGGCTGCAGCTCCAGTATCCGGAGACCAACCGCGTGATGGGCGCGGGGATGACGCCGCTGCACGATTTCCTCGTGCGCGACACGCGCCGCCCACTGGACACGCTGCTCGCCGCGGTGGCGCTCCTGCTGCTCATCGCGTGCGCGAACGTGGGCAACCTGCTGCTCGTGCGGGCCGCGGGCCGCGAGCGGGAGACGGCCATGCGGCTGGCGCTGGGCGCCGGACGGGCGCGGCTCATCCGCCAGGCGCTCACGGAGAGTGTCGTGCTCTCGGTGATTGGCGGCGCCGTAGGGCTCGCGCTCGGCTGGTGGGGCACACGCGTCCTGATCGCGCTGCAGCCGCCGGGCATGCTGCCCACGGGCGAGGTGCGAATGGACTGGTGGGTGCTGGGCTACGTTGCTGCGATCACCACCGTGAGCGGCGCCCTGTTCGGCATTGCGCCCGCCCTGTGGAACCGCCGGCGTATGCCGGCCGAAGTACTCAAGGAGGGCGGGCGCGGCGGAAGCGACGCCCGGCGCGTGCAGCGCTGGGGACACGCGCTGGTGATCGGCGAGATCGCGATCGCGCTGCTGCTCACCGTTGGCGCCGGGCTCCTGGTTCGAAGCTTCCACGCACTCACGCAGGTGAATCCGGGTTTCGAGGCGCGCGGCGTGCTCACCGTGCAACTCAGCGCATCGGGCCCGCGCGACAGTACGACAAACAACGTGCGTGCATTCTACGATGAACTACTCCAACGCATACGGGCGCTCCCCGGTGTGAGCGCCGCCGCTGCGACGTCGGAACTGCCGCTCACGAGCTGGGGGTGGACGAGCCAGTTCTCGGTGGCGGGGCGCGCGGCGGACCAGTACGGCAACGAAGTGGCGCACCGGGAGGTCACGCCGGAGTACTTCCGCACGATGCACGTGCCGGTGCTTCGCGGCCGGGAGTTCACGGCCCAGGATGGAGCGACGGCGCCGCGCGTCGTGCTGGTCAACGCGGCGCTCGCGCGACAGTTCTTCGCCGGACAGGACCCGATTGGCCAGCGTGTCGCCTTCGACAAGGCGCCCGACTCGACGTCGGTGTGGCGAACCATCGTGGGTGTGGTGGGTGACGAGCGCCAGACGTCGCTCGGTACCGAGACGAAGATCCAGTTCATGACGCCCTTCGCGCAGGAGGTGCGCGAGGAGATGACGCTGGTGATCCGAACGCCCGGTGATCCCGCGGCACTGGGGCCCGCAGTACGACGCGCCGTGGGCGCGGTGGATCCGGATCTCGCCATCGTCTCGATGCAGACCATGTCCGCCGTACGCGCCGCGTCGCTCGCGCGGCAGCGGTTCCTCATGACGATGCTGCTCGTGTTCGCCGTGGTGGGCATCACGCTGGCCGTGGTGGGCGTGTACGGTGTGATGGCGCAGTACGCACGCACTCGCTCGCGCGAGATGGGAATCAGACTGGCACTCGGCGCGCAGCGTTCGGAGGTGCGGCGTCTCGTGGTGCGGCGCGGACTGGGGCTCGTGACGGTGGGGCTCGTCGCGGGAATCGGCGTGGCGCTCCTTGCCACGCGGTTCATGCAGGTGTTCCTGTTCGACGTCGCGCCGGTGGACCCCCTGACGTTCGTGGTGGTACCGTTGCTGCTGCTGTTGACGGCCGTAGCGGCGACCTGGCTGCCAGCGCTGCGCGCGAGCCGCGCCGATCCCGTGGCGACATTGCGGGAGGAGTAGGGCCGTTACATCGCTGACAGGCTCCCACGTGGCTGTGAGGCGTGGATCATCACGCTCGATTCACGTCAGCCCCGCGGCACGCCTTCGAAGAACGACGCCACCGTGGCGGAGAACCCCGGTACGACGTCTCCGCCGTCCATCGCGTCTGATTCCAGCGCGGTCCTAATGGGCTCGCCCGGCGCCCAGCGCGTCACCGTCCTCGCGCTCGGATCGATCACCTATACCAGTCGCACCCCGGCATCGAAGTAGTCACGGATCTTGTCGTTCATATAGCGCGCGGAATTGGACGGCGAGAGGATGTCCACCGCGAGATCCGGCGGTGCCGTCATCATGCCCGGACCGACGCCGTAGTCCGCAAGCCGCTGAGCGGAGACAAACGCGACGTCCGGACAACGCAGCGTGTCCGGGCCGCGCTTGAGCAGGAAGCCGGTGTCCGGCGTGAACAGCGCCCCAAGGCTGCGCGCGCGCACATATTGTCCCAGCGTCACCACCACGTTGGAACAGACAAGGCCATGTGTTCCACCCGCGGGCGTCATACGATAGACGACGCCTGCGATGAGCTCGACGCGTTCGTCGGCCAGGTCGCTGCACATGAGCTGGTCAATGGTCATGATCGTGGTGGCGTCCATCATGGCCTCCTCGAAGGCGTGCTCCGGCACCGCGATCGTGCGCTTCACATCCAAGCTATGCTCGGCGCAATCTCGCAGCCAAGGCTGAGCCTGCCGGCGCGCGATCTGCCTTGCCAACCCCGGCGTGTCGCCACATATCTGATGCTACGAAGCTGGCGCCTCTCGCCGGCATCTTCCGATCGGACATCCAATCCCGCCCGCGCGCTTCTCGCGCCACATGGACCCCTACACGTTTTGCCTGTTGCTCGGAGCGCTTGGACTCGGCGCCATGGCCGTGACCGGCGTGGGGCACCATGGTGGCCATGCCGGTCACGCCGGCGGACATGTGCATCTGCACGCGGGCGCACGGCATGCGGCCGGGCCCGCGCGCGGCGGGGCGCCCGCTTCGCACGCTGGCGCTGGCGCCGGCCACGCCGCGGCGGGCGCCACGGCATCGCGCGCATTCTGGTCGCTCATGTCGCCGCGCGTGCTGTTCAGCGTGCTGCTCGGCATCGGGACCACCGGTGTGCTGCTGCGGAACGTGACGGGTGGCGGCGTGCTGCTGGCTGCTTCGCTCGCCGGCGGTGCGCTCTTCGAGCTCGTGATCGCGCGCCCCGTGTGGAACTTCGCGATGCGCTTCGCGTCGAAGCCGGCGCTCACGCTCGAGAGCTGCGTGATGGATCCCGCGACGGCGGTGACCTCGTTTGACGCCCACGGCCAGGGACTCGTCGCCGTGGAACTCGATGGACAGATGGTACAGGTCCTCGCCACGCTGCTGCCTGCTGAGCGCGCGGCCGGCATGACGGTGCGCGCCGGCGACCGTGTGCGCATTGACGCCGTGGACGCCGCGCAGAACCGCTGCACCGTGTCGGTGGACTAGCAGGGCCCTCTTCTCCCTCACTGGAGCCGTAACATGTCGGGCATTTTCTCGGGCTTTTCGCTCATCATCATCGTGCTCGTGGTCGTGCTGATCGGGCTGCCACTCATTGTCGCGGGATTTCTGCGCAACGTGGACGCGGGCACCATCCGGCTCGTGAGCTGGCTGCAGGGCGGCACGGTGATCTACCGCGGTCCGGGCAAGTCCAAGGAGATTCCGCTGCTCACCACGGGCACCACGATCTCGAGCAAGGTGATCAACGTGGATCTCGACATCACCGATCAGACCGCGGACGTGGACGAGAACGGCATCGCGCGGCCCATCAAGGTGCGCGTGCTGGCGAGCGCGATCGTGTGCGTGGGTGACACGGACGCGCTGATCAAGACGGCGGCGAACCGCTTCTTCTCCAAGCGCGAGGCGGATCAGATCAGCACGCTCACCGATCTGCTCTCCAGTTCGGGGCGCCGCGCGATCAACCTGCTCACGCACGACCAGCTCTTCTCCGCCAAGGCGGCGCCGAACCGTGCGCTGCCGCCGGCGCCGGCGAGCACCGCGGTGGCGCACGCCGCCGCGTCGCCCACCGCGATCGTTCCCTCGAACGTCGGCGTGATGGAGGAGGACGACGATCCGCTGGCGGTGATCATTCGCAAGGCGTGCTCGCACGAGCTCACGGACCTCGGCCTCATCTTCAATTCGCTGAACATCAAGGTGGTGCAGTCGGAAGTGGCGGAAGCGCGGCGGCGGCAGTCGGCGGCCGAGGCGCAGGCGAACGCCGAGATCGTGGCGGCGAACCAGGCGCGCCGCGCAAAGGAAGCGCAGATCGACGCGGAGCGCGCGATCTCGGACAAGCAGCGCGAGCTGGAGCAGACCAAGGCGAGCAACGCGGCGCTCGTGGCACAGGCCGAGGCGAAGCGTCAGGAAGCAATGGGCGTGCAGCGCGAGGCCGAGCTGGACGCGACGCAGATCGCGCAGGCCAAGGCCGACGCGGCGCGTGTGCGCATCGAGGCGGAAGCCGCGGCCGACGCCGAGGCGATTCGCATTCGCAAGATCGCCGAGGCGAACGCCGAGAGCATCCAGAAGGTGAATCAGGCGATTGCCGCTGGCGGCGAGAGCTATTTCCGCTATCGGCAGATCGAGATGCTGCCGCAGATCGCGCCGGTGATTGCCGATGCGTTGTCGGATGCGAAGCTGGTGACGATTGCCGGTGGCGGCATGGGCGCCGGGGAAGTGGCGACGAACAACATCGCGAGCGTGATTCAGACGGTGCTCGCGGCGCAGTTGGTGTCGCGCGGCGGGATCCTGGACGGTGCGACCGGAGTGGCGGCGGCGCCGGCTGGAGCGGCGGTTCCGGCAGCGGCGGGGAATGGAGGTGGAGATGCGAGCCGGCTAGGGGGGACGAGTCGGTGAGAGTGAGCGGCGCGGTGTGGCGCGATGTGGCCCGGTGCGGCCCGGTGCGACCCGGTGCGACCCGGTGCGGCCCGGTGCGGCCCGGTGCGGAGCGGTGCGGAGCGGCGGGAAGCGGTGCGGAGCGGCCGGGGTCCTTTCACGCTTGCTCGGCCTGAGACGGGCGGTCGCGCACGTTATGCAGCATGGCCACGCAGCATAATCACGGAGGCGACGCCGGCTCTGAAGGTCATCTCCTTGCGCGATATGCGATTCGTCAGGGAATGGTTGGTGACGCGCGGGATTAGACTGCAGGGCGTCGCAGTGTAAATCGCGGTTTTGCAGCATAAGATGGCTGCATAATTCGATAGTTAGGGCGGCACGAGGTTTCCTGTCGAGCGAGGGTTAGATGAGCGGGTCTGCTGACACCACACCGCGCTTTGGCATCACTCCCGTGTGGTGGATGGTCGTGGTCGCAGCGTGGTTCAGTGAGGCCCTGCTTGCCGCCCGCTTTGGCCCGTATGATCGAGCGCGTGGCGTGATTGCCCACACACCGCTGGAGTGGGAATTGCGCGCCGGTGCCCTGGTCCTGACGGCAGTGCTGCTGGCGGTGATTGCCGCTTGGCGCCCCGCGCGCGCCATCCTCGGCCGCTGGCTGCAGCGGTGGGCCGTGGTGGCCTGTCTCCTCCAGGCCGTCGTGGACTTGGCTCTCGCGTATCGTGATGGCCAGTGGAGCTGGGTTGCCCTCCTAGTCTGCTTTCCGCCTTTCGTCGGCCTGGCATGGCTCGACTGGCGTCGCCTCCGAAAATCCGCGGCAGGCGCCCTAACGAAGCGCTGAAGTTGGCAAGCGAGCTATGGAGTTGCGGCGCCTACGGCGCCGCAATTGTGCTATCGCTTGCAACTTAGCTTTGGCGTTAGCCAGCAATCCGACATCTCGATGGACACGATGATCCAGGACGAACTAGTCGGCGCAGTCCTCGAGTATTACCGAGAATCCGGAGATTTCAATGGACTTCCGGCGTATGAGTTCATCGGAGACTCAGTTCCAGATCTCGTCGCACTGAAGGCGTTATTGCGGCCTCTGGTGGAGCTCGGTGTCCTGAGCGTCAGCTTCGGTGATGTTCATCCGAATCCGCATATACGCGCACTACCTGACCGACCCATTGAGAAGCAACTCGAGACATTAGACGCCGCAGACTCTAGCTACTTCGTCATTTATCCGACTGCGGACACTCTCGACCATCACGTTGATTGCAGCGAATACATTGGTCGGCCATTCTCATTGAGGCTCGCATTGGGTGCACCACAACTTGAGATTGCCTCGTTTGATCTCGCGGTCCTCGACCACTATCGTCGCGACCCGCGGTATGCGCTATGGACAAACGACGTCCAGGCCACTCTCAGTATCACGGATGACGCATTCGCCAATCCCCAGTTTCCGGAGAAGCACAAGGTGCTTCTCCAAAGTTTTGGCTTCAGCTACACTCCGGATTTGCGTCGCGCAGTCGCGGTATTTCTTATCGACCTCGGTAGGTTGACGCCCGAACATCAACAGATTTGGGCAGCGTTCGAGCTTCACGGCGACTACAGGATGCATCCGGATTTCTGGCGTGCAGCCATTATGGGAGACTGGGAGTTCAAAGCCTCTTTAAGCGATGCATTCGTAGAGGAGCTCCGAGTGATCAATGTCATGTGTACTGCGATCGGTTGGCCGCCGTTATTCCGAAACGCGTTCGACAGCCCGCCGCGCGAACTCGCGTTTCTTATTCGGCCTACGATCGCGGAATACAACGAGTTCGTACTGGTCTTGGACAAGCTGCTCTCCGACAACATCAACATCAGATTCTTTCCAGCCACAATTTCCCGCGAGCAAGAGGAAACAAGGCCTGATGGGAAGGTGGTTGTGAAGACGCGGGGTTCGCTCGCCATGCTGGGTGAATGGCTCCGCAAGTCGTTTCGCACGCCTGATCCGAAGCCGCTTGACCAGATGTTAGCGACGTTTCGCGAGGTTAGAAAACGTCGTCAGCAACCAGCGCACGCACTAGAGCCCGATGCGTACGATGAGTCACTATTCGAGACTCAACGGCAGCTTTTCGTCCGAGCCTATGACGCATTGCGAACGTTGCGTCTCATTCTTCAGAACCACCCTCTTGCCCGCGCGGCGGTCGAGGAGATGGATGAGCGCGTCCGCAAAGGTGACATTTGGAGTCACTAACCGCATGCTGGCTAACGAACGCTGCAACTGACAGCCGGTAGGAAGAGTTGCATTGCGCTTCGCGCAATGCTCTCATTTGACTCGACTGTAGCTGAGCTAAGGCGTTAGACGTCGAACTTCCCACTCAGACGTGACAGAACAACCGTCCCTACTATCAACGCCCGGCGATCTCGAGGCGGTCATCCTCGCCGAATCCTTCGATCTGCTCGGTAAGCTTATTGCACCGTACATGTACCGCGTCTCGGGCGATCCAGGCCAACAACAGGCATTGTTCGCCTCGTCCGAAGTTCAGGATCTCTTCTACATCGGGGTGCATGAATTCCTGGCCGATGCGACGCGCGTCTCGTCATCGCCCGGCGTGCCGAGTAACCTCTCGCTGTTATCGGGAGGCGGATGGCTATGCAAGCAGCATCCCGAACGAGCAGCGCGAGCGGGACTTATAGAGGCGCACACGCGCGCCACGTCCTGGTTCGCGACTGTTCATCGTATCGTCTTCTGGGCGCCAGACGTGTGTCGCCACCTGAGACTAGAGTTGCCGATGACAACGATCGTTGCGATGCGCGCGAATCTCGAAAAGCATCAGCTGCTGCGTCTGACTACCGAAATTCGGAGGCTGCGAAGCAAGCTCGCGCAAAGCGGATGCGCACTCTCGATTGCGGAAACAGTCGCGGCGCGTCCGGACTTCGACGACCACATTCGGGGAATGCTGGAATACCATTCTACCGAAGTGGCAGAACATCTGGGACGGTATTTCCTCGCGCTTTACCACTTCGTTCGCGAGATCTACCTTGAACGTCCAACAAACAACTTGGACGCTCTGGCATTCCCCTCAGATGTGTCCGACGAAATCTTCCGGTACATGTACGTATCCACCGTCTTCCGGCTCTCTGGGTGGACCGAGCAACGAATCGTTTCGTCGACTCCCGAGACGGCACCGTCGTTCAAGGCGACGTATCCCCAGCATCGCGACTGGGACATCGTAGAGTCCGAACGTGGCGACGTCTAACGAACGCTGCAACCGACAGCCGATTTATTGAATTGTGGCGGCTGCGCCGCCACTCTTAATTGGGCTCGGCTGCAGCTGAGCTCAGGCGTTAGGTGTCACCCGAGTCTCGTGTATGAGCGATATCGAGCGAGTGCAAGCGTTGGTCGCCCAAGAGCTAGCGTTGGTTACCGAGCCGGCCCGCAGGGCGGCACTAGAGCGTCTCCTCGTCGCGCCCCGGCACGAGGAGCTCGACTGGGATTACGGCGTGCCGGGCGAGCGCTACCCCTACTGGGTCGTTGCCGAAGCGCCTGCCCAGGGCGTGCTCCTCGTATACTGCGAGCGAGGCTTTGGGCCAGAGTTCCCCTGGGGATTCCTCTTCACAGACGAACCAGAATCCACGTCGCTCGGTATGGACTCGCAGTGGCATTGGTATCTGGAAGAGGCCTTTGTCCAGTCGGGGCTCTGGCAAGGCGAGCTCAGTCCCGACGAGCCATGGCACCTGTCGCCCGAGCAGCGGTTCCCCTCAGGATCACGGCCTGACACCTAACAGAGCGCTGAAGTGGACGAGCGCGAGAAATATGGAAGTCATCATGGTTGAGAGACTGGCCAGATCCTCAACCGATCAGCAGTTTCTCGCCTGCTGCGACATCGCTCGCCGCTGAGCTTTGCGTTAGGCGCCCGCCCAGCGACGGCAGGCGAAACGTCCACCTGAGGCCGGGGAAGCGCGAGTTGGTAAAGACCCGTTGCCGTTGAGGACACGTGATGATCGAGATCGTACAGTTCACTGCGCTGATCCCGACTGCGCTCAGCATGGGCGTCCACTTTGGCACCTGGCTCACAGAGGCGCCCCTGCTGGAGACCCAATCGGGTCCCCTGTTCACTGAAGTTCACCAGGGGAGGGATCGTGTTGCCGCACGGGTCATGCCGATCCTCGGGAACGCGGCGATCCTCTCCGTTGCGGCCTGCGTGATCCTCGTGAGAGCAATCCCGGGTGCCTTTGCCCTCTCGCTGGCGGCGCTCATCTTGATCATCGGGGACATGGCGGTCACGCTCGCCGGCAACGTGCCCATCAACAAGCAAGTGCAAAACTGGGAGGTAGCAGCGCCGCCGTCCGACTGGGCGGCACTTCGCGACCGCTGGGAGAAGCTCCACACGATGCGAACCGTACTCATCGTGTTGGGGTTCGCCCTGCTGGCCTCCAGCGTCGTCTTCTTCGATGTTTCGTGACGTTGAAGCCATCGCGGATTATCTCAGTGTCCGCGATGAATCGCTCCGCGGCGCGGAAGTCCGCAGATGACGATCCGCCTCCGGCTTCTCCTTGTCGCTCTTACATGGGCGCCGGGACTTGCCGCTCAAGACGATGTTGCATCTCCCGCCCAGCTCCACGACGCGGTCCGGAGCTTCATCGATACGGCAGCGCGGTACCGAATGCCGTCCGGTGATACCCTGCTCAGTTGGGCGCATCAGCATCCCGTGCTGTTCCTGACCGCCGGGAGAGATTCGGAAGGCGTTCATGCGGGACTGTTGCGCGCTGACCGAATGATCGGCATTGCCGATGTCCAGCTCGGAAGCAGTCTCCCGCTCCGATTCCATGTTCGATGGCTCGAGCCACGAGGGTCTACACCTGCGGCCATCGAGATCAACGGAGCAGTACGGTTTGACAGCATCACAATAACTGGAACGCGAGACATCAAACTTGCCGCACCCCGCGGACGGTGGGCAGTGGCGGACTATGGCATGGAGCCATTACTTGCGCCGGCGTTCGCGGGGCTGGCCGATGGAGACACGGCGTCCATCGCCGTGTTACGACCCTACGCTCTGAAGTGGGACACGCTTCACGTCGCGGTGCGCGTCAGGCCACGATTCAGAGTGTTGTCGTGGGTAGATGAGAGTTCGGAGCACTGGTGGCTGATTCTGGATGATCACGGGCGACTTCTCTGGTTGCGACGCTCAAAGCATCCCGATGCACAGGTGAGGCCACTGCCGTTGTCGCAACTCGCCGCGGAGTTTGACGCGCTTCGAGCCGAAATGGACTCAGTGAGCGGAATTCGGTAATGTGTCGCGAAGGCCCCGAGCGGTACCGTTCAACGGGCAGAGCGCTACAGGCACCTCGGAACTACTGCTTGGCGTCGAGAAAGTCGTTCACCATGGGCACGATGATGGACATGCGCTGCATCAGCGTCACATGGGTGGTGTTGGGCAGGATGGCCAATTGCGATGCGGAGCGCGGCCTCAGGTCGCCGTGGATCCCGCCGCCCTTCAAACGAAACATCTCCGCGACGTGCTCGAGCCGAATGCCATCGGCATCACCAAAAATGAAGAGCATGGGTGCGGTAGTTGACTGCAACTGCTCGGCGCTCAAGTCCTTTTCCCTGGAAAACACGGCGACCAGGCGCGTGACAAAATGCGAAAAGTGATCCGGAGTCGGGCTGAGTCGCCTGTACTCGGCCTCGAGAGGAGAGCCTTTGAGGACTTCCGGCGTCAGGTGCGTCAGAGCGTCGAGCCCTTCCTGGGTCATGCCGTCACGACGGAATGTGGACGACATGACAACGACTCTTCGCACCTGGTCTGGATGTCGAATGGCAACGTCCATGGCGACGCGGCCACCCATGCTGTATCCAATGAGGTCCGCGCGAGGGAGCTTGAGATACGTCAGCAGCGCCGCAACATCATCGGCGAGGTTCTCGCTGGTGGGTTCTCGTGGAATATCCGCCGTCCGCCCGTGACCCTGCATTTCGACGGCAATGACTTTCCGGGTTTTGGAAAGTTCGTCGATCCACCCGGCCCAGTTGCCGGGGATGGTCATGAACGCACCGTGCAGCAACACCACGGGCTCGCCGCTCCCGTGGACTTCGTAGTACATCTTGAGTCCGTTGACCGGCGCGTAGCCCGTCGTCGGAACCTGCTGCGCCGACACGTCTGTGATCGCCATTGTCATCAGCAGGATAGCTGTTAGCCGCATTCCGGGGTACCTCCGTTTCCGGGAGCCGATAGCCCCGGCCCTGGTGAGCCGGGACTATCGGACGACCGACCGCGAGATCCACGGGGCTGTTACCGTCCCGAGCTCTCACCCAGGGCGACGAGAAGCTCGTCCAGCTGATCGAACTGCTCGCCCATCGCATCGACTGCTCCGGTGCCGGCAGCGTCGAGGGCTTCCTTTGACGGATGGGTCTCGCGCAGGACCACCAGCGTCTTGCCGCCCTGTTCCTCGAACGTCACCGTGGTGACAGATCCGCCCTCGCCACCTTCGTCATTGGTCCACGCGAGGCGCGAGTACGGCTGCACTTCGACGTACGTGCCGAAGAACGCGGCAGGCTCGGGGCTCGCGTCGAATACCAAGCGGTACTTGCCTCCGACACGAGCATCCAGCTCGCAGGACAGCAGGGTCATTCCCATCGACTTGGGCACCCACCAGCGCCTGAACAGCTCGGCCCTGGTAAATGCCTCGAACACGATCCGCGCCGGGCCGTTGACGGTGCGCGTGACAACCACCTCGCGGTCCGACGTCCGTTGCACCGTGGTGCGGTTCTTCACGGAGCCGGGCTCACTTCCGATTCTTGCGCTCATTGCTCTTCTCCTTGCGTTTGAGTTCCTCGACAACCCTGTCCAACTCGTCGAACCGTTCGTCCCAGCGCCGGCGATACTTCTCGAGCCACGCCGTCTCTTCCGCCAATCGGCGCGGGCCCAGCCGGCACGTCCGCACGCGCCCGATCTTCTCCGTGGTGACGAGCCCCGCCTGCTCCAGAACGCGGACGTGCTTCTTCATGCCCGTGAGCGTCATGTGGAACTTCTCGGCAAGGTCCGTGATCGAAGCATCGGCTCGTCCGAGCTGCTCCAGCACGCCACGTCGCGTGGCGTCCGAGAGCGCGGCGAACGACGTATCAAGCCGGGTCGTGATATACTGAACCATATGGTTCAGTATCTTAAGGCACGCGTTCGGAGCACGCAAGGGGTGGCCGCGAGGAACGCGGCGTCCGACGATCGCAGCAGCGCCTCCGCGGCACTGAGGTCGTGGAGCGCATGGTCATGGCTCGTGCAATGGCATTCGGCCAGCCTGGTCCACGGAAGTCTGAATCTCGCGCGTGCTACCTGACGAACGTTGCAGCTGATAAGCAATCCAGTGGTTGCGCGTGGCTTCGCCACGCGCTCTTATTGACTCGCTTGCAGCTGAACTCTGGCGTTGGGCTGCTCCGTACCGCTAGCACCCGACATGCTACGGGCCGAGCGCATTCAACCACGCCTTCGTCGTGCAAATCGAGTCGCGAGATGGGCCTTCCTCCCCGCCGACCTCGGCGTCGGCTTCGTCTTTCTGCCGACGGGACGGTCCGCGACTGTTGCCATTATTGCGTTCCTGGTCGGTGCTGGAGAATGCCGAGCCGCACCACCGCCGGTGAACGCATTCCGAGAACCCACTCGCGGAACACAGAATGAGCCGCCTCCGTCTCATCACGTCTGTCTCCCTGATCATGGCCGTCACGCTGGTGACTCTCTCCGCCCCGTCCGCCGTCGCGCAGCTTGCCCCGCGCGGTGCGCGCGGGGTGGTGGCACGGGTGATGAACATTCATCCCCGCTTTCCGGACGGATTCGGCTCACCTTCGCGCGGCGTGCACCCCGCCTTGGTGCGCCCGGGCCTCTTCGCGTACAGTCCTCCCATCCGCGAGCTCGTCTCGCCGACAGCCGATCGGCTCGCAGGGACGAACGCCGCGGGCGATCTGTATGTGCGCGCGGCAGGAAGTGAAGAGAAGCGGATCATTGCGCGAGCCGAGCCGCCGTGGCGTTGGGACGTGGAAGGCGCTGCCTGGTCGCCCGACGGCCGGCGCATCGCCGTCAAGCGAATCGATGACAGCGAGGTGCCGCGAATTCCGATCGTAGACTGGGTGGGTACGCACGAGACGACGAAGCTCGTCCCCTACAGCCGGGTCGGCGAACCGCTACCGAAGGAGCAGGTGATGTTCGTGGACGTCGCGAGCGGCCATACGACGCCCGTTCAGCACGGCTTCGACGATCCCTACGTCCGCGTCGTGGGCTGGAGCGCCGACAGCCACTCGCTCCGACTGCTCAGGGCGGACCGGCTGCTCAAGCACGTCGATCTGTTGAGCGCCGATCCGGTGACCGGCGCCGTGACCTCGATGCTGCACGAGAGCTCGAGCACATTCATCGTCGGCCTCAAATTCCTGGATGGCTACGAGAGCGAACTTGACTCACTGCATCTCGCCTGGTTCCTGGATACGCGCGGGGAATTTCTGTGGACGAGCGAGCGCAGCGGCTTCCGGCACCTCTATCTGTACCGCGCCGATGGGAAGCTGATTCGCCCGCTCACGACGATGCTGCCCGGGCTCGTGCATCGAATCGTGGGCGTGGATGAACAGCGCGGCCGGGTCTACTTCACCGCGAGCACGGATACGATGCACCCCTACCGGCAGCAGCTGTATCGCGTGTCGCTCGCGGGCGGGAGGCCGCGCAAGCTTGCCGAAGCCCAGACGATCCCGCGGGTCGAGTTCTCCCGCTCGATGGACAGCATCGCCGTGCTGAGAACGAGAATTCCGGACGTGCTCGGGGTAGACGTGCTCGACGCGAACGGCGCAAGCGCGCACACGTTCTGGAAGGCAGATCTCGGGTTTCTGAAGAAGAGCAGCGTGGCGCCGGAGATCGCGTGGAGCCTGGCGGCCGACGGGAAGACGCACCTTCGGAGCATGCTCTTCAAGCCCGCGCGCTTTGATGCGGGCGCGCGGTATCCCGTGATCGAGTTCATCTACGCGGGCGCGCAGCAGCGATTCATTCCCGATGCGTTGCAGGATCCGTGGTTCTGGCTCATGCACCGAGTGGCGGACGAGGGCTTCGTGGTAGTGGTGACCGATGGCCGCGGTACGCCGGGGCGCGGGAAGACGTTCCAGGACTTCGCGTACGGCCGCATTGGCCAGGTGGAGATTGCTGATCACGCCGCCGTGCTGCGCGAGCTCGCGCACGACCGTCCGTACATGGATCTCTCGCGCGTAGGCGTACTGGGGCACAGTGAGGGAGGATACTTCGCGCTGCGTGCGCTGCTCCTCGAGCCGACACTCTACAAGGTGGCGCACATCAGCGCCGGCGCGCTCGACCTGCCGCGCTTCCGCGCATGGGTGGAACCGTACATGGGGTGTCTGATTGCCGACTGTCCCGACGCCTACGCGAAGGGGAGGAACACGACGCTCATCCCGATGCTCCACGGGCACCTGTCGATCAATCAGGGGACGGCCGACCGCGACGTGCCATTCGCCGACGCGATGAAGCTCGTGCAGGCGCTGGAAGCGTCGGGGAAGGATTTCGAGCTGACGGTCTATCCGGGCGCCAATCACACCATTATGACCGCACCGCAGTGGGCGCCGCGCATGGTCGAGTTCTTCCGGCGGTATCTGTTGGAAGGAGACGCCACCGCCGCCGCGCCGAACTAGCGGACGACGACGAGCCGGACGAGCCGGTACGCGTAAGAAAGTTCAGACCCGGAGAGGAATGAGATCGTGAAACTGGAACAGGCGCCCGTCACAGGGAGAGAACACACGGCGCAACTCACCCCGGAAATGAGAGCATTGTCCGAGTTCTATCGGGCGCTCAATGACCGCGACATGGAACTCATGGCGCAGAACTGGGCGCAGACGGATGAATCGGTCATGGACAATCCCGTGGGCGGGATCAAGCGCGGCTGGGAAGAAATCAGAACCGTATACGAACGCGTCTTCAGCAGCCCCGGCGAGTATTGGTTCGAGTTCCATGACTACAGCTTTCATGAATGTGGGGACATCTTCTATGTCGTGGGCAGAGAGCGCGGGGAGTACAAAGTCGGTGAAACGGCGCTGGCCATGGCGATAAGAACGAGCCGGGTATTCCGCCATATTGATGGGAAATGGCGGCAGGTTCATCATCATGGTTCCATAGACGACCCGGAGCTCCTGGCCGCATACCAGCAAGCGGTCAGGTCAAACGTGTAACGCTCCCCAGCAGCCGCTTGCAGCCGACACGCTGCGCGTGCGGCTGAAGCAGAGCGGTGGCCGGACACCGAACGCTCGCGGGTCCACAGTGAGCCGCGACGCAGCGAACGGCAGAGGCGAACATGACAAGCCGAAGACTCGCGGGCAGACATCCAGACCAGCCTGTGAAGCGCGCGAATCCTCGCCACGTCGTGTGCTTCGCAATCGGCCTGATGGTTCTCCCTGGGCTGGGCGGCGTGGGCGTAGCAGGAGGCCAGGCCCAGCCGCACGCCGGCCATGCGCTGGGCACGGTTGACTTTCCCATCAGCTGCTCGGCGCGGACCCAGGCGGAATTCAATAGAGCGGTCGCCCTCCTGCATCACATGACCTATCCACAGGCACGTGAAGCGTTCGAGCGAATCGCAACGGCCGATCCCGGATGCGCGATGGCGCACTGGGGTATTGCGATGACCTTGTTCCAGCCGCTCTGGCCAACGCGACCGCGACCGGAAGAACTCAGACGCGGGTGGGAGGAGACGCAGAGGGCCAGGGCCCTTCAGCCGCCCACGGAGCGCGAGCGACTTTTCGTGGCGGCAGCCGAGGCGTTCTTCCTCGAACCGGCGTCGCCCGACTACTGGCTCCGCATCGGTCGCTGGGAACAGGCCATGGAGAAGGTCTATCGGACCTTTCCGGATGATCCGGAGGCAGCCGTGTTCTACGCGCTGGCTCATCTGGCCACCGCTCCTTCCAATGCGATTTCCCGGACGCATTCCGACGAGGCAGCCGCGATCCTTCTCCGCGTATACAAGCAGAATCCCGAGCACCCCGGAGCGATGCATTATCTCGTGCACGCCAACGACGTGCCGGGCCGCGAACACGAGTTGCTGGAAATCGTCAACAAGTACGAGACCGTCGCCCCGGGCAATCCGCATGCGCTCCATATGCCGACGCATATCTACACCCGCCTGGGCGATTGGGATGGTGTCATCCGGGGAAACCTTCGGGCGGCGGAGGCGGCCCTGGCGTATCCGGCGGGTGACCACGGAGAATTCGTTTGGGACGAGTTCCCGCATGCGATGGAGTATCTGATCTATGGGTATCTCCAGAAGGGTCAGGACGCCAAAGCCGCCGCGGCGTTGAGGCGGCTTCGCGCAACAGCCCGATTGCAGCCCACGTTCAAGACTGCGTTTCACCTGTCCTCGACGCAGAGCCGCTACGCACTGGAGCGGCGAGACTGGGAGGAGGCCGCGCGGCTTGTTCCCCGCGAGCCCGCAACGCTCGACTGGGACCGGTTCGCCTGGCCAGAAGCGATCGTCCGATTCGCCAATGGGCTGGGCGCGGCGCACCTGAGGCAGATGAACGCCGCCGGCGCAGCCAGCGAGCGTCTTCAGCAACTCGAAGACGTGACCCGCAAGTCGGGGGAGAACCTGTTTACCCGGAACATCCAGATGCTCCGCCTCGAGTTGGATGCGTGGCGCGCCCATGTGGAAGAGAGAGAAGACTCCAGCGTTGCACTGATGCGGAAAGCCGCGGAGCTCGAGGCCTCGACGCCGAAGCATGCGGTGACTCCGGGACCAACGCTTCCCGCCCAGGAACTGCTGGGGGATCTTCTCCTGGAGCAAAAGCATCCGGCGGAAGCGGTCGCCGCGTACACGCGGTCGTTGGAGCTCTACCCGCGGCACTTCAACAGCCTGCTGGGCGCTGCGCGGGCAGCACGAGCGCTCGGCGACGACGCTTCAGCGCGCACCTTCTATCAAGGCCTTCTCAATGTCGCCGACGGCAGCACCCGACGGCCTGCGCTGAAGGAGGCGCAGGACTTTGTGGCTCGACGGCGGTGAATCAGGGATGACGAAGCGGCGACGTGACGTCCGGCTCACGGAGGACGCCCGCACCGCGACGCACGCCATTACTCCGCAGATAACACCCTGGTGACGGCTGCGTCACGGCCTGCCATACCCTTCGGCTTCATTTGGCAACCTTCTTCTCGACAGGAGGCTCCCGTGAGTCATCTCGCTTTTCTTCATCACCTCGCGCTGGCGCTCGCCATTGCCGGAGGCGCCGCCAGCATTCCTTCGAGCACGCCAGTACCGGGCGCCGACGCCTGTGCGTTGATCACACCGGCGGAGATCCTCAAGACAACCGGACTGAAGGTCAGTGACGGCGTTGCCGGCGCGGCCATCCCGGGAGTTCTTGGGCGATGCACCTGGAGTGCCGGACACAACAGGGTGATCGTGACGCTGGCAGATGCGCGGCACATGCAGATCACCGTTGAAGCGCAGGAACAGAGTGGGGGTACGAGTATTCCGGGCCTGGGATCGAAGGCGGTAGGCGTCAAGGCCGATGACTTCTTCGGCGGCGGGTACATCGTGAGTGTTCTGGATGCGAAAGGCGGCTTCGGCGTCAGTCTGCTCGGCCCCGGCGGTAGTCATGACAACGTCATTGCCATGGCGAAGATCGTCGAGAGCCGGCGTTGAGCACCGGCTCAGTCCATCACGGAGGGCCGCCGATCGGATCGGCGGCCACGCCTTTCTTCGTGATCACCACCGGCAGAATCGCGCCGGTGGAGTCGAACCGCAGTGCGTCGATGCTCACCACCCGGTGATTACGGTCCGTTTCGCCGAGCGGACGGCGGTGGTAGACGATGTACCAGTGCGGCGACCCCGGCGCGTGCAGCACCGAATGGTGCCCCGCGCCCGTGGCCACTTTGGGATCCTGCTGCAGGATTTTCCCCACACGCGTGAACGGCCCGAACGGTGAGCTACCCACCGCGTAGGCCACCGCGTAGTCGGGGCCCGTCCATCCGCCTTCCGACCACATGAAGTAGTACCTGCCATTGTGCAGCAGCATGTACGCGCCCTCCACGTAGCCCCTGGGCGTGATCTCGCGGAAGGTGGTGCCATCGGCAAAGGGGATGAAGCCGGTGAAGTCGGCATTGAGGTGCGCGATGTTGCAATGACCCCAGCCGCCGTAGACGATGTAATAGCTGCCGTCCACATCACGGAACACCATCTGATCAATGGGCTGCGCGCCATTGTGAAAGGCGCCGATGAGTGGATGTCCGAGGTAGTCTGTGAATGGCCCTGCCGGCGAGCGGGAGCGCGCCACGCCGATCCCGCCCACCGTGCTGTCATTCTGAATGTCGTTGGCGCCGAAGAAGAGGTAGTACCAGCCGTCCTTCTCTACGATGGACGGTGCCCACACCGCGCGATGCGCCCACTTCACGTTCGCGGTGTCGAGCACGTGCGGGTGCCGCACCCACGTCACGAGATCGCGCGAGGAGAAGGCGTCGAGAAAAGTCTGCTGGTCGTACGGCGCGGAGTACGTGGGGTAGATCCAGTACTCGCCGGCAAAGACGTGCGCCTCCGGGTCAGCGTACCACCCGGGAAGAATCGGATTGCCGGAGTACCTCGTTTGTGCCGCCGCGGGCTGAAGGGCGAGCATGAGCAGGAGCAGGGCGGCGAAGGTGCGGAGCACGGGGAGACCTCTCAGGGACGTACCTGGCGGGAGAAGTAATACACGGTGCCGGGAACGTCGAGTCGCGCCGTGCGAGCGCGCGGTATCGCCCGTGCGCCGCGTCAGGGACGCTAGGCACGCTCGATCAGCTCGTCGTCACTCCGGTCATGCCCAACGAACGAGCCGGGGATTGCTCGCTTCGCTCGTTTTTGTTTGATTCGTTCGCGAGCTGACTCGGGCGTTCGGCGGACGACTCCTGGCCCTCGCGAGGACGGATGAACCGTCGCCAGTTTCTCGGCAGCACAGCCGCGTTGCTTGCCGCACCAGGCCTCGTGCGGCGGAAACGGCGGAGCACGCGGCTCGTCCTGCTCGGCACCGCGGGCGGCCCGCGGCCGCACGTGACGCGGGCCGCGCCCGCTCAGGCGATCGTCATCGACGACGCGGTGTACGTCGTGGACTGCGGCAATGGCGTGGCGCGCCAACTCGTGCTCGCGAACCTGCCGCTTCGCGGCGTGCGACACATCTTCATCACGCACCACCATTCCGACCACAACGCCGACTACGGCAACCTGATCCTGCTCGCGTGGGCTGCCGGGCTGCGCACCCGGGTGGATAGTTGGGGCCCGCCGCCGCTGGCGCGCATGACGGACCTGTTCTTCGAGATGAGTGCGACGGACATCCGCGCCCGGACGGTCGACGAAGGGCGGGTACCGCTTCGGCCGCTGGTGCACCCCCACGACGTGCGCGTCGCCGGCCCGGTGATGCACGACGAGAACGTCCGCGTGACCGCGGCCCTCGTGCACCATCCGCCGATGGTCCCCGCGTTCGCGTACCGGTTCGACGCCGCGGACCGCTCGATCGTCGTCTCCGGTGATACCACGCCCAGCGAGAACCTTGTCGCTCTCGCGCGGAACGCGGACATCCTGGTGCACGAGGCACTGTTCGATGCGGCGGCCGTCGGCCGGCTCATCGCGAACGTGCCCAACGCGTCGGATCTGCGGCGCAGCATCCTCTCGCACCACACGACGGCGGAGGAGGCCGGCCGCATAGCCGCGGAGGCGCAGGTGGGCACGCTGGTGCTCTCGCACCTCATCCCGAGCGAGGATCCGGTGGTCACCGAGGCGATGTGGAGCGAAGCGGCGCGCAAGCACTTCAATGGCCCCGTCATCGTTGGGAGGGACCTGATGGAGCTGTAAGAGCGTGGCGACCGTGCGCTCGACGTACGGGCAGCGCTCCGCCCGCGAACGAGCCTGATGAAACGTTACGGAATGGGCGGCGTAGGGATATTCTCACGTCTCCTGGGAGAGACAGATGATCGATGGGAAGGCCGCCGTCATAATTGGCAGCTCACTTGCGGGAGCGATCGCCTTTTGGGCCGCCATCTACGGTTGGGGCAAGTGGCTCAGTCGCCCCAGACCAGAGGTCCGACCGGACTCGTTTGGCCAGGATGCGCGCCTCGAACGAATCGAGAGCGCCCTGGAAGCCGTTGCAATCGAGATCGAACGGCTCGGTGAGGGACAGCGTTATACGACCAAACTGCTTGCCGAGCGGGACCGGCTTCAACAGGCCAGTGTCCCCCCACCGTCGTCGCCGTCCCGGGTGATTACGCCGCATTGACAGTGGGCGTACCGCCGTGGGGTCACGGGCGACCTCGGTCTCCGATGCGAGGTAACGAACGCTGGCCCTGACAAGGCATCGGTATTGAGTGTGGCGCCTGACGGGCGCCACAGTTATTTGAATGCTTTGCAGATTCGCTCGGGCATGTGCGCTCGCATCTGAACGCCACGGCGTTAGCCAGACAAAGAGCAACTGTGGACCTCATCGTCGAGCATTCAGGCCATCACTACTGGTGGCTAGCCACTGAAGACGCGCGGGATTTCCGCCCAGCCGCCGCGGCCACGCCATACACGTGCTTTCTCTGGGACACGAGCGGCAACTGGTCCGCGCCGGTACGGACGGCACTCGCGAACGCGCTCCTGGATTCCGGCTGTCGCTATCTCGTGTGCGGCGGAGAGACATGCGAGCGGTGGCACAATGACGTTGACGAACTACTCGCCGCACGTTCGGCGTTTCCGGCTACGGAGCTCCCCTTCGTGGGGACCACGTGGCATGCGGGGGAGTCGGCTGAAAAAGTTGCCGAGTTCTTCGTACTGCATGCCAGGGTACCCGATGGCGACATCCGCGAGCACCTGGTCCTGCAGCTCGGTCTCGACTGGGACGTGCAGAACGACCTGATGATCTGGACTCGGGCCTGGGTCGAGCACCCGTATGGGGTAGATGCTCCCGACCGCGCTGGCGAATGAGGCGCTCAACCCGATGAGCGGGGTTATGGATTGCTCGGGCTGAAAACAGCGGAACGCATCTTCGAGGCGCGTCACGGTGCCTTGGGAGCGATCGAGTGTCCGGGGTTCACGACACTGCCCATGCTGGGCGGCTCCTACGCTGCCGAGAATCGCTACCGACTGCCAGTGACGGAGCACGCTTCCTTGACCGGGGATGTGCATCGCCAGTTGCGGGATCTACCCGACGGGACGGCGGTGAGAATCAGGATCGTTCCATAGCCAGCCCAACGAGACATTGCGCCGGACGAGCGCGACCAGACAACGATTTCAGTTTCTGGCAAGTGCGACCTGACACGAACATCGTCGGGCCTGGCATGGAGACGCTCGCCGGTGAACGCCGCGTCGACTCGCCACGAGGCCACTGGCCCGTATGTCGTATTGCAGATAGATTGCATATCGTAATACAGTTTCCCTATCGATCGAGGCTCCGGTGGACACAGTGACCATCTCCCCGAAATTCCAGGTCGTCATCCCGCGCGCGATCCGGGAACGGCTCGGCCTCGCGCCCGGGCAGAAGGTCCGGGCGGTGGCCTACGAGAACCGGATCGAGTTCATCCCCGTCCAGCCGCTCAAGCGCATGCGTGGGTTCCTGCGGGGGATCGATACGACGGTCCGGCGAGAGCGCGACCGCGTGTGAGTGCGCCATCCAGACGAGCCGGTCCGAACGTCGTCGACTCCTCGGCGTGGCTCGCGTATTTCGCCGACGCGGCCGGGGCGAGGCACTTTTCCGGCGCGGTCGAGGCGGTCGAGCGCCTGGTGGTCCCCTCGGTCTGCCTGCTCGAGGTCTTCAAGGTCGTGCTGCGACAGCGCGGCGAGAGCGACGCCTTGCAGGCGGTCGCACTCATGCAGCAGGGACGGGTCGTCGACTTCGACGCGACGCTGGCACTCGCCTCAGCCAAAGCCGGGGTCGAGCACAAGCTGCCCCTGGCGGACAGTATCGTCTACGCGACAGCCCAGGCCGTGGGCGGAGTAGTCTGGACGCAAGATGAAGACTTCGATGGCTTGCCCGGTGTAGCGTATTTCCCCAGGCCGTCCGGCAAATCGTGATTCTCCGTCGGCGAACGCATGAATCGGTGCACCGGACGAGTGTGATGATGCTTCCATGCGGGAGCCTCGCAAGCCTAGCGCAGTTCGATCATCTCCGCGCGTGGGCAGTCGGCGCTCGTCGGTGAAGCTGGCATTGGGCCGACTCCATGAATGGACATTGAATCCACGATGCAGGGGAAGGAGCATGATCGTCGCGATCAACGCGGCTGTCAGTGACACCCGGGGGACGCTCGAAGCGGCGCCAGTCGACACAATGTCCGCCAGTTCCACAGCATTCAGCGCATTGCGCGATGGAAGCTGCGTCAGCTGCAAATTGCCGGGCGCTTGGACGACCTTCGCGTGCGACCCGGGACCCGCCTCGAAGCGCTCAAAGGCGACCGCGCGGGGCAGTATAGCATCCGGGTGAACGATCAATATCGGATTTGCTTTCGGTGGACTGCTGCAGGTGCGGCGGACGTCGAGATCGTCGACTATCACTGAGGTCGTGGAGATGCCGAAACTCAAGCCTGTAACACCCGGAGAATTGCTGGTCGAGGAGTTCCTCCGCCCGATGGGGATTACTCAGTATCGCGTGGCGAAAGAGATCGGTGTGCCGGCCCAGCGCATTGGAGAAATCGCGGCGGGTCGCCGAGCGATCACGGCTGACACAGACTTGCGGTTGTGCAGGTTTTTCGGACTGTCAAACGGATATTGGCTGCGTGCCCAGGCCGCATTCGATACCGAGGTAGCGGAGGAAGCGCTCGCTGCGACACTCCGTCCGATCAAACCATGGAGATCGCCGCGACGCCGATCGGCGTAAGGATGCAATGAGGTTGACAGCAGACGCTGTCGTTCTCTCGTGAGGCGTCGGGTTGTGAACCTGGCAAGCTCGCGGCGTGCCCCATGCAGCCGAGTACGAGCGCGAGGTGGGCGGACGGCGTGTGCTCCTGGGACGGTCGTGGATGCCAACGCCGATTCTTCAACGCCTCCGCGGCGGAATCGTCTGCACCGGTCTCTTCGCCTCCGACGACGACGAGTCGTAGCTCAGAATCAAAGGGGTCAGAGATAAATGGGGTCAGAGTCGATCGCTCCACGCCCCACTACCCCGCCCTTGGGAATGGGCAATGGGGAATGGGGAATCGTGGGAATGGGAAACCGGCCTCCCCATTCCCCATTCCCCATTCCCACGATTCCCCATTCCCGATTGCCCATTCCCGTCAGCACTTCAATCGACTCTGACCCCTTTGATCCCTGACCGCATTATCCGGGAACGGTGCACGCGCCTCCGTGGTTCCTTCACAGCGTTGTCCTCCTGTGCAGTTGTCACCCCACTTTGTCATGACCACCGTGCGTCTCCACATCTCGGCGAGCGTGATCCTTGTCGCGGCTGTTCTCGCCTGCAGCGGCGGGCCTGACGCAACCGCCCCGGAACCGCCAGTTCCTCCGGCGCCCGCGGCGCTGCTGAAGGACATCGTCATCCCGAATCTTCCTTCGCCGTACTACCACTTCGAGTACGACACGGCAGGTCGGGTCCGGGTCGCGTCCTTTGCTTCGGGGTTCACGATCTACGACGTGAGATACGAGGGCGACAGGGTCCAGGAGATGGTGAACAACACGGCGGGGAACCGGGACCGGCTGGTGTACTCGTACGACCAGGCCAGTCGAGCCAGCCTGATCGAATATGTCGACTCGAACGGGCTGGTGTACGCGATCGTCAGCTTGTCGTACGACGGAGAGCGGCTCACCCGGTTGGAGCGCGCGCGGAGGGTCGATTCCGGTTTCATCATCGACAAGACGATGTCATTCACGTACTACCCCGACGGGAACCTCATGGAGATCGCCGATCATCGGCCGCCGATCGAGGGGCGGCAGGATGAGACGACGACCGTCGATCGCTTCGAGCAATACGATGGCAAGGTCAACGTGGACGGCTTCAGCCTGATCCACAACGAGTTCTTCGATCACCTGGTTCTGTTGACAGGCGTCCGGCTCCAGAAAAGCAACCCGGCACGGGAGAGCTTCACCGGGGACGGGGCCAACTACACGGTCGACTATACCTATACGTACGACGAGCGTAATCGTCCGCTGACGAAGAACGGAGACCTGGTGTTCACGAACGGACCGGATGCAGGACACCGGTTCCAGACACGATCGGTGTTCTCGTACTACTGATGGAGCGGAGCACGGCGAACGGATTTCCGGCTCGCTCGATCACTCGATGGCTCAGTCACTGCTTGTCGGCATGCGGCGCAGGAGGTACCATAGGAGTCCCTATGAGACTTCCACCCGTGGTGCACGTATGAACCTGAGACCGTTCTGCTCCCTTGCGATCGCCTTCGCCGCCGCAGCCGCATGCATTCTGCCAAGCGGCGCCGCCGCCGCCGCGCAGACGATCACGTCGGGTGATCAGGTCGTGCGCGCCATGCACGACAGGTACCAGAGCACGTGGTACCACACGCTGACGTTCACGCAGAAGACCACACGCCGGACGCCCGCCGACACGATGGTCGTGGAAACCTGGTACGAGTCCGCGGCCGTGCCCGGTCGTCTGCGCATTGACATCGCGCCGCGCCCCGGCGGCCGCTCCATCATCTTTGCCAACGACAGCATTGTCGTCACGCGGGGTGACAGCGTGCTGCGTCGCGTCGCGGGACGCAATCCGCTCCTCATTCTGGGCTTCGATGTATACGGCCAGTCGCCCGAACGTACGATGGAAGTGCTGCGCGCCGAGGGATTCAACCTCGCGCCGGTGCACGAGGACACGTGGAAGGGGCGCAAGGTATACGTGGTCGGCGCCAACGCCGGCGATCTGCACTCGAAGCAGTTCTGGGTGGACAAGGATCGCCTGCTTTTCGTGCGCCTGCTCGAGCCGTCGCGCGCGGACTCCACGAAGATGGATGACACGCGCTTCGACGACTATCAGCGCCTGGGCGGCGGGTGGATCGCGCCGACGGTCGAGTCGTACTCGGGCGGCAAGCTGGTGCAGCGCGAAGAGTATCGCGACATCAAGGCCAACCCGCCGCTGCCGGATGGGCTGTTCACGGCGGGGGGCACGTCCGGTCCGTGAGCGGGTACGAGCGATGAGTTCGCACAGGGGGCAGCGCGCCAGCGGAAGGGGTCAGTACGCCACTGTCATGCGCTGTCCGATGTGTGCCGGTTTCTCGAGCTCGTTCACGAGCGCTACGGCGTAGTCCTCGAAGCTGATGACGCTCCGGCCATTCCTGTCGAACAGCATCTGGTCGCCTCCGGTCCGAAACGTTCCCGTACGCTCGCCCGGTTCGATCACATCCGCGGGACTGATGTAGGTCCAGTCGAGCCCACCGGCCTCGCTCCGGTACACCGCGAGCGCGTCCGCCTGCGCCGCTGATTCCGGCTTGTAGGCAGCCGGAAAATCGGACTGGTCCATACGCCGCCTGCCCGGCCCAACCTCCAGGCTGCCCGCGCCGCGCGCGCCCGTGTCCGTGTGGACGAGGCGCGCGCCGGACGTAGATTCGACGGTGCACATCACGCGCCCCAACCGGCGTGCACGGCAGCAAACCAGCCCAGCCGCTCATCATCTGCCCTTGCAATGACCAACACGATCGAACGCCCCCGCTACGACCGGCGCGCCTTTGTCGGCTACTTCGCCAGCATCGGACTCGGCGGCACGCTGCTGCCCGGACTCCTCTGGGCCCATGCGGCGCGCGGTGAGGAGATCACCACGGCCACGATCGCGTGCGCCGAAGAGCTCGCGGGGCTCACGATTCCCGACGACGAACGCCAGCTCATGGTCGATGGGCTCACGTCGCAGGAAAAACTCATCGAGGCGCTGCATGCGGTCACGCTGCCCAACGCGGTGGCGCCCGCGGTGCACTTCGACGCGCTGCTGCCGGGCGCGGTGCCCGACTCGCACCAGCGCCGCATGGTGCGCAGCAGGGTGGAAATGCCGGCGGTGCCGGCGAACCTGGACGCGCTCGCGTTCCTGCCCGTGACGCAGCTCTCGGAGCTGGTGCGCCGGCGAAAGGTGACGGCCACCCAGCTCACGACGATGTACCTCGCGCGCCTGAAGCAGTACGACCCGGTGCTGCACTGCGTGATCACGCTCACGGAGCAGCGCGCGCTGGCGCAGGCCAGGGATGCGGACGCGGAGATTGCGCGCGGCCGGTATCGCGGCCCGTTGCATGGGATCCCATGGGGTGCCAAGGATCTGCTGGCGGTGAAGGGATATCCCACCACGTGGGGCGCCAGGCCGTACGAGTCGCAGACCATTGATGAAGACGCCACGGTGGTGCAGCGCCTCGACGCGGCCGGTGCGGTGCTCGTGGCCAAGCTTTCGCTCGGCGCGCTCGCCATGGGCGACGTCTGGTTCGGCGGCATGACGCGCAATCCCTGGAAGCCCGATCAGGGATCGAGCGGCTCGTCCGCCGGGCCGGCAAGTGCGACGTCGGCGGGCCTCGTGGGCTTCGGCGTGGGGAGCGAGACGCTGGGCTCCATCTCGTCGCCCAGTACGCGCTGCGGCGTCACCGGGTGCCGCCCGACGTTCGGCAGAGTGCCGCGCACCGGCGCCATGGCGTTGTCGTGGAGCATGGACAAGCTCGGCCCCATTTGCCGGAGCGTGGAGGACTGCGCGCTCGTGCTGGATGCGATTCGCGGGCCCGACGGGAAGGATGGCACCGTGCACGACGCGGCGTTCAACTGGGATGCGACGGTGAAGCCCTCGAGTCTCCGGGTGGGCTACCTCAAGAGCGCATTCGACCAGACCGAGCGCCATCGCACGAAGGCATTCGACGACGCGGCGCTCGACGTGTTGCGCAAGTTCGGCGTCACGCTCGTTCCGGTGGAGCTGCCGGAGTTCCCGTACCGCGCCATGACGATCATTCTGCAGGCGGAAGCCGCGGCGGCGTTCGATGAGCTCACGCGGTCGGGACGCGATCGCGAGATGGTGCAGCAGGATGCGGGCGCGTGGCCGAACACGTTTCGCGTGGCACGCTTCATTCCGGCGGTGGACTATGTGAACGCGAACCGCGTGCGGACGCAGGCCATGGAGGCCATGCGGACGCTGATGTCCACAGTGGACGTGATCGTAGCGCCAACGGGCGGCATCCAGCTCACGGTGACGAACCTCACCGGGCATCCGGCGGTGATCGTGCCCAACGGCTTCAATTCGGACGGCACGCCGGTGTCGCTCACATTTCTCGGCGACCTCTTTGGCGAAGCGAAGATGCTGGCGCTGGCGTACGCGTATCAGCAGGCTACCGGCTTCCACCTCAAACACCCGGCCCTGTAAAGGGGCAGCCCCGGGTGTAGCCCCATGGGCTGCCCCTGGGGCTGCCCCTTCCCCTTTCTCGGAATACAACGATGTCACACGCCACGATTCAGCTCGATACGCAGGATGGTCACTGTCCGACGCACATCTTCCGCCCCGACGACGGCGACGGCCCGTGGCCCGGAGTGCTCTTCTACATGGATGGCATCGGCATCCGGCCGGCGCTCTTCGAGATGGGCGAACGCATGGCGGGCGCCGACTACTACGTGATGCTGCCGGACCTGTTCTACCGGATCGGACCCACGTCATTCGACGCGAAGACGCTGTTCACCGATCCCGTGCAGCGCGCCGATTTCATGACACGCGTGCGGCCCACGGCGAGCATCGCGAACATCATGCGTGACACCAGTGCGTTCCTCGCGTACCTGACCGAACAGCCCGACGTCCGCGCCGGAAAGATCGGCGTGACCGGATACTGCCTGGGCGGGCAGATGTCGTTTGCCGCCTCAGGCCACTTTCCCGATCAGGTGGCGGCCGCCGCGTCGTATCACCCGAGCGGCCTCGCCACCGATGCGCCCGACAGCCCGCATCTGCTGGCGCCGCGCATCACGGCGCGCGTCTACATCGGCGGCGCGAAGGAGGACAACGGGTTCGACGACACGCAGAAGGCGCGGCTCGATCGCGCACTCACGGATGCCGGCGTCGTGCACACCATCGAGACGTACAACGCGCGGCATGGCTGGGTGCCATCGGATACGCCGGTGCACGATACTGCCGAAGCGGAGCGGCACTGGCGGACGCTGTTCGCCCTGTTCCACGACACGCTCGGCGGACCGCGGGTTGCACACCATGCGTGAACAGACAGGCACGGCAGAATCCCGTACATCCCATCATTCACAGCCGTAACTCCCTTCAATTGGAACTGGCCATGCCCCGTTCGACGGTCCTCCGCTTCGCCCTGCTCCTGTTCGCCGCTCCCACCCTCGCCGTTGCACAGAGCACCGCGTCCTACGATGTGATCATCCGGCACGGCCACATCATCGACGGTACCGGTTCGCCGTGGTACGAGGGCGACGTGGGTGTGCGCGACGGTCGCATCGCCGCCATTGGTGACCTTGCGCACGCCAGCGCAAAGCAGACCATCGACGCGCATGAGATGGTGATCGCACCGGGCTTCATCGACATGCTGGGCCAGTCCGAGCTCACCGTGCTCGTGGATCCGCGGCTGCCGTCCAAGATCTTCCAGGGCATCACGACGGAGATCACCGGCGAGGGCGAGTCCGTGGCACCGCTCGACAGCGCCATGCTCGCCGAGGATGCGCCCACGTACAAACACTATGGCATCACGGCAGACTGGCGCACGCTCGGCGAATACTTCGCGCGACTCGAGAAGCAGGGCATCGGCATCAACATCGGCACGTACGTGGGCGCGGCGTCGGTGCGCGAGATGGTGCTTGGCTACGGTGATCGTACGCCCACGGCGGACGAGCTGCACCGCATGCAGGATCTCGTCGCGCAGGCCATGCGCGAAGGAGCACTCGGCGTATCCACCGCACTGCAGTATCCGCCGGCGCCGTACGCGAAGACCGACGAGTTGATCGCGCTCGCGGCCACGGCGTCGCAGTACGGCGGCATCTACGCCACGCACATGCGGAGCGAGGGCGAAACGGAGATGGCCGCGCTGGATGAGACGTTCCGCATCGCGCGCGAGGCGCACATCCCCGTCGAGATCTTTCACCTCAAGAGTGCGGGCAAGGCCAACTGGGGAAAGATGCCGCAGGTGGTAGCGCGCATCGACTCGGCGCGGCGCAGCGGGCTCGACATCGCGGCGGATACGTACGCATACACTGCGTGGGAGAACGGCATGTCCGCGTTCGTGCCGCCATGGGCGCACGACGGCGGCACCGCGAAGCTCGTCGAGCGGCTCAAGCAACCCGGCATGCGCACGCGCATCCGCAAGGACATGCTCACGCCGTCCACCACGTGGGACAACGAATGGCAGGAAATCCCCGGCGCGCACGCCGTGCTCATCACCGCCGTGGACAATCCCGCGCTGCTGTCCATTCAGGGGAAGCGTCTCGATGAGATCGCCGCGATGTGGCATGAGGACGCGATCAATACGCTCTTCGACATCCTCGTCAAGGACGACGCGCAGACTTCGGTTGCTGTCTTCGGCATGGCCGAGCCGGATGTGAAGCTCGCGCTCAAGCAGCCGTGGGTGTCGGTGGACAACGACGCCTCCGGCACGTCGCCCGAAGGAATCCTGGGACAGGAGCATCCGCACCCGCGCGCCTATGCGACGTTCCCGCGCATCCTGCGCATGTACGTGCGCGAGGAGCATCTGCTCACGCTCCCCGATGCGATCCGGAAGTTCACCGCGCTGGCCGCGCAGCGGGAGCATCTCACCGACCGCGGCGTGATCAAGCAGGGGATGTGGGCGGACCTCGTAGTGTTCGACCCTGATTCGGTCGCCGACAGGGCGACGTTCGAGAAGCCGAATCAGCTTTCGGTGGGCATGCAATGGGTGCTGGTGAACGGCGTGCCGGTGATCGCGGACGGGAAGATGACCGGGGCGCGTCCGGGAAAGGTGCTGTACGGGTCCGGGTATGCGGGGGAGCGGCGGTAGAGGTCCCGGGTCGGATGCCTGAACAGGCGATCCAGGAACGCTCGCGAGTCGGCTGTGACCCATCGCCTGACGGGTCGTCCTCGTACGGGGTACGAGTGTTCCCCATATCGCCGCGCGGCCACGTGGCCCCGCGGTCATGGCAAACCCGCCGAAAGACGGGGACGCAAAGCCACGAGGCTACCGCGCGTCGTGTGTGCACCGTGCGCCAGGCCAGTCGGGCCGCCGAACAGTCAGCCGCAGGAGGTCGTATGCGTTCGACCCGGGCAGGACTCATCGTCGGTACACTCACTACACTCGCGGCGCTCTCCCTTGCCGCCTGTGACACTCAAACCACCGCTCCGCCACCCAGCGCCGCGCGCCAACCGAGTCTTTCGGTGGCCACGACGGGCAACGGCGCGCCGAGCGGTGCGCACTACAATCTCAATATCATCGGTGTTCCCAAGGGACTCTCCACCAACTTCACCGGCGGCAATGGTGGCCGCATTTTCGTGAATCTGTTCGGCAATACGCAGATCGACCTCACCGAAGGCGACTACCAGGTGCTCGATGCGAATGGCACCGATGGTACGGCGGCGTTCCAGCTCCCGAATCCTGACGACGGCAGCGGCAACCTGGCGTACTCGGTGTGGGTGCGAGCCCTGGGCAAGCCGAATGGCAGCGCCACGATGACGAGTTGCTTCACGGAAATCTCAACCGGCACCACGTGGTGCAGCGCCGGCGATCTGAGCGTGAGCCTCAAGCGTGTAGCGGGCGGGCAGAAGTTCGTGAACGTCAGCAAGGAGCTCCTGCAGGTATGCGCCAACGTGAGCACGGATCCCACAGTGACCACGCTGCAACTGGTCCCGCTGTTCTCCGATCTTGGTACCGGGTATTTCTGGGAGTACGACAACACGGGTCTGAAGCTCGCGCAGATGCGCTTCTACCCGATCTCTACGACGCCTAGTGGTGGTGATTGTACCAGGACGGCCAAGTAGTGCCGCTGGAGCAGTAGCAGGACAGCAGTTTCGCGCATGCCGTGAAGGTAGGCGTCGCGACACGAGGGGGTGGCTCTCGCCGAGCCGCCCCCTCGTGCGTCCTGGCCAGCGTCTACGCCATCTCCATCGTCCACTACGTCATCTGACTGATCGTCCGGCCCTCTTCCAACTCCGATCGTGTTGCCCAGCGGTGCGACGAGCATACGCGTCGCC
>DASUKE010000014.1:0-188917 GCA_036278895.1 Gemmatimonadaceae bacterium
TCGGTGTGGAAGCCGCCGATCAACTCGGTCTCGGCCTCCGGCAGATCGAAGGGGGTGCGGTTCGTCTCGGCCACGGCGGCGATCATGAAGAGGGCGAAGGCCAGCGGCTGGCTGAGGACGTACCAGTTGGGCACCTGGATCGGACCGAAGTTGAGCAGCCGGTGCTGCTCCTGCAGGATCTCGACCAGCGAGAGCGAGCCGGAGAGGATGAAGACCCCGACCAGCGACAACCCCAGCACCAGCTCGTAGCTCACCACCTGCGCGGCCGAGCGCAGCCCGCCGAGGAGCGAGTAGCGGTTGCCCGAGGCGTAGCCGCCGAGGATGATGCCGTAGACCCCGATCGAGCCGAGCGCCAGGACGTAGAGCACGGCGATGTTGATATCGGCCACGTAGAGGTTGACCGGGTGGCTGCCGATGTGGAAGGAGCCGCCGAAGGGGATCACCATCGCGCCCAACGGCGCCAGGATGAACGAGAGGACCGGCGCCACCAGGAAGACGAAGCGGTCGGCCGCGGCCGGCACGATGTCCTCTTTGCTGAGGAGCTTGACGCCGTCGGCGAGCGGCTGGAGGAGCCCGAAGGGACCGGTGCGCGTCGGGCCGAGCCGGTCCTGCATGCGCGCCAGCACCTTGCGCTCGAACCAGGTCATATAGGCCATCGCGCCGAGCAGAATGTTGAGCAGGATGAAGCCGACGATGAAGTTGGTCAGTACCCCCGGAACCATCGCGCCTTCCCGTGCCTCGCTTCGTTACCCCACACACCCATCGACCGGAATGCTGTCGTCCGCCCGATTCCCGGTCTTGTAGGGGCAGGCCCCCGTGCCTGCCCTTTTACGCTGTCACTCGCCTTCAGGTACACCACCGCACCTTGCCCCATTTCCCCGTTGCCCTGCTGTCGGGGACACAGGGCAGACACAGGGGTCTGCCCCTACCGGGGAGGGGCCCGTCCTACCGATCGACGCTCCCCAAGACGATGTCGATCGTCCCGATCAGCGCCACCACGTCCGCCAGCATCGCCCCATCGGCCATATAGGGCAACACCTGGAGGTTGACGAAGTCGGGCGTGCGCAGGCGCATGCGGTAGGGAATCGGCGAGCCGTCGCTGACGATATAGTGGCCCAGCTCGCCCTTGGAGTGCTCGATCGCCATGTAGACCTCGCCCTTGGGCGGCGAGAAGCCCTTGATGACCCAGATGAAATGCCGCTGCATGTCCTCGGCCGTCGTCAGCACCGTGTCGTGCTGCGGGATGACGTAGTTCGACTGGGTCAGCGCGAGCGGGCCGTCGCTCGGCACCTGATCTAGGCACTGGAGGATGATGTTGATCGACTGGCGCATCTCCTCCATGCGCACGAGATAGCGGTCGTAGACGTCGCCGTGGGTGCCGAGCGGGACCTCGAAATCGATGCGGTCGTAGAAGAGGTAGGGCTGCGCCTTGCGCACGTCGTAGTTGATCCCCGAGCCGCGTAGGCAGGCGCCGGTCAGCCCGTAGGAGATGGCTGCCGCGGGCTCGACGATGCCGACCCCGCGCGTGCGCGAGAGCCAGATCGGATTGGCCGAGAGGATGTCCTCGTAGTCCTTCTGGCGCGACGGAAAGATGGCGCAGAAGTCGCGCACCATCTCGGGCAGGCCGTCGGGGATCGGGCGCGCGAAGCCGCCCATCTCCATCATGTTGGTGGTCAGGCGCGCGCCGCAGAACTTTTCGAAGATGTCCATGATGAACTCGCGCTCGCGGAAGCAGTAGAGCGAGATCGAGAGCGCGCCGATGTCGAGCGCGTGGGTGCCGAGCCAGACCAGATGCGAGGCGACACGGGCCAGCTCGCCCATGATCATGCGCCAGTACTGCGCCCGCTCCGGCGCCTCGATGCCGCACAGCTTCTCGACCGTCAGGATGTAGCCCAGGTTATTGGAGGGCGCGGCGACGTAGTCGGTGCGGTCGGTCCAGGGGGTGAACTGGGAGTAGCGGTGCGTCTCCCCCAGCTTCTCGACCCCGCGGTGTAGGTAGCCGATGATTGGGTCACAGGCGGTGACGACCTCGCCGTCGAGCGTGAGCCGCACGCGCAGCACGCCGTGGGTGCTGGGGTGCTGCGGCCCCATGTTGAGCACCATCTCGCGGCGCGTCTCGCTGAGCTGGCGCTCCTCACTGATCTGGACCGGGGTTCCTTCGCCAATTTCGATGGACATCTAGGGTCTCCGTAGTCGCGAATGCACCCGCGGCGCCGGCGCCTCGAAGCCCGGCTGGATGTACTCGCGGTAGCCACGCAGCGGGTAGTCCTTGCGCAGCGGGTGTCCCTCGTCCCAATCGTCGGCCAGCAGGATGCGGCGCAGGTTGGGATGCTCCTCGAAGGTGATGCCGAACATGTCGTAGCACTCGCGCTCGAACCAGTCCGCGCTCCGATAGATGCTCCAGACGCTCGGCACGTCGAGCGGCGCGCCGCGCGGAATCTCCACCTTGAGCCGCAGGAACCGGCGGAACGGAAGCGAGCGAAGATGCCACACGACCTGCAATGGCAGCTCCGGGTCCCGGTATTCCACGGCGGTGATATCGGAGAGGTAGTCGTAGCGCTGGGCGGGATCGTCGTGCAGCCACCGGACGATGTCCGCCAGGTGTGCACCGTCCACGTACACCGTGGTCTCGCCCCAGATCACCTCCGTCCGGCCGATCGCCGCGGCGAAGTGCGCGCGCAGCGCGTCCGCGGATGGATTGGCGGCGCCGTCGCGATACGCGATGTTCGTTGGGGTGGCGGGCGCCGGCTGCTGGGGAGCGGCGGCGCCGGGAAGCACCGGCTGGAAGGCGTCGCTCACAGGCCGGACCGAGTCTGGTGAATCGAATTGCCGAACGGCTCGGACAACTCATCGATGGCCTGCGGCGGGATGTACAGCCCGCTCGCGGGATCAGGCTCCATCTCGTGTCGCAGGTCGCCGTCGCTCAGGCGCTCACGCTTCACCTTCTCCTGAAGCATCATGATCCCATACATCAGCCCTTCCGGACGCGGCGGACATCCCGGGACGTACACGTCCACCGGGATGATCGTGTCGATGCCCTGCACCACCGCGTAGTTGTCGAACATGCCGCCGGACGAGGCGCAGGCGCCCATGGAGATGCACCACTTGGGCTGCGGCATCTGCATCCAGATGCGGCGGAGCACCGGGGCGAGCTTGAAGGGCACGCGGCCCGCACAGATGAGCACGTCGGCCTGTCGCGGAGAAAAGCTCATGCGCTCCATGCCGAAGCGCGCGATGTCGAAGCGGCTGGCGGCAGTGGCCATGAACTCAATGGCGCAGCATGCGGTGCCGAACGGCATGGGCCAGAGCGAGTAGGCACGGGCCGCGTTGACCAGGAAGTCGAGACGCGTGGCGACCCAGCTCTCCTGCGCTGGCGGATCGAACGTGGCGGCATGCGTCGCGGGCTGCGGCATCAATCCCATTGCAGCGCCCCCTTCTTCCACACGTAGGCGAGCCCCACGGCCAGGATCACGATGAAGACCAGCATCTCGCCGAGGCCGAAGAACGACACGTGCCCCGCGGGGCACATGCCGCCGGTGAGCGGCGCGGTGCACGAGAGCTGCCGGTAGTATGCACCCCAGGGAATGAGAAACACCGTCTCGATGTCAAACACGATGAACAGCATGGCCACCATGTAGAACTTCACGGAGAAGCGCTCGCGCGCGTCACCGAGCGGCGGAATGCCCGATTCGTATGGGGTCTGCTTGACCGGCGTGGGACGGGGGCGCAGCGTCAGGTGGGAAGCCAACAGCATGAGAACCGCGTTGGCGGCGACGAACCCAACCAGCATGAGAATCGGGAAATATTCGCGATCCATCCGGCTCCAGATGTCGTGGAAAGTATGACGTGTTCCAGCCGTGGAACTTATCGCGTGGCGGGGAGGAGTGTCAACGTGGCGAAGGCGCCGTGCGCGGGATAGATTCCGCGCGCATTTCCCGCGGTCGAACGCCGGCGTCGCGCGCTCCCGACATGCGCACGCCGTTGTGCACGCCGTGCCGGTCCTTCATGTCCCGTCCCCCTCATCCCCATGTCACTGAAATCGGACCGCTGGATTCGCCGCATGGCGATCGAGCACGGCATGATCGAGCCTTTCGCGGACCGGCAGGTGCGCGACGGAGTGATCTCCTATGGCGTGAGCTCCTATGGGTACGACATGCGTGTCGCGCGCGAATTCCGGATCTTCACGAACGTCCTGAACTCCGTGGTGGATCCCAAGCAGTTCGACCCGAAGTCCTTCGTGGAGTTCGAAGGGGACGTGTGCATCGTGCCACCCAACAGCTTCGCGCTCGCGCGATCGGTGGAATACTTTCGCGTTCCGCGCAACGTGCTCACGGTGACGGTGGGCAAGTCCACGTATGCGCGCTGCGGCATCATCACGAACGTCACGCCCTTCGAGCCGGAATGGGAGGGCTTCGTGACGCTGGAGATCTCGAATACCACGCCGCTGCCGGCGCGCATTTACGCGAACGAAGGCATTGCGCAGGTGCTCTTCTTTGAAGGCGACGAGGAGCCGGAAATCTCCTATCGGGACAAGAAAGGGAAATACCAGGGCCAGCGGGGAGTCACGCTGCCACGACTCTAGCGAGCGTCACGATCGCGGACCCGGTGCGCGCGTGCCAGCGGCGAGACAGGATTTTCGGGCACCACGATTCATCCGCGGTTGCGAGCAGCGTGCGACGCCCCGGCGAACGGCGGGACAGGATTTTTGGGATTGACAGGGGTTTAACCGGATCAAAGGGGTCAGAGTCGATTGAAATTCAATCGACTCTGACCCCTTTGATTCCTTGATCCGGTGCCGTTCCAAAAGCATGCGCCGTCATGCAGCGAATGCATTGAAACGTTCGGGCTCGGCTCCGAACAATCCTGTGAATCCTGAAAATCCTGTCTCAATTCTGCCGGCTCCGCGAATCCGGTACGCTGGCCGAGCCCGAGAGGGCGCGCGCTCCGACCCCGCGCAGTGAGCGCGGGTCCGTTCACTTCCCTACTCCCTGGTGCGCCACGCCGCGCGCGCGTAGTCGTGGTTCATTCGCGCGATGGTGTCGAGGCTGATTTCCTTGGGGCACGCCTCATGGCACTCGCCGTGCCACGTGCAGGCACCGAATCCTTCCGCGTCCATCTGTCCGACCATGGCGAGCACTCGCCGGTCGCGCTCGGACTGTCCCTGCGGCAGCAGTCCCAGGTGCGATATCTTGGCGCCGGTGAACAGCGACGCCGAGCCGTTCGGACACGCGGCCACGCACGCGCCACAGCCGATGCAGGCGGCCGCATCCATGGCGTCGTCGGCCGCGGACTTCGCGATGAGAATGGCGTTCGCGTCGCGCGCGCCCCCGGTGGGTGCGGTGATGAAGCCGCCCGCCGCGATGATGCGATCAAATGCGCTCCGGTCCACGACGAGGTCCTTGATGACCGGAAATGCCTTCGCGCGCCACGGTTCAATGCAGATGTCCTGTCCGTCCGTGAAGTGGCGCATGAAGAGCTGGCAGGTCGCGGTGCCCTTCTCCGGTCCGTGCGCACAGCCGTTGATCATCATGCTGCACGATCCGCAGATCCCCTCGCGACAGTCGTGATCGAACGCGATGGGCTCCTGTCCCTGCTCGATGAGCCCCTCGTTCACGACGTCGATCATTTCAAGAAACGACATGTCGGCGCTGATGTCGCGAGCCTCGTACGTCGCAAACGCGCCCGCCGCGCCGGGTCCGGCCTGGCGCCAGACCTTGAGCCTGAATTTCACTTGTAGCTCCTCTGCGCGAGATGGACGTTCTCGAAGGACAGCGGTTCCTTCTCCAGGCGCGGCGGCGTGTCGTCGCCCTGGTACATCCAGGCCGACACGTAGGCGAAGTGCGCGTCATCGCGCAGCGCCTCACCGTCCGGTGTCTGGCTCTCCTCGCGGAAGTGCGCGCCGCACGATTCCGTGCGCTGCAGGGCATCGCGGCAGATGAGCTCTCCGAGCTCGAGGAAGTCCGCCACCCGTCCCGCCTTCTCGAGCGCCTGGTTCAGCTCCGCATCGCTCCCCGGCACGTTGACGTTGCGCCAGAATTCCGCGCGGATCTCGGGAATCTTCGCGAGCGCCCGCTGCAGGCCGGCTGCATTGCGCGCCATGCCGCAGTCGTTCCACATCACCTTGCCCAGCTCGCGGTGGAACGAATCCACCGTTCGCGTGCCGTCAATGGCGAGCAGCCGGCGCGTCCGCGCGGCCACGCCTGTCTCCGCCTCCCGGAACGCCGGATGCGACGCGTCAACGGGATCCAGCCGATGCGATGCGAGATAGTTGCTGATGGTATACGGGATGATGAAGTAGCCATCGGCGAGCCCCTGCATCAGCGCACTCGCGCCCAGTCGATTTGCTCCGTGATCGGAGAAGTTCGCTTCGCCCGCCACATGGAGGCCGGGCACGGTGCTCATCAGACTGTAATCCACCCACAGCCCGCCCATGGTGTAATGCACGGCGGGGTAGATCCGCATGGGCACCCGGTACGGATTCTCATCCGTGATGCGCTCGTACATCTCGAACAGGTTGCCGTAGCGCTCGCGGATGGTCTGTTCGCCCAGCCGCGCAATGGCATCGGCGAAATCCAGATAGACGCCGAGGCCGTTCGGGCCCACCCCCAGCCCCGCATCGCACACCTCCTTGGCCGCGCGCGAGGCGATGTCGCGCGGCGAGAGATTTCCGAAGCTGGGATACTTGCGCTCCAGGTAGTAGTCGCGCTCCGCGGGCGGAATCTGGTTCGGCGGCCGGCTGTCGCCCGCCTTCTTCGGAACCCAGACCCGGCCGTCGTTCCGCAGCGACTCGCTCATGAGCGTGAGCTTGGACTGATGTTCACCGCTCTGCGGAATGCACGTCGGATGGATCTGTGTGTAACACGGGTTGGCGAACGCGGCTCCCCGCTTGTACGCACGCCAGATGGCGGTGCAGTTCGAACCCTTGGCATTGGTGGACAGGTAGAACACGTTGCCGTAGCCGCCGGTCGCCAGCACCACGGCATCGGCCGCGTGCGACTCCACGATGCCGGTGACCAGGTTGCGCGTGACGATGCCGCGGGCGACGCCGTTCACCAGCACCAGATCCAGCATCTCCGTCCGCGGGTGCATCGTGAGGCGGCCCGTGGACACGCCGCGCTCCAGCGCCTGATAGGCGCCGAGCAGCAACTGCTGCCCGGTCTGGCCGCGCGCGTAGAACGTGCGTGACACCTGCGCACCGCCGAAGGAGCGATTGGCGAGCAGACCACCGTACTCGCGCGCGAAGGGGACGCCCTGCGCGACGCACTGATCGATGATGTTGACGCTCAACTGCGCGAGGCGATAGACGTTGGCCTCGCGCGAGCGGAAATCGCCGCCCTTCACCGTGTCGTAGAACAACCGCCAGATGGAGTCGCCGTCGTTCTGATAATTCTTGGCGGCGTTGATGCCGCCCTGCGCGGCGATGCTGTGCGCGCGCCGCGGCGAGTCCTGAAAGCAGAAGCACTTCACCTGGTAGCCCAGCTCGGCGAGCGATGCCGCCGCCGACGCGCCGGCCAGCCCCGAGCCGACGACGAGCACCGTGTGGCGGCGCTTGTTCGCCGGATTCACCAGCTTCATCTCGTTTCGATACGCATCCCACTTCTGCGCAATGGGACCTTCCGGAACACCCGATCTGAGTTCCATGCTCATCGCACCAGGCCGAAGTAGATCGCCAGTGGTACGAGCGTGAATCCGGCCCACACGACGATGGCGATCGTCGCCGCCACGGGGCGCCGCAGGGGCTCGGCCCTGGGCCGGTTGATGCCCAGTGTCCGGATCGAGCTCCAGTCACCGTGGTACAGGTGCAGTCCGAGTGCGATCATGCCGAGGATGTAGATCAGTGTCACCCACCACACGCGAAATCCGCCGATCATGTTCGCGTACACGTTGCCGTCCGTGAACGGAACCGGCTGGATGGTGCCGGTGGTGAGGTGCAGCAGATGGAACACGATGAAGAGTGCCAGGGCGACTCCGCCCCAGCGCATGGAGCGCGATGACACCGTGGCCGCCTGCGACCGGCGCATGGCATAGCCCTGCGGCCGCGCCGCCCGGTCGAGTCGCGTGAGCTGGATGGCCGCCACAATGTGCAGCACCACGGACACGAGCAATATGATGCGCAGCAGCCAGAGCAGCTCGTTGATGGTGTGGTGCAGGAAGTGCGAATAGTCGTTGAGCCGAACCGCACCCTCGAAGATCTGCAGGTTGCCGATCATGTGCACGACGACGAAGGCGACCATGATGAGTCCCGTCACCGCCATGACCATCTTCTTGCCAACCGTGGATCGCCAGAAGCGCACGATCCGGCCGGATGCGTCCCGCGCGCTCACAACTGCACGAGCTTCATGGGTTCGCGCACCGCATCGGCGCTCTTGCCCAGATCGAGTCGCTCCGCACTGGTGAGTTCCACCTCGAGAATACGCTCAATGCCGCGGCGACCGAGCGTGCAGGGCACGCCCAGGAAGAGGCCGGAAAAGCCGTACTCGCCATCCAGCCACGCGGCGCACGGCAACACGCGCTTCTGGTCGCGCACGATGGCCTCGCACATCTGCACGGCGGCGGCTGATGGGGCGTAGTAGGCCGATCCCGTCTTGAGGTGCTTTACGATTTCCGCGCCGCCGGTGCGCGTGCGCGCCACGATCGCCTCGAGGGTGGGTCCGTCCATGAGCTGCGTCACCGGGATGCCGCTCACGGTCGTGTAGCTGATGAGCGGGACCATGGTGTCGCCGTGGCCGCCGAGCACCATGGCCTGGATGTCCCGCACCGACACGTCGAGCGCCTCCGCGATGAAGGCGCGGTAGCGCGCCGTGTCCAGCACGCCCGCCATGCCGATCACGCGTTCGCGCGGGAACCCCGTCACCTTGAGCGCGACGTATGCCATGACATCGAGCGGGTTGGACACCATGATGACGATGGCGTTGGGCGACGTGCGCCGAATCTGTTCGGAGACCTGCTTCACGATGCCGACGTTGGTGTTCAGCAGATCATCGCGCGACATGCCCGGCTTGCGGGCGATGCCCGCCGTCACCACGATGACATCCGAGTTCGCGGAGTCGTCGTACGAATTGGTGCCGATCACGCGCGTATCGAAGCCTTCGATCGGCGCGGATTCCCACTGGTCCAGCCCCTTGCCCTGCGGCACGCCTTCCACGACGTCCACCATGATGACCGTGCGCGCGAGCGCCTTCTCGGCGATGCGCTGGGCCGTGGTTGCGCCCACGTTCCCCGCCCCGACTACGGTGATCTTGTCAACCATGCCAGTTGAATGATGTGAGAAGAGAGAAAAGAAATCGCCGCCAGAGAAGTTATCCGGCGGCGGCGCATGATGGAAGTTTTCGAGCGGCGCTCAATCCTGATGCGCAGTCATCGCGCCCTGCTGCGCGACCCATTCGCGCGTGCCGTCCGCGTACGCTTCGCGCTTCCAGATGGGCACACGCTGCTTGAGCGCTTCGAGAATATAGCGCGAGGCCGCGTACGCCTGCGCGCGGCGCGCATGCGCCACCGCGATCGCCACGCTCGCGTCGCCGAGCTCGAGATGGCCAGTGCGGTGCTCGACGACGGCAGCGTCCGTGTCGAATCGCTCCGCCGCTTCGCGCAGGATCCGCTGCATCTCGCGCTCGGCCATCGGCACGTACGCGGTGTAGTCGATGCCCGTGACCGCGCGCTCGTCATTGACGTCACGAACCGTTCCAATGAAGAGCACGGTCGCGCCGTGCGATGCCGAGGCGACTTCCGCGAGCAGCGCGGCCACATCGATCGCCCCGTGCACGATGGCGGCGCGCATGTCAACCGCCCGCCACCGGCGGGATGACGGCAAGCTCATCGCCCGAGTGGAGCACTGTCCCGGCCCGCGCATACTCGAGATTCACAGCGAGCAGCGGCGCCGGCGGCAGCGCGTCACCGCCGGGCAGAGCGCGCAGCCATGCGAGCGCATCCGCGGCGGTCGCTCCCGCCGGCAGCGACATCTCCACGGCCTCCCGGCCGAGCACGTCCGCATACGAAGCAAAGAGCAGCGCGGTCACGGTCATGTCTTGAAGTGTGCCCGCCACGCGGTCTGCGGGCAAGTGAGTCGCGGATGTCATACGCCCCGGCTGTCGCATGCGGCAGGCCGGGGCGTAGACGGCAGACGGTGCAACGCGCGATCAGGCGGCGGGATACGGCCGCTCATCCCTGCTGGAAAGCGGCTCCTCATCTGCCACGAGGGCCCGCAGCTCCTTGGACGGCTTGAAGACGGGCACCGGACGCGCGGAAACCTCGACGGGCGAACCGGTTCGGGGATTGCGCGCCATCCGCGTCTTCCGCTGGCGGATCTTGAACGTGCCGAATCCCCGCACCTCGATGTTCTTCTGCGCCTTGAGCGAGTCCTTAATGGCGTCGAGAAATGCATCAACCACGCGAGCACAATCCTTCTTCGAGATCATCGGGCCCGCGGTGCGCGAGATTTGCGTTGTGACGCGCTCGACAAGGTCGGCTTTGGTCATTCCATTCCCTCGGATCAGAACGCTCGGAGCAGGTGATTCGTGCGTCGAAGCTATGACGTTAACTGTTGTGTGTCAACCGTTTGGGACGTTTGACCGTACCCTGGACCTCACGGCCTCCATGAACTGGGAGAAGAGCGGTCTCGCGTCGTGCGGCCCGGGCGCTGCCTCCGGATGGTACTGGACCGCGAAGACTGGAAGCTCACGATGCTGAAGGCCTTCGACCGTTCCATCATTCAGATTCACGTGTGTCACGCGCAGCGCGGGAGCGCCGACGACTTCCTGCTCGGTTCCGACGACGGCGAACCCATGATTCTGCGACGTGATCAGCACGCGCCCCGTATCAACTTCCCGCACCGGGTGATTTCCACCGTGGTGCCCGTACGGCATTTTCTCCGTACGTCCTCCGAAGGTCACTCCCAACAGTTGATGTCCCAAACAGATACCAAGCACCGGAATTTCACTGGCAACAAGATCCTTGATGATACCGGGCGCGTAGCTCACTGCCGCCGGGTCGCCCGGGCCATTCGAGAGAAAGACACCATCCGGAGACAGTGCAAGCGCTTCCTCCGCACCAGTGTTCGCTGGCAGAACCGTCACACGGCAGTCGTGATCGGCAAAGACTCGCAGGATGTTCCGCTTGATTCCGTAGTCATACGCCACGATGTGCGCGTGCGCGGCTGGATTGCCCCAGACGTAGCGCCGGCCCGTGGTCACCCGTGAGGCCAGATCCAATCCTTCCATGGACGGACAAGCCTCGAGTGCCGCAACGGCTGCCGCATCGGGCGACTCGCCCGCGCCAACCACGCCGCGCATTACGCCGGCTGACCTCAGGTGTCGCGTGAGCCGACGAGTATCAATGTCTTCCAGGAGCGGGACTTTCGCCTGCGCCAACCATTCGCGCAGGCCACCCGTCGCGCGCCAGTTCGAGTGATGCGCCGACAGCTCGCGGACGACCACACCGGCCACCTGTACGCGCGCGGACTCGGGATCGTCAGCGTTCACACCGTAATTGCCGATCATTGGCGCCGTCAGCACGACGATCTGCCCCTGATACGACGGATCAGTGAAGACTTCCTGGTATCCCGTCATGTTCGTCGTGAACACGACCTCGGCCACGGTCGGCTGCAGCGGGTCGCGCATGCGTCCGTGAAAAAGGGTCCCATCCTCGAGGAGGAGGAACCCTGCCTGGGACTCGGGCACGCTGACCATCCGCTACGGCTTCTTGGGTTGACTGGCCGGTGGCTGGCTGCTGGGTGTCTTGGACACTGGAGCGGCGGGCTGAAGCGGCAGCGCGGGAGCACTCGTGCCGGTAGCCGGTGCTGTCGGCGCCGCCTGTTGCGAGAAGGGCTGATCCAGCACCGACCGCGGAGCGCCGGAACGCTGCCCGATGAGCTGCATGATGAACGCGATGCCCAGGAAGAGACCCCCGGTCCACCACGCCGTCTTGGTGAGCAGGTTCGCGGCCTGTCGCGAACCGATGATCGAGTCGGAGGAAGAACTCGTGCCGCCAAAGGTCGCCGCGAGTCCGCCCCCCTTGGGGGACTGGAGCAGCACCGCAGCGACGAGCACGAAGCAGTCCAGAACGAGCAGCACGAGCAGGAACGTGTACATCAGACGCGACCGGTGGAGTGTGAGCTAAGCACTGAACAGTAGACGGGTTACAGGGCGGGATCAAGTGCAGCAGGCCATTTGTGCCCAGCGCTCGGCGTCGAGACTGGCGCCACCAACCAGCAGGCCGTCCACATTCGGCGCAGCCATGAGCTTCGGCGCGCTGTCCGCATTGACGCTCCCGCCGTAGAGCACCGGAATCTCGCGCGCGCGCTCGCCTACCTGCTCCACAAGCGCGGCGCGGATCCATCCGTGCACTTCACTCGCATCACCTGGCGTGGCCGTGCGACCGGTGCCGATGGCCCACACGGGCTCATACGCGAACAGCATGCGTGCCACCTGCGACCGGTCGAGCTCCGTGATTCCCGCGCGGAGTTGTCGCAGGACAACGGCGCGGGTCTCGTCACGATCGCGCTCCTCCTGACTCTCGCCCACGCACAGCATCGGCACGAGTCCGACACGCCAGGCGGCTGCGCATTTGCGCGCAGTCATCGTATCCGTCTCACCGAAGAGCTGACGCCGTTCCGAGTGACCAACGAGTGTGACGGCGGCGCCGGCCTCGTGCGCCATGGCCGGCGACGTCTCTCCGGTGAAGGCTCCCTTCTCTTCCCAGAAGACATTCTGCACGCCCAGGAGAATGTCGAGGCGCTCCGCCAGCGCGGCGCGCGCCGCCTCGAGTGAGACGACGGGCGGACAGATGATCACCGTGCGGTCGTCACGCGCTTGATAGTGCGAGAGAAAGTGCTCGAGATAGGCACGGGTGGCCCGCGGGCCGTGGTTCATCTTCCAGTTGGCCGCGAAGACCGGTGAGCGCATCAGGCGCGCCGGTCGTCGAGGGCCGCCACGCCCGGAAGTACCTTCCCTTCGAGAAATTCGAGCGACGCACCACCGCCGGTGGACACGTGCGTCATGCTCGAGGCCAGTCCCATTGCTTCCACCGCCGCGGCGGAATCGCCCCCACCCACGACTGTCGTGGCGCCGCGCGCAGTGGCGTCGGCCAGCGCCTGCGCCACCGCCCGCGTGCCGGCATCGAATGGTGGCGTCTCGAAGACGCCCATGGGGCCGTTCCAGACGATCGTCATGGCGCCGGCCAATTCGTGGCCGAAGTGGACGTTGGTCGCCGGCCCAACGTCGAACATTGCTTCCGTGGCCGGAATCCGCGTACGCGACACGTCGTGCGCAGCGTTCGCCGCGCTCAGCGACGGCGCCACCATGGCATCGTCGGGCAGGACCAGCGTGTCTCCGGCGCGCCGGACCAGCTCCCGCGCCATCGCCACGCGGTCCTCCTCGACGAGCGAGCCACCCGTCTCCAGCCCCATGGCCCGGAAGAACGTACAGGCCATGGCACCACCCACGAGCAACGTGTTCACCCGGGGCAGCAGCGCCTCGATCACGTCGATCTTGCCAGAAATCTTGGCGCCGCCCAGCACCGCGACGAACGGATGGCGCGGTTTCGCGAGCGCGTCGCCCAGGAACTCGAGCTCGCGCTGCATGAGCAGGCCGGCGACCGCGGGGTGCAGGTGATGCGCCACGCCCTCGATGGATGCATGCGCCCGGTGCGCCGAGCCGAAGGCATCATCCACGTAGAGGTCGCCGAGCTCGGCGAGCTGGCGCGCGAATGCCGGATCGTTTGTCTCCTCGCCCGCCGCGAAGCGGGTGTTCTCCATGAGCAGAATCGTGCCGGCCGGCGCATCACGCGTGGCTGCCACCGCCGTGTCACCGACCGTCGCATTCACGAAGCGAACCGGATAGCCGACCAGCGTGGCAAGATGTTTCGCGACCGGCGCCAGTGAGTATCGCGCTTCCGGCTTTCCCTTGGGACGGCCGAGATGAGACAGCAGCACCACGACGCGCGCACCCCGCTGCAGCAGCAGCTCGATCGTCGGAATGGCGGCGCGAATTCTGGTGTCGTCGGAGACGTGTCCCGTCGCGTCCATCGGCACGTTGAAGTCCACGCGCACGAGCGCCCGTCTGCCGCGCAGCTCCGCGTCCGTGAGATCCTGAACCGTCCGCTTCGTCATCGCGGTACGCTAGGCGAGGCGGCTGCCGACGAGACGCACGAGGTCCACGCAGCGCGACGAGTATCCCCATTCGTTGTCGTACCAGCCGCACACCTTCACGAGCGTGCCGCCAATGACGTTGGTGCTCCTGGCATCCAGGATGCACGAGTACGCGCTGCCAATGTAGTCGGAGCTGACGAGCTCCTCCTCGCTGTAGGACAGATATCCCGCCAGCGGGCCGGATGCCGCCGCCTGGCTGAACGCGGCGTTCACCTCGGCAACGGTGGTGGACTTCTCGACCTCGACCACGAGATCCGTGAAGGAGACATCCGGCGTGGGCACGCGAATCGCGAGTCCATCAATGAGCCCCTTCACCTCCGGAATGACAAGCGACGTCGCCTTGGCGGCGCCGGTGGTCGTGGGGATCATGGACACGGCCGCCGCCCGCGCGCGCCGCAGATCCTTGTGCGGCATGTCCAGCACGTGCTGATCGTTCGTATAGCTGTGGATCGTGGTCATGGACGCGTGCCGGAGGCCGAATGCGTCGCGCACCACCTTCACCATGGGGACGAGGCAGTTGGTCGTGCACGAGGCGTTCGAGATGATGTGGTGCGTCGCCGCATCGTACCGGTCGTGGTTCACGCCCATGACCACCGTGAGGTCCTCGCCCTTGGCCGGCGCCGAGATGATGACCTTCCGTGCGCCGCCGGCGAGATGCTTGCGTGCGTCCTCCGCCCTCGTGAATCGCCCGGTGGACTCCACGACGATGTCCACGCCGAGGTCCTTCCAGGGGAGCGCGGCGGGGTCGCGCTCGGAGAGCACGCGAATCTCGTCACCGTCCACACGGATGCAGTCGTTCGAGTGCGTCACGACTCCGCCGTAGGTGCGGTGCACCGAATCGTACTTGAAGAGATGCGCCAGCGTGCGCGTATCGGTGAGGTCGTTCACCGCGACAAAGTCAATTTCGTTTCGCCCCTGTTCCTTCGCCGCGCGTACGATCTGGCGCCCGATGCGCCCAAACCCATTGATGCCGACCCGAATCGTCATGTTGTCCATCCCGTCCCGGAATTTCGTTGTCAGATCTGGTCGCCGATGGCCGGCGCCCGTCCAAAAGTCACGATGCTGATGATACGCGCACCCGCGTCGAAGAGCGCCGCGGCGCATTCAGAAAGCGTGGCACCCGTGGTGATCACATCGTCCACCAGCACGAGGTGCGTGCCCGGAAGCCGCGCGCGCTGCGGCTGGGGCACGGCAAACGCGCCGGAAACGTTGTGCCGCCTCTCTTCCGGTGTCAATCTGGTCTGCGTCCGCGTGTCGCGCGTGCGCTCCACACAGTGCTCCCACACCGGCAGCCTCCAGTGCGCGCCGAGCGCTCGAGCGAGCAGCGCGCTCTGATTGTACCCGCGTTCGCGCAACCGCGTGCGCGACAGTGGAACGGGGAGCAGCGCCGTGCGCTCGCGAACCACATCCGCGGGCCACGTGAGTCGTGCCATGCGCGCGGCCATTTCCGGCGCGAGCGCGCGCCAGCCCGCGTACTTGAGCGCATGGACGATGGCGCCGCCGGTGTTGCCTGGAATCCAGCAGACCGAGCGCGCCGCGCGCACCCAGGGCGGCAGACCCGCGCACCAGGCGCAGGTCATCCGCGATAATAGTGGATGTCCGCATCGCTCGCAGCGCGGAAATGGCAGTTCGTGCAGCCGCGCCCAGCAGCGGCCACACACGAGGCGGCGGTCGCCGGCGTCGAGCAGCCGGTCGCACGCCGCGCAGGCGCGTGGCAACAGCAAATCCACCACCGCGCGCGCGGCGCCGCTCCAGAGCGTGCCGTCCGCGAAGTTCATGACGCCTCGCACGCGGCACGCCACATGAGCGCGCGCGGCGCCGGAATGGCGAGCCACCGTTCGAAAGCGAGCGCGCCCTGCTCCACCAGCATGGGCAGGCCACCCGAGGCGCGATGTCCCGCGAGCCGGGCCTGTCGCACCCAGGCCGTGTCGCCCTTCCGGCACACCAGATCCAGCACGGCCGCATCCGGTGCAAGCGCTGCGACCGGTGCGGGAAGTGATTCATCCGACTGCCCGATCGGTGTGGCGTTCACGATCATCTGTGCGTCGCGCACCGACTGCACCGCATCGCCGCACACCGCTTCCACGATTGGAAATCGATGCGCGAGGGTCCGGAGCCGCGCGCCACTGCGACCCGCGAGGACGACGTGACAGTCCGGCCACTGTTCCACCGCGGTGAGTACGGCGGCGGCCGCGCCTCCCGCACCCAGGACCGTCACACGCATGCGTCCGGGGTGCTCGCCGAGGACCCCGATGGCGAGATGCGCAAATCCGGCAACGTCGGTATTGTCGCCAACGAGGGCCCCGCTGTCGTCCATCCAGAACGTGTTCACGGCGCCCACGCGCTCGGCGAGCGCCGTGAGGCGGTCACACGCCGCCGCGGCTGCTTCCTTGTGGGGAATGGTCACATTTCCCGCCGCGCCCTCGTTTGCCAGCCCGCGCAGGGTCTCTCGCAGGTCGCCGGGCTCCACGTCGAGCGCCTCGTAGCGGATGGGAACGCCGGCGCTTTGCAGCGCCGCGTTCTGGAAGACGGGCGAGAGCGAATGCGATACGGGATGGCCAAGCAGGACCAGGCGGCGCGGGCGGACGGTCACGACACCCCAGGATTGCGCTCGGCTGCGATGCGATCCAGCACGCGCCGGATCTCCGCGTCCAGCTCATCGTACGTCTCCCGGTACAGCGCCAACTCGCCGCCGAAGGGGTCGCCAATGGGCCGGTCGACTGCACCATGTGATGCGTACTGACTGAGCAGGAACACCTTCCCCCTGCCGCCCAGCGCCTCGAGACGCTCGACGTGATGCGGTCCCATGGCCAGCACGAGATCGTACTCGTCCAGCAGTTCCTTCGTGGCCAGCCGCGCCTGGTGCGGCGAGATGTCGGTGTCGCGCTCCATGCAGACGAGCAGGGCGCCATCGGATGCCGGGGCCTGTGCCCACGCAGCGGTGCCGGCACTGCCGACCTCGACGTCCGTGAGGCCGCGTTCCTGCACCAGGCGTCGCGCGATGGCTTCCGCCATGACGCTGCGACAGGTATTGCCGGTGCACACGAAGAGAATTCGCATCGGGGTCACACGTCTCCAATCAGGTCCGGCACGCTCTCGCGCAGCACCGCAGATGGAATCGCGCCCGGCCGGATGACACGTGGGTGTCGTCCCATGCAATCTACCACCGTTGAGGGAGCGGAGGGGACGAGGCGGCCGCCATCGAGAACGCGGAGCGTGCCGCGCATGATCGCGTCGCTCCATTGCTGCTCGATCTCACCCGCCGCCATGGCCGCCGCCACGCCCGGCCGATTGGCGCTCGTGGATGTCAGCGGAGCCCCATGGGCGAGCAGCAACCGTGCCAATGCCGCATGTGAAGTCCAGCGGACGGCAATGCCGCCTTCGGGGCCGCGCAGCCGCGCGGGAAGACGTCGCTCCGCACCGGGGAGCACGAGCGTGAGCGGACCGGGCCAGTGGCGCGCCGCCAGCCGCGCCGCGAAACCCGTCAGTCTCAGGTCGAGCCGCGTGACCATCTCGCTCGATGCGACCAGAATGAGAAACGGCTTGGCCGGAGGTCGAGACTTGAGCGTTACCAGCGCGGAGACCGACGCTGCATCAGTGGCGCCGCCAAAGCCGTACACCGTTTCCGTGGGATACGCGAGCACGCGCCCCTCTCGCAGGTGCTGCAAGGTGCCCGCGAGCGAGGCTTCGATTTCCGCGGGAGACCAGAACGGGATGGCGAGTGGCGCATGGGTCATTCCGCAAGGGGCGCGAGTGCCTCGGCGCGTGCGAAGTCCGACTCCTCGGTGATCTTCATCGCGCTCTCGCTCCCGCGCACCACGACGACCGGGAATCCCATGCGCTCACACAGTGCCGCATCGTCCGTGGCCGAGATGCGCGCGCGCTGCGCATCCGCGTAAGCCTGCTCGATCATGTCGCGCGGGAACGCCTGCGGCGTCTGCGCGCGCCAGAGTGGCGCTCGTTCCACCGTGCGCACGATCCGCCCCGCCTCGTCAACCTCCTTGAGCGTATCCTGGACGGGGAGCGCCGCGATCGCACCGCGGCCGGCGCGCGCCTCGGCGATCACGCGGTGCATCGTCTCCCGGTCCACGAACGGGCGCGCCGCGTCGTGAATGAGTACGATGCGAACCTCCGGCGGCATGTCGCGCAGTCCGTTGAGCACGGAATCGCCGCGCTCGCGCCCGCCCGTGGACACCAGCAGCCGGTCGAGATCGCACTGGAAGATCCAGGGCGGCGGATCGCCAGCGTACTGTCGCGGCAGCACGCACACGACGATGGCCACGTCGTCCCGCTCCATGAAGCGCTGCACGCTGTGCAGCAGCACCGGCTTGCCCGCGACCCAGCGGAATTGCTTGAGCTCCGCACTCCCGGTGCGCGTGCCCTGGCCGGCCGCCACGATCACGACGCCTACATCGCGCAGGCCGCGAGTCGGCGCGGCTGTTCCCTCGTTCGCGCCGTGCGCGGCGGCAGTCATGAAAACAGCACGGCGAACAGGTCGGCGATGTTCGCCACGCCGGCGGCGCGGAGTGAATCGTCGCCGCTCCTGGCGCGTGCGCCGCGGTGTGGCGCGCCGCGCGTCGAGAGATACGCGGTGTGCATGCCCATCTTGCGTGCTTCGCCGAGGCGGCGCTCCGCCTGCGAGACGGGGCGAATCTCGCCGGAGAGCCCGACCTCGCCGAGAAACACCGCGTCGAGCGGCAGCGGGCGATCGTAGACGCTCGACGCGAGTGCCGCCGCCACCGCGAGATCGCCGGCTGGCTCCTGCATGCGGAGTCCGCCAACGACGTTGACGAACACGTCGAGTTGAGAAAACGGCAGTCGCGCGCGCTTGTCGAGCACCGCGAGCAGCAGCGCCAGTCGCCGCGCGTCATACCCGGTGGACACGCGCTGCGGCGTGCCGAAGCCGGCCTTCGCGGCGAGTGCCTGCACTTCCACCAGGAGCGGGCGGCTGCCCTCGATGAGCACGGTCACCGCGCTGCCGGACGCTGGGGCGAGCCGGTCGCCGAGGAAGAGCGCCGAAGGATTGTCCAGGGCGACAAGCCCGCCCGCCGTCATCTCGAACACGCCGATTTCGTCCACGCCGCCGAACCGGTTCTTGGTGGCGCGCAGCACGCGCTGGTCGAGCGAGCCCTCGCCCTCGAAATAGAGCACCGTGTCCACGATGTGCTCCAGGGTTTTCGGGCCGGCGATGCCGCCGCCTTTCGTGACGTGGCCAACGACGAACACGCTCGTGCCGCTGTCCTTGGCGAAGCGCATCAATCGTGCGGCGCACTCGCGCACCTGCCCGACGCTGCCCGGGGCTCCCTCGAGATCACCGGTGAAGATGGTCTGAATGGAATCGACGAACAGCACGCGCGGCCCGCGGTTCGCGGCCGTCGCGAGGATCGTTTCGAGCTGCGTGTCGCAGAGCAGCTCCACCTCGCCGGAAAATTCGCCGAGGCGATCGGCGCGGAGGCGCACCTGCAGCGGCGATTCCTCGCCTGACACGTAGAGCGCCGCGTGTCCGCCCTGGTGCAGCCGCGCCGCCACCTGGAGCAGCAGCGTGGACTTGCCGATGCCCGGTTCGCCCCCAATGAGCACCATGGAACCGGGAACGATGCCGCCGCCCACGACGAAATCGAATTCACCGATGCCGGTATGCCACCGGCGGCTCTCGGCACCCTCCACCTCGCGCAAGCGAAACGTCGGGGCGACACTGCCACCCTCGGCGGGGGACGCGCCGGCCGCCCGCCGTCGGCCGCCGGCACTTTTCGCGCGCGGCGCGACCGCCTCCTCGACGAGCGTGTTCCACTCTCCGCACGTGTCGCAGCGTCCGGCCCACTTGGGATGCTCGGCCCCGCACTCGGAGCAGCGAAAGACGGTGCGCGTCATGCGTTCGCGCCTGCGTCCCGCAACCGGCCGCAGGCTGGCGCGTCCCGCCGGCGTGCGCGCCGAACGCTCGCCACGCCGCTTCCCGTCCCTCCCTCAGCCCTGCCGTGCCGTGTAGTTCTCAAACCGCGTGTACGCCTTGTGGAAGAACAGATTGACGAATCCAATCGGGCCGTTGCGCTGCTTGCCGACAATGATCTCCGCGCGTCCTTCCAGCGAGTTGCCATCCTTGTCGGTGGGCCCATCGTACACTTCCTGGCGATAGATGAACATCACGAGATCCGCGTCCTGCTCAATGGCGCCCGATTCGCGCAGATCCGAGAGCTGCGGGCGATGGTCGCCGGCGCGCTGTTCCGGCGCCCGCGAGAGCTGGGAGAGCGCCACCACCGGCACGCTGAGTTCCTTCGCCAGCGCCTTGAGCGATCGCGAGATCGTGCTGATTTCCTGCTGCCTGCTCTCCGAATTGGGTGGTCCCTGAATGAGCTGCAGGTAGTCCACGATCACTATGCCGACGTTCGCGTCCGCCTTGAGGCGGCGTGCCTTGGAGCGAATCTCGAGCAGGGTGATCCCGGCCGAGTCGTCAATCCAGATGGGCGCGGCACTCAGGATGCCCGCGGCGCGCGCCATTCGCGGAAAGTCATCATCGCGCAGCATGCCCTTCCGGAGCTTTTGCGCATCCACGCGCGCTTCGGCGGTGAGCATGCGCTGCACGAGTGACTCCTTACTCATTTCGAGCGAGAAGAGCGCCACCGGAACATTTCGTTCAATAGCGGCGTATTGCGCGACGTTCAGGACGAATGCCGTCTTGCCCATGGAAGGTCGCGCCGCGACGATGACCAGTTCCGAGGGCTGGAAGCCCGACGTCATCTCGTCCAGGTCGGCGAATCCGGTGGGTACGCCGGTAATGGTCTTGCCGCCGCGCTGCAGCGCCTCGATGCGCTCCATCGTGGGCCACATGAGCTCCTTGATGCGCATGAAGCCCTGCGCCCCGCGCTGCTGGCTCACCTGGAAGACGCGGTGCTCGGCCTCGTCGAGCAGCTCCGCGGCCGTGCTCGTGCCGGCAAACGCCTCGGTAATGAGCGTCGTGCACGTTTCGATCAGTCGCCGCTGGAGCGCCTTTTCCTTGACGATGCGCGCATGGTACTCGACGTTGGCCGACGTCGGCACCGCGTACATGAGTTCGGCGATGTGCTCCTTGCCGCCAGCCGCCTCCAGCTCGCCACGTCGCGAGAGCTCTTCGGCCAGCGTGAGCGCATCCACCACGTCACCGCGCTCGGTGATGCCCACCATGGCGCGAAAGATCCGCCGATTCCCCTCGCGATAGAACATCGTGTCGTCCACGTGTTCCGCGGCGCGCAGCACGGCGTCCTGGTCCATGAGCATCGCGCCCAGCACCGCCGCTTCGGCGTCTTCGGAGTAGGGCGGACGACGGTCCCGGAACGCGTCAGGCGCTGGCGCTATCGAGTATTCGGCGGGCGAGCTGGACATCTTCCCAGGTGGATCGCTTCCATGCGGGGTTCCGGAGCAGCGCCGCCGGATGATAGGTCACCACGACCGGAATGTCGTGGTACTGGTGCACCGTACCGCGAAGCTTGCCAATGGACAGCTTCGTTTCGAGCAGCGTCTGCGCCGCGAAGGTCCCGAGGGCCAGGATCACCGACGGGCGAATCAACTGGATCTGGCGAACGAGGTAGGGACTGCACGCCTCCACCTCGTTGGGAAGTGGATTGCGATTGCCGGGCGGCCGGTGCTTCAGCACGTTGGCAATGAAGACGTCTTCCCGCTGCAACTTAATCGCGGCGAGGATTTTCGTCAGGAGCTGGCCGGCCTGGCCGACGAAGGGCCGGCCGGACGCGTCTTCCTGCGCTCCGGGCGCTTCCCCGACGCACATGAGTCGCGCGCGCGCATTTCCCTCGCCCGGTACGGCGTGCGTGGCGCTGCGGTAGAGTGGACAGCGTGTGCACTCGCGCACGAGTGCGGCGAGGTCGTCGAGCTGCGGCGTCTCGAAGATTGCGCTACCCGATGGCTGAAGCGGTGCGGCCCGCGCCACTTTCACCTCCTCGACCCGTGGCTCGGCTGGCTGCGCCTCCAACAGTTCGCGCCACGTCGCATCGGGCGTGGACTCCGCCACGCGAGGCGATGCGGGACGCTCGTCGACGCGGGCTGGCGGGGGGGCGCGCCCTCCCGCTCCAACGAGATGCATGACCTGGTCCACCGTCATGCCATCGAGCACGAGATCCTGCTCGCCCAGCTCGCGCCGCTGTTCGAGGTAGCGACGAAGGAGCTGCTCAGCGCGCACGCAACAGTGCCTCGACGCGGTCCAGAATCGCATCGGCCACGAGTACCTTGCTGAGCAGAGGAAGCACCTCCGGCCTCCCGTCGCGGCCGATCAGCGTGACGCGATTGGTGTCCACCGCGAAACCGGCACCATCCTCGAGCGCATCGTTGGCGACGATGAGATCGAGATGTTTCGCGGCGAGCTTGGCGCTGGCGTTCGCGAGCAGATCGCTCGTCTCGAGGGCGAAGCCCACCGTCACCATGCCCGATGGCCGCAGCGTCGCCGTGGAGGCAAGTACATCGGGCGTTGCCGTCAGCTCGATGGCCGCCGGCGCCGCTGCTTTCTTGATCTTCTGCGTTGCCGGCTGCGCTGCGCGGAAATCCGCGGGCGCCGCCGCCATGATGAGAACGGACGCCGAGGGGATGGCCACCGCGATCGCGTCCGCCATTTGCCGGGTGGTCTCCACGGGAATCACCGTCACACCAGCGGGCGGCGCCACCTCGAGCGGGCCGGCAACCAGCGTGACATCCGCGCCACGCCGCCACGCCGCCGCGGCGATCGCCACGCCCATCCTGCCGCTGCTTCGATTCGACAGGAAGCGCACCGGGTCGATGGGCTCGCGCGTCGGGCCCGCGCTCACGACCATGCGGCGGCCCGCGAGCGTGTGTCGCTCCAGCAGCCGCTCCACGTGCGCGAAAATCACGTCCGGCTCCGGCATGCGTCCCGGGCCACTCCCCTCACCCGCCGCGAGCGGCCCTTCGTCCGGCTCCAGGATCGCGTAGCCCAGTTCACGCAGGTGCGCCACGTTGGCCCGCGTCTGCGCATGGCTCCACATGCGGTCGTTCATGGCCGGCACGAGCAGCACCGGCACTCGCGCGGCAAGCAGGCACGCACACAACAGGTCGTCGGCCCGTCCGCCCGCTGCACGCGCCAGGAAATCAGCGGTGGCGGGCGCGACGACAATCGCATCGGCGTCCTGCGCCAGGTGGATGTGGTCGAGGGCCCGGCCCGCCGCGATCAGGTCGGTGTGCACCGGACGTCCGGTGAGGGCTTCGAAGGTGATGGGCGCCACGAACTGCGTGGCGGCCTGCGTCATCACCACGTCGACGTCGGCGCCGGCCTGGGAGAGCAGGCGCGCCAGCCACCCGGTCTTATAGCAGGCAATGCCGCCGGTCACACCCAGCAGCACGCGCCGCCCGTCGCAGGGGCGCACGGCGGACGAAGTCAGTGCCCGCGACGCGGCACGACGCGATACTTGATGCCGTCTTCTTCGGTCAGCTCCTCGAGCGCGCGCGTGGTGAGTTTCTTCTCGCGCACGTCGGGTGACAGGCGCGGAAACTCATTGAGCAGCCGCGAGAACTTGGCCGCGATGAGCACGCCGAGATACTTGTTGGTCGCGTTCTTCGCGACTTCCGCCGGAGTGAAAACTTGCATGGTTCGATAGCTCCCGTGTGCTCAGGTTTCCAGTTCCCGTTCCAACCGTTCAATGATGGCGCGTACGTCGCGCTCGACATTCTTCAACCGCTCGCGCCGCATCCCTTCCGCGTCGATGATACCCGACACGCTGGTCGTTGCGCGTTCCAGATCATCGTTCAGCACCACGTAGTGATACATCGGCACCGCCCGCAGCTCGACGAGCGCGCTCACCAGCCGCTTCTTCAGCGAGGCGGCACTCTCGGTGTTCCGCGCGCGCAGCCGCTCGAGCAGGACTTCACCCGACGGTGGCAGCACGTAAATGAGCACCGACTGCGGAAACGCGACCCGAAACTGTGCGGCGCCCTGCACGTCGATGTCCATGATCACGTACTGCCCCCGTGACAACACCCGTGCGACCTCGCTGCGCAGTGTGCCGTACAGGTTGCCGTGCACTTCGGCGGCCTCTGCGAATTCCCCGCGCTGCTGCCGCGCGAGAAACTCGCCGGTGGAGAGGAAGTAATACGACTCGCCTTCCACTTCGTCCTCCCGCGGCGGACGCGTCGTGCACGAGACCGAATAGCCGACATCCCGTCGTGCCTGCAGCAGACAGCGGGCGATGGAGGTCTTGCCGCCTCCGGACGGAGACGAGAGAATGATGGGAAAGGCCGTCACTCGACGTTCTCCACCTGCTCCGCCATCCGCTCCAGCTCCTCCTTCACCGCCACCACATCGTGCATCATGGCCGAATCACGCGCCTTGCTGCCGGTCGTATTGGCCTCCCGCAACAGTTCCTGCAACAGGAAGCCAAGGCGCTTGCCAACGGGCGAGCGATCCGGCGCGTGCAGCGCGGCGCGAAACGCTTCGAGATGCGCGCGGAACCGGTCGACTTCCTCGGATACGTCCAGCCGGTCGGCCATCACCGCGATTTCCTGCGCGAGCCGCATCGGGTCCACGTCCACGCCCTGCGTCAGCTCACGCACGTTCTGGCGCAGCCGGTCCCGCTCGGCGACCAGCCGCTCGGGCGCGCGAACGGCGACCCGTCCCATCGCCTGCTCCAGAGTGGCCGCACGGTCCTCCAGCACGACCGCCAGCCGCGCCCCTTCTGCGTCGCGCATCCGCTCCAACGACTCGAGCGCAGTCATGACAACGGCCAGCAGATCCGAGGGACCGTCAGGCAACTCGTCCACCGCATCGCCCGCAATCACATCCGGCATGCGCAGCACCGTCTGCATGTCGAGTGCTTCGGTGAAGCCATGGCGCGACTGCAGGGCCCGCAGCTGGGCGGCATAGGCCGCGAAGCGCGCTTCATCCACTCGCGCCGGCGCCGCGCTGTCGCGTTCCAGACGCGCGGTGAGCGACACGTGTCCTCGCGCGATCGCTTTGCGCAGCGCGTCGCGCACCTCGCCTTCCCAGCGCGACAGGGCGCCGGGGAGTTTGATATTGGGATTGAAGAATCGATGATTGACGGTTCGCAGCTCCACCGTCACGCGCTGCGATCCGACAGCCCCCGTCGCGGTGCCATACCCCGTCATGCTTCGTATCATGAGCAGTCGCGTAAGTTACGACGGCACAACGCTCTTGTCAATTCCAGAACTGCCAGCGAACTCCATAGAGCAGCCGCTGGCGCGGCTGCAGGAAGCCAGGCACGTACTCGAAGATGGGTGGATTGATCCCGTACATCGAGTGAAAGAAGATGACGGCGTCGAGAATGCGCACCTCGATGCGGGTGAGCAGCACGTGATTGTAGACCGCGATCTGCCCGCCCCCGTCGAGCGACTCCGCGGTTCCGACTCCCGGAAAGATCACGTTCCCGCGGTATTCATGCGCCACCGAGCCAAAAAATCCGAAGTGCCCCGAGGGAAAGCGGTGCAGCCACTTCGTGTCGAGGTAGATCTCCTCGTGTGACTGGAGCTGCGGGCGGTAATAGCCGTCCGAAGTCCAGCGTGCGGCGGACACATTGAGGCCGATGTCCCGGTACACCTTGCCGCGCAGCGTGCCGAAGATCGCCGAGCCGCTGTTGGAGAGCGCGCTCGCGAAGCCGGGGCCGTATGCGACGAGTCCGGGGACGACCTCCGCATCGCGCCGCATGACACCGCCGCTCATCCAGAACTGACCGAGGCGCAGGCCGGCTTCGCCGCGCATGGCATAGGTGGCGCCGGTGGACACGCCGTTCGCGCTGCCATGGCGCCGCGTCAGGGCGCCGGTCAGGGTGACGCGTCCGAATGGCGTCCATCGCGCGCTTGCCTCCTCGGTGGATGTCGTGTCGCCGCCGCGATAGTCCGCGAAGAGCGAGACGGCCAGCGACGGGCGTTCGTACGCGATCCGGCCGGAGAGCGAATTGAAGGTGCGATGCTCGAGCACGTGCAGTCGTTCGGCGGCGCTCAGCCGCAGTCCCCAGCGCGTCAGCCCGCCCGTAGCGATGTACTGCGTGCCCGACGTCACCGTGTCCGCGGTGTCGGCGGCGGCGAAGGTGAGCGGCGATGGCCGGAAGGGCGTATGCTCATCAAACTTCTCGACGGCGGCCATGAGCTGCGCCCAGGCGCCCGAGTCGGGATCACCATAGCCCGCGCGCACGTACGCATCCGTGCGCGTCCGGTCTTCGGCCGGCACACCGCCGGTTGCATCGGCCAGTTGCGGGTCCTGCTCGTCGCGTGAGAGACTGGATCGCGTCGCGGTGGCGTCGAGGCTCCATGGTCCCCTGGCCCAGCCCAGCCGGCCCATGAGCGCGAGTTCGTCTCCGCCGCCAATGTTCGGACTGCTCGCGGTGCCCCATTGCTTGCCGCCGAGCTGGAAGGCCAGCCCGTTGCCATAGCGCTTGCCGTAGAATGCGCGATACAGATTCGTACCCTGGTCGCCGGTTTCCACGTCAATGCGGGTGCTGGTCGTCGTGCGGCGGACGGACCAGCTCCGCAGGTAGACGCGAAGCTCATCGGCGCCACGCTCCACGGAGACGTCCTCGAGCGACCAGAGTTGCGCCTCCGACAGGTCCAGCACGCCCCCGGCGCGCTGATCCAGCGGCTCCAGCTCCACGCCATCGAGAAAAACGCGAACCCGGCCGGGATCGCCCAGATACGCCGCGTACTGCGGCGACGCGAGCCAGCCCGAGCGAAAGACCGTGACGCCGGGAATCGTGGACAACAGGTCGAGCAGATTCGCGGCGCCGGAGGAGAAGATCGAGTCGCGATCCCAGTGATACTGGCTGCCCACACCAAGGAGCAGCGGGCGCTCGGCGTGCGCGAGCGGCGCCTTGATCGTGTCCTTGGGCACCTTGGTTGTGTCCCTGGTGGTATCCGACGGCAGTGGAACCGCCGGACGCCGCGTCGTATCGGCGCCTGCGCGAGCAGGGTCGCTCGGCGCGCGCGAGGTGTCGTGCGGGACGCGTGTGGTGTCGCGCGCGGGTTGCTGGGCCGGCGCGAGCGCGGGTGCCAGCAGCGCCATCGCCGCGATCAGTCGCCACCAACGCCCGGACCAGCGACTCCCGACGTTCAGCTCGACCTCCCTCGTGCAAATTCCACGAACGTTCCGACGGGCACGCCGGTAGGACCCTTCGGGAGGTGGCCGAGATCCTTGTCGCTGTACGCCGTACCCGCGATATCCATGTGAACCCATGGAAAATCCCTGACGAACTCCCTGAGGAAGATGGCCGCGGTGCTCGCGCCGGCGGCGCGGCCGCCCGAGTTCCTGATGTCCGCGACATCGCTCTTCATCTGCTCACGATAGTCCTCGAAGAGCGGCAGGTGCCAGCCACGCTCGCCGGCGCGCGTCCCCGCATCGAGCACTTCCCGCACCAGCGCATCGTCATTCCCGAACACCCCCGTCGCGACGTGACCGAGGGCCACGACGCAGGCGCCGGTGAGCGTCGCCGCATCGATCACGGCGGCCGGCGTGAAGCGCCGCGCGTACGAGAGCACGTCGGCGAGCACCAGCCGCCCCTCCGCGTCCGTGTTGATGACTTCAATGAACGGGCCGAGATGGCTCTGTACGACATCGCCGGGATTCACGGCGGTGCCCGACGGCATGTTGGTGGTACTGCCTACGAGACCCACCGCATTGAGCGGCAGGTCGAGCCGCGCGATGGCTTCCATGGCGCCGAGCACCGCCGCCGCGCCGCACATGTCGAACTTCATGTCCTCCATGCCGCTCGCCGGCTTGATGGAAATGCCGCCCGAGTCGAAGCACAGTCCCTTCCCCACGAACACAATGGGCTTGGCGTCCGGCGCGCCATGACGATATTCGAGCGATATCAGCTTGGGATCCTGCGGCGTGCCCTGCGCGACAGAGAGCAAGGAGCCCATCTTCTCGCGCTGCATCTCGGCGCGGCCGAGCACCGTGACCGTCATGCCGTGCCGCTGCGCGATCTCGCGGGCAGTGCTGGCGAGATACTCCGGCGTACAGAGGTTGCCGGGCATCATGGCGAGGCGCCGCGCGATAGCCATTCCCTCGCCAATGGCGAGCCCGCGCGCGATGCCGGCCGTCGCTGCCTGTGCATCGCTGGCGAGCAGCACGACGCTCTCGAGTGCGGTGTTCCGGTCGTCGGCGGTGGATGGTGTTCTGAGTTCGGTGTACTCCCATGCGCCGGTGGCGAGGCCCAGCGTCACGGCCTCTGCCGCGTCGTCACCGGCCACGCCCGACCACCAGGCCAGCGCCGGCGTGCCCAGCGTCCTCGCCTGGCGTGCCGCCAGACTGGCCGCGCGGCGCAACGCAACGGGGTCATCGGCCGCGTCCCCCAGTCCCACGAGCAGCAGACGCTGCGGACCCGCGGTGGCGCCGGCGAGATGCAGTGTCTCATCGCGTGCTCCGCGGAAGTCCTTGCGTCCGAGCGTGCGCGCGATCGCACCGCCCAGCATGGCGTCGAGCGACACGAGCTCCGCGGGGAGCGATGACTCTTTGGGGAGCGCGATCACGAGCAGGGACACATCCACCGACGCGGCGTCCGCGTGGCGGGCGACGACTTCCACGGGCATGAGGGGACTCCGATGCAGGAAGTACCCGGGGCGGGACTCGAACCCGCAAGGCCCGAAGGCCGGGGGATTTTGAGTCCCCTGCGTCTACCAATTCCGCCACCCGGGCAAGGTGCGCGCAATCTAGCCGCGGGAGGCGCAGCACTCAACGGCGCGGCGGCCGCGTCCCTCGCTGCTGCTGGCGCTGTTGGCGCTGCCGGCGCAAGTCGGTGATGCGCCGGTGGACCTGATCCTGGATCGCGGCGTACCGGGCGCGCTGCACCGGTGTGAGGAATGGTGTGAGATCCCGCTGCTCCTCACGAGTCAGCGCGAGTCGGCTTTCCTGCAGCGTCATGATCTGGTCGAGCAGTGTACTCACCTTCGCCTGATCCGCCTGGGCGCCGCGCAGCACCTGTTGGCGCAATTGCTTGCGCAGGCCACGCTCCTGCTGCAGCAATTGCGCGCGGCGGCCGGCATACCTCAGGTTGACCGCCTGCAACTGCGTGAACTGCGTATCGGTAAGCTGCAGGCGCTTGCGCACGACCTGCCCCATACGCTGTTGCAACTGCTGCTCCAGCGTGCGCCGCGCCTGACTCTGCGCGGCGGACGGCGCGGGCGCCGTGACGGGCTGCGGCGCCGGCGTCTGATCCTGCTGCTGCGCGTGCGTGCACGGCGCCGCGACGAGTGCGATCGCCGTTACGCACACGAACGGAGTGGCGGCGAATAGACGCGTCATCACAGGATGTCCTCTCCGGCGGGTTCGAGTACGGGTGCAGGATCCGCGCGCGGAATGGCGTCCATCTGGTTCACCGCGTCGAGCAGCGCCTGGATGTCTGCCGTTGGCAGATCACTGACACCGGCGCCGAGCATCAGTCCGGTGGACGGTGCCGCGACCGCTCCACCTGGCCGCGCGGCGCCGGGCGGGGTCGCCGCGCCGTTCGCCGGCATCGCGACCGCTGCGCCGCCGTGCACCGCACCCGGATTCACCGGTGCACCCGCCGCGACAGACTGCCCGGGCCGACTGGCCACCTGAACGGGCGGCGTCACTGGCCTGCCGTGGCCGGCGTGCGCGAGCGCGTAGCCGCCGGCGCCAAGGGCGACGAGGAGGATCGCCGCGGCCACGCGCCAGTCGTGACGCCAGTCCGTCGTGATGCGCCGCTCACGCCCCGCCACCGGCGCCGTCGTCCGCGTGCCATGCACCGCCGCGGCGATGCGCGTGACGTCAACCGCCGGCGCATCGGAGAGCGCGGAGCGCAGCGACCGGAGCAGCTCCAGTTCCTGGGTGCACGAGGCGCACGTGGTGAGATGGCGCTCGACCTCGGCGCGCGATGCCGCGTCGAGCGTATCGTGCAGCAGGTCGGGCAGCAGGTCGCGCACATCCGCGCGCGGACAATCAGTCATCGAGATACTCCTTGATGGCACGCATGGCGTGATGATAGTGCACCCGCGCCGCGCCTTCGGTAGTGCCAACCACCGTGGCGATCTCCCGGTACGACAGGCCTTCGGTCACGCGCAGCATGAACACGGCACGCTGCGTGGGCGACAGCTCCCGGACGGCACTGCGCATGCGATCCTCCGTCTCGTCCGCCACCACCCGATCGAGCGCATCATGTTCGGTGGCGAGGTGCTGCTCCAGGATCGGCACGGTGACGCGTCGCGTCCTGTCGCTGCGCGCCCGATCGCGCACGAGGTTGCGCGCAATGGTGAACAGCCAGGTCCGGAACGAACTCTCCGCACGGAATCCCTCCACCGATGCAAACGCCCGGACGAACGTGTCCTGGACGATCTCCTCCACATCCTGCCGCGCACCCAGGCTGGCGACGAAGCGCGACACGGCTGCGGCGTGCCTGGTGACCAGTTGGCTTGCCGCCCGTTCGTCCCCGGCCTCCCAGCGCGCGATCAGCGCGTCGTCGCCGGGTTCGGCGGGTGTCAGAAGGGGTTCAGGCATGCAGTCGCGAGATGAGACGCCGCCACCATGGAAAGTGTTAAGGCGCACGGCTGAAGGGTTTGCTTGACTGGGTCCGGATCAGGGCGTACGTTGAACTTGAACGAGCGTTCGACCCTCATTCGTGGCCACCATGACGACTTCGAACCGGGATCAGAAGCTGGATGGCCTGCTGGCGGCTGCCGCAAAGGTGTTCGCCGACCGGGGCTACCATCGAACGAGCATGCGCGATCTGGCGCGGGCCTCGGGCGTGTCGCTGGCCGGCGTGTACTACTACGTACAGAGCAAGGATGAGCTGCTGTTCCTCATCCAGCAGCGCAACTTCGAGGCGGTGCTCGCCGGCGCGCGGGACACGCTCGCCGGCGTGACGGATCCGGTGGAACGTCTCGCGCGGTTCGTCGACAATCACCTCGACTACTTCGCCTCGCACATGGCGGAGATGAAGGTCCTGTCGCACGAGGCGGGTGCGCTGAGCGGAGACTTTCTCCAGCGTGTGAACGACATGAAGCACGACTACACGCGCATGCTCATGGACATTCTCGCCGACCTCGAAACCGCGCATGGACCGGCGCACCTGAACCGGCGCGTCGCCGCGTACTCGCTCTTCGGCATGATGAACTGGATTTACAACTGGTACGATCCACTGGGCGACGTCGGCGTCGAGCTCCTGAGTCAGAACATCTGCCGCCTCTTTCTTGGCGGCTACGTGGGACTTCCCGTGTCGGATGCGGTCATTCCGCACGCATCGGCGGGCTAGGCCAGTCACGCCATCATCCATCCTCCTTTTGTCGAGATTGCCATGACCGCCACCCTGACTGACCGTGCTACGTCCACTCTGGTCACATATCGGAAGGACGGGAACATCGCGGTGTTCGAGCTGAACGATCCGCCCGCCAATACGTACACACACGACATGATGCGTCAGTTGGACGAGTGCGTGCTGCGCGCGCGATTCGACAATGACGTGCAGGTGATCGTGATTCGCGGAGCGGGCAACAAGTTTTTCTCGGCGGGCGCGAACATCAAGATGCTCAACGAGGTGGACCCCACCTTCAAGTACTACTTCTGCCTCCACGCCAATGAAACCCTGAGCCGTCTCGAGCAGACGCCAAAGCTGGTCATCGCCGCGATCAACGGGCATTGCGTGGGCGGCGGGCTCGAGATCGCCATGGCGTGCGACATCCGCATTGCGCGACAGGATGCGGGAAAGATCGGGCTGCCTGAAGTCAACCTGGGCGTGCTCCCGGGCACGGGCGGCACACAGCGCCTGGCGCGGCTGGTCGGCAAGGCCAAGGCGATCGAGCTCATGGTGACGGGACGCACCTTTTCCTTCGAGGAAGCGCAGTCGCTGGGCATCGTGAACGAGGTGTATCCGAAGGACGAGTGGTGGGAGAACGTAATGCTCTACGCCCGCCAGTTCTGCCTGCCGAACAAGGCGGCCATGGCGGTGGGACACATCAAGCGCGCCGTGCAGTCCGGCGCCGAGGTGTCGTTCGAGTACGGTCTCGCCATGGAGCGGGAGCTGCAGAGCCTGCTCTTCAAGAGCGCCGATGCCAAGGAAGGGATCGGAGCCTACGTCGAGAAACGGCAGCCCACGTTCACGGGCCGCTGATCATGCGCGAGGCCGACGCATGAGTGCCGCAGCGACCACGGATCGCTTCCCCACGCAGCTCGTGATCCAGGGCGAGCTGAGCGATGCCGCCTCCGGCGCGACGTTCACTGTCATGAATCCCGCCACGGAGGAGGCGATCGCGCACGTGGCCGAGGGCGATGCATCGGATGTGGATCGTGCCGTGCACGCCGCGCGCGCGACGTTCGAGAGTGATGCCTGGCGCGGGATGAGCGCGCGGCGGCGCGGCGAGCTGCTCTATCGTCTGGGTGAGCTGTGCACGGAGCACAAGGATGAGCTGGCGCGGCTGGAGACGCTGAACAACGGCAAGCCGGTGTTCGAGTCGCTGATCGATGTGAAGCTCACGGCGGAGACGTTCCGCTATTACGGCGGTTGGGCGGACAAGATCCACGGCGAGACCATTCCGGTGGATGGGCCGTTCCTGAATTTCACGCTGCGCGAACCGCTCGGCGTGGTCGGCGCGATCGTTCCATGGAACTTCCCCATGTCGCTGGCCGCGTGGAAGCTCGGTCCCGCGCTGGCGTGCGGGAATACCATCGTGCTCAAGCCCGCGGAGCAGACGCCGTTCACGGCGCTTCGCATGGCCGAGCTTGCGCTGGAAGCAGGGTTTCCCGCGGGGGCGTTCAACTGCGTCGCGGGACGCGGGTCGGTCGCGGGCGCGGCGCTCGTGCAGCACCCCGACGTGGACAAGATCGCCTTCACCGGATCCACGGAGGTGGGCAAGCAGATCATGCGCGATGCGTCGGGGACCGTGAAAAAGCTGTCGCTGGAGCTGGGCGGCAAGTCGCCGAATATCGTCTTCGCGGATGCGGATCTCGATGCGGCGGCACGCGGGGCGCTCACGGGCATTTTTTACGGCAAGGGCGAAGTGTGCGCGGCGGGGTCGCGGCTGCTCGTGGAGGACAGCGTGCGGAACGCGCTCACCGAGAAGATTCTCGAGCGCGCGGCGCGCATGGTGGCGGGTGACCCGCTCAATCCGAAGACGCGACTGGGCGCGATCGTCTCGAAAGTGCAAATGGAGCGCGTACTGGGCTACATCGAGACCGGACGCCGCGAGGGCGCAGCACTGCTGGCGGGGGGCGAACGCACGCCGGTGAACGGCAAGGGATACTTCGTCGCGCCCACGATCTTCGGCGACGTCGAGCCGGGCATGACCATCGCGCGCGAGGAGATATTCGGACCGGTGCTCGCGATGATGACGTTCCACGATGGCGTTGCCGGCGCGGCCCGGCTGGCGAACGACACGATCTACGGTCTTGCCGCCGGCATCTGGACTCGAGACATCAGCAAGGCTCTGCGGACCGCTCGCGCCGTGCGCGCCGGCACGGTCTGGATCAACACGTACAACATGTACGATGCGGCGTCGCCCTTTGGCGGGTTCAAGCAGTCCGGGTTTGGCCGGGACCTGGGCATGCACGCGCTGGAGGGGTACAGCCAGGTGAAATCGGTATGGGTGTCACTCTAGAGTGCCGGGAAGCGGCGGCCCGAGGCCGCCTGCGGGAAGCGGTCGCCGAAGGCGACCTGCGGGAAGCGGCCGACTGCCTGCGCCAGCGGCCTGCGGGAAGCGCCGCGCGAAGCGCGGCTGCGAGACCCCGTCCCGCCACCCTTCCCTTGGGAATCAGCAATCGGGAACGGGGAATCGAAGGCTCGGGCGTCGGACGTGGGGCGTGCCGCAGTCGCAGGGCATTTGGCCCGGCGGCGCTTCCCGCAGGGCGCTGCCGCAGGCAGCCGCCCGCTTCCCGCAGCCGGCCGCGGGCCGGCGTGTCCCGCAGGCGCGCGCCGCGCGCCGCTTCCCGCTCATGACCGCCTTCATCATGGATGCCGTGCGCACGCCCATCGGCCGCCATGCGGGCGCGCTGGCGCGCATGCGGCCTGATGATCTGGCCGCCGTGGCGATAAGGGCGCTGATCGAGCGGACCCGTGTCGACGCCGCGACGCTGGACGACGTGATCATGGGATGCGCCAACCAGGCGGGTGAGGACAACCGCAACGTGGCGCGCATGGCAGCACTGCTGGCCGGCGTGCCCGTGGATGTGCCGGGACAAACCGTGAACCGGCTGTGCGGATCGGGGCTGCAGGCCGTGGTGAGCGCCGCGCAGGCGATCCACGCGGGTGAAGGCGAGCGGTTCGTCGCCGGCGGCGTCGAGAGCATGTCGCGCTCGCCCTGGGTGATGCTCAAGCCCGAAGATGGGTTTCCCCGCGCGGCACCCGTCGCCGCGGATACCACGGTAGGATGGCGCTTCACGAACGCGCACATGCCGCGCGAGTGGACGATTTCACTCGGTGAAACCGCCGAGGCGGTCGCTCGCCGCTATGGCATCACGCGCGAGGAGCAGGACGCCTTCGCGTGCGAGAGCCAGCGGCGCGCGGCGTGCGCCATGCAGGACGCGCGCTTCGCGGATGAGATCGTGCCGGTGCGCGTCGCAGGCCGGCGCGGCGCGGTCAGCGTGGTGGACCGCGATGAACACCCGCGGCCGGAGACCACCATGGCGTCCCTCGCGGCGATGCGACCGGCATTCGTGCGCGAGGGCGGTACGGTGACGGCCGGCTCATCCAGCGGGATCAACGACGGCGCGAGCGCGTTGCTCGTAATGAGTGAACGGGCGGCGCGCGCGTCGGGCGCAGCGCCGCTCGCGCGCATCGTGGCGTCCGCCGTCGCGGGCGTGTCGCCTGATGTCATGGGGCTGGGACCCATCCCGGCCACGCGCAAGGCGCTGACCCGCGCCGGGCTCGGCGTGGACGATCTGGATCTTATCGAACTCAACGAAGCATTCGCGTCGCAGTCCATCGCCTGCATTCGCGAACTGCAGCTCGACCCCGCGCGCGTGAACGTGAACGGCGGCGCCATCGCGCTCGGACATCCACTCGGCGCGTCCGGAGCGCGCGTGCTCACCACGCTCGTGCACGAGATGCGCCGCCGCGGCGTCCGCTACGGTCTCGCCACGATGTGCATCGGCGTCGGCCAGGGCATCGCAACCATTGTGGAGCGTGTACCGGCATGAGCTTCGAGCACATTCTGCTGTCGCGTGACGGCGCGGTCGGCACGCTGACGCTCAACCGTCCCGAAAAGCTCAACGCCTTCGCGGGAACAATGCGGACCGAGCTGGGTGACGCGATACTGGAGCTGGAGGGCGACGCCGCCGTGCGCGTGATCGTGGTCACGGGCGCCGGGCGCGCCTTCTGCGCCGGGGCGGACATCACGTATCTGCGGGACCTCATTGCCCGCCGCGACGCGGATGCCATGGCGGCGCTGGTCGAAGCGGGCCGGCGCGTCGTGACGACCATGCGCGCGTCGCCCAAGCCGGTGATCGGATGCATCAATGGCGTCGCGGCCGGCGGCGGCGCGAATCTCGCGCTGGCGTGTGACCTGCGCATCGCGAGCGATCAGGCGCGGCTGGGGCAGACGTTCAATCGCATTGGGCTCGTTCCGGACTGGGGCGGCACGTATTTCCTTCCGCGGCTCGTCGGCCCGGCCCGGGCGCTCGAGCTCTTCTGGCTGGCGGATGTGATCGACGCAGGCGAGTGTCTGCGACTCGGCCTGTTCAATCGCGTCGTGCCGCACGCCGACCTGGCGAGGGCGACGATGGAGCTGGCGCGGACACTCGCGGCGAAACCCGCACTCGCGCTCGCTGCGGCGAAGCGCGCGGTGTACGAATCGGGCTCCCGCACGCTGCCCGAAATGCTGGACTTCGAACTGGACGCCCAGCTCCGCTGTTTCGCCTCGGGCGATGCCGCGGAGGGCGTTACGGCTTTTGTCGAGAAACGAGAAGCGCACTTTGGTACACTCGGCGCCACCTGACTCATTCGTTCGCGATCTGACTCATTCGTTTCAGAACCAGGGAGTACAGCGACATGCCTCTCGCGAAAATCACCAACTTTGATGACTGGACCGACCTCTTCAAGGTCTGGCAGAACGACATCGGACTCGATGCCAGGGAGCTCACGGATTATCGGTTTGACGTGAAGCTGGCCGATCCCGACGTCTCGGAAATCGAGTTCGGCCACTATCGTGGCCAGTCGAAATGGAAGACCGTCATGCACATTCCGGATCAGCGCATCCGCGATGCCCTGCAGACGCTGATCGTGTACCAGGGCGATACGGAGTTCGCATCCGTGGAACAGCAGCGCTCGCTGCTCGAGAACGCACCCAGCGACTACGATCTGCTCTCCATCTATCGCGTCATGGCGGAGGAAATGCGCCACGGCTGGCAGATGTCCTACCTGCTCGTGTCCCATTTCGGCGATGAGGGGAAGCGCGAAGCGGAGAAGCTGCTGCAACGGCGCGCCGATGAACAGGAGCGGCTGCTCGGCTCGTTCAACGAACGGGTGGAAAACTGGCTCGACTTCTTCACCTATACCGAGTTCATCGATCGCGACGGGAAGTTCCAGTTGCAGATGATGTCCACCTCGGCGTTCGCGCCGCTGTCGCGTTCCATGAAGCCCATGCTGCGCGAGGAATCCTTCCATCTCGGCACGGGCAACAACGGGCTCCACCGCATCATCAAGGCGCGACGGATTCCGACGGCGGTGATGCAGCGCTACTTCAACAAGTGGGTGTCCACTGCCTTCGATCTCTTCGGGACGGACAACTCGTCCTCGGCGCAGTGGGCGTACACCTGGGGGCTGAAGGGGCGCTTCGACGAGCGGACCAATCCACAGACGCCGGACCGCGCGCGACTCAACGAGTACGCGCGTGAGCTGTACCGCCAGGAAATCCAGGGGCTCATTGACCGTCTGAACCTTCACGTCCCGGAGGACCAGCCGCAGCTCTACGTCCCGAGCGTCAAGTTCAACCGGCGCATTGGCGAGTATCGGGGCAAGACGTTCACGGTGCACGGCGATGCGATCGAGAAGGAGCGGTACGCGGACTACGTGGCCTCCGTCACGCCGACCATGGAGGACCGGGAGCTGCTGCGGCAGATCTTCAAGGAGAACGACTGGATCGCCCCCAAGAAGAGTGACGACTGATCCGCAAGCGGGTCCGGCCGACTCCGCGGCGCGCCGTCCGCTGCTCATCGCGCACCGCGGCACGCCGCGCGAGCGCCCGGAGAACACGCTTCCGGCGTTTCTCCGGGCACTCGAACTCGGTGCCGATGGCATCGAGATCGACGTCCACGTCACGCGCGACGGCACCGTCGTGGTGCACCACGATCCCGTCCCTCGCGCGACCGCGCCAAGCGGACGACTCGCGGGACGACCCATCGATGCGCTCACGTTTGACGAGCTGCAGGGATTTTCCATTCACGGCGTGGCGCTCATCCCCACTCTCGCGGAGACGCTCGCCGTGGTGAAGGGACGTGCGGAGCTGTTCGTCGAACTCAAGGGTGCGGGCATCGAGAGCGCGGTCGTGGAGCAGATTCGCACGTCCGCCATGCCGTCCCGATGCGCCGTCCACAGCTTTGACCAGGATGCCATTCGCCGCCTGGGCGAGCTTGCGCCCGAGCTGCGGCGCGGCCTGCTCTTCGATCGCGCGCCAACGGACATTTCTGCCAGCATGCGCGACACCGGCGCACGGGATGTCTGGCCGCACTGGGAGCTGATCAATCCTGCACTGGTCGGCGCGGTGCACGCGGCAGGCGGCCGGGTCATCGCGTGGACCGTCAACCGTCCCGACGTCGCGCGCGCGCTGACGGCACAGGGCGTGGATGGACTCTGCACCGATGTGCTCGGCGAGCTGCGGTCGGTCATCGAGGGCGCGGCATGACCAGCGGACTTCGCGTGACGGTGATTGGCGCGGGGACCATGGGACACGGCATCGCGTATGTGTCGGCGCTGGCGGGGTGCCACGTGTCGCTCACGGACGCGGACCCGGGGCGGCTCGTCAGCGCGCAGCAGCAGGTACGGGCCGCCTTCGACCGCGCGGTGGACCGCGGCAAGTGCACCGCGGACGATCGCGACGCGTCGCTGGCCCGCATTGAATCCGCGGCTGATCCGCGAACGGCGGCCGCCGAGGCCGATGTGGTCATCGAGGCGATTCCGGAGCAGCTCGATCTCAAGCGCCGCTGCTTCGCGGAGCTGGAACCGTACGTGCGGCCCACCGCCATTCTCGCGAGCAACACGTCCTCGCTCTCGATCACCGCGATCGGTGAAGTGCTTCGGCACCGCGAGCGCATGATGGGACTGCACTTCTTCAATCCCGTACCGGTCATGCGTCTGCTCGAGATCGTGCGCGGCGCGGACACCAGCGACGCGAGCGTCACCCGGGCGCAGGACTTCGCCCGGCTGGTGCGCAAGGAGCCCATTGTCGTGCGTGACACGCCGGGGTTCGCGACGAGCCGCCTCGGCGTGGTACTCGGACTGGAAGCGATTCGCATGCTCGAGCAGCAGGTGGCGAGCGCGGAAGACATCGACCGGGCAATGGAGCTTGGCTACAATCATCCCATGGGCCCGTTGCGCCTCACCGATCTGGTGGGCCTGGACGTGCGCCTCGCCATCGCCGAGCATCTCCACGCCACGCTGAAGGACGACACCTATCGTCCGCCGGCTCTGCTGCGCGAGAAGGTGGCGCGCGGTGAGCTCGGCAAGAAGACGGGCCAGGGCTTCTATCGCTGGGAGAACGATCGATGACCGAGAGTAGCGTCGTCACACTGGACGTGCGGGGGCCGGTCGCGCTGATCACCATCAATCGGCCCGAGAAGCGGAACGCGCTGGACGGCCAGGTGCGCTGCGCGTTTCTGGGTGCCATGGACACGATCGGCCGGGATCATCGCGTGCGCGCCGTGGTCCTCACGGGCTCCGGCGACAAGGCCTTCGTGGCCGGCGCGGACATCGCGGAATTCGAAGATCGCACGCCGGTGGATCAGTGGCGCGCGATGCACGCACCATCCATCTACGATGCCATCGAGCGCTCGCCCAGGCCGGTGATCGCCGCGGTGAACGGATTCTGCCTTGGGGGCGGAATGGAGCTGGCCCTCGCCTGCGACATTCGCATCGCGTCCGCCGCGGCGAAGTTCGGCCAGCCGGAGGTGAATCTCGGCATCATTCCGGGCGGCGGCGCCACGCAACGACTGCCGCGCGTCATCGGACTCGGCGGTGCGTTGCGCCTCATTCTCACCGGCGAGCTCATCTCCGCCCAGGAAGCCCTGCGGCTGCGGCTGGTGGAGGAAGTCACCGAGCCCGCTGCCCTGCTCGACCGCGCCATGCAGCTCGCGGCCACTATCGCATCGCGAAGCCCGGTAGCGGTGGCCGCCGCCAAGGAAGCCACGCGCGCGGCGCTCTCCCTGCCGCTGGAAGATGGCCTCAAGCTGGAGTCGGCACTCTTCCAGCTCTGCTTCTCCAGCGCGGACAAGGCAGAAGGCGTGCGTGCCTTCCTGGAAAAGCGCACCGCCGAGTTCACCGGGCGATGAGCGAGGCGCCCGAGGGCGAGGACACGCTCGAGAACGTGCGGATCACGGATGTGCACGTGCACATCCAGCCCTGGCGGCAGCTCAAACCCGCGGTGATGGACGTCATGCGGCGGGGCAAGGAGGAGCATTTCGATTTTCTCCTCGCGCTCATGGACAGCCCGGCGATGCTGCTCGACATCATGAGCGCCGAAGGCATTGGGCGTGTGGGCATGGTGAACTATCCGAGTCCGCACATCATGGGGTTCACCGACGAGACGAACGAATTTGCGGCGCGCTACGCCCAGGCCGATCCCGCGCGACTGCTGCCCTATGGGGGCGTGGACCCCATCACCGCGCCGGACCCGGTGGGCGCCGTGCACCACTTGCTGGAGCTCGGAGTGCGGGTGCTCAAGCTGCATCCTCCGCATCAGGCGTTCGCGGCGAACGACTACACGCGGGGACTGGACGCGCTGGCGCGCATCTACATCACCTGTGAGCAGCATGGTCTGCCGGTGCTGGTGCACACCGGCACGAGCGTCTTTCCCGGCGCGCGCAGCAAGTATGGGAATCCCATGGAGCTGGATGACGTCGCCATTGATTTCCCCGATCTGCGGTTGATCATGGCCCACGGCGGGCGGCCGCTGTACATGCAGGAGGCCTTTTTCATCCTGCGGCGGCACCGGCACGTGTGGCTCGATGTATCGGGCATCCCGCCGCGCAGCCTGCTCGATTACTTTCCGCGCATTGCCGAGCTGGAGCGGCAGGTGCTGTGGGGAACGGACTGGCCAAGCCCCGGTGTGTCCAGCATGCGCAAGAACGTCGAGCAGTTCCTGGCGCTGCCGCTCTCCGACGGCTTCAAACGCGCTGCGCTGGAAACGAATCCGGAGCGACTGCTGCCTGCACGGTGACGGTCCGCGTGTGAACGGACTGCAGCATCCAGAACGAAACAGCTGCTCCAGTGGCCGCGCTGCGGCCACCTGCCATTTTCTGCTGGTCCCCTGTTCAGGAGGATGAACGTTCCCATGCGCCCTGCTGCATTCGTGTTGTCCATGCTCCTGCTCGGCTGCGCATCAGCAGGCAGCCCACAGGCACCAGTTCCGCCGGCCGCGCCCGCGCAAACGGCGGCGCCCGCCGATACGGTAGCGGCAGGCAAGGCTGGTCCGGGAGCGCTGTCGCTGCCGAACGCCGATCCGTTTCCCAGCACGTACACGCCGTTCCCCTCGCGCGCCACGCTGATTACCGGCGCGACGATCTTCACCGCCGCGGGGCCGCGGCTGCGGGGCGGCGCGCTGCTGATGAACGAAGGCAAGATCGTCGCCATCGCGGCCAGCGCCAACGCCCCGGAAATCACGAACGCTGCCGCGCAGCTGCACCCGGTGGTGATTGACGCGACCGGCAAGTTCATCACGCCAGGCATTGTGGACGTGCACTCGCACCGCGGCGTGTACCCGGCCCCGGAAACCGCCGCGAACAGTGACGGCAACGAGGCGACGAATCCGGCGACGCCGAACGTGTGGGCGGAGCATTCGGTGTGGCCGCAGGATCCGCAGTTCCCGCGTGACCTTGCTGGCGGCGTCACGACCGAGCAGATCCTGCCTGGCTCCGCAAACCTGTTTGGCGGCAGAAGCGTCGTGCTCAAGGTCGTGCCCGCGCGCACCGTACAGGGCATGAAATTCCCGGGCGCCAGATACGGGCTCAAGATGGCGTGCGGAGAGAATCCCAAGCGCGTCTACGGCAGCAAGGGTGGACCGTCCACGCGGATGGGAAACGTGGCGGGCTACCGTGCGCAATGGATCAAGGCGGAGGAGTATCGGCGCAAGTGGGACAAGTGGAACGCCGATCACAAGGGCGATCCGCCCGCGCGCGATCTCGGGCTGGAGACGCTGGCCGAAGTGCTGCGCGGCAATATCCTGGTGCACAACCACTGCTACCGCGCCGACGAGATGGCCAACATGATCGACGTTGCGCACGAGTTCGGCTTCAAGGTGAAGGCGTTCCACCATGGCGTGGAGGCGTACAAGATCGCCGACCTGCTGGCGAAGGAAGGCATTGGCGCGGCCGTGTGGGCGGACTGGGGCGGGTTCAAGATGGAAGCGCTCGATGCGGTCCGCGCCAATCTCGCCCTGCTGTCGCACGCCGGTGTGCGCGCCATGATCCACTCTGACGATCCGTCCGGTTCCCAGCGCCTGAATCAGGAAGTCGCCAAGGCGATGGCGGCGGGGCACGACGCGGGCATTCCGGTCAGCGAGGAGGATGCGGTGAAGTGGATGACGATCAATCCGGCCTGGGCGCTCGACCTGGACAAACAGATCGGTTCGCTGGAACCGGGCAAGGATGCCGACATCGTACTGTGGTCCGGTGATCCATTCAGCGTGTACACGCATACGGAGAAGGTGTGGATCGATGGTGCCATGCTCTACGACCGGAGTGATCCGGCCGAGCACTGGCGCACGGATTTCGAACTGGGCTTCGTGCCCGCCGATACGACGGGAGGCAACCAGTGAACACCACACGAATTCCGGTCGTCGCGGCGCTCGCGACGCTCGCGTGCGCAGCGGCGCTGCCCGCGCAGACCATAGCGATCACCGGCGGGACGGTGTACCCGGTGAGCGGGCCCGTGATCGAGCGCGGCACGGTGCTCATGCGGGATGGCAAAATTGCGGCCGTGGGCACAAATGTGGCGGTGCCGGCTGGCGCGGAGCGCATCGATGCCACAGGCAAGATTGTCACCCCGGGTTTTGTGAATGCCGGAACACAGCTCGGTCTCGTCGAGGTGGGCTTCGGTGCGGGCACCCGCGAGACCAACCCCAGGACACCGGACGGCATTGCAGCCGCCGCACGCTCGTGGGATGGGCTCAACCCGCGGTCGGTCATGATCCCGCCCGCGCGCGAGGGCGGCGTGACGAGTGTGGTGTCGCTGCCGGCTGGTGGATTGATCGCGGGCCAGGCGGCGTTCCTCGATCTCGTCGACGGAACGGCGACGAACATGCTCGTGCGCGCACCCGCCGTCATGGTGGCGCAGGTCGGCAGCGACGATGACGCAGACGTAGGCAACCGCGGGCAGTTGATGGCCCGGCTGCGTACGTTCATCGAGGATACGCGGTACTATGCGAGTCACCGGTCCGAGTTCGATCGCGGGCAGGCGCGCACTCTCTCCGCCGGCCGTGCCGACCTCGAGGCAATGATATCCGTCGTGCAGGGTCGCGTGCCGCTGCTCGTTGCGGCGGACAAGTCCAGCGACATTCGTGCGGCGATCACGCTGGGCAAGGAGTATGGGCTCAAGGTGATCATTGCCGGGGGAGCGGAAGCGTGGATGGTCGCGCGCGAGCTGGCGGCGGCGAAAGTCCCGGTGCTGGCGGGCGCGATGATGAACATCCCGTATGCGTTCACGGCACTGGGTTCACGCCAGGACAACGTCGCGCTGTTGCGGAAGGCCGGCGTCGAGGTCGCGCTCATTGGCAACGCCGGTGGAGGCGATGAAGAACTCTTCAACGTGCGCAACATCCGCTTCGAAGCGGGGAACGCCGTCGGCTATGGCATGAGCCGGGATGACGCCCTGCGCGCGGTGACACTGGCGCCGGCGCTGATTTTTGGCGTGGCGGATCATGTGGGCTCGCTCCGCACGGGCAGCGAGGCCAACGTGGTGATCTGGGACGGCGATCCGTTCGAGTTTGCGTCCCACGCGGAAGCGGTATTCGTGCGCGGCAAGCGGTATCAGGATCACTCGAGGCAGGATCAGCTCACCGATCGATACAAGACCCTGCCGCCGGCATATCAGAAACCGTAACGACCATGCGCCGGGAAGTGGATGCTGGGGAATGGGCAGGCGGCAGCGTCCCACTCCCCGCATCTCCCCCCTCCATCCCGCAGCGCGAAGCCGCGCTCAATTGCCCAGTGCGAGCCCGAGACGTGTGAGCAGTTGTCCCGCATCCGACCCGTCACGCCGCCAGCCGGCGTACACGACGAGCCAGATGGAACGATCGAGTGCCAGTTCGCTCCCGGTGCCGAGCAGCCAGGCCGGCGCGCGTGCCTGGCGCGCTTCGCCCTGCACTTCCCCGAACACCTTGTAGCGATTGGCGCCCAGGTACAGGCGCGTCGTGAGGGCACTCCTCGCGACGTGGTGCGAGGTGAGTGAATCACGCTCCAGTGCCACGCGTGTCCCGACGAGCCACTGCAGCCAGCGCCGGTAGCCCGTGCCGTAGGTCAACCACGCGGCCCACGCGTCGCTACGCAGCCCACGCGCCGTGGAGTCCCGCGTGGACCAGCGTGCCGCGACCGCGACGTCGAGCATGCGCCGATTCCAGACGGAGTCCTCGTCCCATTCCTTGATCCGGTTCGCGAACGATGTGTTGAGCGAGTGTTCCACGGCGTCGTGCAGTGCGCGCAGCGAGTCGACGATGCGTCGCTGCGCGGGCGCGAGCGACCCGCGGTCTACGGCGAGCAGGTTGATGCCGGCGGCCTCAATGCGCGCCTCCAGGGAGTCATCGTTGCGCGCGTGGCGCTCCAGCAGCGCGCGCAGCCGGTCGAGCAGGACGCGGCTCGTGCGCGGATCGCTTTCGTCGAGCAGGCTGGTGCGCACGCCCAGCGCGATCTGGGAGCGCGCGCGCACCTTCACCCGCTGTGTCGCGAAGGACAGGCGCGTGCGATACCGCACCGGGTGCGCCTGGTACGCGCCGAGGGTGAGCCGATCGCCCGCGATGAGGGGAAGCGGCGCAAACTCCACGGCGAAGGAGTTGGGGACGTCGATGGACCCATCGAGTGCGCCCACGATGCCAATCGCGATGTCGCGGGCCGAACCCGGACGCAGAATGCGACTCGGCTCGGCGTCGAGCAGTGAGAACGCGGGTGCCTCGGGAATGGCGAAGTACTTCCTAACCGTGTCGGCGGAGACGAGGGGGAATGCATACTGCGCGGTCGCCGTCCGCGCCGACCATGGCGACCCAATCAGCGCGGCGACGAGACACGCCAGGGATCGGTTCATGGCTCGTCCTCGTCACTCTCGGCAGGAAGCGAAGCGGAGGTTGGCACCGCGCGCGGCAGCACGAACTTGGCAAGCATGACGACCGACACCGTGGGATCAGTCGCTTCGCCGCGTTGCTCGAGGTCGCCGATGATGCGCGGGCCCTGCAGCACCGTGACATACGTCGTGTAGATCCGGTCCGGAGGGAGGACGCCGATGCGAAAGCGGCAGCGGACCACGCGCTTGAGGTTGTCCCCTGCGGGCTCCGGCAGGACGAACGTATCCTGCTCGGGGGTGCGCAGTGGGCCATGGAAGCGCCATCCGGCCACCGGTTCGCCGCGCGTGGAGTGATAGAGGCGCAGGTCGTAGGTGCCGACCTGTGCATGACCGCACCAGACACGAACGGCGAGCGGATCTCCCGCTGGATCGAATGCGATCTGAGCGGGTGAGCGCATCCCTGCCATGGGACCCTCCGCGTGAGTCGGACAGGAAATCGGTTGGCTGGGGCGAACGGGAGCGACCCGGCGAGCTCAGCAGAGGCCAATGTTGCCGAGAAATGCAGAGCCTGTCAACACGACGGGCCGGCGAGTGGCCGGCCCGTGCGGAATGCAGGCGCGCTGCAGCGCGGAAAACGCCGTCAGGCCGCTGGGGGCGGTTCCGGCGAGTCCGGTGAAGGAGGCGCGTCGGCCGACGCGGTGAAGTCCGTGGTGTCGCTGTCCGATGGTTTCGCGCGTCGCCCTTCCGTGAAGGAGTCCAGACGCTGCTCGAGGCCGGCCGCCTCGGCCTCGTGGCCGGCGAGCGTGCTGCTCAGGCGCGCATAGGTATCGGCGTCGATGTCTCCGCCCTTCTGCCGAGCGCGGTAGACTGCATATCCCAGTGCCTGCGCGGCCTTGTTGGCGAGTTGCCGCGCGCGCAAGGCATCGAGGCGCGTCTTCCCTTCATCGAGGGCACCCTGCGCCGCCTGTCCCGCGCGATCCAGCTCCTGTTTGACCTTGTCCCAGAGTGGCATGGCCGGCACCTTCCGTGCGTCAACGGTGATCGTGCTGGATGAGATCCGGGAGCGGCGGCGATTCCTGTCCGCCGCCTCCGTCATCACACCATACGCCATTGCACGGGGAATGTTTCCGCAATGCACAACGCCCCCGCATGAGCGAGGGCGTCAGGCGCTGCGAACGGAAGGTGGCGCTACGCGGCCGAGCCCGACCCCACCGCGACTTCAGGATAGACGCTCACCTTGTACCGCGTGTTGCTCTTGTGCTCGAACTTCACGACGCCATCGATGAGGGCATAGATGGTGTAGTCGGAGCCGAGCCCGACGTTGCGGCCCGGGTGCACCTTCGTGCCGCACTGGCGCACGATGATGTTTCCGGCGCGCACGCGTTCCCCGCCGAACTTCTTGACGCCGCGATACTGCGGATTGCTGTCGCGGCCATTGCGCGTGGACCCGACGCCTTTCTTGTGAGCCATGATGCGGCTGCCTCAGCCCAGGGAGATATCGTGAATGCGCACTTCAGTGAACGGCTGGCGGTGTCCCTGCTTGCGCGCGTAATTTTTCCGCCGCTTCATCTTGAAGACGACGATCTTCTCGCCCTTGCCATGGCGCACGATGTCGGCGGTCACGGACGCGCCGCTCACCAGCGGGGCACCCGTGTGCACGGTCGTGCCATCGGAGCCGAGGAGCACTTCGCTGAAGGTAATCCGCGCGCCGACGTCGCCGGCGAGAGTCGGTACCCGAAGGGTCTTTCCCGGTTCGACGCGGAACTGCCGTCCGCCGGTGCGAATGACTGCGTACATGGCGAGGAAAGTCGTTTGATAAGGTAACTGGTACAGACTAAATAACTTAGTCGAACGCGGGAAATGGGTCAAGAGGGGCTCGCTACGCTACCGCGTAGCGCTGCGTCACGTCCCGCTCCGCACCCTTCACCACCAGTTTGAACTCATCCGGCTTGAGCAGGGGATCGTCGCGCAACTCGACCGAAAAGCCGAGTCCCTTTTCCAGCTTCTTCGTGAAATCGCGCTCCGCCTCCAGGACGTACATGGCGACATCGGGGTGGACCTTGAGGATGAGGTTGTCCTTGCGCCCCTCGGCCGCGGCGCGCTTCACCGACCGCTCCAGCCGGCGCATGGTGCTCTCGGGCGTGAAGACGCGTCCGGTTCCGCCGCACGTGGGACACGGATCCGTCAGGTTGTGATAATGGCCGGCGCGGACCCGCTGGCGCGTCATCTCCACCAGTCCCAGCTCGCTCACCGCGAACGCCTTGGTTCGCGCGCGGTCGTGCGCCAGATACGTCCGCAGCTCCTGCAGCACGCGGTCACGATTCGAGCGCGTCTCCATGTCGATGAAGTCGCACACGATGATCCCGCCGATGTCGCGCAGCCGGAGCTGCCGGGCCACCTCGTGCGCCGCTTCGAGATTGGTCTTGAGAATGGTCTTCTCCGGATCCTTCTTCCCCGTGTAGCGGCCGGAGTTCACGTCCACCGATACCAGCGCTTCGGTCTGTTCGATGATGAGGTAGCCGCCGGATGGCAGGTCGCAGCGCCGCTTGAAGAGGTCACGGATCTCGCCCTCGATCTCGAGCTTGTCGAATAACGACACCGGTTCCTCGTACATTCTGACCCGCTCGATGAGCTCGGGCGCGATCCCCTTGAGATACTCGGTGATCTCGTTGTAGATCTGCCGCGAGTCCACGACGAGCGAGTCCACCTTGGTGCTGAACAGGTCGCGCGTGAGGCCCCGCGTGAGGCTCGTCTCGCGGTGCAGCAGCGCCGGTGCGCGCACGAAGTGCGTCTTGCGCTTGATGCGCTTCCACTGGCCGCTGAGCGTGCTCAGCTCGCGCTGGAACGTCTGCTGCGTAGCGTCCTCGCCCACGGTGCGCACGATGACGCCGCCCGAATCCGCGGGCAGCACGGCCCGGACCATCTCGCGCAGCCGCTGGCGCTCGGCGCGCTCGCCGATCTTGCGGCTGACGCCCACCCGCGATGCAGACGGCATGTACACCAGAAATCGGCCGGCGAGCGACACCTGCGCCGTGACGCGTGGGCCCTTGGTAGAAATGGGTTCCTTGGACACCTGGACCAGGATGTCCTGGCCGCGCTTGAGCAGATCCTGGATGGGCGGCGCCTTGGGACGGCGATTGCGGGCTCCGCCGGCGCTCTCCTCCTCCTCCTGCTCAGCGTCGTCGTCCTCCTCCTCCTCGTCATCCTCGTCGTCGCCGGGGAAGACCAGATCGCTCGCGTGAAGAAACGCGCTCTTCTCCGTGCCGATGTCGACGAAGGCAGCCTGGATGCCGGGAAGCACGGCTTCCACTTTTCCCAAATAGATGTCCCCGACCATGCGGCGGTTGTCGGGACGGTCGATCATCAGCTCGACGAGTTGGTCATCCTCCAGGATGGCCACGCGAGTTTCTCGCGAACTCGCGTTGATGTAGATATCTCGTTTCATGCAGGGTCGCGCCGCGTTGGCCGGGCGGCGACCCTGCACCCGGCATTCGGCAACGGCTCTCGGTGGAAAGTGAACAGGCGCGCAGGCTGAGCGCGAGCCCGATGACGGAGCGGTTTGCTCCCGGCGCGCGCGGCCCCGTGGCCGCATGGCGCACGATCGTCCATGGCACCCCCGCCTCGAGCGCGGCAAGGATCCAGGTGCTCATCACTGCGAGGAGCACCGGCAGCGCCGGCTCGAGGAACATACGAAGGGTCATGCGATTGATCACCGGTTCACACTGTTGGGCGCGCGGAGCGAGTCGTGACGGTCACAGACGCCGCCACCCCGCTCCGGCTTTCGTACACGCGCGAACCGCCCGGGTCGCCGAGCCGGCCGCGCGCAAGGAATCAATTCTGGTCATCCCGGGTGACGATGCGAGTCACCATGTGGCTACAGTATACGGGCGCGCTGCCGCTCTCCGCAACGCCGCACGACAGGGCGACGCACCATGTCGCGTGCGGCACGCTGCTGCGCCACGTGGCTCTCTCAGTCGGACAGTGTGCTGAGCAGATGCCGGGCGATGACAATGCGCTGGATCTCCGACGTGCCTTCGCCGATTTCGCACACCTTGGCGTCCCGCATCATCCGCTCCACGGGGTAGTCGCGCGTGTAGCCATAGCCACCATGAATCTGTACAGCCTTGATCGTCGCCCGCATTGCCAGCTCGGAGCAGAACAGCTTGGCCATGGCGGCTTCCTTTGCATAGTGCTTTTTCTGCTGGGCCAGCCAGGCGGCGTGATAGACGAGATGCCATCCGGCCTCGATCTCCGTAGCCATGTCGGACAACTGGAACTGCACACCCTGGAAGCTGGCAATCGGCTGCCCGAACTGGCGCCGCAACGATGCGTACGCGAGCGCCTGCTCGAAGGCACCTTCCGCGATGCCGAGCGACAGCGCGGCAATGCCAATGCGCCCCGAGTCGAGCGTCTGCATGAAGTTGACGAAGCCCTGCCCTTCCTCGCCGAGGAGATTCTCGCGCGGCACCTCGACGTCAGAGAAGATCAGCTCGCGCGTATCCGATGCACGCCACCCCAGCTTGTCCTCTTTCTTGCCGGCGCTGAATCCACGCATGTGCGGCAGTGATGGCTCGTGGCCGACACCGGCGGCGCGGGCGCCATCAGGATCACAGGTGGGCTTGGTGAGGATGAAGGAGCTGATGCCATGGCTGCCCGCACCCGGGTCGGTCACGGCGGTCACCACGAAAATCTCGCCCACGCCGCCGTGCGTGATGAACCGCTTGCTGCCATTCAGGATGTAACGGTCGCCCTTGCGTTCGGCGCGGGAGCGCGTGCCGCCGGCATCGCTGCCCGCCGATTCCTCCGTGAGGCCAAACCCACCCAGGACGCGACCGCTCGCCAGCAGGGGTACGAAGCGCGCCTTCTGCGCGTCGGTGCCGAAATTGACAATGGGCGACGTGCCGAGCGTGGTATGGGCGGAGATGGTGATGGCATGCGAGGCGTCCACCTTGGCCATCTCGTGAATCGCGATCATGTAGCTGATGTAGTCCATCCCCGCGCCGCCGAGCGACTCGGACCAGGGCACGCCGAGCAATCCCAGGTCGGCCATTTTCCGGACGTTCTGCCAGGGGAAGGTGGCGTCGGCGTCGAAGCGGGCGGCGACCGGCGCCACCTCGGTGCGCGCGAATTCACGTACCATGTCGCGGAGCGCGTGGTGCTGCTCGGTGAAATACGGAAGGTCATTCATGGTCACGCAGCCTCGATGTCTGACGCGCCGCAAATGAGCGCGAGAAAGCGTTTGCCGTACTTCTCGAGTTTGGCCGGTCCCACGCCGTTCAGCGCGGCGAGCGCCTCGAGTGACTGTGGACGGCGCACCGCCATCTCGGTGAGTGTGCGGTCCTTGAAGACACAGTACGCCGGCAGCTGCTCCGAGCGCGCGATCGTGCCGCGCAAGTCACGCAGCGACGCCACGAGCGTGGCGTCAGCGGGCGAGAGTTCGGCGCCCGATGACAGCGCAGCACGCTCTCCCGCGACGCGCGGCGCATGGCGTGTGGCATGAGCGGGCTTGCGCGCGGGCGTGGCCGATTCACGATGCGTACCCAGACAGTTGTCGCACCCGTCACAGGAGTGACGCGCGGCAGGATCGCCAAAATACCGAAGGACGAAGCCGCGGCGGCATCCCTTGGCATACGCGTAGTGCTGCACCGCGTCGAGCTTGGAGAGATCGGCCTGGCGCCGGCGGCGCAGGGCGTCCCAGTCAATGGGGAACGCCGAGAGCGGCGTGGAAGGCTGGGTGGGGCGCAGTCCCCCACCCGTGCGTTCCCAGGCGACGAACTGGCGCGACTGCAGCCAGTCCAGCATGGCCGTCACGCCCGGCGCGCCCCCAAAGCCGGGAGGCAGTCCATCGGGATTCACCAGTGCGCCCTGCTGGAGGCCGGTGCCGGCGCTGCGCCAGAGCGCGCGTAGCAGATCGCGTTCGCCGGCTTCGTTCTCGCCCAGCTCTCGCCTGATCCGCTCGGGTGTGGCCAGCAGTCGCACCCAGATGCGGGCCGATGATTCCGGCTCCATCATCAGCGCGCCGCCGTGCGTGAGGATGCGCAGCGCCGACTCGGCCTCGCGCTCCTTGATGGCTCCCCGCGTGGCGGCTGCGATGCCGGCGGCCGTGAGTGACGCGATGCCATTGGACGTGGCGGCGCGCTGTACGACGGCATATACCCGCTCCACCTGCTCGCGTTCGGGATACGCGCTCGTCACGAAATACTCGTGCGTGAAGCGGTCCTGAAAGGCGTGCAGCAGTACACAGTGCGAGAGCAGTCCATCGCGTCCGGCGCGGCCGGCCTCCTGGTAATAGGCCTCGAGCGTCCCCGGCATGGCGTGGTGCACGACGAGCCGGATGTTGGACTTGTCGATGCCCATGCCGAACGCATTCGTGGCCACGATCACGCGGACGTCCTCGCGCATGAAGGCGTTTTGCACGTCGTGGCGATTCGCGTCGTCGAGTCCCGCGTGGTAGGCAACGGCGGTGATGCGTTGCCGCACGAGCATTCCCGTGATCCGCTCCACCGCGCGACGGGTGGAGGCGTATACCACCGCGAGTCCGGCGTGGTCATGGAGCGCGGCGATGAGCGCGCTGTCCTTGTCCGTTTCCGTCCGGGTGCGCACCACGTGATAGTGCAGGTTCCGGCGATCGAAGCCCGTGATGACCGTCTTCGGGTTGGAGAGCGCCAATTGGCGCGTGATGTCACGCCGCACTTCCGGCGTCGCCGTGGCGGTCAGCGCGACCGTTGGCGGCGCGCCAAGCTGCTGGCGCACATCGCGCACGCGCAGGTAGCTCGGACGGAAATCATGGCCCCACTCGCTGATGCAATGGGCTTCATCCACCGCCAGCAGCGACACGCCGGTAGCACGCAACCGCTCGGCCGCGCGTCCGGAATCGAAGCGCTCGGGCGCCACGTAGAGCAGCTTGATCTCGCCGCGCTCGACACGGGCCAGGCGATCCGATATCTCGCCGCCGGTGAGGGTGCTGTTGATGAACGTGGCGGGCAGCCCGCGCGCCGTGAGCGCGTCCACCTGGTCCTTCATGAGCGAGATGAGCGGCGAAATCACCACCGTGAGATGCGGCAGGAGCAGCGCCGGCACCTGGAAGCAGAGCGACTTGCCGCCGCCGGTGGGAAGCACCACCAGCGTGTCGCGTCCGGCAAGCACGCTCGCCACGGCCTCCGCCTGCCCCGCGCGGAACGTGTCGTAGCCGAAGAGGCGGTGCAGCGCCTCGCTGGCCTGCTCCAACGTCGGGCGCAATGTCATGAGGGCACGATGGGGCAGGACGCGGCCCCTCCCGCCATCATCGCGTCGCACCCGCGAGCATTAGACCGCACGGATGAAGTGTCCTCGGGTGAATGCGTTGCCCAGCAGAGACCGGACCGAGTCGCGTGGTGGAGGCGCGTCCATCGCGAGCGCATCGAGCGCGGCGCGGTAGCGAGAGACGATTTCGCTGACCGGATCACCAGGGACATTGAAGAGCAGCCGATAGCCACGCAGGCCCGCTCGCCACAGCCGCGGCAGAAACTCGGAGCCCTCGATGGGACGAGAGTGCAGCAGCCGGTTGCGGCACGCCGCATCCGTCGCGACGGGGAACGTGTATCCCGCCGGGTCCGTGAGCTCCACGGCGGGATGCTTCTGCACGCACAGGTCGCGGCACGTGGTGGGCACGCGGTCGAAGGCGGCGGACAGCGCGCAGTGCTCGATCGTCATGCCCTCCGGCCTGCCGTAGAGCACGACGTCGAAGGGCCCGCCGCCCCAGGGGGCGGCGACCGCCGCCATCTCGTCCACAGTGAGCTCCACCGAGAGCACGATGCGCCGCGCTCCAAGGCGAAACAGCTCGGTGGAGGTGTGCTGGTTGAAGCAGTTGACGGCGTAGTCGGCGGTCACGTCGCGCCCGTCGTGCGCGAGCGTGGCGATAAGCCCGAGATGTCCGCAGAGCACGGGCAGATCGAGATCGAGCCACTTCTGCACGGACGAGCGTTCTTCCGGTCGCACGATGGTCGGCGTGCGAAGACGCAGCGCAATGCCGTCACCCCGCAGTTCCGCGGCGAGCGCCATGATCCGGGAGCGCGGCGGAACCGGGTGACGCAGGAAGGGGTCGAACGTGACTTCCGTGGCGCCGGCGCGCGCCGCCGCCCGCGCATCGTCCACCGTGAACACGATCGCGGCGAGTGATGGTCTGATTGCGGACGTCGCGGTGGAAGGGTGCGCCGAGTCGTGGAGCACCGTCGCGCTCACGCTCGAGACGGCGTCGTCAATGCGCGCGCGTCGCTCGAGTCGCCGTGCCTCCTGCGTCCAATCCCGAGCGACCAGCAGCTGCTCCACCGCGCGCTGGCGGAGCGCGTTGAGCTCACTGATCGGAAGAAAGAGCCCGGCGCCCAGCGCCTGCGTTTCCACAGCGCCCAGGACGAACGGCGTCTCGCCCAGTCGGCCGAGCTGCGCGCGCAGCCGCGACTCGTCCAGCGCATGCTGCCGGGCCGGGCCGAGTCCGATGTCGCTGCGCACTTCCGTGCGCTCGCCATCGGCCGTGCAGATGAGCGTGAGCGGGGCCCCGGCAGCGCCAAATACGCGCATGTCGAGGCGGATCTTTCGCTCCCGTGGCGGGCCGGCGAGCGCGGCGTAGCTCGAGCGCGCCCGCTCGAGCAGCGCCGCGTTCGAGGTGCGGCGGACGAGCCATCCGCGTGGTACGCGGGTGCGCGATGCGATACACTGGCGATACAACCCGCCTCTCGCTTCCTCCGCGCGCACCACGGTCGCCGCAAAGCCGATCATGTCCCCGGCATGTCCCGCGGGTGGCTCGAACGCCAGTCCGTCGTTCTGCTGTATGGGCTCGGAGAGCTCGAGGACCAGGCCGCCACGCTCATGCCCCACCACCGTGCCGAGTGGCAGGCCGCGATTGTCGGGATGGTCACGCGTCACGAACGCGCGGCCCGCGCGTCCGCCGAACATCCCGCCCGTGAATCCGCGGCTATAAATCTGCACGAGGTCCCGTGTCTCCTCCGGCGTCGCGTGCGCGCACTCGCCGCGTCGCATTCGTTCCAGGAGATCACGGTAGGTGCGCGTGACCGTCGCGACGTACTCGGGCTTTTTCTTGCGCCCCTCGATCTTGAGCGTGTGCACGCCGGCCGCGGCGATTGCCTCGAGATGCGTGTCCGCCGCGAGATCGCGCGCCGAAATGAGGTAGCCCGTATCGAGCGTGGCGCCGGACGCCGCATCGCGCAGCGTGTAGTCCTTGCGACAGGACTGCGCACACGAGCCGCGATTGGCGCTGCGCTCCGAGATCATGCCCGACATGAGGCACTGCCCCGAGTACGAGATGCACAGCGCGCCATGAATGAACGTCTCGAGCAGGAGTTCGGGCACCGCGGCGTGAATCGCGCGAATGTCATCCAGCGTGTTTTCGCGCGCCAGGACGACGCGCTGCAGGCCGAGTTCGCGCAGGACAGCCGCGCCACGATCATCATGGACCGTCATCTGCGTGGACCCATGCAGCTCGAATCCCGGGAACACGCGCTGCACGAGGCGCACGAGGCCAATGTCCTGCACAATGGCGGCATCCACGCCGCGGTCCATGCAGTCTCCCAGCAACTCGAGCGCGTCTCCGAGCTCTCCGGGCTTGAGCAGTGTGTTGAGTGTGAGGTACACGCGCGCATCGCGCTCGTGCGCGAGGCGACAGGCTTCCGCCAGCTCGTCGAGCGTGAGCTGGGCGCCCTCATCCCGGGCGTTGAATCGCTCGGCGCCCAGATACACGGCGTCGGCACCATTGGCGAGAGCGGCTCGCGCGGCATCGAGCGAGCCGGCCGGGGCGAGCAGCTGCGGAATGGCGGCCTGGGACATTCCGTCAATTTAGGAGGCATCACCTGGCTTGTGCAGCCAGGATCAGCACCAATTCAACACGCCGCGAGCGACTGGACCACGGCGCGCGACGCGGCCGCGATCATTTCCGGCGGCCGAAGAGCTTCGGGATCCAGCGCAGCAGGAAGGCGACGACGACAAAGGCGACGCCCACCAGCATGGTGCCGTTCTGGTTCGTGCGCACGCCATACGCCCAGATCGCGAGCGCCACCAGCACGAGCACCACCTTGAGCAGATCGAGCGGCTTCATGGCGTTCCTCCATGGCGCGAGAGGAAACGGCGCACGCCGTCGCGGAACTCCGCCGTGCCGCGCGCGTCGACGTTGGTCGCTGCGCCAAGGGCGATGCCCTCGCGAAAGCTGCGTCCATCAAGCTCGTAATAGAGCCGTTTGATGAATTGCAGCGCGCCTGGGGGGGACTGTGCGATCCGGCCCACGATTTCGTCGACCCGGCTGGGAAATTCCGCAGACGGCAACACCCGGCTCACGAGGCCAATATCGAGCGCTTCCCGCGCATCGATCTGTCGTCCCGTGGCGACAAGCTCGAAGGCTCGGCGTTCGCCGGCGACGCGTCGCAGCATGGTCATGACCATGGCCGGTACAAAGCCCAGCCGCACTTCGGGATATCCGAATCGTGCGGTCTCTTCGGCCAGGACGATATCGCAGGCCGTCGCGAGCCCTGCCCCGCCCGCCAACGCGCGCCCGCGGACGGCTGCGACGACGGGTCTGGACATTTCCCGCATGGTCGTGAAGACACGCCCCAGCGCGTCTGCGTCCCGGCGATGCGCATCGGCCCCGGCCTCCAGCATGTCTTCCAGGGCGGCGAGATCCGCGCCCGCGCAGAAGTCCTCGCCATCGGCATCGAGCAGCACCACGCGCACGGATGCATCCGCGTCGAGCTGCCCGAGCGCGCGGGCGAGCTCTTCGGCGGCAAGTTCGTCGAGCGCGTTCTTCTTTTCGGGCCGCGCGAGCGTGATCCGGCCGACACCGCCGGAGATCCCGATGCGAATCCGCTTCACGTCGTGCCGCCAGGCAGGCCGAGCCGACGCGCTTCGTGAGCGTCCACGTCGAGCTCCATGCGCAGCAGCGCCGTGGAGAACACCTTTCCCTGTGCATCAGTCTTGAGCGACAGCGTGCCGCCGCCGCCCAGCGCGCCGTGCAGAAGAAAATTGAGCGCGCACAGGTTGGGCAGCTCGAATCGCTCCACGCCACCGGTAATGATGCCGGTGAAGTGGCGTGCCACGCGATCGGTGCTCACCTCGCGCTCGAGCAGCGGATACCACTCCGGACGCAGCGCGATGACGCCGACGTTTGCCGTATCGCCCTTGTCGCCCGAGCGCGCATGCGCGAGATCCAGGAGGCGGACCTTCATGCGTCCTCCACCTGCACGCTGGCGGTGACGACGCGCTTGTCGATAAGGGCGGGCCAATAGGCCACAACCTCCTCGACTTTGGGCCTTCCGCCCGCGAAGCCGGTGACACTGGGTGGTCCGTTCAGGACGAGCGGTGCGAGTTCGCGCGTAAATCGTTCTACCGCGGCCCGGTCGGCGCCGCGCACGCCGATGCGCAGTTGCACCTCGGGCGGATCGTGTACCACGCCAGCCAGTGGTCCATGCGTGGCGGAGACGCCGACGAACTCCGTGAGGATTTCGTCGAAGCGGAGTCCGAGATTGGCCAGCCGCGTCCGCAGCACGTGGTCGGCGCACCGTGCCTTGTCGAGCGCCTCCGGCCAGGCGTATACGAGCGTGCCAACCGCCTTGAAACCCGCACGATACGCGATGGACACTTTCAGCATGTCGGTGGGCGCGCGACCCGTCACGCCGGACACGCGCACCCGATCGGGCCCGTCCTGTTCGAGATGAATCGACGCGAAGTCGGCGATCACATCGGGCGTGATGTAGTCGTGCGGGTCGCCCATCTCGTACACGAGCTGCTCGGTCACCCCGTGCACGTCAATGCGGCCGCCGGTGTGCGGGTGCTTGTACACGATGAACGAGCCGTCCTCGTGTCCCTCGACGATGGGATACCCGACGTTGGCCAGATCGGGCACGCCGCGCCAGTCATAGAGGCAGTTGCCACCAGACGACTGCGCTCCGCACTCAATGATATGACCGGCCACGATGCCCGAGGCCAGCCGGTCCCAGTCGTCTCGCCGCCAGCCGAACTCGAAGAGGAGCGGCGCCATGGTGAGTGCCGTGTCCGTCGACCGTCCCGTAATGACGATGGCTGCACCCTGCGAGAGCGCCTGCACGATTGGGCCGGCCCCAAGGTACGCGTTGGCCGAGAGCACGCGATCGCGGACGGTGGCGAGCGGCTCACCCGTCTCCATGTGCGACAGCGGATGGCCGGCGGCCAGCAGTGCATCCAGTCGCGGGAGCAGATCGTCGCCCGTCACGACGCCGATCCGGAGAGGCGGCGCGGCGGCGCTGCTGCGTGCGACCCGGCGGATGGCCGCGGCACATGCCTGGGGGTTCACCCCCCCGGCATTCGCAACGACGCGTACCCCGCGCTCGCGCACCGCGGGCAGCACCGCGTCCATGGCGCCCACGAAGTCGCGCGCATATCCCAGCGCCGGGTCGCGATCCTTCTGCTTCTGCAGAATGGACATCGTGACTTCGGCCAGGTAATCGAGCATGAGGTAGTCAATGGGACCACCGTCGACCTGGCGGCGCGGCGCCTCGAGCCAGTCGCCCCAGAATCCCTGGCCGCTGGCAACCCGGACGACGCGGCTCACGCGTGCTCTCCAAGGTGCGGCGGCAGGACGAACGCGCCGAGGTGCGGTCCCGGATTCTGGAGCGCCGTGCGCAAGGCCATGGCGAGCACGGCTCGCGTCTCTTCGGGATATACGATCGCATCGATGAAGCCGCGCGCGCCGGCGAATCGCGCGTCGAGCTGATGTTCGTAGTCGCCGCGCATTTCGCGCACCGATTCCTCCAGCTCCGCCGATGGCGACTCCCCCCGTGCGCGCGCCGCCTCCAGCGCCGGACCGTGCACTGCCTGCACCGCCGCTTCGCCCTCCATCACGCCCATGCGTCCCGTTGGCCAACTGAAGATGAAATCCGGATCGAATCCCTGTCCCGCCATGGCGTAGTATCCCGCGCCGGATGCGTGATTCACCGTGAGTACGATCTTGGACACGCGAGCCGTGGCCATCGCCTCCACGAACCGTGCGCCGGCTCGGATGATTCCTTCGTGCTCCGCCTCGGGCCCCACCATGAAGCCGGAGACATCCTGCACGAACAACAGCGGCATGCCCTGCCGGTCGCAGCGATCGATGTAGTAGGCCACCTTCTCGGCGCTTTCCGCGTAGATGATGCCCCCGAAGCGCGGCTTCTCGCCTTCGCGTCCCTTGACGAGGCCGCGCTGGTTGGCGATGACCCCGACGGGAATACCGTCAATACACGCATCCGCACAGATCATCTCGCGTGCGAGCTGCTCCTGGAACTCATCCAGCGCCCCGTCGTCCACGATGGCGCGCAGCACGGGGTGCATGTCGTACGACATCCGATGATCGTGCGGCAGCAGGTCATACAGCGCGTCGCCACTGTCCGACGTTACGCTTGGATGTTCGCGGGGAGAGACGCGGTGCGCGGGCGCCGGCAGGCGCTGCACCAGTGTGCGGATGTGCTCGAGGCAGGCGCCATCATCCGGCGCCGTGTAATGCGCCACGGCGGAGATGCGCGTGTGCGTGGACGCGCCGCCCAAGGTTTCGCCGTCGACGACCTGGCCCGTCGCCCCCTTCACCAGGTTCGGTCCGCCCAGCCCCATGAAGGACGTGCCTTCCACCATCAGAATCACATCGGACAGCGCCGGCAGATACGCGCCACCGGCGATGCACGAGCCCATCACCGCCGCGATCTGCGGAATGTGCAGGTACCGGCGCATGATCGAGTTGTAGTAGAAGATCCGCGCCGCGCCATACTGCCCGGGGAACACGCCGCCCTGGTAGGGAAGGTTCACCCCCGCCGAGTCCACGAGATAGATGATCGGCACGCGACAGCGCATCGCGATCTCCTGGGCCCGCAGCATCTTGCGGATGGTCTCGGGCCACCACGATCCAGCCTTGACCGTGGCATCGTTGGCGACGACGACGACTTCGCGTCCGCTCACCATGCCCACGCCCGTAATGACGCCGGCTCCCGGCGCCTGGCCATCGTACGCATCGTAGGCGACCAGCAGGCCGATCTCCACGAAGCGCGAGCCCGGATCGCAGAGCAGGTTCACGCGCTCGCGCGCGGTGAGCTTCCCCTGGCGGTGCTGTCGTTCGATGCGCGCCGGGCCGCCGCCCTGACGCAACCGCTCCTCGAGCGCGCGCGTCTCCTCGGCCAGCTCACGCAGCCGTGACGTCACGCTTCCTGTTGCTGCCGCTCGGCGAACCACGTCTTGATGTACTCGATGAGATCGGTCGTGGGCGTGCCGGGGCCGAACAGTTCTCCGATACCCTGCCGCTTGAGTTCCTCGACATCCTCCCGGGGAATGATGCCGCCGCCCGTGATGAGCATGTCCTCGCGCCCTGCCTGATTCAACAGCTCGCGCACCCGCGGAAAGAGCGTCATGTGCGCGCCGCTGAGAATCGAGAGCCCGACGACATCCACATCCTCCTGGATGGCGGCGCTGGCAATCATCTCCGGGGTCTGGTGCAGGCCGGTGTAGATCACCTCCATGCCCGCATCGCGCAGCGATGCGGCAACCACCTTGGCACCGCGGTCATGGCCGTCCAGGCCTGGCTTGGCAATGAGAACTCGTATGGGACGGGGCATCTGACAGGGATCAGGGGATGCTGTACGGAAGGGCGTCGCGCACTCCAGGATCAAAGCTATGCCCGCGGCCGGCCGCGTGCCACGCTCTGCTTGCGGGCCACGAGCAGCATTTCCGTCGTGGTCCGCGCCAGCGGCTCCGTGGACCACCCGTCCAGCGCCTCTTCCACGATGAGCCCCGCGTCTGCACAGAGCTCCGCCAGACGTGTTGCAGTGTACAGCCGGATGCGATGCTCGCGCGTCCCGCGCGTTCGCGCGCCATGCCACGTGGACACGATGGTGAGCACGCCCGACAGCGCGTCGAACGACCGCTCGTGCGCGACCACCGTGCCATCCGACGCGGGCCACCAGTCGCGGTCGAGGAACTGCGCCATGATGCCGTCGCGACTGCCCCCGTGCCACACGAGCACGCCGTCGGGCTTGAGCACCCGAGCGAACTCGGCGATCACCCGCGCGTCATCGGCCGGGTCGAGAAAGAATCCGAATGACGTGAACAGATTGAGGACGGCGTCGAACCGGTCGGTCCAGCGGTGCGGGAGGACGCGCATGTCACCACGCATGTACCGCAGGGTCCGGCCCGTGCCACGCTCGCGGGCGAGGGCCAGGAGATACGGCGAGTAGTCGAGGCCCGTGACGTCGAGACCCGCCTCGGCCAGCAGATGCGAGTGCCGCCCCTGTCCACAGGGGACGTCGAGCACCCTCGAGCCTATCGGCAGGCCCAGGATGTCCAGCAACCGCGATGCTTCCGTGCGGTCCTGCTCGAGTGAGAAGAGCGGTTCGTACTCCAGCAGGTAATGCGCGTCAAAGTACGACTCCCACCATTCGGCCGGACGACGGACGCGGCGGCGAGCCGTCAAAAGAACACCGGCTCGCGATAGGCCCCGAAGGTCTCCTCCATGGCGGCGCGAATCTCGTAGAGCGTCGCATCCGCTCGCGCGGCGTCCAGAATGAACGGAATGAGATTCGCCTCGCTGCGGGATGCGGCGCGCAAGGCGTCGAGAGACTGCTGCCAGCGCGCCGCATCGCGCGTCCGCCGCAGTGCCGCGAGTCGTTCGCGCTGTTCGCGCTCGGTGCCCTCAGCCACCTTCAGCAGCGGAATCGTCAGCTCGGGCTCGTCGGTGACGAAGTCGTTGACGCCCACGATCACCTTGCGGTGCTGCTCGATGTCCCACTGCTGCCGTGCAGCCGACTCGGAAATCCGGCGCTGCAGCCAGCCGGTTTCGAGCGCGCGCACGACGCCGCCCGCCTGTTCGATTTCCGTGAAGAGCCGTTCGGCTTCCTGCTCCATGTGGTCGGTGAGCGACTCCACGTAGTACGAACCGCCCAGCGGATCGATCACGTTGGGTACGCCAGTCTCGAACGCCAGAATCTGCTGGGTCCGGAGCGCGACCTGCACGGCGTTCTCGGTGGGCAGCGCCAGCGTCTCATCCATGGAGTTGGTATGCAGCGATTGCGTGCCGCCCAGTACGGCCGCGAGCGCCTGGTAGCCTACGCGCACGATGTTGTTCATGGGCTGCTGCGCCGTGAGCGTCACGCCGGCGGTCTGCGAATGAAAGCGCATCATCCACGACCGCGGCTCCTGTGCGCCGTACCGCTGGCGCATGTGACGCGCCCAGATCCGGCGTGCGGCACGCAGCTTCGCGATCTCCTCGAAGAAGTCGTTGTGGATATCCCAGAAGAACGAAAGGCGGGGCGCGAAATCGTCCACGTGCAGGCCGCGGGCGATGCCGCGTTCCACGTAGGTGAACCCGTCGGCGAGCGTGAAGGCGAGTTCCTGGACGGCGGTGGCGCCCGCCTCACGAATGTGATAGCCGGAAATGGAGATCGTGTTCCACTGGGGCGCGTGCCGCGCGGACCACTCGAACCCGTCCACGATGAGACGCAGCGCCGGCTCGATCGGGTAGATCCAGGCGTGCTGCGCCATGTATTCCTTGAGAATGTCGTTCTGGATCGTCCCGCGAAGTTGCTCGGACGAGATGCCCTCGCGCTCGGCCGCCGCGATCAGGAAGCAGTACAGAATCAGCGCCGGTCCATTGATCGTCATGGACACCGACACCTGGTCGAGCGGAATGCCGTTGAAGAGCACCTGCATGTCGGCGACACTGGAAATGGCGACCCCGCACTTGCCCACCTCTCCTTCCGAACGCGGATGGTCGGAGTCGTAGCCCATGAGCGTGGGGAAATCGAACGCCACCGAGAGGCCGGTCTGCCCGTGCTCCAGGAGATATTTGTAGCGGGCATTTGTATCGGCGGCGCTGCCGAATCCGGCGAACTGGCGCATCGTCCACAGGCGGCCACGGTATCCCGTCGCGTGGATGCCGCGCGTGTAGGGATACGACCCGGGCACCGCATCCGCCGCATCCCCGCCGTTCACGTCGAGGGCGGTATACAGCGGCGCCACCTCGCGCTCGGAGTTCGAGAAGGCAACGGGACGCGTGATGCCCGTGGCGTATCGTGCACGCCACGCCGCCACTTCGGCACGCAGTCGCTCCAGCTCCGCGCGCTCCCCGGGCGCTGTCGCGCTTGAATCCCGCGCTATCGTCATGGCTCGTCCTCGTGAGTTGTTCCCGCAGGTGTCGCCAGCCGTGGCACGCTGCGCGCCAGCAGCGCGTCCGCCACGGCAAAGGGCGTTACGCTCCCGCGTTCGAGCGCTGGAAGCTGCGCATCCAGCCAGGCGTTGGCCTGTGAATCGCGCCACATCCGCTCGCGGACGTGCCGCTCCACGATGCCGACTACCTGCTCGCGCAGCCGTTGGCGGCGACGCCGGTGCAACGCATCGCTCAGTTCAAGGTAATCAAAGTGACGATCGAGAGCGGCCACGACCTCGTCCACGCCGCTGCCGGATTCCGCTACGGTGGAGACCACCGGCGGAGTCCAGATGGAGGTGTCCTCGGCCGCGGCGCGCCGTGCCGCCCGCGCGGGATTCCGCGGCGTACGCAGGTCCACGCCGTGATGCGCCGGAATGTCCCGGTAGCTCACGCCGAGGCGGAGCCCCAGCATCACCTCCACCTCGTGACGCAGCCGGTCCGCACCGGGACGATCCGCCTTGTTGACGATAAAGACATCCGCGATTTCCATGAGACCCGCCTTCATGGTCTGAATGGAGTCCCCCGATTCGGGCACGAGCACCACGACCGTCGTATCGGCCAGCCGCACGACGTCGAGCTCGCTCTGCCCGACTCCCACCGTCTCGATCAGAATGCGGTCGAAGCCAAAGGCGTCCACCACATCGGTGACCTCGCGCGTGGCGCCGGCGACGCCGCCGAGTGAGCCACGCGTGGCCATGGAGCGAATGAACACGCCGGGGTCGAGCGCAACGGATTCCATGCGGATCCGGTCGCCGAGCAGCGCCCCACCCGTGAAGGGAGACGTTGGATCCACGGCGATGATTGCCACCGTGAGGCCCATCTCGCGGTAACGGGTCGCCAGCCGCATCACGAGCGTGCTCTTTCCGGCTCCCGGCGGTCCGGTGATGCCGATGCGGCGCGCATGCCCGAGCCGTGCGTGCAGTCGCGCCAGCATGGTCTCGAACCCGGGCCGGTGATTCTCCACGATGCTCACGGCCCGGGCGAGCGCCGCCGGCCGGCGCGCATCGAAGGCAGCCAGCAGGTGCCCGGTGTCGCCCGGCGTGGGGGGGGCGCTCACCACCGCCAGCGCCGGTGACCACGCATCGGATTGGACAGCAGATGCCACGGCACGATGAAGGTGATCATGAAGAACACGAGCGCCACGAGGATCGTGGCCGCGACGAGATAGAAGTTGCGCGTGGTGAGGAACACCAGCACGCCGGCAATGGTGAACGCCGAGGTGATGACCGCCAGAATGATGCGTCGCGTCTGGCCGGCAAGGAACTGCTGCAGCTCGATGATGTCGCGCGGATGGGCGCGAACGCGGAGCTCATCGCGCTCCGCGCGGCGCAACACATCGCGCAGCTCGCGCGCCATGGCGGCCAGCTCAGCCAGCGCATCGTGCATCATTTCCCGCGGATTCTCGGCGCCCGCCGCAAGCAGCCTGGTGGCCATGGACTTGATGATCGGCGTGGCGAAGCGAACGCTGTTGAAGCCCGGATCGTACCGGATGGCAATGCCCTCGGCGAGCGCCGCGGCGCGCCCCAGATACACGAATTCGCTGGGCAGCATCACGGGCCACTGATAAAACGTGGCCATGACCTCGTTGACGATGCGCTGGACCTGCCGTGGTCCGGCGTCCGGCGTGAATGCCACGGACATCAGCGCGCGCGCCGCATCGCGCACCGTTCCCCGGTCGACCTCCGGATCGAGCAGGCCCAGGTCGTAGAATCCGGCGATCACGCCGTCGACGTCCTGGCGCGCCGCCGCCAGAATGGTCTGGATGAGACGCACGCGCGTGGCATGTTCCACGCGCACGACCATCCCGAAGTCGAGCAGCACGAGCCGGCCGTCCGGCGCAACCAGCAGATTGCCCGGATGCGGATCGGCGTGGAAGATGCCATCGATCAGCATCATCTGCGCGTAGATCTCGACGATGGTTTGGAGCAGCGCGGGCAGCGAGATGTCGCCCGACGCGATCCGCTCCTGCAGCCGGTCGACCTTGGTGCCCTCCATGTACTCCAGCACGAGGACACGCCGCGTGGTGAGCCCCGCGATCACATCCGGTACGACGATGCGCGCATCGCGCGCCAGATTCGCGCGGATGACGTCCGCGTTGCGCGCCTCCTCGCGGAAGTCCATCTCTTCCTCGATGCGCTTGGAGAATTCCCGGACCATCGTGGTGATGGCGCGCGTGTGATGATTGGGGAACAGCACGTTCGCGAAGAACAGGATGCGAAACGCGGCGCCGAGGTCCACGGCCACGAGTTCCTCCACGCCGGGACGGAGCACCTTGACCACGACGTCGCGGCCGCGGCACTGCGCGCGGTGCACCTGTCCGAGTGATGCGGCGGCCAGCGGCTCGGCCTCGAAGCGGTCGAATACCGCGCTCGCCGGTCGGCCGAGCTCGTGCTCGATGACGGCCTCGATGTCACGCGCCGGAAGCGCGGGCACGCTGTCGGTCAGCTTGCTGATCTCGCCGAGGTAGGGTTCGGGCAAGAGATCGGCTCGAGCCGCGAACACCTGGGCCAACTTGATGAACGTGGGACCCAGCGCTGCCACGGTGACGGTGAGACGCGCCGCGCGTCGCTGGTGCGCACTGTCGGGAAGCCGTCGGGGCCGTCCAACCACGATCCACCGGCGCCGGTCGCGGAGAAAGCCGATCAGGAACGGGAGCAGCCGCCAGAAGACCTGGAACGCGCGCACGTCAACGCGTGAACTTGAGCTCGATGGCGCGCGTATCCTCGCCGCGCTGGGCCAGCAGCCGACGGACCCGCGCCGGTTCCGCGTCGATCACCGTCACCTCCAGGTCGCCCAGGCGAAAGCGCTCGCCCACCACCGGAATCCGGCCCAGCCCGCGCACGAGCAATCCGCCAATGGACTGGGCCGCATCGTGGTCCTCGGGCAGCAGCTCGACATCCAACTGGCGGCGCACCGTGTCGAGCGGCGTCGAGGCATCGAGCACGAGCGCGCTCGGCGCGACGGACGGTTCGGGCGACTCCGGCTCATCATGCTCGTCGCGGATCTCACCCACCAGCTCCTCGAGGACATCCTCGAGCGTGACGACACCAGCCGTGCCGCCGAATTCGTCCAGGACGACGACCATGTGCCGCTGGCCACGCAGCATCTCGAACAGCATCTCGCTGCATCGCTTGGTGGTCGGCGCGTGCGACACTTCGCCGAGCGGTGGCCAGCGCTCGCCGGCGGTCGTGAGCACGTCCAGCACGTGCACGATGCCAATGATTTCATCCAGCGATTCCCGGTAGACGGGCACGCGGCTGTAGCCGGACTGGGCGACGCTGCGCGCCATGTCGGCCGGCGCCAGCGTCGCGTCAACGGCAAAGACATCGGTGCGCGGCGTCATGACGTCGCGCAGCACCTTCTCGCCGAACTGCACGACGCCGGTGATGATGTCGATCTCATCGGGCTCGCCAATGCCTTCCAGCTCGCCCTCGCGGAGCAGATCGGCTATGCCCTCGCGCGGCGACGCGGCGCGGGCCCGGTGCCGGGGGTTGATGGCGCGCCCCACCGTGCGCGTGGCACGCAGCAGTGGCGCCAGGACCCAGGCGGCGGCGTGCAGCGGCGGCAGCAGCACGGGAATCAGCCCTGGCGCAAAGCGCCGGGCGATCGCCCGCGGCACCAGTTGGCCGAGCACCAGGAGGGCAATCGCAAGCGCAATGCCCTCGAGCGTGAGCTGCCACCCGGCGGCGTGCGGCTGCGCACCGAGCGCCGCACCCGCGAGCGTGACCAGCACGGCCACGCCCGCGCTCGCGGAGAGCACCAGGCGATGGGGTCGCACCAGGTACGCCTCGATCGTGCCCGCTCCGGCAAGCTGGCGCTCCACCCAGTGGCGCAGCCAGATGCGGCTCACGGAGCGGACCGCTGTCGCCGCCGCGGTGAGCCACGCGACCAGGAGGAGCGCGACGAGGGTGAGCAGGACGGTGATCACGACGCACGCTCCGCGGCGCCGCCCTGGCGCTCGAAGTACACGCGGTCCACCCGGCGACGGACGACGCGCTCCACGACGACGCGAAAACCGTCGAGGCGGAGTTCCTCCCCCGCGTGCGGCACGTGTCCGAGCAGCTCGAAGATCAATCCGCCGACGGTACTCACGTCTTCCCGGGCGAACGTGTGCCCGAGCGCGTCGGACAGATCGTCCAGCGTCACGCGACCCGACACCCAGTAGCGGGACCCGCTCTCGGACCGGATGGCCGCCTCCTCCGTATCATGCTCATCCCGAATGTCACCGACGATCTCCTCGAGAATGTCTTCGATGGTGATCAATCCCGCCGTGCCGCCGAATTCGTCGACGACAATGGCGATGTGCGCGCTCGCGGACTTGAAATCACGCAATTGTGCGTCGATGGCCTTGCTTTCCGGAATGAACGTCGCGGGCCGCACCAGCGACTCCCATCCGCCGGACGGTTCGCAGCCGCCGATCACGGGCGGCAGCAGGTCCTTCGCGAAGAGGATGCCGGTGATGTGATCCAGCGTCTCGGTGAAGACCGGCAGGCGGGAGTGCTCCGAGCTGCGAACGCGGTCGAGCGCTTCCGACCAGGGCGTTCCACTCTCGATCCCCACGATGTCCACGCGAGGCACCATCACCTCGTGTACTTCGGTATCGCCCAGAGAGAACACGCGGTGCAGGATGGCGCGCTGCTCGGCGCGCACCCCTGCGTCGGCCTGTACGACGCGGCGAAACTGGTCGGCGGTGATGTCGCGATCCACGTCACGAGGCCGCACCGGCGGCAGCACGCGCCGGAGCAGCCGATCCAGGGCGGCGCCGGCGCTCGTGAGCGGCCGCACGACGGTCTGCAGCGCCACGACCGGCGCGTGCAGCGCGCGCCGCGCGCGAGCACCAAGGGCCGCACCTGCCGCGCGCGGCGCGAGTTCGGCGACAATGAGCACCACGAGGGCAATGAGCACGGCGAGACCGACGGCAACGTGCGTCGGCCGCGTGCCGAGACGCAGGCCCACGGCCCCGGCCAGCCCCGCCGTGAGGCTCATCAGCAATCGCATGATGGCGAGTGCCCGGTGCGTCTGGTTGCGCAGGCCGCCCGTCATCCCTTCGGTGTCGGATCCGCCAGGCTCCTCCATCTCGGTCACGATGGCGGCATCCATGGTGGCACAGAGCGCCCCCAGCGCCAGCGCGACGACCGCGACAACGAGTGCGACCGCGGTCACGACGAAACTCCCAGCGCACGCCCGAGGAGCACCTCCTGCCGGCGCCACATGCGGGACGCCGTCCGCTCCGCCCCGTCCGGGTGGTCGTAGCCCAGCACGTGCAGGGTGCCGTGCACCACGAGGCGGGCAATTTCCTCCCGCACCGGACGCCGCAGCTCCCGGGCGTGGCGGCGCGCAACGGCCGGCGCGATGTAAATGTCCCCCATCACCGGTACGCGCGCGCCGCGCGCCGCGCGCTCGAATCCGAAGGCGATGACATCGGTGGCGCCGCGGTGGCGCAGGTGCCGCCGATTGAGCCCGGCCATGGTCCCGGGGCTCACGAACGTGATGGAGAGGAACGCACGCCGCACTCGCTCCGCCGCCAGCACGGCGGACGCAATCTCCACCACGCGGGCCCGCGACAGCGGAATGCGCGCCCCCGTCGTCTGCACGTCCACGACGAGGGTCATCCGGATGCCGTTTCCGATGTAATGCCGCCGCTCGCCACGGGATAGTCGATGCGACTGTGATACATGCCCGTGAGCACGCGCGCGAACTGTTCCTTCACGATCTCGATCTGGCGGAGCGTGAGCGGCGCGTCACGGAGCTGCCCCTGCTCCATCCGCAGCCGCACGATGCGGTCGATGACTTCACGAATCCTCGGCGCCGTCGGCTCCTGCAGCACGCGCACCGACGCCTCGACCCCATCGGCAAGCATGCAGATCGCGGTTTCGGCGGACTGCGGCGTCGGCCCGGGGTAGACGAACTCCGCCGTGTTCGGCGACGTGCCGCCATCGCGTTCACGCGCTTTCTCCAGGAAATACGCAATGGACGCGGTCCCGTGATGCTCCGGGATGAACGCCGCGATCGCGGCCGGGATGTGATGTTCGGCGGCCAGCTCCACGCCCTCGCGCACGTGATTCCGGATAATGGACGCACTCGTGGATGGCTTGAGCTTGTCGTGCGGATTCCTGCCGCCCGCCTGATTCTCCACGAAGAACTGGGGCTTCTTGAGCTTCCCGATGTCGTGATAGTAGGTCCCCACCCGGGCGAGGAGCCCGTTCGCGCCAATCGCGTTGCACGCGGCTTCCACCAGGTTGGCCATCGCGATGGTGTGCGCGTACGTGCCGGGCGCTTCGAGACTCAGGCGCCGCAGCAGGGGCCGATTGAGATCGGAATATTCTATGAGCGTGAGTGGTGTCGTGATGCCGGTGAAGCGCTCGGCCAGCGGCACCAGGAACATGGCGAAGACCACGGACACCACCGCGTTCGCGATGCCCAGGCCGGCGCTGGAGGCAATGGATGACGCCGTCCAGCCCAGGGTGAGCCCGATTGCGAGGGCCGCGCACAAGTACGCGACGCCGATCGTGATGACGTACTGATACGACTGTTCGCGCCGCAGGATGACGCGCACGCTCAGTGCGGCCGCGGCTCCGCCGACGAGATTGATGAAGAGCGCGTTGGTTCCCCGATACACGCTCTGTCCGCCAACCAGCACGGCCAGGATCATTGCGCCGATCATGCTGATGCGCGAGTCGAACAGCACGCTCAGAATGATGGCGGCGAGCGCCACGGGAACGAGTTCCGGATGCACCGGCTGCCAGCGCGCCGCGAGTGCCGCCGCGGCCAGCACGATGAGGAACACCGCGCCGAACAGCGTGAGCGACCGGAACGAGCGGTAGAGCTGCGGCCTGAAGAGCACGATCGCGATGCCGAAGATGGCGAGCACGAGCGCGTTGTAGGCGACGCTGCCCGCGATGCGACCCACCGCGCGCTGGCCGGACGCGCGACTCTGCATGGCGTCGTGGAGCGCGCGCATCTTGTCGAACTCGGCCTTCCCCACCACTTCGTGGGCGCCGACAATCTTCTCGCCGGCCCGGACGGTGTACTGATTCACGTCCACCGAATTGCGGAGCTCCTGGCGTCGCGACTCCGTGGCCACGCGGTCGAGACGGATCGTGGGATGGAAGAACGCGCTGAGCAGCTTGACATACAGCCCGTTGGCGACCGAGGAATTCGCATCGGGCTGCAGCGCGCGCGCCTGGCCGAGAAAGCTGCCGAACGTGGGCAGGCTGTCGGCCAGGGTCGCATGCTCGTCGGAGCCGTGCCGAATGATGACCTCGCCGTGCAGATCATCGATCTCGGCGCTCGCGGCGACGCCGGCCGACAGCCAGCGCGCCATGGCGCGGCGGAGTCCATCCTCCATGCCGCGCCGCCGCGCCGCGTACGAGAGATAGTCCGCTTCGGGCGTCGTGAGCGTCACACCGAGCGAACTGGCCGACTGTTCGATGGCGGTTCGCTCCGCGGGCGAACCCGGTCGGCCATGACCCGGCCGGTCACTCGTGGCCGCAATCGAATCCATGAATGCGCGCAGCTCCTGCTCCGCCGAATCCAGCGCGGCCTGCCGGAAATTGAACAGCGGTTTCACCGAACGAGACAGCTCATCGCGTTCGCGCGCCAGCTCCGCATCCGTCTTCTTCACCGTGAAAGCGAAGGGCGCGATGACGTTGTCGGTGGCGACCGATCCCACCTCGAAGATCGGCGAATCCACGGCCGGCGCGCTGGGGAAGAGCAGATAGGTGAGCACGGCAAGGACCACCAGCAGACCGATCCGCAGGCCATGATAGACGACTCGCCCGCCGTGTCCTTCGCGAACCGGCAGGATGTCGGGCGGCTTGGGCTGCGGTCGCAGGGCCATGGCTACTCGGCTCCCGAGTCGCGCGCGTAGGCCTTGATGATGTCCCGTACCAGCCGGTGTCGCACGACGTCCGCGTCTGTCAGATACTGAATGGCGATGCCGTCGATGCCACTGAGAATCCGTTCGATTTCAATGAGGCCCGATTGCTCGCGACTAGGCAGATCGATCTGCGTGGTGTCCCCGGTGATGACCGCCTTGGAGTTCACGCCCAGGCGGGTGAGGAACATCTTCATCTGGGCGCTCGTGGCATTCTGCGATTCATCCAGAATCACGAAGGCGTCAGCCAGCGTGCGCCCACGCATGTACGCCAGCGGCGCGATCTCGATGGTGCGGGTCTCCAGTGCCTTCTGCACCCGTTCGGGCGGCATCATGTCGTCGAGCGCATCGTAAAGCGGCCGCAGATAGGGATCGACCTTGGCCTGCAGATCGCCCGGCAGGAAACCGAGACTCTCGCCGGCTTCCACGGCCGGCCGCGCGAGGATGATTCGGCGCACGCGCTTGCGAGCGAGCGCATCCACCGCCATGGCCACGGCCAGATACGTCTTGCCCGTCCCGGCCGGTCCGATGCCGATCACGATGTCGTTCTCGGCGATCCGGCGCAGATACTCACCCTGGCCCGGGGTCTTGGGCTGAATGATCCGGCGCACGCCCGCGAGCACGATGCGCTGCTCGTCCGTCGCCGCCGTGGACCCGTTGCCATTGGCCGCGATTTCAAGGCTCATGCGCAGGACGTCGTCGGGCGCGAGCGGCAGGAGCTGGCGCGCCGCATCGAGCATGCGCTGCGCGAGCGGCTGCGCGCGCTCCACGAGCGCGGGCGGTCCGGAGAGCGAGAGCGCATCGCCGCGAAGCGACACCTTCACGCCGGTCAGACGCGACAGCTCCAGCAGATTCGCGTCGTTCACGCCAGCCAGTGTGAGCGGGTCGGCGCCTTCCGCGTTCAGCCGGCTGGTGGCCGATTCGTCACTCACGCGACGACGCCTCCGCGACCGGCTCGGCGAGCCGGACGTGCAGCTCGCGCAGATCCTGCTCCGGCACCGGGCTCGGCGCCCCTTCGAACAGTGCCCGCGCCTGCGTGGTCTTGGGAAAGGCGATGACGTCGCGCAGCGACGGGGCGCCGGCGAGCGTCATCGCGATCCGGTCGAATCCCAGAGCGATCCCGCCGTGTGGCGGTGCCCCGGCGCGCAAGCCTTCGAGCAGAAAGCCGAATCGCTTCGTGGCCGTGGCCTCGTCAATGCCCAGCAGTTCGAACACCCGCTGCTGCAGTCTCGGATCCGCGATGCGAATACTGCCGCCGCCCAGCTCTGTGCCGTTCAGCACGACGTCATAGGCGAGTGCGTGCACGCGTTCCGGATGCTGCTCGAGCAGCGCCTCCTCGTCGGGGCGCGGCGCGGTGAACGGGTGGTGTACGGCTCCAAGCGTGCCGGTCACGGGATCACGCTCAAACAACGGGAAGTCCGTCACCCAGAGGAAACAGCGTGCCGCCGCGGGCACCAGGTCGAGCACGCGCGCTACTTCCTGGCGTACCCGGTCGAGCGCGGGACTGGTGATGTGATCAGGCGCGGCGACGAACAGGGCGAGGTCGCCATCCGCAAGACCCAGTGCAGCCGCGGCGCCGGGCGCCAGGTATTTGGCAGCCGGCCCCGTGAGCGCGCCGGCCTCCCGCTTCACGCGGAGCAGGCCGCTCGCGCCGGCTCCCTTGGCCAGCGCTTCGAGCGCGTCCACCTGCTTGCGCGACAGCGCGCCGCCGCCAGGCACGCGAATGCCGCGCACGCGCCCGCCCGCGTCGAGCGCCGCGCGAGTCACGGCAAACTCGCTCTGGCGGAAGACGTCGCTGGCGTCGAACAGCTCCAACCCGTAGCGCAGGTCGGGGCGATCCGATCCGTAGCGCTCCACCGCATCGGCATGCGTTATTCGGGGAAAGGGCGTGTGAATCTCCACGCCCCCCTCGCGCCAAAGCGCCGTGAGGAGATGCTCGGTGAGCGCATGGATGTCATTGGGCGCGACAAACGACGCCTCGATGTCGATCTGCGTGAATTCGGGCTGCCGATCCGCACGCAGGTCCTCATCGCGAAAGCAGCGCGCGATCTGGAAGTACCGGTCGAACCCGGCCACCATGAGCAACTGCTTGTAGAGCTGGGGCGATTGCGGCAGCGCGTAGAATTCGCCGGCCTGCACGCGGCTCGGCACGAGGTAGTCGCGCGCCCCCTCGGGCGTGGGCTTGGTGAGAATCGGCGTTTCGACCTCGAGAAAACCACGCTCCGACAGCACACGGCGCGTCGTCTGCATGAGCTCGTGGCGCAGAATGAAATTGCGCAGCAACTCGGGCCGACGCAGATCGAGATAGCGGTGGCGGAGCCGCTGCTCTTCGGCGGGAAGCGGTTCGCCGCGCGAGCGCGCCACGGGAATGGCGGGGGTGGCCGCCGGCCCCAGGACGCGCAGCGCGCGCGCCTTGATCTCGACTTCGCCCGTGGCGAGGTCAGCGTTCCGTCCCTCGGGCGGCCGCGCTACCACCTCTCCCTCGACAAGCACCACGCTTTCGCGACCCACGGCGGCCGCCAGCTCGAGCGTCTCGGCTCCGACGACGGCGGGGTCGAACGATGCCTGGACGATGCCGTCGCGGTCACGCAGGTCGAGAAAGACGTGCCCGCCCAGATTGCGCTTGCCGTGCACCCAGCCGCCCACGCGCACGAGGGTGCCGACATCGGTGGACCGCAATGCTCCGCACCGGTGCGTGCGCAGCGTGGTCGCCGCATCATCGGTGCGCGTCATATGTCGCTCCGTTCGCGGCGGAGCAGAAAGGTCGCGGCGCCGGCGATCGCGCCCGTGCTGTCAGCGATCCAGTCATACACGTCCATCGAACGACCTGGTATGAATTGTTGATGCCATTCGTCCGCCGCGCCAAAGCACAGGACCGCCGCGAGAACCATCACGACACGTCCCGCAAACGGCGCGCGCGCAGCGACCGCACGTGTGAGGAGCCATGCGAAGATCGCGTACAGGCACAGATGGACGGCCTTGTCCAGATGCGGAATGCCAATGCCCGGCAGATCGCGGCCCGGAATCGAGGTGAGGATGAGTATGAACGCCGCCCAGAGTACGGGCGGCACCCATCGTCGGAAGCTCACGCAGCCTCCGATGCCCGGACGACGCGCAGGAACTCTTCGGCGGACTCGGCCGCCAGGAGACCGGATCGCAGGGATTCACGACGCAGGAGCCGGGAAATGCGGCTCAGCGCCTTGACGTGCGCGCCCGCGGCGCTCTCGGGACCGACAAGCAGAAAAAAGAGCTGCACGGGTTTGCCATCCAGCGCGTCGAAGTCGATGGGCGTTCGCGAGACGCCCGCAGCAAGCACCAGCTGATCGACATCGGGGGTCTTGCCGTGGGGGATGGCGACGCCGCCCCCGATTCCCGTACTGAGCACTGTCTCGCGTTCACGGACAGAGGCCAGCACCGCGCTCGTGTCCAACTCCTTGCGATCCGGCGCAACCAGGCGGACAAGCTCTTCCAGTACCTCGTTTTTCGTGCGGCTGTCGAGCGGTACCTTCACTCGCTCCGCCGACAGCAGCTCAGACAGAAGCACAACGGCCCCATGTGATGTGGCAGAATAGACAGACATTAATGTCCGCGCCTGGCGCCCGGAAGCAGAGCCGGCCGCATGCTGCGTCCCCCCCAAGGGAATCCATCTTTATGCGAGTCTTGAATTTAACATCCGGCCGGTCCGCGGGCCACATGAGCGATGGGCGCGACATAGATTTCGCCCCGTGAACGCACCTGTCAATCTCCTCAACCTGCTGCCGGCGGACGCTGAGCGCGTCCTGCGCGAGTTCGCGCTGGCGCACGGCGAGCCCGCGTACCGGGGCAGCCAGGTCGTGCAGCACGTCTGGCGGAATCCGGTGGCAGAGTTCGCGCAGATCACGACGCTGCCCGCGAGCTTTCGTCAGCGACTGGCGGAACACTTCAGCATGCCTCGCCTGAACGTGCTGGCGCGACAGCGCTCGCGCGATGGCACGCAGAAGTTTCTCTTCAGCCTGCCGGACGGTCAGGGCATCGAGGCCGTGGCGATTCCCGAGGAGAATCGAACGACGTTGTGCATTTCGTCCCAGGCCGGGTGCGCGCTGCGCTGCGCCTTCTGCGCCACCGGGCGCATGGGTTTCCAGCGCAATCTCGATGTCTGGGAGATCGCGGGGCAGGTCCGTGAAATGCGCCTCGTCGACTCACCCGTCAGCGTGACGAACGTAGTGTTCATGGGCATGGGGGAACCGCTCATGAACTGGCGCGCGGTGGACCCTGCCCTCACGATTCTGAACCAGCCGGCCGGGCTGGGCATCGGTGCCCGGCACATCACGATCTCGACGGTTGGCGTGCTGCCGGGCATTGCCGCGCTGGCAGCGCGGCCGGAGCAGTTCCGCCTCGCGCTGTCCGTGCACGCCCCCGACGATGCGGTCCGGCGCCAGCTCATGCCGATCAACGTCAAGTATCCGCTCGCCGAGCTGGTGTCTGCCGCCAGCGCGTTCAGCCGGCGCGTCACGTTCGAGTATGTCATGCTGGGCGGGGTGAACGACGCCGTGGAGCAGGCGGCGCAACTGGCTGCGCTCGCGCGTCAGTGCGGCGCGTTCGTGAACCTTATTCCGCTGCACACGGGCGGGACGCAGGAATTCCAGCCCACATCTCCGGAAGGAATCGCGCACTTCGCGCGCGAGGTGCGGCGGCGCGGTGTCGAGGTCGCGATTCGCAAGAGCCGGGGCACCGACATCGCGGCGGCGTGCGGCCAGCTACGGGTAGAACGGCTCGGCAGGCGGACGCCAGTTGCGGCCAATGAGGACACTCACGTCGAGATAGCGTGAGCTGTCGGGGCGGGACAGCACGGGCGCCCCGTCCATGGCGTTCGCGACCAGCGTTGCCCATGCGGGATGTCGGGTGCGGTCAATGATGAGCGTGCTGTCGCGAAGTTCACGGGCATTGCCGGACGCCACGACGTCGAATCCGTGATCGCGCAGGTAGAATGTCGCGCGCCGCGCCAGCCCCTGGGTGCGCGTGGCGTTGAGCACTTCCACGCGAATGCGCACGTCCGCGGGTGCGCGGGCATCAACCCGGCCAGGCGCGGGTCCTCCGGCTCCGGTGTGCGGAGCATCACGCCTGGACAGCTTCACTACCGTCACCGCGCCGCCGGCAAGAAACAAACCGGCAATCAGCCACAGATGCCAGCGCTTCACCGCACGCTGTTCCAGAGCGCCACGGTCGAGGGATACAACTCGAATCCCTCGCGCAGGCACCATTCGACCCGATGCCGCACCACCTGTCGGAAGGCCCCATCAAAGTCCCGGGGGACATGCGAAGCCAGGAACGCGCGATCGGCGCGCGCGAACGGGCGGCCCGGCTCCAGATAGTCCGCCATGTACAGGGCCTGTCCGGTGCGGGCCCAGCCGGCGCATCCCACCGTGTGCCACCGGATGGCCTCGAGCATATCGTCCCGCGTCTCCCCCATACGGGCGAGGCGCTCTGCCACCGCCGGCCCGTGGAGCAGTTCCGCGGGGAGACTGGCATCGAGGGCCAGCGGGCGGAGTTCCGACTCGCTGGCGTCGCGCAGTGCGTCGTGCAACAACCCGGCATCGCGCCATTCGGCCTGTTCCTCCGGGGCGACCTCGAGCGCGTCGCACCACTCCAACAGCAGCGTGGTGACGCGCGCAATGTGCGCGCGCCGCCGCTCGCTCACCCGCGCCCAGTCCGGCAGCGCGAGCTCAGTCGAATCCACGACGCACATACGGTTCGAGCACGGCGTGGTTCCGGATGTTGGTCCGGGCGACGTAGTTCCACCCCTTCAGCTCCACCCCGCGCCCGATCATGGCGTCCACCAGGCGGCTGTATGGACCGATCACGCACTCGGTTCCGATTTCCGTGTGACCCTCGAGCACCGCGCCGGGATAGATGACGGTGTCGGCGCCAATGCGGACATCGGCGTCAATCCAGGTCGTGTCCGGAAGTACGAAGGTGACCCCCGCAGCCTCGTGTCGCCGGACGAGGCGGTCGCGCATCGCCATGGAGGCGTCTGACAACGTGTGACGATCCACCACGCGAATGAGCTCGTCGGCGGACGTGGGCGTGATGCGCACGGCACCGACCGGCAGACGCGGATCGTCGGCCGATGCGAGCGCGGGGCCTTCGCCGCCAACGGCGAGATACGAGCCCTCCGCGTGCGGATTCGGCAGCGCGGCGATGCCGCCCTCGCCCGCGCGCAGCAGACGCGCGAAGGTGGGGGATGCGACCAGCGGCGACGCGCCGTCCACCAGCACACGCAGCCCGGGCGCGGTGACCGCCGCGCGCAGCGCGACGAGTTCCGAGCCGTCGGACACGGCATCCGCGTGCAGCGGGACGTCCAGCCCTTCCGGCAGTGCCAGCACCGACGATGCACGATGCAGCAGCCGGATTTCCCGCGGGGGCGGCGCGACATTCGCGAGCGCCATGGCGACATGCCACACGATGGGCCGGCCTGCCAGGGGGTGCAGGTACACGCTCACCCGGGAGCGAAAGGTGTCACCGTCGTCCAGCGCGGCGACGACCGCGCTCCAGGTCACGTCTCGCCCAGGATGACGTTGTCGATGAGGCGCGTGGCGCCGACGCGGGCCGCGACGGCCACGATCGTTCCCTGTTCGGCCACCGCCACGGGTTCGAGCCGCTGCGGGTCCACAATCGCGAGATAATCCACGTGTACCTCCGGCTCCGTGGCCAGCGTCTCCCAGCCGAGCTGCTCCAGCTCCACGGCGTCGTATTCTCCGCCGTCGAAGGCGCGAGCGATGTGCGTGAGCGTGCGGGACAGCACCAGCGCGCGGCGCCGCTCATCGTTGGTGAGGTAGGCGTTGCGACTCGAGAGGGCAAGTCCGTCCGCTTCGCGGACCGTGCGCGCGACGATGATCCGCACCGGAAAGTCGAGATCGCGCGTCATGGTCCGGATCAGCGTCGCCTGCTGGATGTCCTTCTGCCCGAACACCGCGACCTGGGGTTGCACGATGTTGAACAGCTTGGCCACGATCGTGAGGACGCCGGTGAAATGCCCCGGTCGCGCGGCCCCTTCCCAGCGATCGGCGAGCGAGAGCGGCGTGACGACCACACTGCGTTCCGGCGAGTACACTTCCTCCACACCGGGCGCGAATAGCAGATCGACGCCGCGCCGCTCCGCCTTCGCGGCATCCCCGTCGAGATCGCGGGGATAGCGGAGGAAGTCGTCGTGCGGCCCGAACTGCAGCGGATTGACGAAGACGCTCATGACCACGATGCCGCCATGGCGCCGCGCCTCATCCACGAGCTGCAGATGCCCCTCATGCAACGCCCCCATCGTTGGCACCAGCGCAACGGGGGTGCGCGCGCGCCGTGCCTCCGCGAGTGCGCTGCGCATGCCGCACACCGACGTGATGACCCGGATACTAGAAGCTGTGCTCGTCATCAGGATACCGCCCTTCGCGCACGTCATCGCGGAACCGTCCAATGGCATTTCGCACATCGGTCGCGAGTGTCGCGTAGCGCTTGAGAAATTTCGGAGTGAAACGATCGTTGAGACCCAGCAGGTCGTGCAGCACCAGGACCTGCCCATCGCACGACGGCCCGGCGCCTATGCCGATCGTGGGGATGGCGACCGACCGGGTGATGGCCGCGGCGACCGCCGCCGGGACGAGTTCGAGAACGAGGGCGAAGGCACCGGCATCTTCCAGCCTCCGGGCTTCCTCCAGAAGGCGTTGGGCGCCACTGTCCTCACGCCCCTGCACGCGAAATCCGCCCAGCGCGTGAACGGACTGCGGCGTGAAGCCGAGGTGGCCCATGACCGGAATCCCGATGTCGGTGAGGGCGCGCACCGTGCGCGCGATGTCCGCGCTGCCGCCCTCGAGCTTCACCGCCTGCGCGCCGGTCTTCTGCATGGCGTGGCCGCAATTCAGCAACGCCTGCTCCGTGCTCACCTGGTAGGTGAGAAACGGCATGTCGATGATCAGCAGGGCTCGCGTCACGCCGCGTCGCGTGATGCGCGCATGATAGATCATCTGATCCAGCGTCACCGCGAGCGTGGACTCCTGACCTGCCACCACACTGGCCAACGAATCGCCCACGAGGACGGCATCCACGCCGCTCTCGTCCACCAGGCGGCCGAAGAGCGCATCGTACGCGGTGACGACGACGAGCTTCTGCGCGCTGCCCTTGCGCGCCACGAAGTCGTGCGTCGTCACGGGACGCTGGCGCGGCGGCTCCGGCGCGCTACTCACCGCGGCTTCCTTCCGTCAGCTCGGCCAGTTCCCGCTTCCAGAAGTCGCGCGTCTGCGCCCCAGGATGGGGTACTGTCAGTCCCGGTTCGTCCACTGTCTGGAGAGCGAACATCACGATATCGAGATCCAGGGTACGTGGTCCCCACCGTTCGGTTCGCACCCGACCTTCGGCGCGCTCGATCGCATGCAGTGCGTCGAGCAGCGCGCGAGGCGGGAGCTCCGTTTCCAGCGCGACCATCTGATTGAGATACATGTTCTGGGAAAGATTCCCCAGGGGCGCGGTTTCCTCGATGGAAGATGCGCCAAGGAGGCGGCTCAGCGGAAGCGCCGCGAGCGCGGTGCGAGCGCGCGCAAGGTAGGCGGCACGGTCGCCCAGATTGGAACCAAGCGCAATGTAGGCGATATCACGCATCTGTTGACAGCGTACGAAGATAGGTCCATCGTGCGGCCATGTCAAACGAGTCGGTTTCGTGGATAGCCTGACAGCTCATTACCTGGCGCGCGAGCTCGATGACCGCTGGAAAGGCCAGCTGTTGCGCGGCGTGCTCGTGGATCAGGCTGCCCGCCTGGTCGTCGTCCATCCGGCAGCCGGCGAGGCGGTGGCGATCGATCTTGCGTCCCCTGACGTGCCGGTGCGGCAGTATACGGGCAGTGCGGTTGGCGCGCTGCTCCAGCGCTGGGTTGTGAGGAATGTCCTCGCGCCGGAAGATGATCGTCGCCTGATAATTGCGCTGTCTCATGAAGGCCGCTTTCGCGGCTCCGCGTCACGCAGGGCCACGCTCGAAGTCAGTGCCATATCATCGGCGCGCGCTGCGGTACTCCGTGAGTCAGGCGGCAGGATCACCGCCGCGATCGGGAGACAGCTGCCGCCGCACGCCACGCCGCGGCCGGTGCTGGATCGTGCCACGCTCGAGTCGGCGGTGGCAGCGCTCGACATGCAGGCGTTGCTCTCGGGGCGCTGGTTGAGTGCGCGCCTGGCGCGATGGCTGATGCACGAGCCAGGACGCGCCTGGGAACGGTACGCGTTCATCTGCTCGTTGCCGGAGCCACGACCCACCTGGTGCGACGATCAGCTGCTTCCCTTTCCCATGTGCGAGAATGGTCGCCCCGCGGAGTCGCTCATCGTGCGCGACGGGAGTCCGGCAGAACGAGGTGCGGCGCACGCAGGCGCAGACCGCAGCGACCGCAGCGACCGCAGCGACCGCGGCGACGGCACCGACCGCGCCGACCGCGCGCGGCGGCGCATGCGCGCGGAACTGGAGCGCGCGACAGCCGCACCGCTCTACCGCGCGGCGGCCGATGTGCTGTTGGCGCTGGGCAGCGCGCCTGCTCCCGGCCACGTCATGATTGGAAAGGGCTCGCGCGTCGACGTCGCACCGCGGCGCGGAGAAACGGGGCTGGAAGCGGCGAATCGCCTCTACGCCACCGCACGCTCGATGGAACGCGCACTCGCGCAACTGCCCGAACGCCTGGCGGCGATGTCGCAGCCCAACGTCGACACCGGCACCGCTGCGCCACCAGCACCGGCGTCCACCGGTCGCCCCTTACGATCTTCTCGTCCCGGGCCGAACGCCTTTCGTACCTATCGCTCGTCGGGTGGACTGGACATCTGGGTGGGACGCGGCGCCGCGTCCAACGATGAGCTCACGTTCCATGCGGCGGCGCCCGAGGATGTCTGGCTGCACGCTCGCGACAATGCCGGCGCACATGTCGTGCTGCGCTGGCAGCATCACGATGCACCGCCCGAACGCGACCTGGGCGAGGCGGCCATGCTCGCGGCCTGGCACAGCAAGTCACGCGGTTCGGCGGTCGTGCCCGTGGATTGGACACGGCGCAAGTACGTGCGCAAACCGCGCGGCGCGGCGCCTGGACTCGTGGTGGTGCAACGATGTCGCACCGTCTTCGCGCGCCCGGATGCGCAACTGGAGCGGGCGTTGCGACGTGACATGCGGGTGAGCCGCGACTGCTGATTCAGTCGCGCGCGCTGTCCATGGCGGTACGCAACGAGCCGACGAGGTCGATCGCGCGCTCGACATCCGTGTCCGCCGCGTGCACGACTGCGCTGCCCACCACCACACCGTCCGCCAGCCGCGCGACGGCCGCGGCCTGATCGGGGCGCGAGATGCCGAAGCCCACGCAGATGGGTAGCGCGGTCACGGCGCGCAGCTTTTGAATTGTCGCGGGGAGATCGGGAGGCACGTCGTCACGCTCCCCCGTGACGCCCAAACGGCTGATCAGATAGACGAAACCACTGCCGTGGCGGGCGATCGCCTCCATGCGTGTCACGGGTGTGGTTGGCGCCACCAGCCGGATGAACGCGAGCGGGCCGTCACCAATGCGACGCTCCAGCGCCGCGTCGGCGCCCACCGGGAGGTCGGTGACGAGAATGCCGGCTGCTCCGGCGCGAGCCCCTCGCTCCAGCGCATCGGGCCCTGCCGCTAGCAGCGGATTGAGGTAGGTGAAGAGCACGACGGGCACCGACAGCTGCGCCTCCGCCAGGAGTTCCAGAGCGCCGTCGAACGTCATGCCGAGCGCAAGCGCGCGCTGCGAGCTCGCCTGGATCACCGGCCCATCCGCCAGCGGGTCGGAAAACGGAATGCCGACCTCGATGATATCCGCGCCGGCGGCGGCCGCCCCGCGCAGCAGCGCGAGCGATCGCGTGCGGTCCGGATGGCCGGCCGTCGCATAGACGACGAGCGCCTTGCGACGGTCGGCATGCAGCGCGGCGAATCGCCGCACGAACAGGTCAGGCGAAGTAGTCGCTGACACGAATGCCGTAGCGCTCAGGGTCGGTCACCTTGATGATCGTTCGCTTGAACGTTCCCGAGTCGTCGCGTTCCATCAGGTCGACGAGCGTTCCGGGAAACAACGTGTTGCCGCGCTCGTCACTGACGATCTTGACGATGGGCCGCGCCACCGCATCGCCCGATCCGTTCGTGGCGTAGACGATGGCGAGTTCCAGGGTATCGAGCACGAGGAATGTACCCACGGGATAGTGACCCACGAGACTCATGAAGGCCTTGACGATGACCGGATCCATGCCGCGCCGTGGGTTGCCACGCAGCTCCTGCAGCGCGTCGGTCGGCGATGCCGGCGACTGATAGATGCGTCGCGAGGTCGCCGCATCGAACGCATCCGCGACGGCGACGATCTTGCTGAAGATAGCCATCGCGCGGGGCCGCACATGATGGGGATAACCGCTCAAATCCGTCTTCATGTGGTGTTCAAAGGCCACGATGATCGCGCGATACGGCACCTCGGTATGGCTGCGCAGCTTGAACAGCTGCAGCGCACCCAGCCACGGATGCGCCGCGATGGCGCGCCAATCCTCTTCGGACAGATCCGCCGGCTTGTTGAGGACCTCGATCGGTACGCGGGCCTTGCCCAGGTCGTGCATGAGCGCGGCCACGCCAAGGTCGTAGAGCTGCAGCCGCGTGAGTCCCAGCTTGCGACCCAGCGCCACGGAGAAGATGCACACGTTCACGCTGTGGACGAACGTATACTCGTCATAGTCGCGCAGCGTCGTCAGCCCCAGCAGCGACGTTTCCTCATTGAGAATCTGGTCCACGATACCCTGCACCACGCGCTTGATCCGCTTGATGCTCGTACTGCGCCCCATGCGCACCGAGTTAATGACTTCCTTGGTGACCGAGACCGACTGCGCGTAGGTGCGCTTGGCCGCCGCGCGGGCCCGCTCGAGCTCGTCCTCATCGGTCGCGGGCGGCGGACCGAGATCGAACACCGACACCGACGCGTCGGCGAGTCTGGTGGCCAGCGACTCGAGGCGCTCGTCGTCGGAGCCAGTGGCAGGGGCCTGCAACAGCGTGAGAAACACGACCCAGTCGCGCGTCGTCGAGCCATCCGCGATCCGGCACAATCCAACGCCGCTCTCCCGGAACACCGAGATGATGCGCGTGAAGCTTGCGTACGTGTCCAGTTCGAGTCGCAGGCGCGTACCGTTGACGAAGATGAATTCGCCAGCCACCCGAATGTCGAGTTCTCCCTCGCGGCGAATGAGCTCCGCGGACTGGCGCAGGACTTCCTCGATCGTCTTCTGCACCACCGGGTTGTCCGGCGGATACAGTTTGACGGAGCGCAGCGCACCGTGTGCCGCGAACAGCAGATCGCGCCCGACCTTGCGCAGATATCCGTCGCTGCTGCGCTCGCCCACTTCCTGCGTGGGCGGACCGGGTGGCGCCGGGATCGTCGCGTTCGTCATGCGTCGCCCTCGCGCAGCGCGCGATTGACGGCGCTCCGGACGCGCGGATCCTTGTCGCCGGCGGCGCGGCGCAGCACCTCGAGGGCACTCTCGCTGCCAATGCGGCCGAGCGCCATGGCCGCGCACGCCCTGATGTCCGGCTCCACCTTGCGCCGCAGCAGCGAGCCGCGTGCGTTGAGCAGGGCATCCAGGGGATCCACGCCGGCGTCGCCCGCCAGGAGTGCGTACGCTTCGAACCGGGCCATCTTCTCCGTGAGATCGGCGGTGCGCGCGGTCGTGCCTTTCACCACGCCCTCGATTCTGGCCAGCGCGCTGCGATGCCCTGCCTGCCCGACCGCCCGCACCGCCGTAACGCGGATGTCCCGATCCTCATCATCGAGCGCGTTCTCGAGAATGCGCATGGCGCCCGGCGATCCGATCCCCGCGAGCGCTGCGGCGGCCACTTGTCGCACGTCGAGGGCGCCCGACCCCATGACCTTCGCGAGCTGGCCGACCGCCGCGGGAGTCTTGAGTTCAGCGGCGCGCCGCATGGCCTCGATCGCCACGGCTGCGTCATCGGAGAGCATCAGCTTGAGCAGCTCGCCGGTGTGCGAGGCCGCGAGTCGCGTCGCGGCGCTCTCGAGCACTTCACGCAGCTCACGGCGGCGCACCTGCTTCAGCCATGCCAGCACCAGCCCGAGCGTGGACGGCAGGAGTTGCGCAAAGAGCGCGTCGAGATCCTCGTGTGCCGGGAGCACGGCGGCGTCGTCCAGCGACTGCAGCAGCTGGGGCAGCACCCCCGCCGCGCTGATGGCCTCGGGAAGCCGGCCCAGTCGGTCGACCACGTCGGGCGGCAGGTCGGCATGCCGCCTGGGAAGCGCCTCCGCCTCGCGCAGCATGTAGGCCACCGACGCGTAGTCGGCGGCCGAGAGCATGATGGGCAGGAAGCTCTCGAGGATCTCGCACACCTCGCGGCGAACGTGCGGATCGGACTGCGTCTCGAAAATGTCGAGCACGACCGCCAGGACGTTGGGCCGTGGATTCTCGTGCTGATCCCGCTGAATTGCCGTGTGGAGATACTCGATTTCCGATTCGTCCAGGAAGTAGAGGGCGGCATCGAGATCCTCCATGCGGACGATGCCGGCACGCTGGGCGACCTCCTCCGTTTCGGCGCGAATGTCCACCAGCGGCAGCTGCCTGGTCTGGGATGCGGCGTCGTCCGCCTGGATGGGAACGACGCCATCCAGTCCGACGTCGACGTACCGATAGCGCAGGAACGTGAATTCCTGCTCCCAGAGGAGCGTGAGCAGATCGTCCTCGTCCGGCGCGGCCTTGCGTACGCGCTGCAGGATGTCGAGCAGGGCCGCGCTCTCCTCTCCCTCGAATCCCTGCTGCACGGTCAGCTCCCGCAGCCCGTCCTTGAAGAACACCCAGGGCAAACTCTCGGTGCGCGACGTGTCGTGCAGCACCACGCGTCCCATCCACGTGAATTCCGATTCGCCAATGCCGAGCACGAGCTCCGACGTGTGCGCCCAGATGGGGACGAAGGACGCCTGGAATTGTTCGATCGCGCGTTGGTAAATGGGATTGTTGGGCAGATAGAGCTGGTGCGTCTTGACCGCACGCGCCGTGCAGCGCAGAAATTCCTCGACGAGCGCGACCGGAAACGGGGGTTCCGGGAGCGTGTCGTCGAGCTGCGGAGCAGGCGTCGTGGCGGGCAGCGTCACCGCGCGCGCTCCTGCATCTCACTCACCTGCACGACGTCCTTGTCCCCGCGGCCGCTGATGCATACGAGCACCGGATCGGATGCGGCCCAGCGCCCGCGCTGCGACGCGACCCATGCCACGGCATGGGCGCTCTCCAGCGCCGGAATGATCCCTTCCAGCCGGCTGAGCAGCGCAAAGCCGTCGAGCGCCTCCGCATCGGTGACAGACACATACGTCGCGCGGCCACTGTCCTTGAAAAAGCTGTGCTCGGGACCGACGCCCGGATAATCCAGCCCTGCGGAGATCGAGTGTGCGGGGTGTACCTGGCCATGCGCGTCCTGCAGCAGATAGCTGCGCGACCCATGCAGCACGCCCGGCGTGCCGCGTGAGAGCGATGCGGAATGGCGATCGCTGGCCAGCCCCTCGCCGGCCGCTTCGACGCCGACGAGTTCCACGTCCGTCTCGGGAATGAAGTCATGAAAGATCCCGATCGCGTTGGACCCGCCGCCGACGCAGGCGACGACGGTCCGGGGCAGCCGTCCGGCGAGCGCCAGCATCTGCGCGCGCGATTCGCGGCCGATCACGGCCTGGAACTCGCGCACCATGTACGGATACGGCGCCGGCCCCACCACAGAGCCGATGATGTAATGGCTGTCCCTCACGTTCGTTACCCAGTCGCGGATGGCTTCATTCGTGGCATCCTTGAGCGTGCGCGTGCCGGACGATACCGGCCGCACCTCCGCCCCCATCAACTGCATGCGATAGACGTTGAGCGCCTGGCGCCGCATGTCTTCCTCACCCATGTACACCACGCACTGCAGGTCGAACTTCGCGCAGACCGTGGCGGTGGCCACGCCGTGCTGGCCGGCGCCGGTCTCCGCAATGATGCGGCGCTTGCCCATGCGCCGGGCCAGGAGGACCTGCCCCAGCGTGTTGTTGATCTTGTGCGCGCCCGTGTGATTCAGGTCTTCGCGTTTGAGGTACACGCTCGCACCCACGAGAGCCGACAACCGGCCCGCGTGGCTCACTGGAGAAGGACGACCCACATAGGTGGAGAGCAATCCTTCGAACTCGGCCCGAAAGGCCGGATCGCGCGTGGCGTCGCTGAACGCCTCCTCCAGCGCGGCCAGCGCCGGGATGAGCGTTTCGGGAACATACTTGCCGCCGAACGCGCCGAAGCGCTCCAGCGGCGTGATCAGACTGCTGCTCATGGCTCTCCAGTCGAGTGTCGCACGGCGGCCGCGAAGGCACGCATGCGATCGTGATCCTTGATGCCCGGGGCGCGCTCGACACCGGACGAGACGTCCACCACGCCGGGCGACAGCACGCGCACCGCCATGGCGACGGTGTCCGGATTCAGACCGCCCGCGGCAATGAACAGGGCATGGCGCGGCCGCGGCGCCCCGGCGGCCAGCTGCCAGTCGAACGGCGTCCCGGTTCCACCGGATCTGCCCTCGGCGAAGCTGTCGAGCAGCACCCCATCCGCAACGCCGTCGAGCGCCGCGATGGCGGCGAGCGATGTCGCGTCCCGCACGCGCACCGCGGCCCACACGGGGAGCGCGAGCCGCCGGCGCAGTGCCTGGACGCGCCCGGCGGTCACTCCGCCATGCAACTGCACGATGTCCAGTGACGCATCGTGCGCGGCCCGCGCGATTTCATCGTCCGTCTGCTCCACGAACACGCCGACGCGTGCGGCGGCGCCGCTCGCGGCCGCCAGCACGCCGGCCGCGCGCATGGAGCTCACCTGCCTCGCCCCAGCCGCGAAAACGACCCCGACGTACGCGGCACCCAGCGAGACCGCCAGCGCGACGTCCTCCTCGCGCGTCATCCCGCAGAACTTGATGTCAACGCGCACGGGTGCTCCGGGGCACGCCGATGAAGGCGCGCAGCGCGTGCTCCGGCTCCGGTGACGCCGACAGGACCGATCCGATCAGCACCGCGTCCGCTCCCTCGCGGGCCGCCCGCTCGACATCGGTACGGGCCAGCATGCCGCTCTCGGAGATCGCAATGCAGGCACCGGGCACGCGCGGCAACAACCGGTCGCCCGTCGCCGCGTCAATGTGCAGCGTCTCGAGATCTCTGTTGTTGACGCCAATGACGTGCGCCCCTGCTGCCAGCGCGCGATCCAGTTCGGCGTCGCTGTGCACTTCGACGAGCGGCTCCAGACCGGCGGCGCGCGCGCTTCGGATCAGCTTCTCCAGCTCCCCAGGGGCGAGCGCACGGACGATGAGCAGCGCCGCGGCCGCACCATTGGCGCGCGCCTCGAGCAGTTGCACCTCGTCCACGATGAAATCCTTGCGTAGCGCCGGCAGCGACACCGCGCCGGCGGCGCTCAGCAGGTCATCCAGCGAACCCCCAAAGTGCTCGGGCTCGGTGAGCACGGACAGCGCCGCGGCTCCGCCGGCGGCGTACGCCGCGGCCTGATCCCGCGCCGACAGCGCCGCATTGATCTCGCCCCGCGAGGGGGAACGTCGCTTGACCTCGGCGATGAGCGCGACGTCCGACCGCCTGAGCGCCGCGGCGAACGACGGCACGACAGCCGCCGCAACCGCCGCGCGCTCGAGATCCCGGACCGCCCGCCGGTCCCGCAGCAGCGCGGCGGCGCGCGAGCGGGACTCTGCGATGATTCGTCCGAGCGTGCCCGCCGGTGGGGACCATTGCTGTCTGGATACTTGCACTTCGGGTAATCTTCGGCTAGAGTGTATTCGGCTTCCGTTCGGTGCCGGGCGACTGATGTGCCCGCCCGATCCTTCCCCCGGCATGGAGCTGGAGATGACGCTCACACGGCGACAGCGCGAAATCCTGGATTTCCTCACCGGGTACGTGGACGGAAACGGCTACGCGCCCAGTTTCGAGGAAATCGCCCGACGGTTCAACTATACCTCGCTGGCCACGGTCCACGAGCACCTGAGCAACCTCGAACGCAAAGGATACATCAAGCGCTCCTACAACGAGAGCCGCGCCATCGAAATACTGCCGTCCGATGTCTACCCCCGCGGCGTGGAGCTCCCCCTCCTGGGCAGCGTTGCCGCCGGCGTGCCGATCGAGGCGCTCGAAGTGAATGAAACCGTCGTCGTGCCCGAGAGTTTCATTCATCGGGGCGGAAACCACTACGTCCTGCGCGTTCGCGGGAATTCCATGATCGACGAGCAGATTCGCGACGGTGACTTCGTGGTCATCAACGAGCGCCCTGCCGCGGACAATGGCGAAACGGTCATCGCACTCATCGACAACACCGCGGCAACCGTCAAGAAGTTCTATCGGGAACGCGATGGCCGCATTCGTCTGCAGCCGGCCAATGAGACGATGCGCCCCATCTACGTCCATGAGAACGACGTCACCATTCAGGGCGTGGTGGTCGGAGTGCTGCGCCGCTACTGATGCGTGTCGTGCGCCTGGGTGGCGCGGCGTAGTCGCTCCAGAGCATCCAGCCCGCGCCCGTCGTCCAGGGCATCCTGCGCCAGGGTGAGCGCGTCCGCATAGCTGGTACGCGCGCCGGCCACGTAAATGGCGGCTGCTGCATTCAGCAGCACCGCCCACCGCGCGCCTCCGTGGCGGCGTCCGCGCAATACATCAACGATGGCGCTCGCGTTGTCTGCCGGGGTTCCGCCAGCGAGTTCCTCCTCTGTCGCGTTGCCCATCCCGAATCGCTCCGGGTCGAGCGTCCAGCTCTGCACCGCCCCATCGCGAACTTCGTGCACATGCGTACAGCCCAGCGGGGAGATCTCGTCCAGCCCGGGCTCGCCGTACACCACCATGGCGTGCCGCGATTCCAGTGCCGCCAGCGCGCCGGCAAGCAGCGGCAGTCGCGTGTGGTCGGACACGCCCACCACCTGTCGCCCCGCGCCGGCGGGATTCGCGAGTGGACCGAGAATGTTCATGACCGTGCCAATGGCGAGGTCACGCCGAACGGGCCCGACGTGACGCATGGCGGGATGCATGATCGGCGCGTACATGAACACGATGCCGGTCTCGTCCAGCACGCGGCGCATGGCGTCCACCGGCATCTCGATGCGCACGCCGAGTGCTTCGAGGACATCCGCGCTGCCGCACTGCGAGGTGAAGGAGCGGTTGCCGTGCTTCGCGATGCGCACGCCGGCGCCAGCCGCCAGCAACGCGGCCGCGGTGGAGATATTGAACGTCGAGATCGAGCCGCCGCCGGTGCCGCAGGTGTCCACGAGCGACGCCGGGTCGTGAGCGGGCAGCGCCAGCATGGCGCGACGCATCGCGCGTGCTCCGCCGGCCACTTCCGCCGCCGTCTCGCCCTTGACGCGGAGCGCCATGAGAATGGCCGCAACCTGCGCCTGCGACGCTTCGCCGCGCATGATGACGTCGAACGCGTCGGCCGTGTCCTGCATGGAGAGCGAATCACCCGCTGCCAGTCGGCGAATCGCCAGGCGCAGCGGATCAGCGGACACCGATGGACTCGAGCAGCCGTTCGGGGAGCACCGCGCGCCACGCGATGAGCGAGATGAGCAGGGCCAGAATGCGCACGCGCTCCACGTCCTCTTCCACGTACACGCCACGGAGGGCGCGATTCGTCAGATTGAGAACACCCACCAGCTCGTCGTGATACACCAGGGGGAAGCTGATGAAGGATCCCGTCGTGAAGTATTCATCGTGCAGCAGCGGATGCCCCTGCGTCTGCGTGACGTCGGTCACGAGCAGCGGTTCGCGCGTCGCGGCCACCTTGCCGGAGACTCCCTCGCCGATCCGGATCCGCTTGCCCTCGGCGATTTCCGGCGCCAGGCCGGTGGCCGCGGCGATGTAGAGCTCGTTGGCGCCGGGCACACGCAGCACGAGTGAGCAGCGCTGCGCCTGCATGTCATCGCCCACGAGCGCCAGTAGCCCGTCGGCCAGTTGTCTCGGATCGGCGGTGGTGGCATCGAGCGTGAGCACGCGATCAATCAGGTACAGCGTGCGCGTCTTCTGGCGGAGCATCTCGCTGCGACGATGCAGCTCGATGTGCGCCTGCTCGAGCTGGCTCACCGCCGCCGTGACCTGCCCCTCCACGGCTTCCGCGCGGCGCGTGGCGCGCCGGGCATCTTCTCGCGCCCGCGCGGCGTCACGCTCCAGCGCAACCAGGCGCTCCGGTGCCACGGCCGCCGTCGCCTGCGGCGTATTGCGCGCAGCCGCCAGCTCCTGCTCGAGCGCGGCAAGCCGCTTCACGTACTCGCCGTGCACGCGCTGCGTGACGTCCTCGAGCGTGTGCACGGCCTCGTCGCGCGCGTCGCGCTCGGCGAAGCGCGCGTGCGCCAGCTCGAACAGGGCCGCCGACGGCGCAAAGCGCTCGACCACGCGCGTGCCGAAAAACCGGCGCGACTCGACCAGCAGCAGCGCGGCGGCGAGCGGTCCGTCATGCGTGATGCCACAAATCGCCAGCAGTCCGTCCTCGCCCGATGTCAGCGAGAGGCCGAACAGCCGGAGGTATTCATCCGAGTCGTCGCCAAGGTCGGCGAACTGTCCGCCCTTGGCGACCTGCTGGCGCACGCGCGCCGGGAGGTGATCGAACGTGGTGTCGATGCGCTCGCGCACGACCTTGTCATCGGCCGGAGTGAGGCGGTCGCGGAAAAGCTGGCGTCGCGCATCGAAGGTGAGCAGCGCCAGCCGGGCGGAGCGGTCGACCTCCGCCAGTGCCTCACCCAGCGACACGAGCGCGGCGTCCAGGTCGGATGCCGCGCCGAGCGCGTGCGCAAGCGAGGCAAGTGTGCGAGGGGGCATCGTCGCCGAGTCGGGGCGGGTACGGCGGGTGGAGTGGGAAGCGCAATGTAGAGTCGTAGGTGTTGAGCTGTCAATCGGTTCCACCATGCAAACTTGCTTGACACGGAATGGTGTACGGGTATGTTCTCTCACATGCCGGAGCGCATTGTGCAGCTGGTAATGCACTACGATGGGGCGGGGTTCGCGGGGTGGCAGCAGCAACCAGGACAGCGCACCGTGCAGGGCGAGCTCGAAACCGTGCTGGCGCGGCTGTGCGGGACACCGGTGCCAGCCATCGGATCGGGACGGACAGATGCAGGCGTGCACGCGCGAGGACAGGCCGTTGGTGTACGCGTACCGGACAAGTGGACACCATGCGCGTTGCGCCGCGCTCTGAATGCGCTGCTGGCCCACGATCTGTGGATCGCAGCGGCCCATGACATGGTGCCGGCCTTCCATGCGCGGTACAGCGCCGTCTCGCGACGGTACAGCTACCAGGTTGGTACGGATGCAGGTGCACGATCGCCCTTTCGCCGCCGCTGGGAGCTGAGCGTGCGCCAGTCGCTCGATCGGGCCATACTCGATGCGGCTGCCCGGGCACTCGTAGGCGAGCATCGCTTTCTGGCCTTCGCGGTTCAGGGAACGGCGCCCGCGCACGACACGCACATGTGTCGCGTGCTCGACGCCCAATGGAGTGAGCGGCCGGGCGGACTCGTGTTCGAGGTCGAGGCCAACCGCTTCCTGCATCACATGGTTCGCTTCCTCGTGGGCACCATGCTCGATGCCGCCGCGGGGCGCCGGGATCCGGACAGTGTTGCCCGGTTGCTCGACGCAGCGGACAATCGGAGTACCTCGGCGCCCGCGCCGGCTCACGCGCTCTGTCTCGATGTCGTTCGTTATCCGGCTGACCTCTATCTGGCATCCGAATGAAAATCTTTCTGGACACGGCGAATCTCGATGAAATCCGCTGGGCGCTGAGCACGGGGCTCATTGACGGTGTGACGACGAACCCGGCGCTGCTCGCGCGTGAATGCGTGGAGCGCGATCACCATGAGCATGTCGCGGAACTCTGCCGCGCGGTGCCCGGGCCCGTGACGGTGCAGGTCATTTCGGTGGACGTCGAGGGGATGTACCGCGAGGGGAAGGACCTGGCCCGCCTCTCGGATCGGGTGGTCGTGGAAGTGCCCATGATCGAGGAGGGTCTGGTGGCGGCGCGACGCCTCGTGAGCGACGGCGTCGCGATCAATGTCACGCTGGTATTCAGTGCGTCGCAGGCCCTGCTCGCCGCACGAACGGGCGCGAGCTACGTGAGCCCCTTCGTTGGCCGGCTGGACGATGCGGGCACGGATGGCATTGCCGTCGTCGCGGACATTCGCCGCATCTTCGATCATGCCGGTGTGGAGTGCGAAGTGCTCGCCTCTTCGATTCGCACGCCGCGCCGGTTTGTCGACGCGGCCCGCACGGGCGCGGATGTTGTCGCCGTGCCGCCGGCCGTTCTTCGCGCCGCGCTGGTGCATCCATTGACTGACCTCGGCCTCGATCATTTTCTCCACGAATGGAGTCGTCAAATCGTCAAGGCCCGCACGGGACACGCGTGATGTCCCGGCTCTGGATTCTTGTTGTGGTGGCGGCGCTGGCGTGCGGTGGTGGATCGCAGGACCGGGAGAGCGGGAGTGGTCTCACCGTCGCCGTGGCCGCCGCGGCGGAGCACGCCCGCGATACGACCATCGATCCGCGGCGGCGCACACTGATCACCCAGGCGGTGAGCGAGGTGTCGCCCACGGTCGTGACGGTGCAGACGCAGATCGTGGAGCACGCCCCCGTTGATCCGTTCGCCGCCTTTTTCGGGCGGCAGAGCGGCGATCGCACGCTCCCGGGACTGGGCTCGGGCTTCATCCTCCGTGCCGACGGGGTGATCGTGACGAACGCGCACGTGATCAATGAAGCCAGCTCCATCTCCGTTGCGCTGCGCGACGGCACCACCTATCCGGCGAAGCTGCTCGGCAAGGACGACATCAATGATCTGGCCGTGCTCAAAATCAATGCGAGCAACCTCCCGGTGGCCAAGCTCGGTGATTCGGACAATCTGCTGATCGGCGAGTGGGCCATCGCCATCGGGAATCCGTATGGATTCGTGCTGGGCAATTCCGAACCCAGCGTCACGACGGGTGTGATCAGCGGCACCGGCCGCAACCTCGCGGCGCAGGCGCAGGGCGGCGCCACGTACGTGGACATGATCCAGACCGACGCCGCCATCAATCCGGGCAATTCCGGTGGACCGCTCGTCGACGCCGTGGGTGAGGTGATCGGCGTGAACAGCTCCATCTACACGCCATCGGGTGGCTCCGTCGGCATCGGCTTCGCCATCCCGATCAACCGCGTCAAGCGCGTCGCCGAAGATCTGCTGGAGCACGGCACCATCCGCCGCCCGTGGCTCGGCATCAAGGAAGTCCTGCCCACCGGCGACAATGCCCGACAGGTACTGAGCGCCGGCGTGATCATTCATTCGGTCGTGCCGGGTTCGCCCGCGGACAAGGCCGGGCTGCGCGCCGGCGACCAGTTGCTCAAGGCCGGCGAGCGCACCCTGCGCAACCCGTTCGACTGGGAAGCGGAGATGCTCGAACTGCGCGTGGGACAGCCAGTGCAGCTCCAGGTGCGTCGCAACGGTCGCGTCTTCACGGCCACGGTCACCGTGGCGGACCTGCCGGAGGTGAGCGCGCCCAAGGTGCAGGTGCTCAAGGAACTCGAGCTGGTCACGCTCACGCCGACGATTCGCGCCGAGCGCGGCATTCGCAGCGCGCACGGCGCCGTGATCTACAACGTGAGCCAGAGCGTGGCGGACGAACTGGGCATTCAGAAGGGCGACGTGATCGTGCAGATCAATCGGGTGCCCGTCACGAACGCGCAGGATGTGCAGAAGGCGCTGGAAGCGTTCTCCGGACGCGGCTACATCCGCATGTACTTCGAGCGCGGCGGCGCGATCTACTCCACGGACTTCAGCATTCGATGACGACGGCCTCTTCGCGCTATGCCTCCCCGCTCGCGTCGCGCTACGCATCCGCCGCGATGCTCGAGCTCTGGTCTCCCCATCAGCGTCATGCCCTCTGGCGGCGACTGTGGCTCGCGCTCGCGGAGGCGGAGCGCGAATTGGGCGTGTCGGGCATCTCCGACGAGGGGCTGGCGCAGATGCGGGCGCATCTCGATGACATCGACTTCGAAAAGGCGGCGGCATTCGAGCGCCGCTTCCGTCATGACGTCATGGCGCACGTGCACGCGTTCGGGGATGTCGCACCGCTGGCGCGGCCGTTTCTGCACCTTGGCGCCACGAGCGCGTTCGTCACGGACAACGCCGATGTGATCCTCATGCGGCGCGGCCTGGAGCTGCTGCGCGACGCCGTGCTGGACGTGTTCCGCGAGCTGGCCGCCTTCGCCGAGCGCTGGCGCGATGAAGCCACGCTGGCGTACACGCACCTTCAGCCGGCGCAGCTCACCACCGTCGGCAAACGCGCCACGCTCTGGATGCAGGATCTCGCGCTCGATCTGGCGGATCTCGACTACCGCATCACGACGCTGCCCTTGCGCGGCGTGAAGGGAACGACCGGCACGCAGGCCAGCTTCCTCGAACTGTTCCACGGCGACCATGCGAAGGTGCGGCGCCTCGAGGAACTCGTGGTGCAGCGCATGGGCTTTGATCACGTGCTGCCCGTCACGGGACAGACGTATTCCCGCAAGCTGGACGCGCAGGTGCTGGGCGTCGTGGCGGGCGTGGCGGCCAGCGCCGCCAAATTCGCCGGCGACATCCGGTTGTTGCAGTCGTTCGGCGAAATCGAGGAACCCTTCGAGTCGGAGCAGATCGGCTCCTCCGCGATGGCGTACAAGCGCAACCCGATGCGATCGGAACGCATCGCCTCGCTGTCGCGCTTCGTCATCACGCTCGAGGAGAACGCCAACCACACGCACAGCGTGCAGTACTTCGAGCGGACGCTCGACGACAGCGCGAATCGGCGACTCGTGATTCCGGAGTCCTTTCTGGCAACCGATGCGATCCTGCTGCTCATGGCCAACGTCGCGGGCGGCCTCGAGGTGCACCCCGCGCGCATCCACCGGAGACTCATGGACGAACTCCCCTTCATGGCGACGGAGAAGCTGCTGGTGCGGGCGGTGGAGTCGGGCGCGGACCGGCAGACCACGCACGAGGTGATCCGGCGTCACAGTCTGGACGCCGCGCGCGCGCTCAAGGACGGCGCGGACCACAATGATCTGTTGGAGCGACTCTCGGGTGACCGCGCCTTCGGCCTGTCGCTGGACGACATGCATGGCATCGCGGACCCGCGCGACTTCGTGGGACGCGCGCCGGAACAGGTGGATGAGTTCCTGCGCGATGTGGCGGCGCCGCTGCTGGCGCAGGCTGGCGCCGCGCGACCGCCACGCGAGGTTCTTCGCGTATGAGTCCCGCCTCGCCCATGCGCGCCAGCGCGCTCCCGTTGCGCCGGGTCGCGCGTGGCAAGGTGCGTGATGTATACGAGGTGGACGACGAGCGCCTGCTGTTGGTGGCCACCGATCGCGTGAGCGCGTTTGACGTGGTGATGGCCGAGGCCATTCCGTTCAAGGGCGCGGTGCTCACGCAGATGAGCGCCTGGTGGTTCAGGCAACTCGCGGACATCGTGCCGAACCACCTCATCTCGGCCGACGCGAGCGAGATCGTGCGCGAAGTCCCGGCGCTGGCGGATGCCCGCGCCGACATCGCCGGCCGCACCATGCTGTGCGCCCGCGTGCGGGTGTTTCCCGTTGAATGCGTGGTGCGGGGTTATATTTCCGGCTCGGCGTGGAAGGAGTATGCGGCGAGCGGCACGCTTGCTGGCGAGCCGTTGCCCGGAGGATTGCGGCAGAGCGAGCGGCTGCCCCACGCCATTTTCAGCCCCGCCACGAAGGCGGAGGCGGGCCATGACGAGAATATCACGATCACGCGAATGCGCGATATTGTGGGTGCGCAGGATACGGCGGAGCTGGAACGGCTGACTCGCGCCGTCTACGCGCGCGGCGCCGACCTGGCGGCGCGGCGCGGAATCATCGTCGCCGACACCAAATTCGAATTCGGGCGACGGAGTGACGGCACCATTCTGCTCGTGGATGAGGTGCTCACGCCGGACAGCTCGCGCTTCTGGCCGGCCGAATCGTATCAGCCGGGCGGTCCGCAGCCCAGCTTCGACAAGCAGCCGCTGCGGGACTACCTGGACGGCCTGCGCGCCGCCGGCCGCTGGAATGGCGATGCGCCGCCACCGCCGCTGCCGGAGGAGGTCGTGCAGGCCACCAGCGCCCGCTACCGGGAGGCCTATCGCCGCCTCACGGGGAGCGAACTCGACACCCGCGATCTCGCATGAACGTCGCGCGCGAGGGCGTGCCCTTCATCGTCATTGCCGCCATTGTCACCGCCGGACTGTTCGTGCTCGCGCTGGCGGTGCGGTCGTGGGGACTCTGGCTGCTCGCCGTGCTCGCGCTCGTGCTCTCGCTCTGGGTCGTGTACTTCTTTCGCGACCCGGTGCGGGATGGGCCGCGCGGCGCGGCGCTCGTCATTGCGCCCGCGGACGGTCGCGTGGTCATGATCACGAACGTCGAAGAACCGGCATTCCTGGGCGGGACGGCGCTCCGGATCTCGATTTTCATGAACGTGTTCAACGTGCACGTGAACCGCTATCCCGTGGGTGGCGTCGTACGCTATCTGCACTACAACCCCGGCAAGTTCATCAACGCGGCGAGTGACAAGGCAAGCCTCGAGAACGAACAGATGTCCGTCGGCATTCAGGCGGGCGCGTCGCGCGTACTCGTGCGCCAGATCGCGGGACTGATTGCGCGGCGCATCGCCAACTACGCGAGCATGGACGCGCCGGCCGCGCAGGGTGAGCGGATGGGAATCATCCGGTTCGGTTCCCGCGTGGACGTGTTTCTGCCGCCCGATTCGCACGTGCGCGCGAACGTCGGCGACCACTCGGTGGCCGGAACCTCCGTACTCGCGGAGCTGCCGGCATGAGTCCCAATCTCACGCGCCCCGACATGCGGCGCGCAGTCGTGCTGCTGCCCAACGGCTTCACCCTTGGCAACCTGTTTTTCGGGGTGTTCGCCATTGTCTCCGCCACGCGCGGCGACTTTCTGTGGGCCGGCTGGTGCGTAGTGTTCGGCGGCGTCATGGATGCGCTGGACGGCCGCGTGGCTCGCATGACTCGCACGGGCAGCCGCTTCGGCGTGGAACTGGACTCGCTCGTGGACGCGGTGAGCTTCGGTGTCGCGCCGGCCTTCATCATGTATTTCGCCGTCCTGAATCGCGATGGATGGGCCTGGCTGTTCTGCTTCATCTTCATTGCGTGTGCCGTCATGCGGCTGGCGCGATTCAACATCGAGCAGGGCGGCCGCGCCAAAACGCAATTTCACGGGCTGCCCAGCCCGGCCGCGGGCATGACCCTCGCCACCTACTACTGGTTCAGCCAGACGGATCTGTACACGCAGACCATGGTGAGCGGCTGGCCGTGGCACACGGTGCTGCCGGGCGTGATGCTGGTACTCAGTCTGCTCATGATCAGCCACGTCCTCTACCCTGCACCACCGACCATCAGTCTGCGCAGTCCCAAGGGCATTGCGGGCAGCATCGCGTTCCTGGCAATCGTCGTGGGCGTGTTGATCCACCCCCTGCGCTTCGCGTTCCCGGTGCTCGTCGCGTACGTGGCCTACGGGTTGCTCAAGACATTTCTCTTTGGCCTGGTGGATCGGCTGCCGACCACGGATCCACTGTCCGATGAGGACGAGGAGACCCTGCTCGAACGCCCCATCGAAATGGCGGAACGACCCGGGGGCGACTCACACCGCCGCCGGCGCGGCCGCCGGCGCGGTTCATCATTTCCCTCTGCTGGCCGCCACTCCGCACCGAGCGACGAATGAGCCGATTCACAGTGTCCGTCCACATCGTGCCGCGACGCGGCATTCTCGATCCACAGGGCCAGGCCGTGACCGACGCCCTGCACGCGCTGGGATTTCATGATGTGGCTGGGGCGCGCATCGGGCGGCACGTCGTCCTCGAGGTCGCGGCCGCGGATGCGGCAGCCGCCACGACGTCCGTGCGCGACATGTGCGGCCGACTGCTGGCCAATCCCGTCACCGAAGACTTCGAAATCGCAATGGTCGAGGCAACATGAAGGTTGGCATTGTCACCTTCCCGGGATCCAACTGCGACTACGACGCCTGGCACGCGGTGCAGTTGCTGGGTGCCTCGCCGGCGTATGTGTGGCACAAGGAGACGTCGCTCGACGGCATCGACGTCGTCATTCTGCCGGGCGGCTTCAGCTACGGGGACTATCTTCGCGCGGGCGCCATCGCACGGTTCAGTCCCATCATGACCGCGGTGGTGGATCACGCGCGCCGGGGCGGACCCGTGATCGGGATATGCAACGGGTTCCAGATCGCCTGCGAGGCCGGTCTGCTGCCTGGCGCGCTGCTGCGCAACGCGAATCTCCAGTTCGTGTCGGACATGGTTCGACTCAGGGTGGAGAATGCGGACACGATGTTCACGCACGCGTACGCCGCTGGACAGATGCTGCGCCTGCCGGTGGCGCACGGTGAGGGCCGCTTCACCGCGAGTGCGGACACGTTGGATCGGCTCGACCAGGAAGGTCGAGTGGTATTCCGGTATGTCGATGCCGCCGGTGCCGTCACGGACGCGGCGAATCCCAACGGATCCATGCGCGGCATCGCGGGCATCGTGAGCGCTGAAGGCAACGTGCTGGGCCTGATGCCGCATCCGGAGCGCGCCGTCGAAGCGGTGCTCGGATCCACCGACGGGTTGGGTATCTTTCAATCCATGCTGGCCAGAGTATCCGCATGACCGTCACGGCTCGCCCGGGCGACCCGGCCATCACCGCGGCGCTCGTCGCCGAGCATGGTCTCACGGCGGAGGAGTATCAGCGACTGCTCGCGCTGCTCGGCCGCTCGCCCACGTTCACGGAGCTCGGCATCGTGAGCGCGCTCTGGAATGAGCACTGCTCCTACAAGCATTCCCGCCTCGTGCTCAAGACGCTGCCGACGCAGGCGCCGTGGGTGCTGCAGGGTCCCGGCGAGAATGCCGGCGTCATCGCGGTGGGCGACGGGCTCGCCATTGCGTTCAAGATCGAATCACACAACCACCCCTCAGCGGTCGAGCCGTACCAGGGCGCGGCGACCGGCGTGGGCGGCATTCTGCGCGACGTATTCACCATGGGTGCCCGGCCCATCGCCATCCTCGACTCGCTTCGCTTCGGATCACTCGACAGCGCGCGGGTCCGCTACCTCTTCGGTGGCGTCGTGAAGGGCATCGGCGACTACGGCAACTGCGTGGGGATCCCCACCGTGGCCGGTGAAGTCGTGTTCGATCCTGCGTACGAGGGCAATCCGCTCGTGAACGCGATGTGCGTGGGGCTGCTGCACGAACGCGACCTCATGCGTGCCAGAGCGGAGGGCGTTGGCAACCCCATTCTCGTGGTTGGCGCGCGCACCGGTCGCGATGGAATTCATGGCGCGTCGTTCGCGTCCGAGGACCTGTCGGCGGCGAGCGATGCCAAGCGACCGCGCGTGCAGGTTGGCGATCCCTTCACGGAGAAGCTGCTGCTCGAGGCGAGCCTCGAGCTCATCGCGAGCGGCCACATCGTGGCCATTCAGGACATGGGCGCCGCCGGGCTCACGTCGTCATCCGCCGAGATGGCCGCGCGCGGTGACGTTGGCGTGACGATCGATGTCGCGAAGGTGCCGGTGCGCGAGGAGGGGATGACGCCCTACGAGATTCTGTTGAGCGAGTCGCAGGAGCGCATGCTCGTGGTCGCGAAGCGCGGACACGAAGAGGCTACGCGCGCCATCCTCGCCAAGTGGGACCTCGCCGCCGAAGTGATTGGTGAAGTCATCGCCGAGCCCGTCTATCGCGTGACGGAGGGCGACCGTGTGGTCGCGGAGTTCCCGGGATCGCGCCTCGTAACAGACTGCCCAATGTACTCGCCGCCCGCGCGCGAGAGCGAGGCGATCGCATCACTGCGCGCACGCGACGTCAGCACGACTCCGGAGCGCGCGGAGGAACGGGATCCCGGGTGGACGTTGCTCCAACTGCTGGCATCCCCGACGATCGCCAGCAAGCGATGGGTGTATCGCCAGTACGACACGACGGTGCGCACCGCGACGGTGGTGCGTCCCGGCCAGGCCGATGCCGCCGTCGTTCGCCTGCGCGGCACGGATCGCGCCATCGCCATGAAGACGGATGGCAACGGACGCTACGTGCATCTCGATCCCCGCGTGGGCGGACGTCTGGCCGTGGCCGAAGCGGCTCGCAATGTCGCCTGCGTGGGCGCGCGGCCCATGGCGATCACGAACTGTCTCAACTTCGGCAATCCGAAGCGACCCGAAGTGTTCTTTCAGTTTCGCGAGGCGGTGGCCGGCATCGGCGAGGCCTGTCGCGCCCTCGACACGCCCGTGACCGGCGGCAACGTCTCGTTCTACAACGAGAGTCCGTCCGGCGCCGTGTATCCCACGCCGGTGATCGGCATGATCGGTCTGGTGGAATCGCTCGCGCACGTCACGATGTCCGCGTTCCACACCGACGGCGATGCGATCGTGCTGCTGGGCGAGCCCACGGGCGAACTGGGTGGCAGCGAATACCTCGCGCACATTCACGGCGTCGTCGCGGGCGCGCCGCCCGAGTGCGACCTCGAACGCGAGCGCGCGACGATAGCGGCGCTGCTCGACGCCACGCGCGCGGGGCTGGTGCACTCGGCGCATGATTGCAGCGACGGCGGACTCGCCGTGACGCTCGCCGAGTGCGCGATTGGCGACGCGGAGCATCCAATCGGCGCCTCGGTGGCGCTCGATGACTGGAGCGCGCTGCCGGATCGCGCGCTGCTGTTTGGCGAGGCACAGGCGCGCATCGTCGTGAGCACGGCGGATGCGACGGCCGTGCTGGACATCGCCGTGCGCCATGGCGTCCCGGCGCGCCGGATCGGTACAGTGCGCGCCACGAGCGGACGCCTCGCGATCTCCACGGCCGGCCGCCAGGTGGATGTCGCCCTCGACGAGCTGGCGCGGACGTACCATGGCGCTATCACGCGACTCATGACGCCTGCGCCGCCCGAAGCGGCGGTCCTCGACCAGCACCCTCACCCAGCCAGTTTCTGACATGTGTGGAATTTTCGGTGTTCGCGGTTCGTCGGACGCGGCCAAGCTCGTGCACCTGGGGTTGTATTCGCTGCAGCATCGCGGGCAGGAATCGGCGGGAATCGTCGCGGTGGACGATGCCGGCACCGGCCGCGCCGTTCGCAGCATGGGACTCGTCTCCGAAGGCTTGAACACCAGCCGCCTGCGGGAGCTTACCGGACGCCTCGCACTGGGTCACACGCGCTACAGCACGGCGGGATCCTCCACGATCGAGAACGCGCAGCCCATGCTCGTCCGCTTTCGCGGCGGGTACATCTCGCTGGCGCACAACGGCAACCTCATCAACGCCACCGAGCTTCGCCGCGAGCTCGAGGACGAAGGATCCATCTTCAATTCGACCATGGACTCCGAGGTGCTGGTGCACCGGATGGCGCGCTCGGACGCCGAGCGGCCGGAGGATCGTCTGGCGGCGGCGCTGAACGGTTTGGAAGGCGCCTACTCGCTCGTCGTCGCGAGCGGTGACACGCTCATGGCGGCACGCGACCCGCGTGGATGGCGCCCGCTCGTCATTGGTGCGCTGGGCAACGCCGTGGTCTTCGCGTCCGAAACGTGCGCCCTCGATATCGTCGGAGCGACGTATCTGCGCGACGTCCAGCCCGGCGAAATCGTGGTGGCTGATGACCGGGGCATGCATACGACGCAGGCGCTGACGCCGCTGAGCCAGAGGCGGTGCGTGTTCGAGTTCGTCTATTTTGCGCGCCCCGACAGTCGCATCTTCGATGGCGGTTCCGTGGACCGGGCGCGTCGCGCATTCGGGCGCCAGTTGGGAAAGGAAGCGCCGGCTCCCACGGCGGACCTCGTGTTCGGCGTACCCGATTCCGCCAATGCGGCGGCGCTCGGCTACGCCGAGGAAACCGGGCTTCCGCTGGAGTTCGCGCTGATTCGCAATCACTACGTGGGACGGACTTTCATCCAGCCATCACAGGAGGGGCGCGATCACAAGGTGAAAGTCAAGTACAATGCGGTACGGGAAGTGCTGGATGGAAAGCGCGTGGTCATGGTGGATGATTCGATCGTTCGTGGCACGACCACCCGCGGCCTCGTGCAGATGGTCCGCGCGGCGGGCGCGCGGGAGGTGCACATGCGCATCGCGTCACCACCGGTAACGGGCCCGTGCTACTACGGCATCGATACGCCCTCGCGTGAGGAGCTTATCGCGGCGAACTTCTCGGTGGATGAGATCGCACGGCATCTGGGAGTGGACTCGCTGGGATATCTCTCGCTCGACGGGATGCTCGCGGCGGCACCGGGTGGACCAGGCGGATTTTGTCACGCCTGCTTTTCAGGCGACTATCCCACGCCGCCGCCTACCGACCCGGACAAACTGCGATTCGGGTGCGGCTGCTAGCTCTGTAGCCCGGTGGGTGCGCCGGGCCCGACCTTCGCCGGAGATTCGCCATCGTGGCACAGAACGTCTACTTCTTCGGAAACGGCAAGGCCGAAGGAACCCGGGACATGAAGTCGATCCTGGGTGGCAAGGGAGCAAACCTGGCGGAGATGACGAACCTGGGCATTCCCGTGCCTCCAGGATTCACGATTGCCTCATCCGCCTGCATCGCGTATCTGCGCGATGGCAGCATCCCGGCCGCACTGCACGACGAGGTCGAACAGAATCTCGGTCGCCTCGAGCGTGTCACGGGGCGCACACTCGGCGATTCGGCCAATCCGCTCCTGGTGTCCGTGCGATCCGGCGCCGCCGTGTCCATGCCCGGCATGATGGAGACGATTCTCAATCTCGGGCTGAACGATCGCGCGGTGCACGGCCTCGCCACGCAGAGTGGCAGCGCCCGGTTTGCCTACGACTCGTACCGCCGCTTTCTCCAGATGTACGGCGACGTCGTGCTGGGCGTCTCCACGCATCACTTCGAGCAGCTCCTCACGGCCAAGCGTGTAGCGGGTGGCGTGTCGTCCGACGCAGAACTGAGCGAAGACGCGCTGCGCAACCTCGTGGAGGAGTACAAGCAGCTCGTGACGGTGCGCACGGGACACGATTTTCCCATGGATCCGAGGGAGCAGTTGTGGGGCGCCACGCAGGCCGTCTGGCGCTCCTGGACGCTCAAGAAGGCGGTGGACTATCGGAAGGTAAATGGCATTCCGGACACACTCGGCACGGCGGTCAACATCGTCGCCATGGTGTTCGGCAACATGGGCGATGATTCGGGGACCGGTGTCGCCTTCACGCGCGATCCGTCCACAGGTGAGAAGCGATTTTTCGGCGAGTTCCTGGTCAACGCCCAGGGCGAGGACGTGGTGGCGGGCATTCGGACGCCGTTGCACATCGATGAGATGGCCGCGCGACTCCCCGGCGCGTGGAATGATCTGCTTGCCACGCAGGAGCGGCTCGAACGGCACTACCTCGACATGCAGGACGTCGAGTTCACGGTGGAGCGCGGCACGCTCTACATGCTGCAGACGCGCACCGGCAAGCGCACCGCGGCGGCGGCCGTTCGCATCGCCGATGAGATGGTCGCCGAGGGACTGATCACGACAACGCAGGCGGTGCAGCGCGTGGATGCGGCGCAGCTCGACCAGCTCCTGCACCCGATCATCGATCCCGCGGCCCGCGCCACACCGATAGCCACGGGGCTGCCCGCGAGCCCCGGAGCCGCGAGTGGGGTGGCGGTGTTCGATCCAGACGTCGCCGAGCAGCGCGCCGCGGGCGGCGAACGCGTCATCCTCGTGCGCGAGGAGACCACACCGGAGGACTTTCACGGCATTGTCGCCGCTCGCGCGGTGCTCACGGCGCGCGGCGGCATGACGAGTCATGCGGCGGTGGTTGCACGCGGCATGGGCAAGTGCGCGGTCGTCGGATGCAAGGAGATCACGGTCGACGCGGTGCACCGGCACTTCACCGTGGATGGGCGTCAGGTGGATGAGGGTGACTGGATCACGCTGGATGGCGCCAGTGGTCGCGTCTTCGTCGGCGATCTGCCCACGGTGCCGAGCGATGTCGTCCGCGTGGTGTCCGGATCCATGCGTGGCGACGCGTCTGCGACGTACCAGTCGTTCTCCCGGTTGCTGCACTGGGCGGACGAGGCGCGTGTGCTGCGCGTGCGGGCCAACGCCGACACGCCGGGTGACGCGCGCATTGCCCGGGCGTTCGGCGCCGAAGGCATCGGGCTCTGTCGCACAGAGCACATGTTCTTCGAGGGAGACCGCATCACGGCGATGCGGGAAATGATCGTGGCGCGCGATGAAACCGGCCGGCGCCGCGCCCTGGCGAAGCTGCTTCCCATGCAGCGCCAGGATTTCCTGGGAATTTTCGAGGCGATGGAGGGACTGCCAGTCACCATCCGCCTGCTCGATCCCCCGCTGCACGAATTTCTGCCGCACGGTGGCGAGGATGCGAAACGCCTCGCGTTCACGCTGGGCATGCCGCGCGAGGAGCTGGCGCGCATCGTGGAGTCGCTGCGGGAAACGAATCCAATGCTCGGGCACCGCGGCTGCCGCCTCGGCATCACGTATCCTGAAATCACCGAAATGCAGGGGCGCGCCATTTTCGAGGCGGCCGTCCGGGCCAAGCGGCGTGGCCTCGATGTGAAGCCGGAGATCATGGTGCCGCTCGTCTCCACGGTGAAGGAATTCACCAATCAGCGTGCCATCATCGAGGATGCCGCGCGCCAGGTGCTGGGCGCGATGGGTGAAGAGCTGCACTACACCGTCGGCACGATGATCGAACTCCCCCGCGCGGCGCTCACGGCCAACGAGATCGCCGCCGAGGCGGACTTCTTCTCTTTCGGGACGAATGACCTCACCCAGACGACGCTGGGACTGAGCCGCGATGACGCGGGGCGCTTCCTGCCCTTGTACGTGGATCGTGGCATCTATCCCGACGATCCGTTCCAGGTGCTGGATGTCTTTGGCGTGGGCCGACTGATTACATACGCCGTGTCGGAAGGACGGCGTGCGCAGCCCGGACTGAAGGTTGGCATCTGTGGCGAGCACGGCGGCGAGCCGCGCTCGGTCGCATTCTGTCACTCGGCCGGACTGAACTACGTGTCGTGTTCGCCGTATCGGGTTCCGATCGCTCGGCTCTCCGCCGCGCAGGCGGCGCTGGCGGCGTCGTGAGTCAGCGTCACTCGCTGTACGCGGCGCGAACGAGCGCCGCGATCTCCAGCGCGTTGGTGGTGCCGTAGTTCGCGTAGCAGTTGTTCATGAGCACGTGCGCCTCGCGCACGCGTGACGCCACGGACTGGATGCGTGGCACCCACTCCAGCAGCTCGTCCGGATCGTAGAGATAGCGGTAGCGCTCCACCGTGGACACGCCCTTGCGCTCCCACAGGTCGGCGCGCCGGCCGTGCATGCGGAAAATCGCGAGCGCGCTGGATGTGACCGCGGCAATGGGCGGCACACTGCTGGCGAGCCCCTGGGGCTCATCCACGATGACGAACGGCAGCTTGTGTTCCTCGAGAAAGCGGATGGTGTCGTCCGCATGACGCGCGTCGAACCAGCGGGCCGAACGGAACTCCACGGCACAGACCATAACCTCGAGACGCCGCTGCGCATCGAGAATAGCCGCCTGGCTGGCAGCGCCGGGCATGAACCAGCGCGGATACTGGAGGAGGATGGAGCCGAGCTTTCCCGATCCCTGCAGCGGTGCGAGTGCCTCGAGAAAGCTGCGCCACAGTTCATCGAGCAGTTCATCAGGCAGGTCCTTGCCGTAGATGCGCGTCTTCTCTGCAAGCGCGTCCGGGAGCGCATCACGAAACGATTTCGGCAGACGTTGCACTTCCGATGGCTGCCCGGTCATGAGCGCATGCGCCTTCACGTCGAACGTGAAGTGCGCCGGCGTCCGCTCCACCCAGAGTTCGGCGACGCGTCGCGCGGGCAGCGCATAATACGTCGAGTCCACCTCCACGAGCGGAAAGCGTGACGCGTAGTAGCGCAGCCGGTCCTCCGGCGTGTTTACGCCTTCTGGATAGAAGACGCCGCCCTTCACGATCGTGGGATCGGTCCATGACGCCGTGCCGAAGCGGACGGTGTGGCCGCGCGCCGGATGCAGCGGCGCGGCGGCATCCGCAGCAACCGCGTCCGCTCGTTCGCGCGCCACCGCCGCTCCCGGATCATGCGACGCCTTCGACCTGCTGGCTTTGCTGGTCACATCTCTATCCATGTGGCGACGCTGGGTGCGGCGCAAGCGTCCGGAGACGGAAACACGACGGGGAATGAGACGATCCGGCGTGTCCCATTCCCCGGTACAAGGTGCTTTGCGTGTGACATGGAGGCGCGGGGATTCGAACCCCGGTCCGAGATACGATCGACTACAGCGTCTACGTGCGTATCCCACCGATTGAGGTCTTCAGCTGCTGGCCAGTGGGCGGCCCACCGCTGAACAAGCCTTCAGAATCTTCGCCCAACGCCGGAAGACGCAGCGCTGAACTATCCCGAATTTGCGATACCCATCAGGTCGCCTCAGGAGGGCTACCTGGCAGGCAGGTGCGTCAACCGAAGTTACGCAGCCAGGGCCAAGTTAGAGTTGGCAGTTGTAGCAATTCCCGAGGGATTATCCAGGACCCGAGAACCTGGGCACGCGGCCACAGCTTCACTTACCCCGTCGAAGCCAGTCGCCCCCGAAACACATAATGTAGCGCGACAGCTGCTGACAGTCAATGATGCCGATATGAGATGATACTGTAAGCGGAAACAGCAAGCCGCAATTATACTAGGAGTTGGAATCCGCAGCTTGCGTGATTTGTGAGACACGCGGCGCCGCGTGCGCGAGATAGCCGTGCGTGATCCGCGAGGCCGCAAAGGCCGCCCCGAACCCGTTGTCGATGTTCACGACCGTTACGCCGGAAGCACAACTGTTCAGCATGGTGAGCAGCGCCGCCACGCCGCCGAAGCTTGCCCCGTACCCAACGCTCGTTGGGACGGCGATCACCGGCACCGGAACGAGTCCGCCCACCACTGACGGCAGCGCGCCGTCCATGCCGGCCACGACGATGATGACGGCGGCACTCGCCAATGCATCCGTGCGCGAGAGGAGACGGTGAATACCGGCCACGCCCACGTCCGTGAGGCGAGCCACGGCGTTCCCCAGGGCGTGCGCGGTTACTGCCGCTTCCTCGGCAACCGGAAGATCGCTTGTCCCCGCCGTCACGATGAGAATCTCTCCCTGCCCCGCGCCGGGCGGTTCCGTTGGAGGGAGATAGGCTATGCGGCCGAGTTCGTTCAACTCGATTCCCGGGAAGCAGGATCGGAGCGGATCGCACAATTCCGGTGGCACACGGGTGATCAGCACGCCGACTTCTGACGCCCTGAGGCGCCGGGCGATGGCGAGCACCTGATCGCCGGTCTTGCCTGCGGCGAAGATGACCTCAGGAACACCCTGCCGGATCGCGCGGTGATGGTCAATGGTCGCGAACGGAAGCGACTCGGCATCCGGCAGCGACAGCCGCGCGAGCGCATCCGTGACCGGGACCTCACCGTTCGCGACCTGGCGCAGCAGCGCCAGAACGCGCTCGCGAATCACGCCGCCACGTCCTGCGGCAGGTCGCTCACCTCGCCATCGGGGCGGATGTCCCCGCGGCGACGGGCATCAAGATACTCACCAAAAATCGTCTCGACGGCACCGAGCGATTCCACGAGGTGGAGGGTGCGCCGCAGCTCCGCCGATCCCGGCAGTCCCTTGACGTACCAGCCGAGATGCTTGCGGAACTCGATGGCCGCGCCGCGCGGATCGAGCTCGTACTGCTCGGCCATTTTCGCGTGCCCCACCGCAATGGCGAAACGCTCCTCGACCGGCGGTGTCAGGGGGAGCGGCTGCCCATCGAGCAAGGCGCGCGCCTGGGTGAAAATCCACGGCTGTCCGAACGATCCGCGCGCGATCATCACGCCCGCACACTGCGTGTGCTGCCACATGCGCAGCGCATCGTGTGGCGTCCTGATGTCGCCATTGCCAAGCACGGGAATTTCGAGCGCGGCGGCGACGGCGGCAATCTCGTCCCAGCGCGCTTCCCCGCTGTACATCTGCGCGCGGGTGCGGGGGTGCAGGGTCAGCACGCGCGCTCCCGCATCCTGGCACCGCAGCGCAATGGCGACCGGATCGCGCATCTCCTCGTTCCACCCGCTGCGGATCTTGACGGTCACCGGGAGGTGGGTCGCCCGCGCGACCGCGCGAATGACGTCCGTGACGAGCGACAGGTCCTTGAGACAGCCGGAACCACCGTTGCGCTTGACGACTTTCTTGACGGGGCAGCCGAAGTTGATGTCGATGAACTCCGGCGCGAACACGTCGGTCACGGCGCGCGCGGCCTCCCCCATGGCGACGGGATCGGCGCCGAAAATCTGCACGCCAATGGGACGCTCGTCCTCGGAAAAGCGCAGCTTGGAAATGGTGGCGTCGTTCTCGCGACGAATGCCTTCCGCGCTCAGAAATTCGGTGACCACCACATCGGCACCGAAGCGGCGACAGATTCGCCGGAAGGGCGACTCCGACACACCCGCCATGGGCGCGAGATAGAGTGGCACACGCGGCGCCAGCGGGAACGGAAAGCTCATCCGGTCAAGCTAACGCGGGCTCCAAGTCCATGCAACGCTGTCATTTGACACTCCACACCGGCACCGATAAGTTTTAACGGCTGGGCAGGAATCGCGCTGCCAATCTCACGTATTCGACCATTCGAGGGACATAGATGGAACTACGCCAGTTCTTCACGGAAGATGCCATCAAGCTCGAGCTCGACGGATCCACGAAAGACGACATTCTCAAGGAGCTGATCGCGCTCCTCAAGCTCGACGACAAGTCCGACGGCATGCTCTACAAGATGCTCAAGCGCCGCGAGAACCTCGGGTCCACCGGAATTGGCCGCGGCATCGCCATTCCCCACTGCCGCTCCCTCGTCGTCAACAAGCTCCGGGTTGCCTTTGGACGGAAGAAAGACGGGGTGGACTTCCGGGCGATCGATGAGAAGCCGGTCAACTTCTTCTTTCTCATCGTCGCGCCGCCGCTCGAAGTCTCCAACCAGTACCTGCCGGTGCTCGGCAAGATCGCCCAGTTCAGCAAGGAATCCGATGTCCCGCAGCGCCTGCTCGGGCTCACCGAGCCGAAGCAGTTTCTTGCGCTGCTTGAGGAGAAAGGCGTCTGATGCTGCACCCTGAGCTGGAGTTGCTGCTGGAGATCCAGGATTTGCAGACGTTGCGGCGGGACATTTCCGGAGAGGAGTACGCGGCAGCGGGAATTCCGGTGAGCGTGGACGCCGTGGCGGAGCGGTTGTCGGAGCGTATCGCCGAGCGCGAGGCGCAGCTCTCGCCGCGCACGAAAGCGCGCTACGAGCGAATCGCCCAACGCCGCGAACGCGTCGTGGCGCCGGTGCTTCACGGCGTGTGCTACGGCTGCTTCGTTCAGGTGCCGACGAGCAAGGGCCGCGACAAGGAGCGAAACAGCGAGCTGCGCGTGTGCGAGTCGTGCGGGCGGTTCATCTACTACACCGATTGAACCTCGGCCCGGGTACTGGCGGCGTGTGCCGCTGCGCTGAGAAATGAGCGGCGCGGCGCCTCATACGGAACGCGGAGCTGCCGGGTACGATCTTGCATTGATCCGGCCGCTTCCCGTTCGGGAGCTGGTACGCATTGGCGATCGCAACGATGGCGGCTACGTCATCCCGCGGGTCTGTCTTGCGCTCACGACGACGCTCGTCAGCCTGGGCCTTGGTCACAACTGGTCATTCGACGACGAGTTCGCCGCGGCGAGCCATGCGTATGTCATCGGCGTGGACGGGTCGGTCACGACGTGGAGCTTCCTGCGCCGATCGCTGCAGAAATTCCGCCATGGTGTGGGCTACCTGTTCACACTGCATCCGCGCATGGCCCGCGCGCGCCTCGTGCGCGCGATGCACCTGGTGCGTTGGGCCCGGCGATTCCACGCGGGAGCGGACGCACACGGCCGGATCCTCAGGCGTCTGGTATCGAATGGTGCGGGCGAGGACTACATCACCGTCGCCGGCGTGCTCGGCGACCGCGATCGGCGCGATGGCTCGTTGTTTCTGAAGATGGACATCGAGGGGAGCGAGTACGACGTTCTGGCCGACATCGTGGAGCGCGCAGCGAGTTTCAATGGACTCGCGATTGAATTTCACGACCTGGATACGAAGGGCGCGGCATTCTCGGATGGCGTGCGCGCGCTGCTGAAGGCGTTCGTGATCGTGCACACGCACGGCAACAACAACGCGGGCTTGGTTGCCGGCACGACGCTCCCGCGCACGCTCGAGCTCACCTTCCTGAACCGCATGCTGCTCGATCAGGTCACGATGCGATCCGCGATGCCCCACTATCCCATTGTGGGGCTCGACGCGCCCAACAACGCGAAGCGCGCCGAGCTTCCGCTGAGCTTCTGACCGCAACGACGGGAGTCGCGCGCGTTATTCCGCGAACGGACTGAACCGTTGGGTCTCGGCTCCCCACAATCCGGTGAATCCTGAAAGACCTGTGAATCCTGTCTGACTTCTGCACGTGCTACCCGAGACCAGCTGCTCTCGAGATCAGCAACAACCCTGTCCCCAGGGCGACGATGCCAATCGCTCGCGCCATGCGTGCACCGGCCGGCGCGAGACGTTCGGCGGCGACGGCTACCGTCACGGCGGCCATCACGCGCAGATCCATGACGCCGAAGACGAGGAGAATCGCCATCAGGCCGGCGCAGCAATAAGCGCAGTGGAGGCCGAGACGCGCACCATGGCGCCACGCCGTGCCCGTGTTCGCCGGCACGACGCGTCCCCATTCAGGCGCTTCCCGGCAGCAGGCGAGATGATGTGCCTTCCACGACGTGCACTGGAGCGTGCCGCCGATCAGCACGACCACGCCGGCCGCCATCGGAACGGCGCGCGCCAGCGCTGACTGTTGCGTCGTGACCGCGGCCAGCGCAGTGCCCATCAGAAAAGCGGCCATTCCAAACAGCGCCCACACCAGGAAGTACGCTGCGCCTACCAGCGCAGTCAGCCAACCCGGGCGCATCGCGCCGGTACCGCGCACGGCCTGGCGATAGCCCCACAGCGCTGGCACCAGCGGCGGCAGCATCATGGCTACCATCATCACGAGCCATGCGCCGAGGAATGACGCCGCGGCGCCGGGCCACGTCTGTCCCGGCATCCGCATCCATGTCATCGAAATGGTCCAGCCGCCGGGCATGGACCTGGCGCCCATTGCCGACATGGACGTGCACCAGACGATCGTCACGGCCGCGCTGGTGGCGAAGAGCAGCGCCGAGACGGCGAAGAAGATTCGCCGGGAGACGCGCTCGGAACTCATGCGTCGCCGATCTGCGCTGCTCCATTGCACCATCAGCATCCTCCGGCTCGGCTCAGCGCACGCCGTATTCGTCGTGGCGGCGCCACCAGATATCCTTCTCGTTACGTCCCCTGGGCGCACGGTCGAGCCACTGGTACATGCCCCACAGGCCGTCCAGCCCGCGCGCGTAGGTGGAGTAGCTGTGGTAGACTGCGCCGTCCTCGAGCACGAATGCGCTCATGCCTGGTCGGTCGCGTGTGTACGTCGGCGCGTCGGTACCGCATGCGGCCGCCTGCAGCACGACGGGCTCGGGAAGGACCGTTGTCGCGTCCATGGCGTGGCCGCCGCGCCGGTAGTTGTACTCGATGCTTCCCTTGCGCTGCTGCTCTTCGGTGAACCAGACATTGAAATCGGCGTTGAAATCGCCGCCGTACGAAGACGCCCAGGGAAACGTCCAGCCCATCCGTCGCTTGTACTCCTGCAGTTTGGCGAGAGGAGCCCGTGACACCGCAACCAGCGTGACGTCGTGGTTGGCCAGGTGTACGAAAATTCCGTCGAAGCCGTCCGCGATCGCCGAGCAGGATGGACACCCTGCGGTGTAGTCGGGCCCGAACATGAAGTGATAGACCAGGAGCTGCGACCGCCCTTTGAAGAGCTCCTTCAGCGAGGCGCTTCCCTCATCGGTCTCGAACTGGTATTCCTTGTCGATGCGGACCCACGGCAGTTCCTGACGCCGCTGCGCCAGTTCGTCGCCGCGTCGCGTGAGCTCCTTCTCCGAATCGAGCAGCTCGAGTCGCGCAGCCAGCCATTCCTCACGTGTCCCGGTCATGTGTGTCGTCATCGTTGTTCACTCCGTTGAGTGGTCGTCCGCGGTCGTCGCGTGTTCGATGCGACATGGCGGGTGGTGGTTGCGGGGTAGATTACCGGTTGTGCAGCGGAGAGTGGGAGTGACAAGTGTGGCGCGATTCGGATGGACCCGGTAATCGCGACCGCGGCGCGGGCACTCGCGGCGGGCGATCCCCTCGCCGCGCTGAACTGGGTTGCGTTGCGCAACGACGCGCCGGCGCTCGCGTTGCGCGGCATCGCCATGGCGCGGCTCGGCGATCTCGTCCGAGCGAAGGCGCTGGTGCGCAGCGCGGCACGCGCCTTCGGGTCGAAGGAGGCCGTGGCCCGTGCGCGGTGTGTCGTTGCGGAGGCGGAGATCGCGCTGGTCTCGCGAGACCTGGGCTGGCCGGCGAAGGCGCTGGACGCCGCACGAGCGACGCTCGAAGCGCACGGCGATCGGGTGAACGCCGCCTACGCGCGGTACCTCGAGGTCCGGCGTCTGCTGCTGATCGGGCGGCTCGACGACGCCGAACGTGCGCTTGCCGGACTCGATCCCGCGCCGTTTCCGCCCGCCTTGCGCACGGCCCACGAACTGGTCGTTGCCGGGATCGCGATGCGACGCCTTCGCACGACAGTGGCCCATGATGCGCTCGTCCGCGCGGCGCGCGCGGCGCGCGTCGCACGCATCCCCGCACTGACCGCGGAAGTCGAACGGGCATGCCTCATGCTGAAGATGCCCGCGGCGCGGCTGATTTCGCGTGGGGCGGAGCGCCTCCTCCTGCTCGAGGATGTTGCTGCGATCCTCTCATCGCGTGCGCTCGTCGTGGATGCGTGCCGTCACGCCGTGCGCACCGGAGGCACCCTGATCTCGCTCACCCGGCGTCCGGTGCTGTTTGCCCTCGCGCGCGCGCTGGGCGAGGCATGGCCCGGAGACGTCGCGAGGAGCACGCTTCTCGCACGCGCATTTGGGGCGAAATTCGCCGATACCTCGCATCGGGCGCGGTTGCGTGTGGAAGTCGGGCGATTGCGCGCGTCGCTTCGGACGCTGGCCGGCGTGCGCGCCACGGAGCGCGGCTTTACGCTCGTGCCGCGCGGCGCGCGTGAGGTCGTCGTGCTGGCGCGCCCCGTCGACGATGAGCACGCGGCGGTCCTCGCCTTTCTCGCGGATGGTGAGTCGTGGTCCAGTTCGGCCCTGGCGCTCGCGCTCGGAGCGAGCCAGCGTACCGTGCAGCGGGCACTCGACTCGCTCGCGGCCGCAGGTAAGGTCCAGCCCTTCGGTCGCGGACGAGCGCGTCGCTGGACGACTCCGTCCGTTCCAGGATTTACGACGACTTTGTTACTCCCCCCGCCACTCCCGACTGACTAGGATGGATGCATGCGTCGATCAGCCGCCGAAATCGTACACGAGAACGGACCATTCCGTGGTGTCGCCAGGGTGAACGGGGTCACGTTCGACGGCCAGCACGTCTGGGTTGCTGCCGGAGACAAGCTGCACGCCCTCGACCCGGTGAATGGGGAGACGCTGCAGTCCATTGACGTTGCCGCGCATGCCGGCACGGCCTTCGATGGCCGGCACCTGTACCAGATCGCCGGAGATCGCATCCTGACGATCGATCCCGCGAGCGGCCGCGTGCTGGCCACGATCCCGGCGCCCGGCGGCGGCAGCGACTCCGGGCTCGCGTGGGCTGAAGGCACCCTCTGGGTCGGGCAGTATCGGGACCGCAAGATCCACCAGGTCGATCCTGAAACGGGAGCGATACTTCGCACCATCGAGTCCAATCGCTTCGTCACGGGCGTCACCTGGGTTGACGGCGAGCTCTGGCACGGCACGCTGGAAGATGAGGAGAGCGAGGTACGGCGCGTCGATCCGCGAACGGGAGAGGTCCTCGAATCGCTCGCCATGCCGCCTGGTGTAGCCGTGTCCGGGCTCGAGTCGGACGGTGGCGACCAGTTCTTCTGCGGAGGCGGAAGCAGCGGGAAGCTGAGAGTTGTTCGCCGGCCCGGGCGGGATGCCGTATCGGGAACCCAGTTCACTCCCACTCAATCGTCGCCGGAGGCTTCGAGCTCACGTCGTAAACAACGCGGTTGACGCCAGGGACCTCGTTGATGATGCGGCTGGACATCGTCCCGAGCACCTCGGGCGGAAACGGGAACCAGTCAGCCGTCATCCCATCGCTGCTCGTCACCGCGCGCAGGGCGACGACGTTTTCGTAGGTGCGCAGATCGCCCATGACGCCCACACTCTGCACGGGCAGCAGTATCGCGAAGGCCTGCCAGATGTCGTCGTACAATCCCGATTCGCGAATGACTTCGAGGTAAATCGCATCGGCCTTGCGCAGCACGTCGAGCTTCTCACGCGTCACCGGACCGAGAATGCGAATCGCCAGTCCTGGCCCCGGGAAGGGATGTCGCCCGACCATCTCCTCCGGAAGACCGAGCTCGCGACCCACCTGTCGTACCTCGTCCTTGAACAGTTCGCGCAGCGGCTCGATGAGCGTGAACTTCATATCCGGCTTGAGGCCACCCACGTTGTGGTGCGTCTTGATGGTGACCGACGGCCCGCCCCGCGGAGATATGGATTCAATGACATCCGGATACAGCGTCCCCTGCACCAGGAACTCCACGTCTTCGCCCAGCTCGATCGCGGCTTCCTCGAACACGTCAATGAACGTGTGCCCAATGCGGCGGCGTTTCTCTTCCGGATCGTCAACGCCATCCAGGATGGCCAGGAAGCGATCCGCGGCATCTACGGTCACGAGGTGGATCCCCATACTCGACCGGAACGTCCGCTCCACCTGCTCCCGCTCGTGCATCCGCAGGAGTCCGTGATCCACGAAGATGCACGTGAGCTGCTCGCCCACGGCGCGGTGCACGAGTGCGGCGGCGACCGAGGAATCCACGCCGCCGGACAGTCCGCAGATCACGCGTGACGATCCAACGAGCTGGCGAATGCGCGCGATCTCCTCTTCGATGAACGCGCCGGTGGTCCAGTTGGGCTTCGCGTGGCAGATCTCAAACAGGAAGTTGGCCAGGATGTCATCGCCGCGCGGTGTGTGACGCACTTCCGGATGGAATTGCACGCCATGGATCGGCCGGGATGCATGCTGAAACGCCGCGACCGGAGCGTTCACACTTCGCGCCGTGATCTCGTACCCGGGCGGCGGCACTTCCACGCGGTCACCGTGGCTCGCCCATACCGTGATCTCGTCACCGTGGGCGAACCCAGAGAACAGTCCGCTCTCCGAGAGTACTTCGAGTTCGGCGCGCCCGTACTCGCGCCGCCCCGTACGCATCACGCCGCCCCCTTCGAGCTGGGCGATCACCTGCATGCCGTAGCAGATGCCCAGCACCGGCGCGACCTCCAGCAGCGCGGGATCGGCGGTGGGCACGCCCTCGTCGTACACGGAGTTGGGGCCGCCGCTCAGGATGATGCCGGTGGGAAGCCAGCGGCGAATCCAGTCGATGGACCGTGTGGGTGGATGAATTTCCGAATACACGCGCGCTTCCCGGACACGACGCGCGATGAGCTGCGTGTACTGCGATCCGTAGTCGAGAATGAGAATTCGGCTCATGGGTCGATCGAGAGGAACTCCACCTGCTTCGTCTCGAGATCGAGGATGGCCGCACTCGGCGTCCCTCCGAGCCAGCCGCACGCCTCGCCTGGATTCAGGATGAGGGTGTCCCCGGTACTTTCCAGGCGGCGCTCGTGTGTGAACCCATGAATCACGATGACGTGACCCGCAACCGAACGGGCGTTGACGTCGCCGATGTCGTGCACGAGCAGCAGCCGCGCGCCACCCAGTTCCACGCTGTGCGGCGATTCGTAGATCTCCACGCCGACGCCCTTCGCCGCCTCGGCCTGCAGTCCCTCATGGTCTCCATCGTTTCGCCCGTACACCCCCGCCAGCGCCAGATTCGCCGCGATGATGGGTCGCAACGACCACGCCGCGCAGTAGTCCCCGGCGTGCAGTACCATCCCGATGCCCGCTTCGCGAAAGCGCCGGGCGAATTCCGCGACGGCTGGCAGCCGGTCATGCGTATCCGCGAGCACGCCGACGCGCATCAGGGAGTCCTCCAGTCCGGGTCAGTGGTTTCCTGTCGCACGAGATCCTCATATCGCTCCCGTTCGGTCACCACGGCGAAGCGGTTGCCATCCACGAGGACCTCCGCGGTGCGCGGGCGTGAATTGTAGTTCGACGCCATGGAGAAGCCATAGGCGCCGGCGGACCGGATCACGAGGAGATCACCCGCCACCACGTTCTCCACGTCGCGCCCGAGCGCGAAGAAATCACCGCTCTCGCACACCGGCCCCACGATGTCGGCAATGACGCGCTCCGTGTGCGGCCGCACCGCGTCGATGCGGTGAAAGGCATTGTAGTGCGACGGTCGCAGCAGGTCGTTCATGCCGGCATCCGTAATGACGTATTCGTGATCACCGGAGCGCTTGCGATACAGCACGCGGGTGAGCAGCACACCGGCGTTGCCGACCAGAAAGCGCCCCGGCTCCACGAACAGCGTGAGGCCGCTCTGCGCCGCGAGCGGCAGCACTTCGCGGGCGTAGGCGTTGAGATCGATCGGCGCTTCGTCATCGTACGGCACGGCCAGTCCGCCGCCGATGTCGAGGTAGCGGATGGATTCTACACCGGACGAGCGCAATGCGTCGTACAGCTCGAGCAGGCGGCGCAAGCCCTGCTGATACGCCGTGAGCTGCGCGACCTGTGACCCGATGTGCATGTCCAGGCCGTCCAGCCGCAGGGCGGGCAGCGTCGCCGCAAGTCGTGCGGCATCTCCGGCTTCGGCGAAGGGGATGCCGAACTTGAGCCCGCGTTCCCCCGTGCGCGTGTAGTGATGCGGTGTGTCCACCGTCACTTCGGGGTTCACCCGAAGCGCGACTGGCGCCACGACGCCCATGTCCGCCGCCACGCGGCTGAGCAATTCGAGCTCGGGCACTGATTCCACGTTCACGAGGAGGATCCGTGCCGCGAGGGCTTCGCGCAACTCCTGCTCCGTCTTGCCGACGCCGCTGAATACAATGTCCCGGCCGGTGAAGCCGGCGAGCAGTGCGCGGTACAGCTCGCCCCCCGACACGATGTCCACCCCGGCACCAAGGCCGCGCAGCAGTCGCAGCACGGCAAGATTCGAGTTGGCCTTGACGCTGTAATGGATACGGTGCGTTACCGGCGCGAGTGCGCGCGACAGCAGCCGGTACTGCTCGCGGATGGCGCCGGCGCTGTACACGTACACCGGCGTGCCCGCTGCGTCCGCGATGCGCTCGAGCGGAACGTCCTCGCAGGCCAGGGCGCCGTCCTGCATCACGAACCCCGGGGTCAGTACGCCTTCGCCCATACCGCCTCCGTCGTGGCCGCGCGCCCGCATTTGAGACAGTGCTCCGGCGCCGTGGCCGAGCGGAATTCGGGATCCGGCAACACGCGGATGGTCGCCCTGGTCTCCTCCTTTACTGCCGCTTCGCACGCGGCGTCGCCGCACCAGCCGGCGTACACGAACGCCCCGTCTCCGTCCATGATCTCCCTGAATCGGTCATAGGTCACGCCGCCGCGGATGCTGTTCGCTTCGCGTCGCGTGCGCGCGGCGTCGAGCATGGCGGCCTGCACGCTGTCGAGCAGGTCGCCGAGTCGCGCCGGCAGATCGCCCAGCGGCACGGCGGCCTTTTCGCCCGTGTCCCGACGGACCACGACGGCCTGTTGTCTGTCCAGATCGCGGGGCCCGAGCTCGAGACGCAACGGCACGCCGCGCAATTCCCACTCGTAGTATTTCGCGCCGGGTTTCATCGTGTCACGCGCGTCGATGTGTACGCGCCGCGCGCCGCCCAGCGCCGTACGAATCCGCTCCGCGGCCTCCAGCACGCGCGCACGTTCCTCGTCCGACTTCCAGATCGGGACGATGACGATTTCCGTTGGCGCCAGGCGGGGCGGGACACGCAGTCCCCTGTCATCGCCGTGCGTCATGACGAGCCCGCCGATGAGCCGCGTGGACACGCCCCAGCTCGTGTTCCACGCATACTCGTTCTCGCCGCTCTCCGCCTGGAACGTCACGCCGAAGGCGCGGGCGAAGTTCTGCCCCAGATTGTGTGACGTACCGGCCTGCAGGGCCTTGTTGTCCTGCATCATCGCTTCGCAGGAGAACGTGCGCACCGCACCGGCGAAGCGTTCGGAGTCCGTCTTGAGCCCGGTGATCACAGGCATCGCCATCCACTCTTCCATGAACGTGCGATAGACGCCAAGCATCCGGCGCGCTTCCGCTTCGGCATCATCGTGCGTGGCGTGCGCGGTGTGCCCTTCCTGCCAGAGAAATTCGAGCGTGCGCAGGAACAGTCGCGTGCGCATCTCCCAGCGCACGACGTTCGCCCACTGATTGATGAGCAGGGGCAGATCGCGATAGCTCTGCACCCACTTGGCAAACATCGCGTAGATGATCGTTTCCGAGGTGGGGCGTACGACGAGCGGCTCCTCGAGCTCCTTGCCGCCGCCGTGCGTGACGACCGCGGTCTCGGGCGCAAATCCCTCGACGTGCTCGGCTTCCTTCTGCAGGAAACTCTGCGGAATGAACAGCGGGAAGTATGCGTTCCGATGCCCCGTCGCCTTGAACATGTCATCGAGCGCGCGCTGCATGCGCTCCCAGATGCCGTACCCATCCGGACGAATGACCATGCAGCCGCGCACGGGCGAATAGTCCGCGAGTTCGGCGCGAAGCACCACTTCATTGTACCACGCGCTGAAATCCTCGGCGCGCAGCGGAAGCTTTCGATCGTCAGCCATGCCGTTCGCTGTGTGTGTCAGGGAGTTGCTGTTCGTTCAGCCAGTCATCGAGTCTGACGTGACGCTCCTCGCCGCGCGCGAGGTTGCGTACGACCGCTTCGCGCGCGGCGCCATCGCTGGCGGGCAGAATCAGGACGTCGCGGGCGCCGGCACTGCCCGCGGCCCTCAGCTGGCGGGACAGCTTCTGTCCACCCAGCGCGTATTCCACGCTGCGCCCGCGCGCCCGGAGCTGCGCCGCCACGCGCATGGCGTCCGTGAGCGCCGCGCCGTCCGCGTAGGCGACCCACACATCCACGCCGGGCGCATGGGTGGGCGTGAGTCCGCGGGCGCGCAGCAATTCTCCCAGCACCACGTCGCCCATGCCGAACCCCAGCGCCGGCAAGTCGACGCCCCCCAGCGCCTTGAGCAGGGAGTCGTACCGGCCACCACCGCAAATGGCGCGGAGTTCGCCCTGTACGTCGAACAGCTCGAAGACGATCCCGGTGTAGTAGGCCAGACCGCGCACGATCGAGAGATCCAGCCGAACCCACTCGCCAAGGCCGAGTGCATCCAGATACGACAGGTATCGCCGCACGAGCGCGAACGGCGCGGCGCAGTCATGCGCCTCGCACCAGCGCGCGAACGCGTCCAGATCATCCACCCCGTGCGCCAGCTCGAACAACTGCGCGGACGCGCCCGGCGAGATCCCGGCGTCCGAAAGGCGCCCCTCCAGATGCTCGCGCGTGTCGCGCTGCACCTTGTCCATCACCGCATATGCCGCCGGGAGCTGCTCCGCCGTGATGCCGATCGCGGTGAGCACCGCGTGCAACAGGCGGCGGTCGGACACGCGCGCCACCACATCGTTGGCCGTGAGACCGAACGCCCGCATGATGTCAATCGCGGCGGCGAGCAGCTCGGCGTCGGCGGACACGTCGGCCTCGCCGATGATGTCCAGATTCAACTGGAAGTGCTCGCGCAGTCGTCCGCGCTGCTGTCGCTCGTAGCGAAAGAGCTGCGGCATGGAGGCCCAGCGAATCGGCTTGCGGAGCGCGTTGGCGCGCGCCCCGACCATGCGCGCGAGCGTCGGCGTCATTTCGGGCCGGAGCGCGACGCGCCGTCCTCCCTTGTCCGTGAACTCGTAGAGCTGGCCGACGATCTCGTCGCCGCTCTTGCGCGTGTAGAGTTCCAGCGGCTCGAGCGGCGGGCCGTCGTACTCCACGAAACCATAGCGGCGCGCGACCTCGCGCCAGGTCGCGAAAATGTGGGAACGCTCAGCGAGTTCCGCCGGGTAGAAATCGCGAAAGCCAGGGAGGGCGCCAGAGGCCATTCATGCAATGTATCCGGCCAATGGAGTCACCTGCAAGCGCGACATGGCATCTCCCACCGTGTGAAACGATCCCGTGATGAGCGTGGTGGCCGCTCCCTGACGCGCGTTCACCAACGCCAGGTCAAAGTCCGGTTCCGTGGTGGCGGCCCACCCATGCGCCACGGCAAACGCCAGCGGCTCGTCCAGCGCCCAGGCTCGATCGTTCGGCACGCTCGGCGGCGCGGTGAGCACGAACCGTTCGACGTGCGGCGCGAGCGCGGTCATCATGGCGTTCCAGTCCTTGTCGCGCAGCACGGTGAGCAGGCAGACGATGGGCGGCTCCGGGTGCACACGCTCGAGCGTATCGCAGAGCACCGCGACACTCGCGGGGTTGTGCGCCACGTCGAAGATGACGTCCCCGCAGCGCTGAAAGCGTCCGGAAATTCGTACCGACGCCAGCGCCTGCTCCGCCGCGTCGGCCGCTGCCCGGTACCCCGCCCCCGCGCGCGCGAGCATGGCGATGGCAGTGGCAGTATTCGCCGCCTGATGTCGTCCCACGAGTGGCGTGCGGAGCCTGCGTGTGCGGCCATCCGCCAGCAGGGTGAACGATGTGCCGTCGGGATCCACCGCGATGTCCTGCACGATCCAGTCGCCGCCGATCTCGACGACGGGCGACGCGCCGGCTTCCCGCGCGAGTGTCGAGAGGAGCGCGCGAATCCCCTGCGCGTCCTCTCCGATCACGGCGGGGATGGCCGGCTTGAAGATGCCCGCTTTCTCACGCGCGATGTCCTCGAGCGTGTCGCCGAGGTACTGCATGTGGTCGAGGCCGATGGAGCTGATGCCGGTAGCCAGCGGCGTGATGACGTTCGTCGCATCCAGCCGGCCGCCCAGCCCGACCTCCACCACTGCGACATCCACCGTCTCGCGCGCAAAGTAGTCGAAGGCCAGGCAGGTGGTGGCTTCGAAGAACGTCGCGCCCAGGCGCTCCACCTCCGGCGTCCAGCGCTCGATGAACTCCACGACCGCCTGCTCCGGAATCGGCATGTCGTTCACGCAGATCCGCTCGCGGAAATCAATCAGATGGGGTGAGGTGTAGCGCCCGACCCGGAAGCCGCGTGCGCGCAGCAGCGCATCAATGGTGCTGACGACGCTTCCCTTCCCGTTCGTGCCGGCGACATGAAACGATGGGAAGCGCTGGTGCGGGTCGCCCAGCGCGCGCAACAGCGCGCGCGTGGTGTCCAGCCCCAGCTTCCACCCACCGCTCACTCGTGCAAAGAGATAGTCGAGTGCGTCCTGGTATCGCGTCAGGCAGATGTCCACCCGGATGCGCTGGGCTCGCCACTCATGTGACGCAGGAGCTGGCCCACCGTACCCTTGAGATCCTTGCGGTGCACCACCGAGTCGAGCATGCCGTGTTCGAGCAGGAACTCGGCCGTCTGGAACCCTTCGGGCAGATCCTGCCCGATGGTCTGCTTGATCACCCGCGGTCCGGCGAATCCGATCACGGCACCTGGCTCGGCGAGAATCGCGTCACCCAGCATCGCGAAGCTCGCGCTCACGCCGCCCGTGGTCGGATTGGTCAGGATGGACACGTACGGAATGCGCCGTTCGGCCACCTGGGCCAGGAGCGCCGACGTCTTGGCCATCTGCATGAGCGAGAGCACGCCTTCCTGCATGCGGGCCCCGCCCGACGCGCACACCAGCACGAGCGGGTACTTCCGCTCGAGCGACCGCTGCCCCAGGCGCGCGATCTTCTCGCCCACCACCGAACCCATCGAGCCGCCCATGAACGCGAAGTCCATTACGCCGAGGCTGATGGGCATTCCCCCCAGCGTGCCGCCGGCCGTGACGATCGCGTCCGTGTCGCCCGCGTTGGTCGTCGCCTTCTTGAGGCGCTGCGGATACTCGGGAAAGCCGAGCGGGTCCACCGATCGCAGCTCGACATCGAGCTCCTCCCAGCCGCTGTCGTCCATGAGGAGCCCGACATAGTCCCCCGCGCGGATCCGGCGATGATAGTCGCAGTTGGGACACACGTTGAGATTGCGCACGAACTTCTCGCGCAGATCCGTGTGCCCACATGCCTCGCACTTCTCCCACGCATCCGCGGGAATTTCGAGGCGCTCGCGACGTGGCTGCCGGACTTTCCTGTCCTTTCGAAACCAGGCCATTCTCGTAATGTGGGCGGTGCGGAGAGGCCAGGCAAGAACGGTGGCGTCAGATGGCCAGACCGCCGACCTTGGCGCCGCGCCCTTCGAGCGCGATGCGCGCCAGCAACCCGATGGCCAGCCAGCAGGCGAGCATGAAGGAACCGCCGTAGCTGAAGAATGGCAGCGGGATGCCCGTGATCGGCATGAGGTTCAGCGTCATGCCCACGTTCACCATGATGTGCACCATCCAGCTCGACGCCAGACCGAACGCGAGCAGGCTGCCGAACGAATCGCTCGCGCGCTCGGCGATGCGCACGGATCGGAAGAGCAGAAAAAGAAAGAGCGCGAGCGCCAGCGTCACGCCGAGGAAGCCCAGCTCCTCGCCGAGCACGGCGAAGATGAAGTCGGTGTGCTGCTCCGGCAGAAACGCGAGACGCTTCTGCGTACCTTCAAGAAACCCCTTGCCGAGCCAGCCACCGGAGCCGATCGCCACCTGCGACTGAATCACGTGCCAACCGGAATTGCGCGGGTCGATGGAGGGGTCGAGAAAGACGAGCAGGCGATGTCGCTGGTACGGCGCCAGCCGGTCCCAGAGGATCGGCGCCACGACGCCCATCACGACATTGGCCGTCATCAACGCCACACCCTCCAGCATGAACGGCTTGTACCAGAGCACCAGCGCGAGCAGCACGAGGAACCACGCGCCCCAGACGTTCGTGTTGAACGCGAGAATGAGACTCACCGCGGGCGACGCCAGGAGCAGCAGGAGCGGCAGCGGCACGCCCGACCAGAACAGCATGGCGAAGAAGATGCCGATGAAGACGATGCCCGTCCCCAGATCGGGCTGCATCATGATCAGCACCCAGGGGACGGCCACGACGGCCGCGGGCTTCCACAGATCGAGCAGTGACCTGGGCGGTTCGCGCCGCTCTGCCAGGACACGCGCGAGCATCATGGCCATGGCGATCTTGGCCAGCTCTGATGGCTGGCCCAGCCGGACACCGCCAATGGCGATCCAGCTCTTCACCCCGGCCGCCGTGCCTGCACCGGTGCCGATGACGAGGAGTGCGGCCAGCAGGAAAATCGAAAGGATGTACGCGGGCAGCGCCACCCATTCGTAGAAGCGCACCGATCCGCGCGTGATGCCCCACGCGGCGATTACACCGAGCACGAGCCAGCGGAGCTGCGAAGCCCAGGCATGCAGCGCGGAGGTGGGCACATCCGTCTGTCCAGCGGAATACACCATGGCGACGCCGTAGGCGGAGAGCGCCAACGCGGTCACCACCAGCGGCACGTCGGGCACGACACGGCGCAACATCACTCCTCCGCCTTGAGGAACTGCGTAGTGGTCGTGTGCAGATACGCCTCGACGATCTTCGACGCAATGTGCGCCGCCCGCGGGCCGTGCAGCCCGAACTCCAGCATCACGGCCACGACGATCCTGGGATTGTCCGCCGGAGCAAAGCCCACGAACCAGGCATGATCGCGCGTGGGGTCCTGTGAGTTCTGCGCGGTCCCCGTCTTGCCGGCGAGCACCACGCCCTGGATCTGTGCGCTGCGCGCCGTTCCCGCCTCCACCACGCCGGCGAGCGCCGTGCGCAGGCCGTCCATCTGCTGGTCGGTGAGCGTGAAGATGCGGTTGTGACGCGGTGCGCGCCGGGCTATCTCCGGTGTCGCGGCCTCGCCATCCTCGGCGAGCGCGGTGTAGAAACGACCCATGTTCACGACGGTCTGGGCATTCTCGCCCTGCCCGATGGACAGGTTGAGCACGACCGCCTGGCTCCAGCCGCGCTTGCCGTACTTGCGGTCGAAATATCCGTCGGCGTCGGCGTAGGGAAACAGCGGTCGCGATTCGTCCGGCAGATCGATGCCGGAACGCTCACGCATCCCGAATTTCAACCCACCGGCGACGAGATTCGCGAGCCCGAGCTTCAACCCGAGCTGGTAGAAGTAGACGTCGCACGACTGCTCGATCGCGCCAGCGAGCGAAATGCTGCCGTGTCCCTTGTGATCCCAGCAGCGAAAATACCGGCTGCCGAACTGAAATCCGCCGGTGCACGGCACGGGCATGTGCTCGTCCATGGTGACCAGTCCATCCTGGAGCGCCATGGCGGCGGTGGCGAGCTTCCAGGTGGACCCCGGCGGGTACCGGCCCTGGATGACCTTGTTGTACAGCGGGTGTCGCGGATCGTCGGTGAGCTGCTTCCACAGCGCGGTGGGGATGCCGCCGATGAACTGGTTGGGGTCATAGCTCGGCGCGCTGTACAGGGCGAGGACACCGCCCGTCTTCGGGTCGAGCGCAATGGCGCCGCCCTGCAGAGAGTCCGCGAAGATGCCGGCGACGAAGCGCTGCAGGTCCATGTCGATGTTGGTGTACAGCGGCGCGCCGGCCTGGGGCAGCAGGTCCTGCCGTGCCCCGGCTTCGCGCACCACGCGCCCCCGCGCGTCCACCTCGACGAAGCGCACGCCCTCACGGCCGCGCAGCGTATCTTCGTATTCGCGTTCGAGACCGCCCTTCCCCACCTGCTGACCCGCCTTGTAGCCATGATAGCGCGGGGAGGCCAGCTCCGCGTCCGTGATTTCGCCCACGTAGCCAACGAAGGATCCCACCGCCGCTCCATCGGGATAAAAGCGCTTGGGTGCCGTCTGGATGATGAGGCCGGGAAATTCAATGCGCCGTTCCTCGAGCACGGACACCACATCGAACGAGGCGTCCGAGAGCAGCACCGTCGGGCGGGCGGGCGCGCGCTCGTAGCGCCGCACCGCCATCTCGATCTGGTCGCTGCTCAGCGGGACGATCGTGGCGATTCGATTGAGCGACGCGCGCAGGGAATCCGCGGACGGGCTGAGCAGCAGGACGGAGTAGCCCGGGACGTTTTCCGCGATGACGTGGTTGTTGCGTCCGTAAATGATGCCGCGCGGCGCCGGCAGCGGCACCTCTCGCAGCCGGTTCTCCTCCGACTGGAGCGCGTAGCGGGAATTCTCGAGGATCTGTGTGCGGAAAAAGGCCGAGAGCAGCAGCACGAACAGTACGACGAGACCCCACGACGCCACGCGCGCACGGCGTGCGAGGTCGTTGGGATGAAAGCTCACGTCGGGGATGCCCGGAGAATGGGACGCAGCAGCATCAGCGTCAGCAGCCCGAAGATCGCCGTCACGACACCCTTGAGCGGTGACCAGACGAGCATCTCGATGAACAGTTCACCGACACCGAGGCGGTGCTCGGCGAGCAGGAAGATGATGTCGAAGGCCCACTTGCCGAGAAAAAAGAAGAAGGCGTTCAACAGCACGTCGTCGGCGAAGAACACGGCCTTGAGCCAGGACGCGCTGAAACCGACGAGGGCCATGCCGAGCGCGCCGGCGCCGAAGGCGTGCAGCTCGAGCGAATCCGACACGATGCCCATGCACAGTCCGATCACGGCCGCGGTACCGGGACGCACCCGGATCGACACGAGCAGCAACGCGATGATGAGAAAGTCGGGTGACACGCGCCAGCCGAGCAGCGGCCGCAGCGTGTAATGCAGGAGCACCAGCACCACGAACGCGGCAATGGTGCGAGCCAGGTCGGTCGGTCTCACCGGCGCACCACGGAATCCCGTCGCGACGCCGAATCCGCGCGCAACGCACGCAACGCGCGCAGTGAATCCGTTCGTACCGAGTCCGCGTGCGCCGCGGCGCGCGCGGCGCGCTCGAGTGCCTCGCCTGCGGCGACAACGGTCTTCACCGCCGAATCGATATGGACGCCGGTCTGCCACACGCCGTCCACGCCGCTCGCCACACGCTCGGGTCGCAGCACCATGACCGATGTCATCTCCGATGGCAGCACCGCCGGCCGCAGCAGATAGGTGCGTGCCCAGAGCTCCGAGGTCTTCATCTCCCCGAGCACCGTGCCAACGGGAATGCCCCGCGGGAACGTGCTGCCCAGACCGGAGCTGACGATCAGGGTGCCGGGCTTGAGCAGGGTGCGAACCGGCACGCCGCGCATCTCGAGGAGATAGCGTTCGGGTTCGCTGGAGCCGTGCGCCGCGACGATGCCAAAGGCGCCGCCATCAGCGCTCATCGCGCTCACGCGAAAGTCGGGGTGCGACCAGACGATCGCGATGCTCATGGTGGGGTCCACGGTCTTCACCATTCCGACGAGCCCCCCGGGCGCGATCACCGGACTGAACTCTCGCACGCCGGCACGCGATCCCGCTGACAGTGCCACGGTGTATTCCTCGCCCACGCCGCGTCCCTGCAGCACCTCCGCGGGGACGAAGCCCCACTGCAGCCGCGCGCCCAGACCCAGCAGTGCTCGCAGATGGTCGTTGTCCTGACGGACCGCGTCGAGGGCCATGGAGCGCAGCACCACGCTGTCGCGCGCGGCCACACGATCCTCGCGCGTCAGCCACGCCCGGTGCGTGAGCTCGGCGTCCCGCTGCAGGGCCACGAGCGGCGCCAGTACGGTATGACGCAGCGCCGCCGCGAGGGGATCGCGCGTCCGCTCGGGCAGCACCTGCGCAATCAGCGCGAGCACCACGCAGGCAGCCAGCAGAATCGTATCACGACGACTGTACGAGCGGGCGGCGGTTGCCACGGCGGACGGTCAGGACTGGAGAACGGACCAGTACTTGTCTTCGTCGTCCAGGATTCGGCCGGTTCCGCGCACGACGCACGTGAGCGGATCCTCGTCCACATGGATGGGAAGATTCGTCTCCTGACTCAGGAGCAGATCCAGCCCGCGAATCAGCGCGCCGCCGCCGGTCATGACGATCCCGCGGTCCACGATGTCGCTGGCCAGCTCGGGCGGCGTGATCTCGAGCGCGCGCCGCACGGCATCCACAATCTGCTGGATGGGCTCCTGAATCGCCTCGCGAATCTCGCTGGAGTGCACGCGCACCGTCTTGGGAATGCCGGAGACGAGATCGCGTCCCTTCACTTCCATCTCGCGCTCCTCGCCCACCGGAGCCGCCGATCCGATCTGGATCTTGATCTGCTCCGCCGTCGGTTCGCCGATCAGCAGATTGTAGTTCTTGCGCATGAACTGCACGATCGCGATGTCGAGCTCATCGCCGCCCGTGCGAATGGACGTGTCGCTCACGATGCCGGACAGCGCGATGACCGCGATCTCCGTGGTGCCGCCGCCAATGTCGATCACCATGTTGCCCGTTGGCGTCTCGACCGGCAGACCCACGCCAATGGCCGCCGCCATGGGCTCGGCCACCATGAACACTTCCTTCGCGCCGGCGCCAACCGCGGAGTCGCGCACCGCGCGCTTTTCGACTTCCGTGATGCCCGACGGCACGCACACGATCACACGCGGCTTCACCTTGAAGATGTGATTGTCGATGATCAGCGTCAGGAAATAGCGGAGCATTTTTTCCGTGACGTCGAAGTCGGCAATGACGCCGTCCTTCATGGGACGCACGGCCAGCACGCCATCAGGTGTGCGCCCGAGCATGCGTTTGGCCTCGAGTCCGACACCCTTGATCTTGTTGGTGGCGCGATCAATCGCCACGACGGAGGGCTCGTTGAGTACGATCCCTTCCCCGCGCACGTAGATCAACGTATTCGCGGTGCCGAGGTCCACGGCGATCGCGTTTGCGGGGAAAAACGAACCCGCTTTGAACAAGGGCCAGCGCATCGAAGCTTTCGTCTGACGCTCCCGCGGGAGCGTGGTGGGCGGCGGGGAGGACACAGGGCGTTCGGCGGTTAAACTAGCCGCAGAGCAGTGCTGCGGCAAGGCGTTGGCTTGACACGACGTAGCTACTGCGGGTATCCTCGCCGGCATGCCGGCAACTCGCCTCCCCGAAGTGGCAGTCGTCGATCAATGGGTGTGCGACGCGTGCGGGCTCTGCCTCCCGCTCTGTCCGCCCATGGCGATCCAGTTGCGCCGCGAGGGTCTGCAGATAGACGATTCAATCTGCACGGGGTGTCGGAAGTGTATCGCACCCTGTCCGGTGGGGGCGCTGGCGATGGTCCCGCGGGCCTGATGTCGACGTCTCACCGCTGCGATGTCCTCGTCATAGGCGGGGGCCCCGCCGGCCTCATTGCGGCCCGCGAGGTCGCTGGCCGCGATCCGGGACTCGACGTGCTCCTCGTGGAGCGTGATCGCGCCATCGGCAGTCCCGTCCGGTGCGGCGAGGGCGTGGGCAGTGCGGGGCTCTCGGAGTTCATTGACCCCGCAGGCGCGTCGTGGGTGTCGCGGCGCATCACACGCGTGATCTTCCGAGCTCCCGGCGGCCGGGAAGTGCGTGTGGCGGATGGCGATGTCGGCTACATACTGGACCGCGCGCGCTTCGAACCGGCGCTCGCCGCGGAGGCCGGCCGGTTGGGCGTGGACATTCAGGTTGGCACTGAGGCGACCGGGATCACCCGGTCCTCTCAGGGATGGACGATCGCGCTGCGGGGTCCCGGCGGACCGCGCGACATCACCGCCCGCCTCGTGATCTGCGCCGACGGCGTGGAGGGAATGGCCGGTCGCTGGGCGGGGCTGGACACACGCGTTCCGGCGCGCGACATGGAGAGTTGCGCGCAGTATGTCGTCTCCGCCATTGAGTTCGATCCGGACGCGATCTACCTGCACTTCGGCCAATCCGTGGCGCCCGGCGGCTACGCGTGGGTGTTCCCGAAAAGCGGCGCCACGGCGAACGTCGGCCTCGGCATTGTGGCGTTGCGTGCCGAGCCTGGCCGGACGGCACGCGACTATCTGGATCGCTATCTCGCGGCGTACTTCCCCACCGGAGTGACGACGGGGTACACCGTGGGCGGCGTGATCGTGCATCCAACCATCAGGCGTACGGTCACCGACGCGCTGATGGTGTGCGGCGATGCCGCGCACATGATCAACCCGCTCTCAGGCGGCGGGATCGTGAACGCCATGAAGGCGGGCCGCCTCGCGGCGCACGTCGCGGTTGACGCCCTGCGCTCAGGCGACTGCTCCGCGGCGCGACTCGAGCGCTACCACGCCCAGTGGATGGCGCTCCTGGGGGACGACCACGTCCGCTTCCACAAGCTCAAGGAAACGCTGGCTCGGTTCGACGATGCGTTTCTGGATGGCCTTGCCGCCACGGTAAACGACATTCCGCTCCCCGAGCGCACGCTGCGCCGCATTTTCGTGGCGGCGCTCACCCGCCATCCCACGCTGCTTCCGGTCGTGGTCAAGTACTTCGTGTAGCCAGCGGCTACGCGTGCGAGCGTCTCCAGCGCTGCCAGAGCGTCGTGCCCGCCGCGCACCGGTTGGCGCCGGCGGCGCCGAGGCGCTCGAGTCCGGCCAGGGCGCCAATCCCGGGTCGTGGCGGCGCCCACATGTAGACGGGATGGCGGGGGATGGACATGAGATCGCCGCGCCACCTGCGCGCCAGCGTGAAGGCCAGCGAATAGCCGTGCTGTCGCGCCAGGAGGCGTTCTCTGGCCCCGAACGCCCCGAAGGGATAGCTCAGGGCGTCGGCCGGCGCATCCAGGGCCTGCATCAAGGTCTGGCGCGACGCGGCCAGCTCGCGCTCGACGCGCGCATCGTCCATCCAGGTAAGTCGCGGGTGCGTCGCCGTGTGCGACCCGAATTCAATGCCGCGCGCCTGCCAGTAACGCATGTCGCGCCATTGCAGATGCGCGAACCGGCGTCCGCCGTAGGCCACGTCCCATCGATTCAACCGCCCCGCAAAGTCGGTGATGACGAAGCACGCGGCGCGAAATCCGTGCGCCGCGAGCACCGGAAATGCGTGCTCGCGAAGACCGCGATAGGCATCGTCGAACGTGATGACGATCTCGCGCGCACCGACCGGGCGCGCGCCGCGCGCGTAGGCCTGCAGTTCGCCGAGCGTCAGCGTAGTCCAGCCGTCGCGCGCCAGACGATCGATCTGGCGCGCGAAGCGGCGCGGTGAGATGCGCGTGACGCCGAGCTCACGGCGCCGCTCGATCTTGTGGTAGCAGAGAATTGGCGGCAGCGCGCCCGCGGCGCCCATCGCGCCGGCGCCCTACTGCAGCACCTGCTGCAGCGGAGTGCACTCCATGCCGAACGCTTCCGCCACGGCGGGATAGACCACCTTGCCGTCCACGACGTTCAGCCCCTTGGCGAGGGCCGGGTCTGCGTTCAGTGCCTTCTTCCAGCCCTTGTTCGCGAGCTGCAACGCATACGGGAACGTCGCGTTGGTGAGCGCCAGAGTCGAGGTGCGCGGCACGCCGCCCGGCATGTTGGCCACGCCGTAATGGATGACGCCGTCCACGGTGTAGACGGGATTCTCATGCGTCGTGGCGTGGATCGTTTCCACCGAGCCGCCCTGATCAATCGCGACATCCACGATGACCGAACCGGGCTGCATGAGCTTGAGGTCCTCGCGGCGCACGAGACGCGGCGCCTTGGCGCCGGTGACGAGCACGGCGCCAACGACGAGATCCGCGGTGGCGATCTGCTCCAGAATCGTGTGCCGGTTCGAGTACACGAGCGTCACGTTCGCGGGCATGACGTCGGACAGATAGCGCAACCGCTCCAGGTTGATGTCGAGAATCGTCACCTTGGCGCCGAGACCGGCGGCCATCTTCGCGGCGTTCGTACCCACGACGCCGCCACCCAGAATCACGACCTTTCCCGGCGGCACGCCCGGCACGCCGCCCAGAAGCACGCCACGCCCGCCGTGCAGCTTCTCCAGATACTTGGCCCCCGCCTGCACCGCCATGCGGCCGGCTACCTCCGACATGGGCGTCAGCAGCGGCAATTCACCATCGGCGCGCTGCACCGTCTCGTACGCGATGCACGTGGCGCCGCTGGCGATGTGTGCCTTGGTGAGCCGCTCGTCGGCCGCAAAATGGAAATACGTGAAGATCGTCTGGCCGCGGCGCATGCAGTTCCATTCCTTCTCGATCGGCTCCTTGACCTTCATGATCATTTCGGCGTCGCGCCAGACGGCTCCCGCATCGGGCGCAATGTTCGCGCCTGCTTTCGTGTACAGATCGTCGGGGAAGCCGCTTCCCTCCCCGGCGCCGCGCTCGACGAGGACGGAGTGACCGTGGGCGACGAGCGATTCGGCACCCGCCGGCACGAGCGCGACACGATTTTCGTTGGTCTTGATTTCCTTCGGAATGCCGATGCGCATGGCTTGAGTGATTCAGGTGAGAGGGGATGTCGCCGCGCCGCTGCTGCCGGCGGTGCACGCCGGACGGTGGTCGCGACGGGGTATATGGTAACCGAACCGGCGGGTGGGGCGCCACTGCGGTCGCCTGCGGCGACCTGCGGGAAGCGTCGCGCGGAGCGCGACTGCGGGAAGCGGGCGGCTCCCTGTCGGGAGCGCCCTGCGGGAAGCGGCGCGCTGCGCGCGCCTGCGTGGGAATAGGAAATCGGGGAGGCAGTCCACCCCCCGCCGATCCACCCCGATTCAGGGGACTTGGCCACGCCGTTCCCGATTCCCCATGCCCACGGGCGGGGTCGCGCGGGGCGGTCGATTGCGCATTCCCTCATTTCCAATTCCCACGGAGGCGCGCGCAGCGCGCCGCTTCCCGCAGGTGATGCGCCGCCAGGCGCCATCGCCGCTTCCCGCAGTCGCCCTCCGCGCGACGCTTCCCGCAGGTCGCCGCAGGCGACCGCTTCCCGCCTGGGCTGTGGGGCGCGGTGCGCCCCACAGCCCAGCCCCCTCACCCCCGCTTCGGTCCCAGCGTCACCACTGTCTGCCGGCCGGGCGGGAAGAATTCGCGGCACACCGCCGCGATCTCTTCCGGCGTAATGGCGTCAATGAGCGCCAGCACTTCGTCCAGCGTGCGAAAGGGCTCATGATAGAGCGCCACGCCCGCCGCGCGATACATGCGCGATGAGACGCTCTCGAGTGACATGGCGACCTGGCCCTTGAACTGGCTCTTCGCCATGCCGACTTCTTCCTCGCTCAGTCCGTGTTCGGCCAGACGGGCCAGCTCCTCGTTGATCGCCGCGCGTGCCGCATCTGCCGATTCCGGCGAAGTTCCCACGTAAACGCCATGGATGCCCGTATCCGGGTGAAACGTCTGGAACGTGTAAACCGAATATGCGAGTCCCAGTTCCTCACGCACGTGCTGGAAGAGGCGCGAGCTCATGCCACCGCCCAGCATCATCTCCACGAGGACCAGTGGAAAGCGCCGTGGATCACCGTGGGCCACCACCGGAGAGCCGAGCACGATGTGCGTCTGCGCACCGTCGCGCTCGAGGTAGCGCTCGGCTGGCTCGACGAGCGTCAGGGCCGGCGCGGCCAGCGGGGTGTCGTCGCCGCGGGGAACGGCGGCCCATCCGGTACGCTCCAGCGCGGCCAGCAGCGCGTCATGCTCGACGTTGCCGGCGGCGGCCACCACGATCTGCGCCGGATGGTAGGCTCGGCCATGCAGCTCGCGCAGCTCGCGCACGCCGAGCGCCGACACGGTCTCCCGCGTACCCAGAATCGAGTAGCCGTACGGGTGGCTTCCCCACATCGCTTCGTTGTGCAGCTCGAACACCAGGTCGTCGGGCGTATCCTCCATGAGGGAGATTTCCTCGAGGATCACCTTTCGCTCGAGCGTGAGATCCTGGCGGCGCAGCAGTGGATGGAAGATGAGATCGCCCACGACATCCACCGCCTGCTCGAGATGCTCGGACAGGACGCGGGCCTGGAACGAGGTGTGTTCGCGCGCGGTGTAGGCGTCCAGCGAGCCGCCCAGCACTTCGAGCGACAGCGCGATCTCGCGCGCGCTGCGCGTGCGCGTGCCCTTGAACACCATGTGCTCGAGCAGGTGCGACACGCCCATGCGCTCGCGCGTCTCATGTATCGAGGCCGCGCGCACCCAGGCCCCAAAACTGACCGACCGCACCCCCGGCATGTATTCCGAGAGCACGGTCAGTCCATTGGGCAACTCGGTGCGACGCAGGCCGGAATCGGATGTCTGCGTCAGAGGGCTCACCGCCGCGAGCGACCTCCGCCACCACCGCCGCGGCGCGGGCGGGACGGACGCCGGCCCTCGCTCCCGCCGGCTTCTTCCCCGCCGCCGGCGTCACCGCCGGACGCGGCAGCCGCTGCGGCCGGTTCGCGACTCTCGCCGGCTGCGCCACGCGACGAACGTTGCTCACGCGCGTGCCCGTTGCCCTCCTCGTCCGCGCCTTCCGGCTTGGGCAGGAGTGCGCGCATCGACAGCCGCAACCGGCCGCGTTCGTCCACATCAATGAGCTTGACCTTCACGCGATCGCCGCGCTTCACGACATCCTCGGTCTTCTCCGTGCGACCGTGTCGCAGCTCGGAAATGTGCACGAGTCCTTCGGTGCCGGGCAGGATTTCCACGAACGCGCCGAACGCCGTCGTACTCTTGACCGTCGCATCGTACGTGGACCCGATTTCCGGCTCCTGCGTGAGCGCCTTGACCATGGCGCGCGCGCGCTCCATGGCCTCGCCGCCCACTGCGGCGATGGTCACGAGGCCCGTGTCGTCCACCGTGAGCTCCGCGCCCGTCTCGTCCTGAATGCCCCGGATCGTCTTTCCCTTCGGGCCGATCAGGTCGCCGATCTTTTCCGGGTTGATGGTGAGCGTCACGATGCGCGGTGCGTACGGTGAGAGATCGGCACGAGGCTGGTCGAGCGCCTTGTTCATCTCACCGAGAATGTGCAAGCGCCCCGCGTGTGCCTGGGCCAGCGCTTCCTTCATGATTGAGAGCTCGAGCCCCTCGATCTTGATGTCCATCTGGATGGACGTGATCCCCTGCGCCGTGCCGGCCACCTTGAAGTCCATGTCGCCGAGGTGATCCTCGGTGCCCAGAATATCGGTCAGGATCGCGTAGCGCTTTCCTTCCTTGACGAGCCCCATCGCCACACCCGCCACGGGCGCGCCGAAGGACACACCGGCATCGAAGAGCGCGAGCGAACCACCGCACACCGTCGCCATCGACGAGGAGCCGTTGGACTCCAGGATATCGGACACGATACGCACGGTGTACGGGAACTTGTCGAATTCGGGGAGCAGCGGCTGCAGCGCGCGCTCCGCCAGGTTGCCGTGGCCGATTTCGCGGCGGCTCGTACCGCGAACGGGTCGCACCTCGCCGGTGGAAAATGGCGGGAAGTTGTAGTGCAGCATGAACGTCTTCGTGGTCTCGGCCGCGTCATCGATGGAGTCGAGACGTTGCACGTCGTTCGCCGTGCCCAGCGTGACCGCGACGAGCGCCTGCGTCTGCCCGCGCGTGAAGAGCGCGGAGCCATGCGCGCGGGGCAGTATGCCGGTCTCGATGGAGATGGGACGCACTTCGTTCGGCTTGCGCCCGTCCACTCGCTCATTCGTCTCCAGCACCTGGGCGCGCAGCGCGTCGTACTCCACGTCGCCAACGAGATCCGAAATCGCCCGTCCCTGTTCGGGGAAATTGGCGGTCAGCGTTTCGACGATTTCGGACTTGATCGCTTCCACCGCGTGGATGCGCGCATGCTTGTCGCTGGCGTTGAGCGCAGCCGCAAGGCGGCCCTCGGCGAGCTCCTTCACCCGCTCCACCAGCTCCGCCGGATGCTCGACTTTCTTCCACTGCATCTTCGGCACCGACGTCGTGGCCAGCAGTTCCTGCTGAATGCCGACGAGGTCCTGGATGGCGCGGTGTCCGACGGTGAGTCCCTCGAGCATGTCGGCTTCGCTGACTTCCATGGCCCCGCCTTCGACCATGACGATCGAGTCCTTCGTTCCGGCGATGATCACATCCAGGTCGCTGTACTCCAACTGCTGGAAGGTGGGATTCACCACCCACTTGTCCTGCAGGCGGCCAATGCGCACGCCGGCGAGCGGTCCGAGGAACGGAATTCGCGATGCGTTGATCGCGAAGCTCGTGGCGAGCAGTGCGGCGACGTCCGCGTCATTCTCCTGGTCCGCCGAGATGACGAAGATGAAGACCTGCACTTCGTTCTTGAACCCGTCCGGAAAGAGGGGACGAATGGAGCGGTCGATGATGCGCGCCGAGAGAATTTCCTCGTCGCGCGGACGTCCCTCGCGCTTGATGAACCCGCCGGGAATCTTGCCGGCGGCGTAGGAGCGCTCCTTGTATTCCACGGTGAGGGGGAAGAACGGCAGCGGGCTCTGCGTGTCGCTCACCGTGACGGCGGCGAGCACCATGGTCTCGCCAAACTGCACCAGGGCGGCCCCAGCCGCCTGCTTGGCCATCTTTCCCGTCTCGATCACGAGTTTCCGGCCGGCGAATTCCTTTTCAACGCGTTGCATCATTGCGATTGTCCTTGCGGGAACACAAAACGCGCGGGGACCGCAGATTCGGTGCCCGCGCGAGTGTAGGTGACGAACGAACTAATGACGGAGTCCAAGCTCGCTGATCAGCCGGCGATACCCCTCGAGGTCCGTCCGCTTCATGTAGTCGAGCAACCGGCGACGACGACCGACCATCTTGAGCAGTCCACGACGACTGTGATTGTCCTTCTGGTGGGCCCGGAAGTGGTCAGTCAGATAATTGATGCGCTCGGTGAGGAGCGCCACTTGCACGGTAGTAGACCCGCTGTCGGTCTCGTGTGTCCGGTGTTTTTCGATGACCGATGCTTTGACGAACGCCATTTGGGATATATTCTCCAGACGTACAACTGCGGTAGCAGCGCCGAATTCATTGAAGCGCAGTAATTTAGTGCTGCGCACCAGCCATGTAAAGTCTCTGCCGTGCCCGAGCGCTACCTTGGCCGAACTGTCGGCCGCTTTCGAATGGATGCCCTCGTCGGGTCAGGCGGATTTGCCTGGGTCTACCGGGGATACGATCCCGAACTCGATATCCCCGTCGCGATCAAGGTTCTCAAACCGCAGTTCGCCGGCGAGGCCGAATTCGAGGAGCGGTTCCGTCGCGAGGCGTCCACCGCCGCGAAGCTTCGCCATCCCAACATCATTCGCATCCTGGCGGTCGGTCGCGAGGCCGGTGCCGTGTATTTCGTGATGGACTTCCTCCCCGCTACGCTCGACGAGCGGCTGCGCGCGATGGAACGACTGCCGGAGCCTCTCGTGCTCCGGCTCGGCATGGATGTCTCAGCCGCGCTCGCTTTCGCGCATCGCGAATCCGTGATCCATCGCGACATCAAGACCGACAACATCCTGTTCGACGCGCACGGGAATGCCGTGGTCGCCGATTTCGGAATCGCGCGTGCCATGGTGGATTACGTTGGGCGCACAGGCACGAACATGGTGGTCGGCACGCCACAGTACTTCTCTCCCGAGCAGGCGCGCGGCCTTGCCCTCGATGGACGCGCCGACATTTACTCGCTCGGCGTCACGCTCTACAAGGCAGCCACCGGCGTGCTGCCCTTTCAGGGCGCGGACTGGTATGAGGTCGCGCGCCAGCACGTGGAGGACATTCCGCCGCGGCCCCGCATGCACAACCCGGAGCTGTCGGAGAGCGCAGAGCGCATCATTCTCACGTGTCTGGCCAAGGATCCGGCGGATCGCTATCCCAGTGGCGACGCCCTGCGCGCCGATCTCGCCCAGCTCTCGGCTCGCGGCGCGTCGCTCCAGGAGAGCGCGACGGTCGTGCTGCCGGCCGCGCTGGCTGAGCGCTCGAGCGGCAGCAGCCGTGCGCTCCGGACGCTGAGACCGTTCACGCGGCCGCGTGCGCTCGTGGTCTGCGTGGCGGCCGCAGCGGTGTTGCTCGCCGGTTCGGCGGCCGCCATGCGATGGCATGACGGCCGGGCCGCGGACGCGCCGCCGCCCGTAGTGCCCGACACGCCAGCCACGCTGCCGCCGGTTCCCGCCACCGCGCCGGCACCTCGACCCGTGCTGCACATCGACGCGCCAGCGGGTGCCAGCATCGAGATCGACGGGTTCCATCTCGCGCCTGGGACGCACGACGTACCGAACATTCCGGGATCCCATCGCGTCGCCGCCGTCGTGCCGTCGGGGCACGGATGCTCCTGGGCGCACGACGAAGCCACTGTTGTGGTACTCGATACCGGCGTCACCACCGTGAACCTGTCGCCACGCTCCTGCGGTTACGTGGCGCCCGACATCGCACCGGCGGCCGCAACCTGGAGAGTGCTGGCCGCGTCAGGCGGAGCGCTCGCGCACGGCTCCGCCGCCAGCGCCGACAGCGCGCCGCTGCCGGTGGGCAATTACGCACTGGAAGTCGCCGCATCGTATTGTGCGACATACCGTGCGCCGCTCGTCATCAGCGCGGGGCAGACGGCGCACGTACGGGTCCGGCTGCTGTGCGCGGGAACGCATCAGTGATCGGCCGCGGGACCGGCGTCCGAGCCGGGATGGACGGAGCGGCACTCCGTGCAGAGAGGTCGCGCGCCGAATTCCACCCTCATGCGGCGCGCCCAGGATCCGTGCAGGCAGTCGCCGCAGAGGATGCGCCGGCAGCCCTCACACACGCCACCGCGATAGGCCTCGAAGCGCCGATGACATGCGTCGCAATCAATTGTAATCTGCGACGTCCGGAAGAGTTGAAGTCCCAGCATTCCGTGTTCCGAGTCCGCGATGTTCACCGCACGGATCGCTAACGGGCAATCGCGATCCCGCTGACCGTTCCCAGCGCCAGGCCGATCCAGAAGCCGGCTCGCTTGAAGAACGGCGTGCCCGGCCGTTCCACCAGCGCGACATGCTCATTCGACAACTGCGTGGTCTGCCCCGTGATGAGAGCCACGGCCTGCCCGTCGTGCACGGCGAGAATCGCAAACCGCGCCACGAGCGCATCGTGCCGCTGCGGATCCACGGCGATGCCGTGCAGTCCCGCCTTCACCCAGCGCTCACCGGCAACGCTGAAGGTAATCGTACTATCCGCGACCGAGTCAATCACGAAACGATAGGACCCGGCCTGCGCGCGGGCGCCGCCGCTGAACACGAGCAGCGCAACCCACAGCGCGCCCACACATCCCGTCGCGCGCCGAACCACCTCAGGGGCCGAGCAGGTGTCGGATCCAGCTCGTGATGTCGTTGTACATGACGATCACGAACAGGAGCGCGATGGCGGCGAGCCCGAAGCGAATGAGATTCTCCCGCGTCCGCATGCTCACCGCGCTCCCCTTCGCCGCCTCCACCACGTTCAGCGCGATCTGTCCACCATCCAGAATCGGAATCGGCAGCAGGTTGAAGACGGCGAGATTCACGCTCAGCAGCGCCAGCAGATAGAACACATCGGCCCAGCCGCGCTGCACCGCGGTACTCGCCGCGCGGCCGATCCCGATGGGGCCGTTGAGTTGCTTCACCGAGAGCGCGCCCGTGGCAATCTTGCGCACGGCGACGGCGACGGCGCCTGTCATCGCCCAGGTCTCGCGCCACCCGAAGGAAACGGCCTGTGTCGCCGAGATGGGTTCGCGCTCCGTGGGCGCGCGACCCATGGCTCCGATTTTCCCCACGATCTCGGTACGCCCCGTCAACTCGTCCTCCTGCGGCACGGAATCGGGAGTGACGGTCATGCGGACCAGGGCGCCCGCGCGCATCACCGCGAACGCCAGCGGCCTGCCCGGTGACGCTTCGATGCGGTCCACGATCTGGGACCACGAACTCACGGAGGAACCACCGACGGCCACAATGCTGTCCCCTGCCCGCAGCCCCGCCCGGTCCGCCGGATTGTCGGTGAGCACGCCGTCGATGATCGGCGGCAGGTAGGGGCGCACCGCATTTTCCACCTGCTCACGCGTCGCGCCCGAGACACCACCAAGGCGAATGGCCACCTGTCGCCGCTGCGTCTGCAGCACGAGGCGGTTGCCCTGCGTGGAGTCGATGCGGGCGATCACGTCGTTCCAGGTGTACACCGCCCTGCCGTTCACCGCGACGATGGTGTCGCCAATGGCGAGTTCCTGCTGCAACGCCGGCGCGGCGGCGAGCGGAAGCACGTCGCCGATCACGCGCGAGCGAATGATCTGATTGCCGACGCTCCATGACAGCGCGGCCAGCACGACGAAGCCCAGCACGATGTTCATCGTGACGCCCGCAAAGAGAATCACGAGGCGCACCGGAAGCGGTTTGGACTCGAACCACCGATGCTCCGGCACGGGCCGTGGCCCGAATGGCGCCAGCGCGTCGGGATCGTACCAGCGCGACGGTCTGTCGTCCGGATGTTCATCAGGCTGCGCCGCGGGATGCTCGCCGCCGCCTTCGATGAAGGCCATCGTCTCGTCGTCGCGCGAAGCCATGCGAACGTACCCGCCAAGTGGAACGGCGGCGAGAATGTACTCCGTTTCGCCCCACTTCCGACTCCACAGCGCCGGGCCGAATCCAATCGAGAAGCGCGGCGCATACACGCCAAACGCCTTGGCGGCAAGGAAGTGACCGAGCTCGTGGATGAAGATCACGAGCCCGAACACCAGGGCGATGGCAGCGATCGTTCGGAGCAGCTCTAGCATGAAGACATCTCACCAACGAGACGACGGGCTTCGCGATCCGCATCGAGCAGCGCCACGCGCGAGTCACCGGCGCGATCGCCCAGTTGGCCGAGCGCAGCCTCGATGCTTCGGGAAATATCGCCAAAGCGCAGCGTTCCGGCGAGAAAGCGCGCGACGGCCTGCTCGTTGGCCGCGTTGAAGACAGCCGGCGCGGCGCCACCGCGGCGCCCGGCTTCGAGGCCGAGCCTGAGCGCCGGAAAATCTCGCACGCGAACCCGTTCGAACGTCAGCGGCGGCAGCTCGACCGGCTCAAAGGGCGGTACCCCGGTGTCCGGCACGCGTTCAGGATGCGTGAGTGCGTACAGCACGGGCAATTCCATGCTCGGAATGCCCATTTGTGCCAGGACACTGCCATCGACGAATTCCACGAACGAATGCACGATGCTCTGCGGATGAATCACGACTTCGATCTGATCGTATGCCAGACCGAACAGAAAGTGCGCTTCGATCACTTCGAGGGCCTTGTTCGCAAGTGTAGCGCTGTCCACCGAGATCTTGCGACCCATGCGCCAGGTAGGGTGATGCAAGGCGTCGGCCACGGAGGCTGTCGCGATGCGTTCGGCGGGCCAGTCGCGGAACGGGCCACCGGACGCCGTGAGCACCAGACGCCGCACGTCCGCGGCCGTGCGTCCCGAGAGGCACTGCAGAATGGCGCTGTGCTCGCTGTCCACCGGCACGATCTCACCACCGCCGCGCGTGCAGGCGTCGCGCACCAGCGCGCCTGCCATCACCAGCGTCTCCTTGTTCGCCAGCGCAACCCGCTTCCCCGCGCTCACGGCGGCGAGCGTCGCGTCGAGCCCCGCGGCGCCGACGATCGCGTTCAGAACGATCGCGGCATCCGGATGCTGCGCCGCGCGCACCAGGCAGTCCGCGCCGCAGGCCCAGTGCTCGTGCGGCGCCGCGCCGTTCTCCACGAGGCCCACGAATGATGGATGAAACTGCTCCGCCTGTTCGCCCAGCAAGGCGCCGTTCGAGAACGCGGTGAGCGCCACGACGTGGAACCGGTCCGTGTGGCGCTGCAGCACTCGCAGCGCCGTCGTGCCGATGGATCCGGTCGATCCCAGTATCGCCACACCGCGCGGCTCGGTCATCATCGCAGCGCCGGAATGAGGATGTGCGGCATGGTGAGCAGGAGATACGCCGTGGGCAGCGCGAAGAACAGCCCGTCGAGCCGATCGAGGACGCCGCCGTGACCGGGGATGATGTGCGAGCTGTCCTTCACGCCGGCGGCGCGCTTGAACAGCGATTCGACCAGGTCTCCCAGTTGTACCGACACGCTGATGAGCACACCGAACATGACCGCATTCGCCGCCGTGAGCGCGAGCTGCGCGCCCGGAGCGAGTGCGTCGCGCGCGTAGAACCAGCTCACGACCGCCGTCACCACCAGCGCGCCGACGGCGCCCTCCACCGTCTTGCCGGGACTCACGGCCGGGACGAGCTTGTGCCGGCCCAGCGCGCGCCCCACAAAGAAGGCGGCCGTATCCGACGTCCACGTGAGCAGCAGCGGGTAGAGCAGCAGCAGGGCGCCTGCTCGAGCGCCGACGGCGTAGTTGTGGTAGCGGAGGGCGTACGCGAAGGCGAGCAGCCCACTCGCGTAGAGCACGCCGAATACGGTGATGGCAATGCCCGCGATGGGCGAACCATCCACGCCCATGCGCCAGAGGGCGAGGATCATGAGCAGCACGATGATGATTGCCCCGAAGGTGAGCACGGGCGGATTGAAGTCGCCGGTTCGGTACGCGTGCAGGCCGAGAGGCAGGAGCACCGCGAGCACGATCCCTTCCGATTCGAGCGACGGCTGGCCGGCCGCCCGCGCGAGCCGGAAGTACTCCCATGTCCCGAGCCCTCCCGCGAGCGCCAGCAGCAGCGCGAGCGCCAGTCCGCCGGCGTACACCGCGAGCAGGACAACGGGAATGGCGACGACGGCGAATGCCGTGCGGATCGCCAGATTCGAGCGTGCCATCAGACTGGCACGCGACCGAAGCGTCGCTCCCGATTCTGAAATGCCAGGATCGCCTCGTACAGATCGCGCCGGGTGAAGTCCGGCCAGAGCGCTGGTGACAGGTAGAGCTCCGTGTAGGCGGCCTGCCAGAGCAGGAAATTCGAAATGCGCTGCTCTCCCGAGGTGCGGATCAGGAGATCCGGATCGGGACATCCCGCCGTGTAGAGATGGCTCGCCAGCGCCTCCTCAGTGATCTCGTCAAGCTGGCGCGCCCCGTCGCGCACCTCGCGGGCCAGCGCGCGTGCGGCACGGACGATTTCGGCGCGACTACCATACGAGATGAAGAGGTTGAGCGTCAGGCGATCATTGCCCGCGGTACGCTCCATGAGCTCTGCCGCGGCGCGGCCGGCGCGCGGCGTCAGCCGCGTGAGGTCGCCCAGCATCAGCACGCGGACGCGCTGCGCCGAGAGCTCGGCCGTTTCCCGGGCGATGAATTCCTCCAGCAGCATCATCAACGCGTCGATCTCGCCGCGCGGGCGCTGCCAGTTTTCCTGCGAGAAGGCGAAGAGCGAGAGCACGTCCAGTCCGCACTCGATGGCGCCTTCCACCACCTCGCGCACGGCCTTCATGCCGGACCGGTGTCCCAGTGGGCGCGGCAGATTCCGCTCGCGCGCCCAGCGCCCGTTCCCGTCCATGATGATGGCCACGTGGCGCGGAGTGGCGCCATTCAGCCGGATTTTTGCCAGCAGTTCGGCGGCGTTCATGCGACGCGGAGTCGGGGCGTGGTCCGGGACGCGGGCATCCGCGCCACCGTCACACCTCCATGATTTCCGCTTCCTTCGTCTTCACGAGTTCGTCGAGGCGGCTCATGTGGTCGTCGTGCAGCTTCTGCAACTCGCGCTCGGCGTGCTTCTTGTCGTCTTCCGGCACCCGGTCGAGCTTCTTGACGCTGTCCCGGGCGCTGGTGCGCGCGTGACGCACCGCGATACGGCACTCCTCGGCCAGCTTGTGCACGACCTTCACCAGGTCGCGCCGCCGCTCCTCGTTGAGCGCCGGTATCGGGACGCGGATCGCGCCGCTCTGGTTGCTGGGGTTGAGTCCCAGCTCGGAGTCGCGAATCGCCTTCTCGATCGCGGACGCCAGACCCTTGTCCCACGGCGCGACGACGAGGAGACGCGGTTCCGGAGCCGAGACGCTGGCCACCTGCGCGATGGGCAGTGCCTGGCCATAGGCGTCCACGCGGACCGTATCGAGGAGCGACGTGGTGGCCTTCCCGCTCCGGATGCTGTTGAACTCACGGCGGGCGCTCTCCGCCGCCTTGTCCATGGCGACGCGGCAATCCTTGAGAATTTCGGGAATGGAGCTCATTGCACGATGGTGCCGACACGGTCGCCACGGATCGCGCTGGCGACGGCGCCGGGGTGTTGAATGTTGAGCACGATGAGCGGCACTCTGTTCTCGGCGCAGAGCGTAATGGCCGTCTGATCCATGACGCCCAGATCCTGCAACAGGACATCGCGATAGCTCAGCCGCTCGTAGAGCTGCGCGTTCTGATCCCGCTTGGGGTCCGCCGAATAGATGCCGTCCACGCTCGTGGCCTTGATGATCACCTCGGCCTTCATCTGAATGGCGCGGAGCGCCGCGGCGGTATCCGTCGAAAAATACGGGTTGCCCGTGCCGGCGGCAAAGATCACCGTACGCCCCTTCTCGAAGTGGCGGATGGCGCGGCGCCTGATATAGGGCTCGGCCACCTCCTCCATGCGAATGGCCGTCATGACGCGCGTATCGACACCCTTCTTCTCGAGAATCTCCTGCATGGCGAGTGCATTGATCACGGTGCCAAGCATCCCCATGTAATCCGCGGCCACCCGGTCCAGCCCCATCCGGGAGAGCTGCGATCCGCGGACGATGTTGCCGCCACCAATGACGAGTCCCACGGCGACGCCCATGCCGACCACGTGCTTCACGTCGTCGGCCAGGCGCTCGATCACGTCGAAATCAAACCCGGTGCCCTTGTCACCGGCGAGGGCCTCGCCGGAGAGCTTGAGCAGGACCTTGGAATAGCGTGGCGCGGCGAGCGTCACGACTAGTCCTGACCCATCTGGAAGCGCGCGAACCGGCGCACGACGATGTTCTCGCCGACCTTCGCCGACATCTCCTTCACGAGATCGCCGATCGTCTTCTTGGGATCGCGAATCCACTCCTGCGACATCAGCGCGACCTGCTTGTAGTAGGCCTCCACCTTCCCGTCCACGATCTTGCCGACGAGATGGTCGGGCTTGCCGCTCTCACGCACCTGCTGCTCGTAAATGCGGCGCTCCTTGTCCAGCGCGTCGCCGGGCACCCCGCTCTTGTCCACGGCGAGCGGCGCGGCGCTCGCGATGTGCAGCGCGATTTCCTTCACCAGCTCGCGGAAGTCGGGACCGCGCGCGACGAAGTCCGTCTCGCAGTTCACTTCCACGAGCACGCCGATCTTGCCGTTGTGGTGAATGTAGCTGGCGATCTGTCCCTCACGCACTTCCTTGCCGGCGCGCTTCTCGGCCTTCGAGATGCCCTTGGCACGCAGCAGTTCGACGGCCTTGTCGGGATTTCCGCCGGTCTCTTCCAGTGCTTTCTTGCAATCCATCATGCCGGCGCCGGTGCGCTGGCGCAGCTCCTGGACGTCTTTGGCCGTAAAGCTTGTCGTCGTCATGTCACGGTATCCTGCACGCGATGATTCGCGTGGTGCCCGGATCGCGCCGCGCGGCGCGCGGGGTCCGTCGTGTGTCACGAGAACGCCGCCGGCACCCTGCCGGCGGCGTGTACAGTGTAGCGAAAAGTGCCCATCAACACTACCCACCGAAGTGTGCGCCTCGCTCAGGCCCCTTCGGTCTGCGCGGCAGCGCCGCTGTCGCCACTCTCGCCCGCGTCGGGCGACGACGCGTCGGCATGCTCATCCCCGCCGGACTTGAGACGGGCCGCGATAGCCTCCGGCTTGGCCCGTCGGCGACGCGGCCGCCGCCGCCGCCGGCGCTCGCCATCATCCGCCGGCTCGCTGCCGCGATCCGAGCTGTAGGTGGTCAGTCCTTCCCCCTCTTCCTCGTGCTCTTCGCGCCGCGGCGCTTCGCGCCGCGCCTCGGCAATGGCGTCGGCGATCGCGCGCGTGATAAGCTCGACGGAACGAATCGCATCGTCGTTGCCGGCGATCGGAACGGTGATGAGATCGGGGTCCGCATTGGTATCCACGATCGCGACGATCGGAATGCCGAGCTTGTTCGCCTCGGTGACCGCGATCTTCTCCTTCTTGGAGTCGATCACCACGAGGAGTCCCGGCAGCCGCGTCATGCCCTTGATGCCCGAGAGATACTTGCCGAGCTTGTCACGCTCACGGGCCATCATGAGCTGTTCCTTCTTGGTGTAATCCTGGAAGCTGCCGCCCTCTTCCGTGCCGGCTTCGAGCTCCTTGAGGCGCCGCACCTGCTTCTTCACCGTCTGGAAGTTCGTGAGCAGGCCACCGAGCCAGCGCTCGGTCACCCACATGGCACCGCAGCGCTCCGCCTCGGCGGCGACAATGCCCTTGAGCTGTCGCTTGGTGCACACGAACAGGATGTTCTCGCCGCGGAGCACGACATCGCGCACCAGCTTCTGCGCGAGGTCGAGTTGGCGCAGCGTCTTCTGCAGATCGATGATGTGGATCCCGTTGCGCTCCGCGAAAATGTAGCGGCGCATCTTCGGGTTCCAGCGGCGCGTCTGATGTCCGAAATGGACGCCAGCTTCCAGCAGTTGTTCGAGATTCGGTTGGGTCATGGAGTCAGATCAATCCGGGTTGTGTCCGCCTTCCTCGTCACCGTGGCGTCCGACCGGAAGTCCGGCACCCGGGCGCGACTCGGAGGAAGTGAGTGATGGCGCGGACGCCGCCACCGCGGCGGTCGTCCGCTGCTGATACTATCGCTTCGAGAACTGGAACCGCTTTCTGGCCTTCGGGCGGCCCGGCTTCTTGCGTTCCACCGCGCGGGCGTCGCGCGTGAGGAGTCCCAGGTCGCGCAACTTGCGGCGATGGGCTTCATCCATCTGCACGAGCGCACGGGCCACTGCCAGCCGCAGCGCGCCGGCCTGTCCGCTCAACCCTCCGCCCTCCAGATGCGCCTTCACATCGAAGCGGCCCAGGGTGTCCGTGGCCGTGAACGGCTGCTGGATGGCCGACACCAGCGTCGGACGGGGAAAGTAATCGCCCAGGGTACGGCCGTTCACATCCCACTTGCCGGATCCCGGGCGGATATACAGGCGGCAGACCGCTTCCTTGCGCCGCCCGATCGTGTGCGTCAGCGTCCCCTCGGGCATTACTTGTTCTCGCTCCGGCTGAGGTTCAGAACGGTTGGCTGCTGTGCCGCGTGCGGATGCTCGGCGTCCGGGTACACCCGCAATTTGAGGCGAAGCTTCTGGCGCCCCAGCGCATTCTTGGGCAGCATGCCGTACACCGCCTTCTCGATGACGCGCTCGGGATGTTTGGCGAGCATCGTGGCGAACGGCGTGAACCGTTCATGTCCCATGTACCCGGTGTGACGGAAATACTGCTTCTGCTCCGCCTTGCGCCCGGTAACGCGCACTTTGGCCGCGTTGATGACGATCACGTGATCGCCCGTGTCCATGTGGGGCGTGAAGATGGGCTTGTGCTTTCCCCTGATGATTCTGGCGACTTCGGAGGCAAGCCGACCCAGCACCATGCCGTCGGCGTCAACGATGTACCAGTGGTGCTCGATATCAGCGGGCGTTGCGGTATAAGTTCTCATGCGCGTCGGTTTCTCGGTCGTCACGCTACGAAGCAGTCCGGTGCGGACCGCGCTCTGCAGCAGGTATTGCGTTTTTCGACAGACATCTAAGCTACGAAAGGATTTAGCCAATGTCAACGGAATCAGCGCACCGCAACTCGGTCGCCGCGCTCCTGCTGGCACTGCTGGCCGCGGCCGGATGCGTGCATCGCGTCAGCAGCAATCTCGATGCCGTCTGTCGCGGAGAACGCGTGGGCCAGCGCGTCACCCTCGTCGTGGACTCCGTGGCGCCAGGCGCCACTCCCGAGTTGCAGCGCCTGCGGGGCGCGCGTTTCGATCTGGCGGTCACGGTCATCTCGACGGCACTGACCAGTACGTGTGCGGACCAGAGGGGCACCGCCTCCATCAGCGTGGACGAACTGCCGGATGCGCTCGCGCAGGCCGCCTCACGGACACGCGACGCCGACTGGCAGGTGCAGGGCGCCGCGATCGCGATCAACCTCAATCCGGGCGTGGCGGACAGGAATCTGCAGTTCACGCTGCCGCTGGATGGCAGCACCGGTCACTGGTCGCTCTCCACATTTGCGGGGCCTGTTGCGAGCGGGCGCCTGCTCAAAGCGGGCCGCTGACCTCGTCACTCCAGCTCGATCAGCACCGCGCCCTTTTCCACCGGCGTGCCCGGACTCACGTTCACGCGACGCACCACGCCGGCGCCGGCTGCGCGCAATTCGTTTTCCATCTTCATGGCCTCCATCACGATGAGTCCCTGCCCGGCCGTCACGCTCTCGCCCACGGTCACCATGGTGCGCACGATGAGACCGGGCATGGGCGCGATGATCGGCGCCGGTCCGAGCGGACCACGCGCGGCCGCCGTGAGATCGCGAATCGCGCGGGTGCGTTCGTCCAGCGCCTCCACTTCGTAGGAGTACCCATCAATCCAGAGCACGTAGTGCCCGCGGCCGAGGCGACGCCGCAGCACGACGCGATGCACCTCGGTGCCGATCCGGACGACGCGCACCGGCGTATCGGGTACGTCGGCGAGTTGCGCGGGGACGCGCTGGCCGTCCAGCTCGATGCTGTCCGGAGCGGCCTCGACCGACACGCGTTGCTCGCCGATTGACACGATGTACTTCATGCGCGCTCCGGGATGAGTTCGCACACGGTTTCGACGTGCGCGGTCTGGGGAAACATGTCAAAGGACCTGAGCGAGGCAATGCGCCAGCCAGGCATGCGGCGCACGTCCCGGCTCAGTGTGGCCGCATCACAGCTCGTGTAGACGATCGCCCGTAGCGCGGGCGTGGCGGCATCGAGCACGCCGGTCACGCGAGCGTCCACGCCTTCGCGCGGCGGGTTGAGCAGAACGACATCCGCCGGCAGCACCGTCGCGATCACGTCCTCCACGCGTGCGGCAATACTCCGCGACCCGTCTGGCAGGCGTGACGCGCTCCAGACGGCGGCCGTCTCGTCCAGCTCGATCGCGGTCACGCGGCAGCCGGCGGCGGCCAGCGCGAGCGCGGTGTCGCCGCGCCCGGCGTACGCGTCCACCACGGTGCGTGGCTGGTGCGCGAGCACGCGCTCCAGCGCGTGAGCACGCACGGCCGCAGCGACCTCCGCGTTCACCTGCGCGAACGACGCCGCGGGGGTGCGCGTCGCTTCGGGCTCCTGCCGCTCGTGCAGAAGAACAGGCGCACCGGACGGGCCGCGCCACCAGAGCGACGTCAGCGAGGGCACGCGCGCGAAGAATTCGGCGGATCGTGGCCAGTGCTCGCCACCGTCAAGCACGAACACCATCTGCGCTCCATCGCGGCGCAGCGCACCGCGCAGTTCCCGTGCGCGGGGCAGCTCGGACCGCGCCGCGATCACTTCGTGCCAGGCGCGCACGACCAGTTCGTCCGTGATAAGACAGTCGTGCAGCGGAAAGATGGTGCCGGGCGCGTCGTACGGGTGCAATCCGGCAATCCAGTCACCATGAACGCGACGCAGGGCGAGCGTGAGCTTCCGCCGGTAGCGCCACGGTGACGGACTCGGCGCCACCGCGACATCGCCGGCATCGCCGACATCGCGACGACCGATGCGCTGCAGCGCGTCCCGCACGATGCGCTGCTTGGCCGTGAGCTGTGCGTCATAGCGCAAATGCTGGAGCTGGCAGCCGCCGCACCGGTCGCGCGTGTAATGCACGCACGGCGGATCCGTGCGCACCGGGGACGCCGACACGACGTGCCGGACCGACCCCCGCGCGAACCGTCCATGCGTCACGATATCGGCATCGACCTCGTCGCCCGGCGCCGTGCGGGGCACGAACACGACCAGGCTGCCCGCTCGCGCGACGCCATCTCCACCTGCGGCAATCGATTCGATATGAAGGCGCGCGCGAGACACTATCCGTCGCGCAGCCCTTCGCGCAGCGCGGCGAGCCGCCAGGCGTCAGGCGTGGCATCCTGGGCGTGATCGACGCCGTTTGCCACCGGCCGCAGACGCGCACTCCGCTCGCGCTCGGCGAGCAGGGTTGCCGCGATGATGGCGGCACGCCGCCCCGATTCCGGCGGGCGCACCGCCGTGAGGTCGCTCAGGCGCCGCTCCAACCACTGGATGCCAATGGCGCCGCGCCGAAACTCATCATCTTCCATGACGCGCAGGTGAAAGTCGCGCGACGTCTCCACGCCCTCCACGGTGAGCTCCAGCAGCGCGCGGTGCATGCGCGCGATCGCGGCGTCACGCGTCGGCGCCCAGACAATGAGCTTGCCCAGCAGGGGGTCGTAGTGCAGGCCGATCGCACTGCCAATGCCGATCCCGCCGTCCCAACGCACGCCAGGACCGCCCGGCACCCGCAGGTAGCTGACACGTCCCGTGGACGGAAGAAACCCATTGGACGGATCCTCACTGGTAATGCGGCACTCGAGGGCCCAACCCATCGGCTGCAGCTCCTCCTGGCGGAACGGCAGTCGCTCGCCGGCCGCGATGCGCAACTGCCAGTGCACGAGGTCCAGACCCGTGACCAGCTCCGTGACGGGATGCTCGACCTGCAGTCGCGTGTTCATCTCCAGAAAATAGAACTCGCCATTCGCGTCGAGCAGGAACTCGCACGTTCCGGCGTTGGTGTACCCTGCCGCCCGCGCCGCGCGCACCGCCGTTTCACCCATGCGCCGGCGCAACTGCGCATCGACCGCCACACTCGGCGCTTCTTCGATCATCTTCTGGTGGCGCCGCTGGAGGGAGCACTCGCGTTCACCGAGCGAGAGCATCGTGCCATGCAGATCGCCCAGCACCTGGATTTCCACGTGCCGGGGACCGACGATGTATTTCTCGACGTACACCGCGTCATCGCCGAAGGCGTTCTGTGCTTCGCGCCGCGCGGCGTCGAGCGCCGCGGGAAGTTCCGCAGGGCTCTGCACGAGGCGCATGCCCTTCCCGCCTCCACCGGCCGCCGCCTTGAGGAGCACGGGAAAGCCGAACGGCTCGGCGGCGCGCAGGGCGTCCGCCGCATTGGCCACGGGGCAAGTCGTGCCGGGAACGACGGGCACGCCCGCCGCCACCGCGAGCTGTCGCGCTGCGGTCTTGCTTCCCATGGCCGCAATGGCCGAAGCCGGCGGCCCCACGAACACAAGTCCCGCGTCCGCCACCGCGCGCGCGAACGGCTCGCGCTCGGACAGAAATCCATAGCCCGGATGGATGGCCTGGGCACCCGTGCGCAGCGCCGCCTCGATGATGCGATCGCCGCAGAGATAGCTCTGGCTGGACGGCGACGCGCCGATCCAGACGGCTTCGTCGGCATCGCGCACGTGCGGCGCGCGCGCGTCGGCATCGCTGTAGACCGCCACGGCGGACAGGCCAAGCTCGTGACAGGCGCGCAGGATCCGCAGCGCGATCTCGCCGCGATTGGCGATCAGAACTTTGGTGAACACGACGCAGCGGTGAAGGTGAACGGGACGACGGCGCCCATGGTGGTCATGATCCGGCCGCGTGTGCCGCGACATCCAGCACGCGGGCCACGGGCGTGCGCGCGAACTGAGTGCTGCCGACGAACGCGTAGCGGATGCACCCGGCGGCATCGATCAGAAACGATGCCGGATGCGCCGTATTGAATCCCTCGAGCCCCCACGGATACCAGACACCGTAGCGCTTGATGACCGCGCGCTCGGGATCGCACAGCACCGGGAACGGATAGCGCACCTGGCGTCGTTCCAGCGCGCTCGCGATGCGCGCGCACGCCTGCGCGAGGATCACCGCGACGCCGATCTGCTCGCGCTCGAAGTCCGGCATGGCGTCACGCAGCTCACCGAGCTGCCCGCGGCAGTTGGGTCACCACATGCCCCGATGAAACACGAGCAGCAGACCCCGCCGGTCGAGCAGCAGGCTGCGGGGCGAGACCGATGCGCCGGAAACGGCGTCGGCCAGCGCGAAGTCGGGGGCCGCATCGCCCAGATGCAGGGTCAGGCTGGGGCGTGGCATCAGAGCGGAATGTTGCCGTGCTTCCGGGGGGGATTGCGATCCCGCTTGGTGCGCATCGTGTCGAGCGCGTCGATGAGCCGCGGTCTGGTATCGCGCGGATCGATGATGTCGTCGAGGTAGCCACGCCCCGCGGCGATGTAGGGGTGCGCGAAGCGCGCGCGGTACTCCTCGATGCGCTGCTCCGTTGCGGCCTGTGGATCCGCCTGGTCGCTGAGTTCCTTCCGGTACAGGATTTCGACGGCGCCGCGCGGTCCCATCACGGCAATCTCTGCGGTGGGCCAGGCCACGTTGAAGTCGCCACGAATGTGCTTGCTGCTCATCACGTCGTAGGCGCCGCCGTACGCCTTGCGCGTGATGACCGTGAGTTTGGGCACGGTCGCCTCGCAGTACGCGAAGAGCAGCTTGGCGCCGTGCTTGATGATGCCGCCGTGCTCCTGTGCGACGCCCGGAAGAAATCCCGGCACGTCCTCGAGTGTGACGAGCGGAATGTTGAACGCATCGCAGAAGCGGATGAACCGCGCGCCCTTGAGTGAGGCGTTGATATCGAGCACGCCGGCCAGCACTGCGGGCTGATTGGCGACGATCCCGATGCTCCAGCCACCGAGGTGCGCGAAGCCGCAGAGAATGTTCTGCGCGTACTCGGCGTGCACCTCGTAGAACTCGCCGTCATCCACGATGCGGCTGATGACTTCGTGCATGTCGTACGGCTTGTTGGGATTGTCGGGCACCACGCCGAGCAGGGCGTCGTCGCGTCGGTCCCGCGGATCCGTCGCCGCGCCGCGTGGCGGCTCGGACAGGTTGTTCGCCGGTATGAAGCGCAGCAGATCGCGCACCGCCTGCAGGCAGGCAAACTCCGAATCGGACGCGAAGTGCGCGACGCCCGACGTGGCGGCGTGCGTCTCCGCGCCGCCGAGCTGCTCCATTGTGACTTCCTCGTGCGTGACCGTCTTCACGACGTTCGGGCCCGTGACGAACATGTACGACGTGCCGCGCACCATGAAGATGAAATCCGTGATCGCCGGGGAATACACCGCACCGCCGGCGCACGGCCCGAGAATCACCGAGATCTGCGGCACGACGCCGGAGGCGAGCGTGTTGCGCAGGAAAATGTCGGCATAGCCGCCGAGCGACACCACGCCTTCCTGGATGCGCGCGCCGCCGGAATCATTGAGGCCAATGACCGGCGCCCCGTTCCGCACGGCGAGGTCCATGACCTTGCAGATCTTCTCGGCATGGGCCTCGGACAGCGAGCCGCCAAAGACCGTGAAGTCCTGGGAAAAGACGTAGACCAGCCGCCCTTCGATGCGGCCGTAGCCGGTGACGACGCCATCGCCGAATACCACGTCGCCATTCGACGCCTGATCCGAGGCGCGGGAGGTGACGAAGCGATCCAGCTCCACGAAGCTGCCGTCGTCCAGCAGCGTGTCCAGGCGTTCGCGCGCGGACAGCTTGCCCTTGTCGTGCTGCGCTTTCAAGCGGGCAGCTCCGCCGCCCATCTCCGACTCGGCGCGGCGGCGCTCGAGCAGCTCGAGTTTCTCTTGCGTGCTCATGTCGGGGGGAAGCTAGCGCGTGACCGGCCCCCCATCCAGCCACGACGCGCCGTAAAGCGGAAACGACGTGCGCCCCGCGGGGCATCCGCGGGGCGCACGATCACATCGCGAGCGATCCGGCGCTCAGGAGACCGGGCCCTCGGTTTCCTCCTCGGCGGCCTCGCTGGTCACGTCCGGCGGCACGATCCCGTGCAGTTCATGCCCGTCCTCATCCATCGGAATGACCTTGGACGGCGTTTCCGGACGCGGCGGCTGCTCCTCGGGAATGTTGGTCACCGCCAGCACGATCCGGCGGTGGATCGGATCCACCTCGAGCACGCGCAGGTCGAGATTCATCCCTTCATAGACTACGTCAGCCGGATTCGTGACCGGCTTGCCCACGTTGAGCTGGCTGATCGGCACGAAGCCTTCGAGATCGCTCCCGATGTCCACGACCACGCCCTTGTCCATGAGGCGGGCCACGGTGCCGCGCACATCGGTGCCCACGGGATACGTCTCGCCGATGCGCAGCCACGGATCTTCGGTGGCCTGCTTGAGCCCCAGCGAGATGCGCTTGTTCTCGGCATCGATGTTGAGGATCACGACATCCACCGTGTCGCCCTTCTTCACGACTTCGGACGGGTGCTGCACGCGCTTCGTCCAGGACATGTCCGAGATGTGAATGAGCCCATCGATTCCCGGCTCGATCTCGACGAACGCACCGAAGGATGTGAGGTTGCGAACCTTGCCCGAGAGGCGCGTGCCCACCGGATATTTGTACGGCAGCACGACCCATGGATCCTGCTCCGTCTGCTTCATGCCCAGCGAGATTTTCTCCTCGGTGGAATCCACCTTGAGCACGACGGCCTCCACCACCTCGCCAATGGACACCAGCTTGGACGGATGCCGCACGTTGCGCGTCCAGCTCATCTCGCTGATGTGCACGAGTCCCTCGATGCCCGGTTCGAGCTCGATGAACGCGCCGTAGTTCGTGATGGAGACGACCTTGCCATTCACGCGCGTGCCCACCGGGTACTTTTCGGCAACATCCTTCCAGGGATAGCTCTGCAGCTGCTTCAGGCCAAGCGAGATGCGCTCGCGCTCCCAGTCGATGTCGAGAATCTTGACCTCGAGCTCCTGGCCAATGCGGACCAGCTCCGACGGATGCGCGATGCGTCCCCACGACATGTCGGTGATGTGGAGCAGCCCGTCCACGCCGCCCAGGTCGATGAAGGCACCGAAGTCGGTGATGTTCTTCACGACACCCTTCCGCACCTGGTCCTTCTGCAGCTCCTTCATGAGCTTCTCGCGCTTGCCGGCGCGCTCGACCTCGAGGATCACGCGGCGCGAGACGACGATGTTGCGGCGGCGCTTGTTGAGCTTGATGATCTTGAACTCGTACTTCTGTCCCAGCAGTTCATCGATGTTCGGGACGCGGCGGAGCGCGATCTGCGATCCCGGGAGGAAGGCATCGACGCCCATGAGATCGACGACGACACCGCCCTTGATCTTCTTGACCAGCGTCCCTTCCACCGGCTGATCGCTCTCGTAGGCCTGACGGATGCGCTCCCAGACGCGCATGAAATCGGCCTTCTTCTTGGAGAGGACGACCGAGCCTTCCTGGTCTTCGAGGTGCTCGAGCAGCACTTCGACTTCGTCGCCGGGCTTGAGGTCGGGGTGATCCTTGAACTCCTCGAGCGGGACCGCGCCTTCGGACTTGAAGCCGATGTCGAGGATGACGAGATTGTCGCGGATTTCCAGGACCTTGCTCTTGACGATCTCGCCCTCATCGATGGACGCCAGCGTACCGGCGTACAGCTCGATCATGCGAGCTTCTTCTTCCGGGGAATACTCGTCCTCGTCCCAGCGATTGTCGCCGTGGGCCAGCAGGCGCAGGGCGCCCCTGTCCTGGTCGCGACGCGGGGAGGGAGTATCGGGCAATGTCTTCTCTTCGAGCTCGGGCATACCGACTGGACTCTCCTGGATCACGGATGTTTAGGCTCGCCGCGACGAGTCGAATGGTGAAGACCCCCGGCGGATTTCGCCGGAGGTAACGAGCCTTTAAATATGGCGAGCGAACGGGTTAGAGGCAAGAACGGGTTGCTGGTGGCTGGTAGCTGGTAGCTGGTTGCGCCACTCCCTTCCAACCACCAGAAACCAGCAACGAGCAACTAACCACCACCCACCACCCCCACCAACGCCACGATCCGCTCGACCTGTTCTTCCTGGGTGAGATACGTCGTATCAATCAGCACGGCGTCCCGCGCCTGTACGGTTTGCGTCGCGTCGCGCGCGTCACGCTGGACCAGGTGCTCGGTCTCCGCCGCGATCTCGGCGTCGCTCGGCGTGCGCAACAGCCGCTGCAGCAGTCTCCGGCGAGCACGCTCCCAGGGGTCGGCCACGAGAAAAACCTTCAGATCCGCGTCGGGGAAGACCACGGTGCCGATATCACGCCCGTCCACAACAACGCTGTGCCCCAGTGCCGCCGACCGGACGAGCTCGTTGACCCATTCACGCACCCGGGGCATCTGGGCCACGCGGGAGACGTGCTGCGTGACGGTCGGGCTGCGCACGATCTCTCCCAGTTCTCCGGCCGAGGACGCCGGTTCCATCGAGGCATCCGCCTCTCGCAGAGTCACGCCGCGCGCCGCGTCGAGAATCTCTCCTTCAGTCCACGAGCCCGGATTCGGGAGCATTTGCAGCGCGAGCGCGGTCGCCGCCCGGTAGAGCGCGCCCGAGTCCACGTGACGAAAGCCGAGTCGCTGCGCCACGCGCTGCGCGGTGGAGGACTTCCCCGACGCCGCCGGACCGTCCACCGCGACGATGATGGGTGTACCCGCGCGCCGCAGGCGTGGCACGAATGGCGGGGTCGGCTGGCGCCCCGTCACGAGCCGCGCAGCGCGGCGCCGCCGCCCGTGGTGACGCGCGCGAGATCGCTCCAGAAGCCCGGATAGGAGACCGTCACGCACGTTCGATCATCCAGCGTGATCTGGTTACCTGGCAGCGCGGCGAGCACGCCGAACGCCATCGCGATGCGATGATCGCCGTGCGTGCGTACGCTGCCCCGCAGTGGGCGAGACGTACCCGAGACGCTCATGCCGTCCGGATATTCCTCCACCTCCGCGCCAACGGCCCGCAGGTTGGCAACCACCGTGGCAATGCGGTCGCTCTCCTTGGCGCGCAGCTCCGCGGCGCCGGTGATCGTCGTCGTGCCGGACGCACACGTCGCCACGCAGGCCAGCAGTGGCAGCTCATCGATCATGGCCGGAATGCTGTCGCCGCCAACGTGGGTCCCGTGGAGCACGGCGGGGCGCGCGATGATAGTCCCAGTCGCTTCGCCGCCTTGCGTCGATTCGCGCTCGACGCGAACGGACGCGCCCATGTCCTGCAGGGCGCCAAGGAATCCGGTTCGCGTCGGATTGAGGCACACGTCAGGAATTTCGAGCTCGCCGCCGCTCGCCATGGTGGCCAGGGCGACCATGAACGCCGCCGACGACGGGTCTGCCGGTACGGTGAGGTCGAGCGGCTCGAGCCGTGGCGCCGGTGTCAGGTGCACGACCGTGCCGTCCACCGCGATGGACGCGCCCATGGCCGCGAGCATCCGTTCGCTGTGATCGCGCGAGCGCACGGGCTCACGCACCGTGACCGGCACGCCTGCCACGGTTCCGGCGAGCAGAATCGCGCTCTTCACCTGGGCGCTGGCCACATCGGAGCACCAGTCCACGCCGTGCAGCATGCCTCCCTGCACTACCATCGGCAGCCCGTCACCGCTCGCAAACCGAATCTGCGCGCCCATCGCGGACAGCGGCCGGGCGATACGCTGCATGGGACGCCGGCTGAGGCTCGCATCGCCCACGAACCGGGCTTCGACCGGTCGCGCCGCGACGACACCGGCCATGAGCCGCGTCGTGGTACCGCTGTTCCCGCAGTCGAGGTCCGTTCCGGGCGGGCCGAGCGACGCCACTCCGCGTCCCTTGATGATCATGTCCGCCGAGAGGTCGGGAATGGCGGCGCCAAGCGTACGCAGCACGCCGGCGGTGCTGTGCACGTCCGCTGACTGCAGCACCTGCCGGATACGCGACGTGCCGGAAGCCAGCGCGGCGAGAATCAGCGCCCGGTGCGACAGGGACTTGTCACCCGGGACGCGCACGGTGCCCTGAACGATCACGTCGCGCGCTCGGCTCGTGCGCGCCACGCACGACCAGCCTCCCAGAGTGCCTCGGCGCGCTCGCCATCATCGGCGGCGAGCGCATCGCGCAGATCCATCAACGTCTGTGCGAGCGAGTCGAGCGCGAAGGCCATTTCGCGCGGCGACCCACGCACGAGATCACGCCACAGCGCATAACTGCTGGCCGCCAGCCGCGTCGTGTCGCGCGCACCCGGACCTACCGTGGCGCCGTCCACGCCGTGCTCGGCCAGCGTGGCCGCGAGCGCGGTGGCGGTCAACTGCGGGAGGTGACTTACCCAGGCCATCAGGCGGTCGTGCTGCTCCGCATCCCGGTACTCGATGCGGCTCGCACCGACCGTGCGCCAGAGCCACTCGGCGGTCGAGCGGCTTTCCGCCGGCGCCCGTGCCTCAATGCTCACGCTGCATCCGACAAACAGGTCCGGGCGCGACGCATCGAAGCCGGAATGGTGCGAGCCGGCGAGCGGATGGGTGCCCAGCACGCGCTGGCGCAACGCATCGTCCAGCCGCAGCGAGTCCGCGCGCTGCAGGCCGCCGACATGCAGCACGAGTGCGTCCGGCGCGGCGTGCGCCAGCGCCACTCGGGCGACGGACGCGATGCTCGACACGGGAACGGCCAGCACGACTTGCGAGGCTTCGGTGGCCGCGGCCACCCCGCCATCGCCGTCATCGCCGGCAACGCACACGCCGGCCCTCGCGGCCCGCTCGCGATCGCTGCTCGAACTGCTCCAGCCCCGCACGTCCACGCCCTGCGCGCCGAGCGCGCGCGCAAGCGAGCCCCCAATGCACCCGAGCCCGATGACCGCGACCCGCCGCCGGCGCGCTATCGGAGCCATTGTTCCATTGCCAGCGCCGCGCTCGTACCCTCGTCCCGATACTTGACGATGACGGCGGCAGCGATCGACAGTCCCTGTTCCGCTCCCCATTCCCCGCGCACGCGCCGCGACCCCGGCACCACCACCGCGCCGGCCGGAATCTCGAGCGGCCCATTCGAACCGGAGCGATACACGCGCTCGTGCACGAGGTCGAACACCGGCGTGGCGCTGGTGAGGACGACGCCGGCGGCCAGCACCGCGCGCGCGCGCACCACGGTGCTCTCGTACACGCCGCAGTTGCCCCCGATGAACGCCTCGTCCTCGACGATGACCGGCGCCGCATTCACCGGTTCGAGCACGCCGCCAATCTGCGCGCCGGCGCTCAGGTGCACGCGTTCGCCGATCTGCGCACACGAGCCCACCAGTGCGTGTGAATCCACCATGCTGCCGGCACCCACCCAGGCGCCAACGTTGATGTACATGGGTGGCATGCACACGACGCCGCGCGCCACGTACGCGCCCCGTCGCACCGTGGATCCACCGGGCACGATTCGCACGCCCTGCGATTGCGGCAGCGGCTGCGTGGGGAAAAGATGCTTGTCGAAGAACCGGAACGCCGATTTTCCGCCAAGCGACATGTCCTCGACGTGGCTGATCCGGAAGCCCAGCAGGATCCCCTGCTTCACCCATGGAACGGCGCGCCAGCGACCCGTGTCATCACGGTCGGCGGCACGTACCTCGCCCCGTTCAAGGGCGCACAGGAGCGCGTGCACCATCCGCTCGGCATCGTCCAGCGGCAGCGCATCCCCCGGCACTGCCAGTAGCGCCTCGATGCGCTGGCGCATCAGAACCGGGTCCAGATTCGCAGTGCCCGTGGTCACGACAGGGCCCCAATTGCCTCGAGGCTGGAGCGGACCACGGGCTCGAGCTCCGGGCGCAGCGGCACGAGCGGCAGCCGCAGGGTGTTCTGGATTTTCCCCATGAGTGCGAGCGCCGCCTTGGCGGGAATCGGGTTCGACTCGATGAACGCGGCCTGCGTCCACGGGGCCAGGCGTTCGTTGATTCGCCGCGCGGCGGCAGCGTCCCCGGCCTGAAGACACTCGGTAAGTCGCGACACCTCGCGCGGCGCGACGTTGGACGTGACGGAGACCACGCCATCGCCACCGGCGGCCATCACGGCAAGCGTGAACGCATCGTCTCCCGACAGCACAGTGAAATCCGGCGGCCGCTCCCGCAGGATCTCCATGATCTGGCCGAGATTGCCCGACGCCTCCTTGATGCCGGCGATGTTCGGCACCTCGGCGAGGGCGAGCGCCGTAGTCGCTTCGATGTTTCCGCCGGTGCGGCCCGGCACGTTGTACAGGATCACGGGCAGATCCGTGGCCGAGGCGATCGCCGTGAAGTGCGCGATGAGGCCGCGCTGAGGAGGCTTGTTGTACATCGGGCTCACGTGCAGGAGGTGCGTGGCGCCGGCGCTGCGCATCTCGCGCGAGAGCGCAATGGCGCGCGCCGTGTCGTTGGCTCCGGCACCGGCCACCACCGGCATCCGCCCGTTCACCTGCTCCACGACTATCTCGACCACCCGGTGCTGTTCAGCAACTGTCATCGTGGCGGCTTCGCCTGTTGAGCCGCAGGGCACGAGGAAGTGAACGCCCGAGGCGATCTGCCAGTCCACGAGCGCGCGCAATGCCCGTTCGTCCACTGCGCCGCTGGACGTGAAGGGCGTCACGAGCGCGGTGCCACAGCCACAGAGTCGAAGTGTCGTCATTGCCCCGGTGCCGGGTCGCCGGCCAGAAGATCCGCCATGGTGAAGATACCGCGCCTGCCAATGAGCCATCGCGCCGCCACGAGCGCACCTTCCGCGAACACGCGCCGGTCGCGTGCGACGTGCACCAGTCGAATCTGCTCGAACGCGCCATCGAAGAGCAACTCATGTGTGCCCGGCACGAAGCCGGTACGGATGCTCGTCACCGGAACGTCGCGGTTGAGCGCTGCCCTGGCGAGATCACGAAGCTGCAATGCGGTTCCCGAGGGTGCGTCGCGCTTCCCGGTGTGGTGCGTCTCGACGATATGCGCATCGAAGCCGGGCACGCGCGCCAGGAGACGCGCCGCATACTCCGCCACCTGCCAGAGCACGTTGACGCCCACGGAAAAATTCGGCGAGATGAGCAGTGATCCGCCTGCAGCACGCACATCCTGCTCCACTGCCCTGCGCTCGGCATCCCACCCGGTGGTGCCGACGACCATCGGGCAGCCAGCACGGACAGCGGCGCGAATGTTCGCCGGTGCCGCCGCGGCGGTGGTGAAGTCCACGCAGACCTCGGCCCCGGCGAGCGTGTCGCGTGTGATGCCCGCGCCCGCGCGATTTCCGGACGCGGCGATGCGTGCGGTCACATCCCACCCCTGCTCTTCCGCCAGATCAACGAGACGCTGTCCCATGCGCCCCAGGCCAATGACTGCCAGACGCGGCCGGGTCACGGCGCGTCCTCGGCGTGCTCGAAAAATTCGCCATGCAACGCGCGCATGGCTGGCGCGAGCGCATCGGCGTCGACGATCATCGTGAGATTGATGCCGGTGGCGCTCACCGAGAGCATGTGCAGCCGAATGCCGTGCACGGCGCCCAGTGCGCGTGCCATGATCTCGCTGCGCCCGCCGAGCCCGGCGCCCACGATCGCGATCACCGCGCGATGCCGCTCGATGGTGACGTCGCCCAGCGCGCGCAGATCGATGACCAGCGCATCGAGATGACGCGGCTCGTCCACCGTGACGGACACGGACACCTCGGATGTCGACACGACATCCACGGATACCCGGCGGCGTTCGAACACCTCGAAGAAGCGGTGCAGGAAACCGTGCGCCAGCAGCATGCGCGAGCTCCGCACCTTCACCACCGCCACGTCGCCCTTGCCCGCGATGGCGCAGACGGCGCGCCGCGGCGCGTCGGCCGTAATTCGCGTCCCCGCCGCTCCGGGATGCCGCGCGTTGTAGATGAACACGGGAATGCCGCGCTGCACCGCGGGCGCGATCGTGCTCGGGTGCAGGACCTTCGCGCCAAAGGACGCCAGCTCCGCGGCTTCATCGAAGCGGATCTCCTCGATGAGACGTGCGGTGGCGACCAGCCGGGGATCCGCCGTGAGCATGCCGTCCACATCGGTCCAGATTTCGATGCCGGCGGCGTCGAGCGCCGCGCCGATCAGCGCGGCGCTGTAGTCTCCTCCGCCGCGCCCGATGGTCGTGGTGACGCCCTGCGACGAACGCCCGATGAACCCACCGAGCAGGGGCACGCGTCCCGTCGCCAGCAGCGGCAGGAGCCGGTCCCGTGTCTCGCGCGTGAGATCCTCCAGCCGCGGCACCGCGCGGGTGTAGGAGTCATCCGTGCACATCAGATCGCGGGCATCGATGAGATCGCAGGGCAGCCCGCGCGCAACGAAGGCGGCGTGCACCAGTGTCGTGGAGAGCAGTTCGCCATAGGCCACGATCGCATCCAGGCTGCGCGGCGTGGCGTGGCCGAGCACGGAGAGGGCTTCCCCCAGGCTGGCCAGCTCATCACACATCGCGCTCAGCTCGGCGCGCGTTTCATCACCGTCACTGGCCGCCGTGAGCAACGCATCCGCCTCGTGAAGATGGCGATCGCGAATCGCCTCCACACCGCGGAGCGCGAGAACGAGCTGGCCGTCGGCGGCATGTTCCGCGAGCGCCAGCAGCCCGGTCGTAACACCCGCCAGCGCGGACACCACGACTACCGGCCGCCGATCCAGCTTGCTGCGCGTGATCGTGGCGGCTCGCCCAATCGCATCCGCATCACCCACGGATGTGCCGCCGAACTTGAGAACGATCATGCCCGCACGAACCCACGGGCCACGAGCAGTTCGGCGTTCAGCACCGACGCCCCGGCCGCGCCGCGAATGGTGTTGTGGCCCAGTGCGACCAGTCGCAGATCGAACACGGGGCAGCGCCGTACCCGCCCAATGGACACCGTCATTCCCCCACCGCGCTCCACATCGCGCCGCGGCTGCGGGCGATCCGCCTCGGGCAGCACGACGACCGGCTGACGCGGTGCCGAGGGAAGCGCCAGTGACGCCACGGCGCTTCGCCACGCCTCAATGGCCTGAACGGCAGCTTCGGGACTCACCGGCTCCGCCAGCGACACGGAGAGACACACCGTGTGCCCGTGCTCCACCGGCACTCGATTCACCTGCGCACTGATGCGAATCGGCGCCGGCTCGACCACGCCGTTCTCCACGCGACCCAGCAGCTTGAGGGTTTCCGACTCGATCTTCTCCTCCTCACCACCGCCAATGAACGGAATGACGTTGCCAAGGATGTCCAGCGAGGCAACGCCCGGATAGCCCGCTCCGGACACCGCCTGCAGCGTCGTCACCATGGCGGTGCGAACGCCAAATGCGTGGTGCAGCGGCGCCAGCGCGAGGGCGACCACCATGGTGGAGCAGTTCGCATTCGTCACGATGGCGCCGGGCCACCCGCGCGTCGCGCGCTGGCACTCGAGCAGCGCGAGATGATCCGGATTCACCTCGGGAATGATCAGGGGAACGTCAGGCTCGAGACGGAAGTTCCGCGCATTGCTGAGCACCCACCGCCCCGAGCGCGCGAACGCCGGTTCCACGGCGCCGGCCGCGGCGGCATCCAGTGCCGAGAAGACAATTGGCGCGCGAACGCTTTCGGGGTCACAGCGCAACACCGGCAGGTTGGCGACCGAGTCCGGCAGTTGGCCTTCGAGCCAGTGTACGACATCGCCGTAGCGCTTCCCTGCTGAACGCTCCGAGGCGGCAACCTCGGCGACGCGGAACCATGGATGCCCCTCGAGCAGCCGCAGAAAAGTCTGTCCCACCATTCCCGTGGCGCCCAGCACGGCAACGGAAATTCGCGCTGGCCCAGCGGTCGCGTCGCTCACGGATCAGTTGAGCAGCGTACGCACGAGGCGCACGTACGCGCCGACCGCATCGCGCAGCTCGCCAACATCGACGTATTCATCGGCTGTATGCGCAACCTGAATGGACCCCGGACCGAAGAGCAGCGGAGTTCCCCAGCGGTCGAGCAGCGGAATGTCCGTGGTGAACGCGACAGGCGCGGCGGGCATTCCCGGGATGGTGTGAAATCGCTGTGCAGGAATGCACGAGCCATACTCGAGCTCGGCGCGTCCTTTCACCGCGCCTTCGAGCAGGCGTCTGACGTCGCTCGCCTCGCCCACCAGGCGAAACATCAGCTCAGCCTCCGCGCGGTCCGGGATGATGTTGGCTTCGGTGCCCGCGTGAATGGTTCCGATGTTCATTGTCGTCTCGCCCAGCACCGGGTCGCTCGGCAACGCCAGCTTGCGCAGCGCAGGCAGCAGATCGAGGAGCGGATGAATCGCCGACGTTCCGAGCTGAGGGTACGCCGAGTGCGCCGCGCGTCCGGTGGTTCTGACGGTGACGCGCAGTGACCCTTTGGCGCCCGTCGCCAACTTGCTGTCCGTTGGCTCGCCGTTGATCAGAAAACGGCTCGTGGCGGGAAGGTGGTTGGCCGCGCGCGCACCGTCTGAACCTTTCTCCTCACCGATCACGAAAAGCAGGTCCACGCGCTCCTCATGATCGGCCGTGAGGGCTTCGGCGGCGGCGAGCATGGCGGCGGTAATCCCCTTGGCATCGCACGCACCCCGGCCTCGCAGGCGATCGCCACTGAGCGATGGCTTCACGAACGGCGGCACCGTGTCGAGATGCGTGGACAGCGTGACCCCGCCACCACGCCGCGACGCCCAAACGTTGCCGCGTCCAGGTGTCACTTCCTGCACTGTGACATTCCATCCCCGTGACACCAGCCAGCCCGCGACGAAATCCACAGCCCTGCCTTCATCGCCCGATGGCGAATGGATTCCCATCAGTTCCGCAGCCAGCGCCACCACGTCGGTCATGACGAGACAAAGTAGTCCGGGATGCAATGCATTGCTACTGAGTTTCGACCCGCGCGAACCTAGCTTTCTTCGCTCGCCAGCGAGGGTTGACAGCCGCCAGGCGCGACCTAGACTACATACCGAACAAATGCCGAATCATGAGCCAAATCGACCCTGTCATGTCACATCAAATCTGGTGACGCAGATGCCTGTTCCTATGGCACTTGGCTGTCCGCACCGCACTTCCGTTGTGATCCAGCCGCGGAGTGCCGAATGATGCCAGGGCCCAGCCTGACCCGCCTGATGCGGATCAGACACATCGAGCCGGGCCGGCCACTGGAAACCGGGCAGACCGTGCTCGAGCTCTTCCGTGCATCCGATTCCGAGAGAGGAGACGGCGCCACGCTCCTGGTGTTCCTCGACCAACGTGGATGGTACCGTGCAGATGGCCGCGATTGCCCCGCGGCACCTGGAACCGGGGAGTCCGTATGCAGCGCGATCGGCTCCCGGGCAGCACGCGGTCCCGGGCAGCATGGCGTGAATCCAAATGATCGTGATGAGGCGCGCCGATGAAGCAGCTGACACGGCAGACCAGGTGCCCGGGGCGGGAATCGAACCCGCACGGCCTTGCGGCCAAGGGATTTTAAGTCCCTCGCGTCTGCCCCTTTTCGCCACCCGGGCCATCCTACACCGGCACTTTTAGTGCCGTGATGTTGCTGTCCTGCCTGTACTTACCAGCAGCCACAACGGTTTAGCCGCTTTCGGCGCCTTCCGGACGTTGCTCGCCATTTCCGCTAGTGCTCCCGTCAGTGCCGGCATCTGACCTCCCGTGTTGCCCCGTTCGTGCAACGGGGCCTGTGTAGTACACGCCTACGGCTACAGTACACCTTTCCCATTGCCAATCCATTGAGGGCGGGCGCTCGGTATCGGTTGCCGTGGTGGGCTGCCATACCGGGTTGCCTGGCCCGTTCACGCTTCGCCCTTTGCCCTGGTTCCCATGGTTGATATCCGCCTCCCCACTGCCAGTCACCGCACGCACCGCCGCGGGCCGATGGTCGCGCGCATCAGTGAAGCCACGCGCGACGTGTTGCGCTCGGCTCGCATGGCAACGGGGCTGCCGTACGACGCCATCATCCTCAACGCCGTCACCGCGATGCACAAGGTGACGACCCCACACGAGGCCCGCTAGCCCATGCCGGATCTCAACGCACTCAAGCAGCAGATCGCGGCGCTGGAGGCCGAGGGCAAGTTCGCCGAGGCCGCGCCGTTCAAGACACAGCTCATGTACGCCAAGCCGGACGCCGGGTCGCTCGCGGCCATCGATGCCGAAATCGAGAAGCTGAAAGCGCCACTGGCTGCCGCCGAAGCCAAGGGCGACATGTCCACTGCGGCCACCATCAAGGCTCAATACCAGGCGCTGATCAGCAAGCGCGGCGCCTGAACCTCCATCACCCCCTGTCATCATCAACGACCATGACCAACATCGCCACCCTTCGCACGACTGCCGCACAGAAGCAGGCGCACGCCAACGGCCTGCAATCGCGCAAGCTGGAATTGCAGCGCGGGATCAAGGAAACGACCGATCAGATCGCGGACGCCATCGCCACCGGCGCCGATGCCTCGACGTTTCGCGCAACGCGGACCAGCTACGAGACGGAGCTGCGGGACCTGGATGCCGCCATGCCGCTGGCGCATCGCCACGCGCGCAACGCGGACCAGGACCTCGCGCGCGTCGAGCAGCCCGATGCCTACCAGGCGGTTGTGGACGCGGGCGCCGCGGTGACGCAGTGCGCGAAGGCGCTCAAGGGTGCCATCGATGCGTGGTGGACCGCGCGCCGCAGCTACACGTCGATCTTCATGCGGTGCAACTTCACGGACAGGGACAGCCACGCACAGCGACCGAACACGATCTCCGCTGGCAGCAGCCAGGTTGTCCGCCAGATCGTGCACGATTGGGCGAACCTCGCCGGCGAGCTGTAGCCGATGTCGGTGTGGGGTGACGTGACATTCGACGCGGGCACGTACCAACAGCGCTCCGTGGCCTCGGCAGCGCCATCGTTGATCCCTGCGGGTGTCGCGATGGCGTCGAACCGGCTTGCCCGGTTCGGCACTGACCGCGTGGCCGTGCTGTGTGGCAATGGCCAGGATGCGGACGGCTGCACGCACGACCTCGGGTACAGTCGCGACGTGGCCACCGGGATCATCACCAGCCGCCTCCCCAATGAGATGTGGCTTGCGCTGCCTGGCCTGCCGGTGCGCGTCGAAGCCGGCGCCGCGTTCTCTGCCGGCGCGACGTTGCAGAGCGATGCCGATGGCCGCGCGGTGACGCGGACCACGGGCGTTGCGGTCCTGCGTGCCCTCGATGCCGCGAGCGCCGCGGGTGACATCGCGTGGGCTGTCTTTCTCTCTGGACGGTAGACCATGGGCAGCACCGCACCCACCGATCCGACTGTATCCCTCCGCTTGACGGCGGACGGCACCGAACTGCGGCAGGAGATCGACACAGATCTCCGGTCGCTAAAGGCGTTCGGGCAGGTCGTGGACCAGACGAACGAAACGGCGGTGCGCGCGTTCCGCGAGCAGGCCGCGGCACAGCGCCAGATGATGGAGCAGGCTGGCGCAACGCAAGTGCAGATGATGAAGCTGGACTCCATTACCCGGAAGTTCGAGGCCGGTGTAGCGGGTGCGGCGGCGTCGTCCGCGCGGCTGGATGAACTGCCGCGCCACACGGCAAAGGGCGTGAACGCGATGTCACAGCTCGCGTTTGCGGCCTCGAGCGCCGGCGGCAGCTTGCAGGGTGCCACGATTGCCGTGGGTGGTGTCGCCCAGGGCATGGCGGCGATGTCGAAGTCCGCCACGATAGCGGCCAGCGCCACCGGGATCGGCGCGCTCGCGGTGGCCATCAGTACGCTCATCTCCCTGGCCATCGAAGCGAAAAAGGCCCTGACCGAGATACCCGATGGCGTGGTGTCGGATATCCGAAAGCAGCACATCGACAACCTCACGTCGCTGGCGCAGGTGGACCGCGAAATCCGGCGCCAAGCTGACGAAGTGGGCCGGCTCAATGCGTCTGTGGGCAACCGTGGCGACAAGGAAGGGCTACAACGGGCCGTCGATGCACAGGCGGTGTTGACCGCCCTGGTGCAGAAGCGTGTCAGTCTCGAGAAGCAGCTCGAGGAACAGGCCAAGCAGGCGGCGAAGGCCGACGAGGAACGGCGCAAGGCTGCCGCGAAGGCGCTGGCGGACTTGCAGCGACAGCAGACGGATGCCGCATCAGAGGTCTACCGCAAGGCGGCGCGCGATGTGGATGCGCTGTCGGCGAAGGCGCAGGGCGATGCGTTCTATCAGCAGCGCGTTGCCATCGATGCCAGCTTCCAGGACGAGCTAGCACAGCTCCAGAAGCTGACGCACGCAGACGGCCAGCGTATCGCGCTCGCGAAGGACATGCTGGCGCTCCGGGAAAAGTCGGCGCTGGCGGAAGTGGATGCCGCGCAAAAGGCGATGAACGCTCAAGCATCGCTCTCCATCGCGGCGGGCGGTGACGACTTCGCCAAGGCGCACGATGCAAAACTGGCCATGATCGAGCAGGAAAAGCAGGCATCCATCAAGGCGGGGCTGTCCGTCGCCAACGCGGAAGCCCAGGCGCTGCAAAAGCAGATCGCGCTCCGGAAGGAATACCACGAGGGGCTGCTGTCGGATCTAAAAGTGCTGGAGGATGCCACCATCAGCAGCAAGAACAGGGAAATCAAGGCCATCGGCATTGCGGCACAGACGAGCCGCCGGCTCGAGTTGGGGTACAAGGGCGCCGAGAACGCCGTGGACGCGATCAAGGAAGCGGCCAAGGCCCTGGGTTACGGCGCGTCCGGCAATTGGGCCGCGGCTGCACTGGCGACGATGTCCAGCATCAAGCATGCAGCTGCTGCGGCGCTCGCGTTCAAGGAAGCCGGCAGCGGTGGCGGTGGTGGAGGCGGTGGTGGTGGTGGCGGTGGTGGTGGTGGCAGCGATAGCCAGCGCACCAGCAGCCGCATCGGGGCCTCGATGGTGGGCATGAACGGCGACAGCCCCATCAAGATCGAGATTGTGCTGACGCAGAAAGACGCGACGGGTAAGGAAGTGAGCCGAACCCGTCAACTGATCCAGCGGCTGGACGACCGGAACCAGCCCATCCGGGTAAGCGCGTAGTGGTCACCGTCCCCGAGTCCGGCGCCTTCACTGCGTACAAGCGCATGTACGGGCTGGTGTGGCTGCCGGCCAGCTTCACGGGTTCGCTCGACCTGTCATCGCTGGACCTGCGTGCGCAGGCGAGCCGCTACGCGGTCGTCGTGGCGAAGATCACGGTACCAGCCGATGCGCTGCGCTGCACCACGCGCGAAGGCTACGCGGACGGATGGAGCAGTGGCATCCTGCCTAACCCCGACCCGGGCGTCGGGCGATCGAGCAGCGTCACCATCGAGGGCATCCGCACAGCTGCGGGCCAGGATGTGACGACCGCGTTCGCCAATTTCTACCGCAAGCAGGTGTACACGGTGGGCGATACGGTGTCGTCGCGCCTCCTGCCATCTTGTCAGAGTGACCCGGCGAGCGCGCCGCTTGCCTTCGAGGCGGATGGCGCGGTGCACGGACCCGGGATTTACTTCTACCTGGACGAGCGGCAAGCGTGGTACTTCCGCGACGGGCCGGTGTTCTCGTGACCACCCGCCGGCGCGCGCGACGTGTGACCGCGTGGAACCGGGCCGCTCGCCCGTGCCCACATTCCCGCGTCGTCGTGTTCGTCATCGGATCGGATGTCGTGAGCCGGTGCGCGCACTGCCGCCAGGTGCTGGCGATGAACGACCGCAACTGACCGCATGGCGTGGCGCGCCTGACTGGCGGTGTCCAGCAGTGACCGCAACGTGTCCACCCCTGCCATCTACTGCTTTTTCCGTAGTTAACTCCGCACCTATCTGCCAGCGATGCCAGCGTCCGCCGAACAACCCTCCGCACACGTCTGCCAGGCCACGACTCGCGCCGGTGAGCCGTGCCGCATGAACCCGCAGCGGGGCAAGCCGTGGTGTTTCCGGCACGACCCGGAGCGGGCGGAGGCAAACGCTGCCGCGTCGGTCCTGGGCGGGAAGCGCAGGCGGAAGCCGCATCCGGTTCAAGGACCGCCGTCGCGGCTGCGCTCGATGGATGACGTGCTGACGGAGCTGGAACAGGCGCTGGACCAGGCGAAGGGCATCCAGGTATCCAGCCGGCGCATCACGGCGCTGGTGCGCGTCCTGACCGCGGCCATCACGGCACAGACGAACGCCGTGCGCATCATGGAGCTGCTGAACGGCATTAAGGGTGTCGATACGACTCTCGTAGACACCATCAAAGAACTTGGCCTCGCGCAGGAGTTCATCCCGGAAGCGGAATACGAAGCGATGGACGAGGCGCACCTGCTGGACCGTGGGGCCGGCAGCGTGGTGGCCACGGGAACAGTCAGGAAGGACCCGCTATCCCTTCCGTAAGGGCCGTTTCCGCTATGGAGCCGATCCGGCACCAGCGGAAGCACTAGCCGATTCCCGTAGCGTTTACACGCGGCAACCTGCCGCTGCGACGTGCGCGCGATGGTATCCCCTGCCCCTACTCGGCATCTTTCGGTGTGTACACACACCCCTTACAGCCGCCGAGTGACCATGACCATGAACCTGTCTGACCTTCGCCCCGTTGGCCAGCGCACGCACCGGGATGGCAGCCACATCCGGGTAAGCCGTACGACGCGCGAGGCAATCGACGCGGTGAAGGCCGTCTCGCCTGGATGCAGCTACGACCTGATCGTGTACTTCGCGCTTCTGGTGCTGACCAATTGGGCGATGGAGCGCGGGATGATTCACGCGCCGTTGTTCCACGTCGCCGAGGAGCCCTTCCAGTGAAGCTCCGTGGCTTTCGCATCCCAGGCCCGCGGCACGCGGGCGGTGACGCCATCATCCTGGTGAGCCGGGGCACGCTGAACGAGCTGAATGCCGTGCGCGCCGTGTCACCGGGCAGCAGCCACGACTCCATCATTCACGATGCACTCGTCGCGCTGATGATGGTGTCCATGCAGCACGCGGAGGGAACCCGCTGAAACAACGAGGCGCCCCGCATGACCAGTGCAGAGCGCCTCGTTCCCATTGATTCCATCGCGCCGTGACTGCCCGACAGCGTACCGGCGCTCGACCAGCTGCATGTACTATGGACACCGAAATAGTAGCACACCGCTACCAATTCCACAAGTACCCCGACCACCGCGCGTGCATCATGACAGCGGCGGACCTGGGGCCGTTGGCTGCACGCTTCTGGAGGATGCCGGATAGCATCGCCGAGGCGGGCATGTACGACCCCATCTCGCCGCTCGCGCGGTGCTGGAAAGTGGGGCCTGTCGCGTCTACGGTGCTCGCGTGGCTGGCCATCCTGGCGCGCCACACGCCTGGTGCGCGCTGGTCCGATCCGGTGGACACCACGCACGCCAGGCTCGCGGCGCTCTGTCGCGCGGACCGCAAGAACGTGAACACCGCACTCGCCGGCCTCGTCGGCGCGGGATTGGTGGCGCGTGAACGACGAGCGCACCAGCACTATCCGCGCGCGCACACGTACCGCTACCGCGTCCTGGGCTGCCTGTACGCTGCCCCATGGCAACGTTTCACCTGCATCTACGGGCGTGACCTGTTCAACGACACCGGGGCCGTCCTCGAGCGCCACTGGACGCGCCACACAGAGCGCCATCTCTGGCTGACGCGGCGGGCGCTGGAAACCGTGAAGGACCCCATCGCCTACCAGGATGCGCTTCACGGCGCCGGCACGGACGACCCCGAGGGCACGCTGGCGGACAGGCGGGTAGCCGGCAGGCCGTCACTGATGCGCATCGCGGGCGCGTCGGGCGTGAACCGGAACGTCGTAGCCCGATGCCATCATCTGCCTCTTTGATATGCCATCATCTGCCTCCGGTAGTAGAGTTACTACCAGAGTACTACTCAGAGCGCGCTTCGCGCGGGACACGCGGGGGAACGGAACAGCGAACGACCAGGACACCACCACACCTCGACCGGAACCCGCCACCGGGTCACCAGCCGTGCCGCTCATCCCGGCGCCTCAGGTGCGGAACCACCCGCCAGCGTGGCGCCGGCTGAGGTTGCCGCACGCCGCCAGCGGCCGGGCCGCGCGGCGCGCGACGGGTTGCCGCGGTGCCGGGCGGCTCGGACCCCTGTGCGGCCTGGGATGCCCCCCGGATGGGATCGGGCCGCAGACGGGCAGACAGACGCCATTGCGGGCCTCGCGTGTAAACAGGGATGGCGCATCCTTCCAGCCTTCCAGCTCCGAACGCCGCAACCTGCTACGCCGCCATCGGTTACCGCGGAGCGCGTCCGTGTCGCCGGGCCAGCACTACCCGCAAGCCGTAGCAGCCAGCCCGGGCGCCGCGTTGTCCGTCAGGCCCGAAACGTTGCCCGGCAGACAACGTAACATGTTTGCCTGTAAGTGGTTACCTTGACATCGGTGAAGCGTCTTGTTAACGTAGGACACGCCACCGGCACCCTGCCGGGGCTTCACCTGATGCCGAGGATGCCACCATGCCCGCCAACGAGACGACCACCACCGAACCCGAAACCACGTACCACGTGACCTTGATCCGGGGCGATGCCCCCCGCTTCGCCCGCCAGGTTGAAGCGTGGCGGCACCAGCTCGTTGCGCCGGCGCCTGACTTCGAGCCGCTGCCCGACGTGGACCAGAGCGCGAGGCCGCTGGCCTCGGGCTTCTACATCGACCGCATGAACCACGGGCGCGACAAGGTGCGCGTGATCGGGCTGGACGCGAACCGTCACCTCGTGTTCGATGCGGAGCTGGATGGTGCGCTGTGCTTCGCACTCGAGGCCGCTGGCGTGTTCGACGCCGCGCGCGATGTGGTGCTGGACCTGCCCACCCGTGCCCTGCGGGCGTAGCCGGCTGCCCTCCCCCCTTGATCCTGGTCCGGCGAGTGGGCATCCTCGCACAGGCGGCGCCGCGGTCGTGTCCGCTGGCGCCGCTTGTGTCATCCCGCCCACCACGAGGACCGATGCCGTTCCTGAACGCCGCGACGAAACGCGACGGACGCACCTATCCGGGCCGCACCTGGATGGTCCGCGTCAAGCCGCTCGACCATGACCAGAAAGAGCGCATCATGTCCACGCGCTCGCGCCGCAAACAAACCGCCGTCGCCATCGAGGCGTGGCTCAAGGACCTTCGCCATACTGGCGATGCACTCGATGTGCTGGCGGGTGTCCTGGATGGCACCCTGAACCTGCTGGACGCTTACCGCGCGCATCAACAGAACCGGCTCGCGTCGTACGTGAAGCGCCGGCGCGCTGCGGCCAGCGACGTGGACTTGGAGCCGTACCTTGCCGAATGGTACGAGGAGATCCGGCAGCCGGGCAGCCACTGCGCCGGCTCTGCGGACAAGTACCTCGCACAGGTCCGCACCTTGATCCCCGAGGGACAGCCGTTCCCGCGTTCCGCCTTCACGCAGGGCGCCATTGCGAAGTGGCTCAAGGGGCTGTCCTGTTCCCTGCCCACGCGGAACCGCTACAAGGCCGCGGCGTCATCCTTCGCCCGCTACCTGAAAGAGCTGGAGGTCATCCCGGCCAACCCCGTGAAGGGCATCCGGGGACACAAGGAACGGCCCGGACGGGATACGCACTACGAGCGCGCCGATGCACAGCGGCTGATTGCCGCGCTGGAGCAGCCGTACGCCGCGCTCGAGGCGCTGATGTGCGGCGCCGGGCTGGAATGGCAGGCCGTCGCCCGCCTTCGTGTGCGCGATGTGAACCTCGACGCCTGCACCGTCGAAGCCCGCGGCAGCAAGACGAAACACCGCTCGCGCACCACGCGCATCGTGCCCGAGAACGCCTGGACCATCCCGTACATCCGTCCCGCTGTCGTCGGACGGGAGCCGGATGCGCTGGTCTTTCCCGACGCGAAGGAAGGCCCGGCCCTCGCCAGCCACCGCGCCGCGTTGAAGGCGCTCAAGCTGAAAGACAGCACGTTGCACGACCACCGGCACACGCACGCGGTGCAGCTGCTTCGCGATGGCTACAGCTACCAGATCGCCGCCAAGCAACTCGGCCACAAGGACGCTACGCAGGTCATCACGCGCTACGGCAAGTACGACCCGGACGCCGACGACTACACGCCGCGGGTGCGGAAGGAGCCGACGCCTGGCGCGAAGCCCACCGGGGAAGAAAGCGGGGAAGCTACAGCCGCGCCGCACAGGTCGGGGCCGGATCGCGCTAGTGCTTCCGCCTAGTGCTTCCCTCCGCGCGCCATCCGATACCGATTGCGTAACGTGCTGATGGGAAATGGGATAGGTGGCGTTTTACTAGGCAGGAAACCTCCCCTGGCAGACGCCTTTTAAGTCCCTCGCGTCTGCCCCTTTTCGCCACCCGGGCCGACCGATCGCGCACCTCACGCCACCATGCGCGCGCCCTGGCCGGCGATGACATCCACGGCCGGGCCTCCTGCGTGCCGCGGCTGCGCGGAATCTGCTGCTTCTGCGGATGAAGAGAGCGGGAAACGGGACTCGAACCCGCGACCCCAACCTTGGCAAGGTTGTGCTCTACCAACTGAGCTATTCCCGCAATTCGACGTGAAGCTATCCGGGACACGGCGCGCGAACAAGGGCACCGCAATCACCACGCGGGTGCGCACCGCGTGGATCTCGTGCCGGTGCCATGCGACGGGTCGCGCTCTCAGTTGATCACGGGCTGATGCTCGGAATGGCGGTGCCGAACCTGGCGTTGATCACGCTGATGACGCTGTCGGCAATGAGTCGCTGCCCCGCCGCGGCCGGATGAATTCCATCGAGTGAGAAGTAATCGCCGTAGGGCTTCGTGGGCTGATCGAGGTGTGGAAAGGCCGGCACCATCGCCGTGTCGCTGCGTAGCTGCGCAAGCGTGGGGTTGAGATCCGCAAACGCCCATCCGAGGGCATTTGCGGTGCTGTCGATGATCGCGTTGTAGCTGTCGATGGTCGTCGCGAGCGACGCCTGCTCATCGGCATCGAGTACGAAGATATCGCCCTGCGGCGCCGGGAAGCCCGCCTGGTTCTTCTCGCAGAGCAGCACCGGTGGGACGCCGGCCCGCTGCGTCGGATCCGGATTGGGATCGGCAAGCCAGGCGCGCATCTGCGCGACAATGGTGAACGAGATCAGCGACTTCGTGGTGGCCGTGCAGCTCGGATGGATCGTCACCGTCGCACCCACCGCCGCGTCAAACATGGCCTTGTAGCGCGGATCGTTCACGAGCAGCGCGGCCGGAAAGAGCGCAGGTGTGCCGGCCACCTGGATGACGCCGAGGAGCACACCTCCCTTGAGCGACGTGCCGGCCTGCAGCCCGCTGATCAACGTCGCGTAGTTCTGCGCGAACGTTGCCACCGGCGTCACACCTGGGGAAATGCCGGTTGCCGGAACCAGGATGCCGGAAAGAGCCGCCGCGAGGACATCGTTGTTGCCGATCCAGGCCGAGACGAACGTCGGATTCGCGTCGAGCGCGCGCTGCACCTGCGTTTCGCCACCCAAAATGAGCGTCGTGAGCGCATTGGCACCGGAGCCGTTGAAGCTCGTCGGATCCACGGAATTCGCGCCAGGCACGGCGACGTTGTTGATCACCGCCCTGCCCGTCACGTCGGACCGAAAGCTGCACTCATCGGTGAGTCCCTGGGGCGCACTCACCCGCTCGCCGGTGAGGAAGTTCGCGATGGGTGGCGGACACCCCGGATCCCGGAGTGCCGGAATGGTGAATGGGGTCCCCATCTGTTGCGCGACCAGTACGGGATAGGCCAGGCGCTGTGTGGAGTCGCTGATGCCGCCGGACTCATACCCGGCCGTCAGGCTGTTGCCCAGCGAGACGTAGCTGGCAAAGAGCGGACTCACCGGAGGCGGGGGGTTGACCAGGTCCTTGCTCTCGCTGCACGCCGCGAGCATGGCCGCCAGCATGAGTAGCCGTGCACAATCGGCGAGACCAGGAAGTCGGGACATCGGCGATGTACTCCCGAGGCGTTGATGGTGGCGGTCAGAAGTTGGCGCGTACGCTGAGCGAGAAGACATTGGCGCTCAGCCGGTAGAAGCCGGAATTGAGCGCCGCCGCAGTCTGACTCTCGTCGGTACGCTGGACGACACGCCCCCGCCGTCCGCTGGTCTGCACGCGCAGATAACCAATGTCCAGGGTATAGCGAGGCGACAGGGGGACTCCGGCGCCCACTGTGTAATTCATGCGGTTCTGGTCGGGCAACTCCGGCGTGACCGTGACGTCCGGCGCGGGCGACTTCACGAAGTTCACGCCGGCGCGCCCCTTGATGCCAATGGCAAACGCATGCTCGACTCCGGCGCGCATCGACCAGGAATTGTTGTAATCCTCCAGTGCCCGTTCGTTCGCCGCGCTGGCCGGACCATGGAACGTGATCGGGAGCACCTGAAATGCCGAGAACTGCGACAGCGTGAAGTCGGCCGAGAGTGTCGTGTTCACGAGTCCGGTGTATCCCACACCAATCTCGAACTGCGCCGGGTTCGGCAGCGACGCCGATGCCTTCTGCCGTGACAGCGTGGCGCCGGGGTCGAACAAGGGACTCAGGAGTGCGTCTACCGGCGTACTTGCGGGCACGCCGAACGGATTGGCGGCCGACAGGGTGAGACCCGTCGCCGTCTGCGTGAACGTGGCGGTGGCGTCGTTGTACTTGAAGTCCAGCTTGGAGAGATAGCGCGCGCCGATTTCCCAGTTGTCACCAACCCTGCCGTGGATCGCCACGTTGAATCCGACTGCCGTGGCACTGCCCTCGAGCGTCGCCTGGGCGAATTGCGTCCGCGCCGGAATGCCGAGCTGACCGAACGTCACCCCCACCGGTGTCATCTGCGTGGCGAGATCGAGTCCCTGCACCAGTTGAACGTGCGCGTAGCCGATGACCGGACCGCCGCCGATCGACCAGTTGGTGGCGAAGCGGTAGGCGACGTTCGGCTGCACGTAGAGAGAGAACAGCGAGGCCTTCTGTGCCTCGAAGCGCCCTGAAAAGTCCTCCGGCCATTGCGACGAGAGACCGTACGGGACATACGCGCCAACTCCCGCAGCCCATCGCCCGCCCCTGGAGCCGTAATTCACGAACAGCGCCGGCGGGAAGTTGGCCGGCACATCCGCCTTGGTGACGCGGCCCGACGTATCGGCGGTGAAATCTCCGCCGACCGTGATAGCCGTGAGGCTGGCATACGCTGACCATCCGCGGAGATCCACTGTGGCCGCCGGATTCCAGTAGATGCTCGACGGATCCTTGCAGGGCGCCCCGACCACGGCCTGTGCTCGCGCGACGGCGCAAGTGCCGATTTCATTGAGCTGATATCCCTGCGCGATCAGTGCCGCTGGCATCGGGCAGACACAGAGGGCAAGGCACCATGCAAGACGGTCCGGCCTCATGAGCGTTCTCCTCTGGTGGAATGATGCGGCGTGAAGCCTAAGACATCGCGCTCTGTGACAGAAGAGGGGAAATCCTCAGGGATGCAGGCCGAGCCCATGCACCGCGTACCACACACTCCAGGCCAGCAACCCGGCGAGTGCGGCATCGCCGCCGTTTCCCGCGACGCGTCCCTCTTCGTCCACGATCTCGCCGGCAATGCCGCCGTCGAGCGGAGCGCGGCGCAGCCACTGCATGACCGCCGCGCCGTCGGGACCCAACAGTCGTGCGCATTGCAGCGCCAGCGCATGTGGCTCCGCGCCCACGCCGCGCACCGTCCGGCGGTAGATGGAGTCGTGGCGTTCCACCGCACCGTACAACGGAAGCCAGAGCGCGGATGCGCTCGGATCATCCTCGTCATGCGTCCGGCCGGTCAGGTCGATCGCGGCTGCGAACGTGACCTTTCCATTCTGCTCGACGGCGAAGTGACGCCGCAGCGCTGCGCGCACCGCGTCGGGATCTTCCACTTTGCGCGCGCTTTCCTCATCCAGCGTGCGGCGCAGGATCTCGAGCGCCTGGCCCGCGACGGCGTTCCCATGGAGCGTGTACGGATACCGTGTGGGCGCTCCCGACAGTGTCACCTCGGTCGCATACAGCGGGACGTGCTCGTCGCGGCGCGCGGCGAGATCGTCCCAGACCGCGTACAGCGTGTCGGCGATCACCGGTTCCTCGACAATCTGGTCGTCGCCCGTGTCCCGCACGTACCGGTCGACGGCAAGCGGGTACGCCGCGACCCCCTCCAGCGAGAAACCAGCCTCGAAGAGCGTGCCGTCCAGGTAGTGCACGCCATTGCCCGGCGCGTAGCCGTGCAGCTCGCACGCCCGCAACAGGAGCTCGCGCGCCAGTCCACCATCGGCAAGCTGCACCGCGGGGAGCAGCCAGGAGAGCACCTCCCAGTCACGCAGCGTGACGCCGCGCCCGTTCCATGGCGCACGAGAGCGCACGAGATAGTACTGCGCATCGTCGAGCCCACGCCCCACGCCAAAGAACAGCGCGAAGAGCAGGTTGCGATTGATGAGGCGATCGAGTCCGTCGTGCCCGACAGACTGCTCCATCGCCTGGAATGCATCGCGCGTCAAACCCAGCAGGTCGCGCCAGCCGCGCCGCCGCATGACGCCGACCGTGGCCTCGGCACCGTCACGCTCCGGACCCGCCGCAATGAAGAATGCCATGCTCTGGTGTTCGGCGGGCGCGACCGCAAGGGACCGCTCGATCGTGAAGCGTGCGTCGCTCGCGCTGCCAATGGACGAACGCCACTCGCCGTCCGCCGCGATCGCGAGCGCCGCCAGACTGGGCTGCGAGCTGCCATCGAGCAGCAGCACTCCACCGTCTCCCGCGATGACCCGGTGCGCGTCGTCCAGTGCGCGCGGCGTGCGGACCCGAAGCTGCCGGTGACCGAGCACGCCCTCGAGTGCGACAGTGACCTGGGCGGCTTCGTTCCCACGATTCTCAATGGCAATGGCGTAGACCGCGCCGGCAGCATCGGCATCGCGTCCGTACGGTGCAAACACGGTCCCGCGCAGCACGAGCTGGTCCAGCGTGCAGGTGAACGTCGGGATCCAGCCCAGTGCGCGCTCCCAGGCCAGGCCGTTCCCACCCAGCTCGCGCTCCGTGCCATTGATGTGGATGCGCAGGCGCAGCAATGGCGGTCCCTTCGCTTCAAGAAAATCGGCGGAGCCGGCGAACTCCACCGCGGCCCGCGCGCCACGGTGCAGGATGCCGAGTGCATACAGCGAACCGTCAACGGGGTGAATGCATGGAAGCGAGAGCCAGTGATTCCCGGTCACCTGCCAGGGGATCGCAGATTTCGGTAGGACGCGCACGGAGAAGGGGCTGGAGTCGTGGTCGCCATGCGGCACCACGCGACGACTCGCACAATATACTGCGATGGTGAGTCGGCCTGCGCCGTCAAGTTGACAACGGACCGATCACATGGCAGACTAGCCGCCAGGTGCCCGGGCACTGCATGGTGCTCGCCTTCGGTCCACGTTTCACCAGCCGGTTCGATCCGCCTCCTGTCTGTCGTCGCCCCTGTCCACCGCGTGCTGGACGCCGCGCGCCGGCCCGTCGCGCTCGCGGCCCTCGCGCTCGGAGCATGGGCAGCGGTCGCACCTGCGCAGGCAGTGCTCGGCTTCGGCGACGACGCAACGACGCTGCCCGCGGGAACCGTGCGGGGTATCGCCACGAACGACTGGGTCCGTTTCGAACAGCGCTTCACGGCGCCCAGTGGAGCAAGTATCCGGACGCAGTCGCAGGCGCGGCGCACGCCGCTCGGGCTCGAGCTGGGCGTGACGAATCGTCTGACCATCGGTGGCTCGATCACGCAGGCGGGCACCAAGGTCATTGCCGATTACTTCCCTGATACCGCACGCGCGATACACGCCGACTCGGCGCGCACGTTCGATCAGAGCGGCCTGGGCGATGCCGCGCTGTGGGCCAGATTCACCTGGCTCGGAGAACTCTCCGAGGCGCAGCGTATTCGCGTCGCCGGCCTCCACGTGCGCAGCGCCGTCCAGGCGCGCGTCCGCATCGGGAGTGGTGCTCCCGCCAATCCCTTCGCGCAGTTCGGCATTGGAACGGGCACGGGGCAGACCGCAGTCGAAGCCTCATCGTCGTGGGACATCATGGCAAGCCGTCATTTCTGGGCCAGCGTGGTGGGTCGCTACGGGCATGCCCTGCCTGACACGCGCACGATCCGCGTGTCGCAGCCCGGCGATCCATTTTCCAGTGTGGCCGGCGCGGTGAGCACGCGTCGTGCGCCCGGCAACTACATCGCACTGGAGGCGACGCCGCGCCTGGTGCTGGGTGACTATTTCTCCGTTGGCGCGCAGTATCTGTATCTGCATCGGGGCGCAGGCACCTTCTCCGGTACGCTCGAGACGACGGACACGTCTGGCGCCGCCGTCGTGATTGATGCGTCCGTCCTCGATGCCGCGTCGGCGCTCACCGTGCACCGCCTGGGTTACGGCGTGGTCTTCTCGACGATCGCCGCGCACGTAGAGGGGCGCGGGGGTGTCCCGATTGAAGTCAGTCTCTCCCGGTCTCAGGACCTGAGCGTGTCGGGCGGCAGAGCCAGGCGAACGATGACGGTGCTGCGCGTGCGACTCCGTGTGTCGCTGTGGGGCGACGGGACTCACGCGGCCGCTGCGAAGTAATCAGGCGCGCGCCCGCTTTCTTCCCCGTGGCGGCGCCGCGGCGTCGAGCAGTTCGCGCGCGTGGGCCAGACTGGTTTCGCTCTCCGGATCGCCGCCCAGCATGCGAGCGATTTCGCTGACGCGCGCGCTGCCCTCTACCGCAGTCGTATCCGCAGTGGTGATGCCGTCGCGCGCGCCCTTGCTGACGACAATGTGCTGATGGGCCCGAGCGGCGATCTGGGGCAGGTGCGTCACGGCCAGGACCTGATGGTGCGCCGCGACCGCGCGCATCAGATCGCCAACCTGCAGGCCGACCCGTCCGCCAATGCCCACGTCCACCTCGTCGAACACGAGTGTGGGCACGTGGTCCAATCGCGCGAGAATCGTCTTGAGCGCGAGCATTACGCGTGAGAGCTCGCCGCCCGACGCCACGCGCGCCAGCGGGCGCGCGTCATGACCGACGTTCATGGCGACGCGAAACTCGACGTCCTCGGCACCGTCGGGTCCGATGTCGGCGCGCGGCACGAGCGCCACGGTGAGATGGCCGTCACGCATGCCCAGTTCCGGCAGGAGCGCATCCACGTCGCGCGCGAGACGCTCGGCTGCCGTGCGGCGGCGCTCCGAGAGTGTTGCGGCGGCCTGCCCGAGGGCGACGGCGGCGGCACTGCGCCGCGCGTCGAGCTCTCGCAGGTCCAGTGATCCGGCATCGACGAGCTCCAGCTCCGCGCGCGCCCGCCGCCCGCGGTCCATCACGTCGTGCAGCGTGGGGCCGTACTTCTTCATGATCCGGAACAGCAGATCGCGCCGGCGATGCACCTCGTCGAGCCGCGAGGGATCGAGGTCCACGGCCTGCGCGTACGCGCCGAGCGCGGTCGCCAGCTCCTCGAGCGCGTAGAACGCCGCATCGTAAAGTTCCTGCAGACGTTCGAGCGAGGCATCGATGCGCTGAATGGCGGCGAGCGATCGCTGCACGTGCGCGAGTCGCGGCAGGATGGCATCCTCTCCGTCATCCAGGTGTGCCGCCATGCCTTCGGCCAGACCCTTGAGTTCTTCCGCGTGCTCCAGGCGCTTCGCCTCCTCGTCGAGGCGCGCGTCCTCCCCTGGCTCGACCCGCGCCGCGTCGATTTCGCTGGCGACGTGCCGCAGGTAGTCGGCCTGCTTTTCCGCCTCAGCTCGCCGGGTCTCCAGCGCCTTCAGCTCGCGCGTGGCCGCGGCGAGTGCATCGAAGTGCCGTCGCACGGTGGCCGCGTCATCCGACGCGCCACCAAAGGCATCGAGGATCTCGCGCTGCGCGGAGGCGTCGAGCAGCGCCTGCGCCTCGTGCTGGCCGTGCAGATTCACCAGCGCGCGCCCCACGTCGGCGAGCATGGTGGTCGTGCAGGTGGTGCCGTTGATCCAGCCCCGTGCGCGGCCAGCGGAGGAGATGTCACGCTTGAGCACCACGGTATCGTTCTCGACTGCCACGCCGCGCTCGTCGAGCATGGCGAGCAAGCCGGTGCGGCCGCTGAGATCGAACGTTCCCTCCACCGACGCGCGCTCCGCGCCGGTACGAATGAGGTCCGCACTGGCACGTTCACCGAGCAGCAGCCCCAGCGCACCGATAATGATGGATTTGCCCGTGCCGGTTTCGCCGGTGAGCACGGTGAGACCGCCCGATAGCGGGAGCGTCAGAGCATCGATGATGGCGAGATTCCTGATGCGCAGCTCGGTCAGCACACGTCCTGTTCGCCCCGCTCCCGCAGGCCGCCCCAGGCCAGCTTGCGACGCATGCGGGAGAAGAATGTCGTGTCGCGAAAATGTACCAGCAACACGGGCCGCTCCGCGCGGCGCACCATCAACGTGTCGCCGGGAAGAAAGGTGCTGCCGACCTGGCCATCGATCGTTACCAGAAGTTCGTCGGGCCCATCCTCCGCTTTCACGCTCACCTCGGCGCCGGCCGGCAGCACCACGGGCCGAACCGCAAGCGTGTGCGGTGAAATCGGCGTGAGGACAATGGAGTCGAGCGTTGGCACCACGACCGGTCCGCCGGCCGACAGGCTGTACGCCGTGGAGCCGGTGGGTGTCGCGATGATGAGTCCGTCGGCCGCGTACGCGCCGATCAGCTCCCCGTTGACGAAGACCCTGAGTTGCAGTACCCGCGCGAAACCGCCCTTGTGCAGCACGACGTCATTCAGGGCGCGCTGTCTGACGTCGCCGTCGCGCGACGATCGCGCCTCGAGGGCCATGCGCGACTGGATGGCGTAGTCGCCGGTGGCGAACCGGTCCAGGGCGTCTTCGAGGTCGCTGCCCGCACACGCCGTGAGAAAGCCGAGCCGGCCGAGGTTGATTCCGAGGATCGGGATCTGACGCCCTGCCACGAGCCGCGCGCCGCGCAGCATCGTGCCATCGCCGCCCAGGGTGATGAGCGCATCGATGCCGGCGGGATCGTCCAGTTCGTCGCCGCGCGCACCGGCGTCGCACAGCTCCCGTTCGTAGGCGAGCGCCATGCCCAGCGCCGGAGCCCGCCGCTGCAGTGTCTCCAGCACTCCGGGCAGCCCCTCGTAGCGGCGGTTGCCCACGACGCCAATGCGAGTCACCCGGTCATCGCCTCGCTCTCGAGCAGGGCGCGGAGCCGCTGCGCGATGCCCGCCGCATCGAGACCCGTCAGCTCGAGCTGCCGGCGGCGCGAGCCCTGCTCGATGAAGCGGTCCGGCGCGCCGTGCACCGCAACCCGCACCGCCGGATCGAGCTGCTGGATCCGAGCCGCCATCATCGCGCCAAAGCCGTTCACCACGGTCCCCTCCTCTACGGTGAGGATGCGCGAGTGGTTGGCCACGATTGCCGTGAGCGTCACGTCGTCATACGGCTTGAGAAAGCGACAGTTCACCACCGTGACGTTCAACCCATGATGCGCGAGGGCGGCGGCCGCTTCGAGCGCGGGCAGCACCATGGTGCCCACCGCGAGCACGGCGCACTCGGTGCCCTGACGCAACACGTCCCAGGTCCCGAAGGGCACCGGCGGAATCTGCGCGGCGGGCAACGGCACATCAGGCGCGGGATCGCGCGGATAACGCAGACACAGCGGCCCGGCGTCATGGCGTAGCCCGGTGCGCAACAGCGCCAGCATCTCGGTCGCATTCTTCGGCGCGGTGACCGTCATGCCGGGCACCGCCAGCATGTACGCGATGTCGTACAGACCCATGTGTGTGGGTCCGTCCTCGCCCACGAGTCCCGCGCGGTCCATGGCGAAGATCACCGGCAGCCGCTGGAGCGCGACGTCGTGAATCACGTTGTCGTACGCGCGCTGAAGAAACGTGGAGTAGATGGCACAAACGGGCCGAAGCCCCTGCGTTGCCAGCCCCGCCGCGAAGGTCACGGCGTGCCCTTCCGCTATACCCACGTCGAAGAAACGGGCCGGATACGCCTTGCCAAACGTTCCCGTGCCCGTTCCGGCGGGCATGGCGGCGGTGATCACAACCAGTCGCTGTTCCTCGGCGCCCAGCTCGGCGAGCCCCTTGCCGAAGGCCGCGGTGTACGCCGGATTCGCGGTGGATGTCTTGAGCTGTTTACCCGTTGTCGGATCGTGACCGGGCGGCAGGGCATGCCACTTCTCGCCATGATCACCCGCGGGGAATCCCTTCCCCTTTTGCGTGATGACATGCACGAGGCGTGGCGTGCGCATGCCCTTCACCGCGGTGAACGTGTCCACCAGGGCGTCGATGTCATGTCCCTCGATCGGGCCGAAGTAGCGGAAACCCAGCTCCTCGAACAACACACCGGGCGTGAGGAAGCTCTTCATGCTTTCCTCCCACTTGCGCACGATGCCGCCAATGCCCGACAGTGGGCCCGGCAGCTCGTCCATCACCGTGCCAAGTGCGCCGCGCACGCGGTTGTAAATCGGATTGCGCTGGATGGAGCCAAGGTATTTCGAGATGGCGCCCACGTTCGGCGCAATGGACATCTCGTTGTCGTTGAGGACGACAAGAATGTCGCGCCCGGACGCTCCGGCGTTGTTGAGCCCCTCGTACGAGAGCCCGCTGGTCAGCGCGCCATCGCCCACCACGGCCACCACGCGAAAATCGTCGTCCATGAGATCGCGTCCGACCGCCATGCCCAACGCCGCCGAAATGGCGGTGGCCGCATGGCCGGCGCCGAACGCGTCGTAGTCGCTCTCGTCACGCTTGAGGAACCCGGACAGTCCGCCCTCCTGGCGAAGTGTTTCGAAGCGGCCCTTCCGTCCGGTGAGCATCTTGTGCGGATACGCCTGATGTCCCACGTCCCAGACGATCTGATCGCGCGGCGCATCGAAGACATGATGCAGCGCGACGGTGAGCTCCACCACGCCGAGCCCGGCGCCGATGTGTCCTCCCGTGCGGGAGCAACTGTCAATGAGCGCCGCGCGAATCTCGTGCGCGAGCGTGCGGAGCTCGTCGCGCGACAGCGACTTCAGATCGGCAGGAATGTTGATGCGAGGCAGAACCGGCATATCCACTCGGCGACGAAGGCTGAACAGAACTACGAGGTGCGATCCACAACGAACTGCGCGAGACGGCTGAGCGTGGGCGTCAGCAGTCCACCGGCCACGAGTGCCGCGCGCGCCTGATCCGCCAGCGCACCGGCCCGCGCCACGGCGCCATCCACCCCGAGCAGCGCCGGATAGGTGCTCTTCCCCAGCAATGCGTCGCGGCCAGCGGTTTTCCCCAACTGTGCCGTGGTCGCGGTCGCGTCCAGCACGTCGTCGGCGATCTGAAAGGCGAGGCCGATCGCATCGCCGAATCCCTGCAGGGCGTCGCGCTGCCGCGGCGTGGCGGCCGCGGCGATCCCGCCAATCCGAACTGAAGCCGCAATGAGTGCGCCGGTCTTCGCGGCGTGCACGTGTTCCAGCTCAGCCAGCGACAGGATCCGCTCCTCCCCGGCCAGATCCAGCAACTGGCCGCCAACCATACCGGCCGCGCCCGATGCCCGCATCAACTCTCGAACGATGTCGCTGCGCGAGTGTGCGGGCAACCCGAGGGCCAGCGCGGCGTCGCCGGCCGCCTGCGCCGCCAACGGCACCATGGCCACTCCCGCGACGGCAGCGACGCCGGTACCGTGCCGGCGGTGCGTGGTCGGGCGCCCGCGCCGCACGTCGTCATCATCCATGCACGGCAAATCATCGTGCACGAGTGAGTACGCGTGGACGATCTCCACCGACGCGGCGAGCGCGGACGCGTTGCCGGCGCCGCCGCAGGCGCGATAGGCGCCCAGCACGAGCAGCGGCCGGAGCCGCTTGCCCTCGCCAAGGAGGCTGTAGCGAATGGCGGCGGCTACCGCCGCGGGCAGATCGGCCAGCGCCCGGTCGCAGAGGCCAACGAGCGCCGCATCCACCGCGGACCGGTCCGCGGCGAATTCCATCTCCGCGGGATCAGCGATTGAAGTCGGCAAGTCCGAGTGAACCATCGGCCTGTTCGACGAGCTGGCGGACGCTGGCTTCGGCTGCGCCCAGTGCAGCGGAGGCGGCGCGGAGCCGCTCCACGCCTTCCTCGAAGAGGCGAAGTGCCGCATCGAGGTCGAGATCCCGCCGGTCCAGCGCCGCGATGATCTGTTCGAGCCGTTGAACGTCCTGCTCATATGCCATGTGTCACTCGCTCGGTTCAGGTGTCACCGCATCCGGCGCGGACAGCTCGGGCGCGCCCGTGGCCTGCGAGGGCACACGGCCATCGCGCAGGACGAGCGCAAAGGCCAGCCCCGGAGAGAACTGGTGTGCACTGGTGAGCGGCTCGCCGTTCGCTCCCCGTGCCACCGCGAAGCCGCGCGCGAGCGTCGCCAGCGGACTCAGTGCATGCAGTCGCCCGGCGACGGCTTCGAGCCGCGCGCGCCGCGATTCCACGAGCTGCTCGCCGCGCCGCCGCAGGTCCCGATGCGACAGCTCGAGCCGCGCGCGCATGTCCGCGGCGCGTCCCGTGAGACCCTGTCGCAGGTTCCTGGCGAACACGGCGAGATGATCCCGTTCATCCGCAAGCACCGGCACGGCGGCTTCCGCGGCCGCCGAAGGCGTGGGCGCGCGCAGGTCAGCAACGAGATCGCACAGCGTGGTGTCCACCTCGTGCCCCACGGCGGAAATCGTGGGCGCGGTGCACGCCGCGAGCGCGCGCGCCACGCGCTCGTCGTTGAATGCCCACAGGTCCTCACGTGCTCCACCGCCACGCCCGATAATCACCGTGTCGGCTTCGCCCCAGCGATTCACGCGCCCGAGCGCGGCGATCAGCTCCTCCGTGGCGCCCTCGCCCTGCACCTTCGCGGGAACGACGACGAGCTCCACCAGCGGCCAGCGCCGCCGCACCACCGCCATGATGTCACGCAGCGCCGCGCCATCCGGGCTGGTGATCACCGCGATGCGACGGGGAAAGGCGGGAATGCGCCGCTTGCGCTCCGGCGCCGTCAGCCCATCGGCCTGGAGCCGCGCGAGCGACAGTTCGAGCGCCTTGCGCCACAACCCGTCGCCGGCGGCCTCCATGGCGGTGATCACGAACTGCATGTCGCCGCGCGCGGCATACACCGAGAGCTGGCCGCACGCCGATACCTGCATGCCGTCGTCCGGTGGCGCCGGAATGCGCCGCTGACTGCGCGACCACACGACGCATCTCACCTGCGCCGTCGCGTCGCGCAGACAGAAATACCAGTGACCGTTGCGATGCGCCTTGAAGTCGCTCACCTCGCCGCGTACCCAGAGCGGCGTGAACGCGCCCTCGAGCACCGCCTTCGCCGTTTCCGTCAGGGTGGACACCGCGATCGCCTGCTGCGCGCTCTCTCCCGTGGCCTGCACCGGCCCGGCGAACGACGCGGCGACCGCGGCGCCGCCAGTGCTCAGCGGCGGCGCCGCGAAGAGGTCAGGCGCATCCGGGGCAGCGTCACGCGCAAGGCGAGACGACGACCGGCCGCGAGCGGGTGTCATGGCGAGGCGGCTCGCTCCGCGGCACGAATGGTATTGCGGAGCAGCAGCGCGATGGTCATGGGTCCCACGCCTCCCGGAACCGGTGTGATCAGCGACGCCACCGCGCGCGCGCCCGCGAACTCCACGTCGCCCACGAGGCGGTAGCCGTTCCGCGCCGATGCATCCGCCACGCGGTTGATGCCGACGTCAATTACCACGGCGCCGGGCTTGATCATGTCACCGGTGACCACGCACGGGCGACCCGCCGCGACGATGAGAATGTCCGCCCGCCGCGTATGCGCGGCCAGATTCCGCGTCGCACTGTGGCACACGGTGACGGTGGCATTGGCGCCGGGACCCGATTGCACCATCAGTGCCATCATCGGTTTGCCGACGATGTTGCTGCGTCCCACGATGACACACTCGGCCCCCTTCGTGTCCACGCCGCTCCGGACGAGCAGCTCCTGCACGCCGGCCGGCGTGCACGGCGCGAAGCCATCGCGCTCGCCGATCAGCGTCTTGCCGACGTTCACGGGGTGGAAGCCGTCCACGTCCTTGTGTGGCAGGATGCGCCGGATGATCTGGTCGGCGTCGATGTGCGCGGGCAGCGGCATCTGCACCAGGATACCGTGAATGGCCGGGTCCGCGTTCAGGGCGTCCACCTGTGCCAGCAGCACATCCTGTGACGTGGTTGCCGGGAGCCTGATCGTGACGCTGTGCATGCCGGCTTCCTCGCACGCCCTGCCCTTGCTGCGCACGTACACGGCGCTCGCCGCATCGTCGCCAACGAGCACGACGGCGAGACCGGGCCGTACGCCGCGGGCCGTCAGACGGGCAGCGTGGAGCGCGACATCCGATCGAATTTCACGCGCAATGGCCACGCCGTCGATGAGACTAGCGGGCAAAGTCCACCGCCCGCTGCTCGCGAATCACCACCACCTTGATCTGCCCCGGATACTGCAGTTCGCCCTCGATGCGGCGCGCGATCTCCTCGCTGAGTGATGCCATGCGAATGTCATCCACGTCGTCCGGATTCACGATCACACGGATTTCGCGGCCGGCCTGAATGGCGAACACCTTCTCCACGCCACTGTAGCTGCCGGCGATCCGTTCCAACCCCTCGAGCCGCTTTACGTACGTCTCGAAGGCTTCGCGACGCGCACCCGGGCGCGACCCGGAAATGGCATCGGCCGCCTGCACGAGCACCGACACTTCACTCTCGTGCGGAACGTCGTCGTGGTGCGCGGCTATGCAGTTCACGACGAGGGGATGCTCGCCGTACTTGGTGGCGACTTCCACACCGAGCTGGACGTGCGTGCCCTCATGCTCGTGCGTGAGCACCTTGCCCACGTCGTGCAGCAGCGCCCCCCGCTTCGCCATGACGACATCGAGGCCGAGCTCGGCCGCCATGATGCCCGCCAGGTGCGCCGTTTCCTTCGAATGCTGCAAAATGTTCTGGCCGTAACTGGTGCGGTAGTGCATGCGCCCGACGAGCTTGACCATTTCCGGGTGCAGGCCGTGCGCACCGATCTCGTAGGCCGCCTGCTCGCCCATTTCCTGGATCGAGACATCCACCTCCTTCCGCGCCTTTGCGACCACTTCCTCGATGCGCCCGGGGTGGATGCGGCCATCAGCGACCAGCTTGGACAGTGCCAGCCGCGCGACTTCGCGCCGAACGGGCTCGAAGCAGGACACGACCACCGTGTCCGGCGTGTCATCAATGATCACGTCCACTCCAGTCGCCAGCTCGAACGCGCGGATGTTTCGCCCTTCCCGGCCGATGATGCGCCCCTTCATCTCGTCATTGGGAAGCGCCACGGAAGAGACGCTGATTTCGGACGTATGCTCGGAGGCGATGCGCTGCACGGCGAGCGCGACGATCTTGCGAGCCTCACGCTCGGCGTTTCGGCGGGCGGATTCCCGGATCTCGCGAATGGTGTTGGCGGCTTCCGCGTTGGCCTGTTCCGCCATGCGACCGATGAGTTCGGCCTTGGCTTCCTGCGCCGACATGCCGGCCAGTTGCTCGAGGCGGCGGCGCTCCTCGAAGAGGAGCTTGTCGAGCTCTGCTTCGCGCTCGCCGACGACCTTTTCGCGCCGGCCCAGCTCGCTGCCCCGGCGACCGACCTCCTTATCGCGCTGATCGAGCAGATCGAGCTTGCGGTCCAGGTGTCCCTCCCGTTCCTGCACGCGGCGCTCGGCCCGATCCAGCTCTTCACGCCGCTTGAGGGCCTCCAGCTCCCAATTTTCACGGAGGCGCATGGTTTCCTCTTTTCCGGAGAGCAGCGCGGACTTCCGCAGCGTCTCGGCCTCGCGGTTGGCATCGTCGAGAATGCGTCCTGCCGCTTCCTCTGCGGTGGCACGCGCGGCGGCCTGGGTGGCGCGCTCAGCAGCACGCCCCTGTTCGCGACCGATCATGAAAAAAGCCGCGGCGGCGATCAGCACTGCAACGCCAGACGCGACTATGAGCGCGAATTGAGTCATTGGATCTATGCTCCAAAGCGACGCAGGCGTCGCGCATCAGGAATGCCGACCCACCGAGTCGCAACGAAGCTGAATGGCGGCGCCGGTCCAGCGCCGGCGTAGGGCGCGGGATGGGCGTGGCTAACTCCAAGTTTCGCTTTGGACTACAAGGCAGGTTGGCGGCTTCTGAGGAAAAGCTACGTCTCGACATGCCAAAAACAAGAGCGGAGCCCGCCTCAGACGGGCTCCACCGACTATTCCCGGACGCGCTTGGCGGGCGGCAGGAGCCGTCGAATGTTCGCCGAGAGCGACTCGATGCGGTCCGCGATCTCGTCCGGGGCCTCTCTCGCGTGAAAGAGCTCCGACGTCACCTGCATGGCGGCCAGAATCGCGGCCTTGTGCGACTCCACGACCATTCCGGCGCTCATGAGCGTGCGAATCGTGTCATCCACGTGCTGCGCTACCGCCCGCGTGTGCTCAGGACGCTCATCGCTCCGGATCGTGTACTCCTCGCCAAGGATTGTCACCTTGACCGATGACTTCTGGCGGCTCACCGTCTCACCTCCGTTTCGTGCTGCTGGCGCAGGAAGCGCAGGCGGTCGAGCAATTGCCTGGTCCGCTGCCTGGCCCCTTCGAGGCGCTGCTTCAGCTCCTGATTCTCACGCGTGAGCGCGACCATTTCTGGCGACGGCTTCCCTGCCGCGGTCTGTGCGGTTCGCTCGTCCACGGTGCGCAGTCGTGCTTCCGCCTCATGAGCACGGCGCCGCCACGCCGCCATCTCATCAGCCAGGCTTCGAATCAGTTGTTCCAGCTCGTCCAACGCCTCGAGGTCAGGTCGTGCGCTGTCGGACACCGAGTTCTCCTTCCAGGGTTCGCAGAAGCTTGTCGCGCCGTCCGGCGATTTCCTTGTCGCGTAGAGTGCGCGTTGGATGCCGAAACGTCAATCGCCATGCGAGACTGCGAACGCCGGCGGGCACCCCTTCCCCACGATATTCGTCGAAGAGCGAAAGCGACTCGAGCAGCTCACCGGCCGAGGCGCGGATGGTCTGTTCCACGGTTGCGGCGGGCAGCTCATTCGGCACCAGGAGCGCGACATCGAGTTCGACCGCTGGAGTGGTGGGCAGAGGCCGGTAGCGCAACGACGGATGAGCCGGCGTGGCGGCGTGCCATTCACGCGAGACCGCCGACTGGCCCGGGGGGGCCACCGGCGCCGATTCCACCAGCATGAGCGTCATTTCGAGTCCGTACACTGGAGCTGCCCACACCGGCGCGTCGAGTTCGACGCGCCGCACGATCCCACACTCCGCGCCGTTCACGATGATGGTCCACAGTGCGGCACCGTCGCCCACGACCATCTCGATCGGTGCGTCTGGAAATGCCACGCCAGCGAGTTCCTCCGCGAGCCCTTTCGCGTCCCACTCGTCGAAGTCCCCCGGATGCGTGTCGGTCCAGTGCGGCGGGTGACGATGCCCGCTGATCAGCGCCGCGGCACGCAGCTCCTCGCGGGGCAGCGGTTCGCCAGCCGGAATGAACGCCGCTCCGATCTCGAACAGCCGGATATCCCGCCGCATGCGTGACAAATTGTACTCCGCGCGTCGCGCCAGCGTGTCGAGTACATCGCGGCGCAGATACGCTTCGTTCTCCGCCAGTGGATTGGCGACGCGCGCGTACCCGCGGGGCGCTCCCGACACGAACGGCATGGGGCGTGCTTCGAGCAGGCCGCGCGAAACGAGCAGTTCCCGTACGCGGCGTGAAACGAGCTCCGCCGGTGAATCGGGCACGGTCCCCGGGCGGAACGGTCGGATCTCGGCGGGAAAGGTGTCGTAGCCGTGCAGGCGCGCGACTTCTTCGATGAGGTCAACTTCCTGCATCACATCGGGCCGCCAGGATGGAACCGTGACGTCCAGATGCTCCGGGCCCTGCTCCACCGCAAAGCCAATGGAACGGAGCAGCGTGGCAATGGCGTCCGCCGCGAGCGCAATGCCAAGCACGCGCTCGACACGCGCCACGCGCAGCTCGACTCGCGTGAGCGCCCGCGGCGCCGGGCGGAGATCCACCGGAGCCCCTTCCACGTGGCCGCCGGCGATCGTCAGGAGCATCTCGACCGCGCGGGCGAGTGCGCGCGGTGGAAGCTCGAAGTCCACGCCGCGCTCGAAGCGATAGCTTGCATCGGTGGACATGGCGAGCGCGCGGCGTGCGCGTCGCACGCTGGATGGCTGGAAGTTCGCCACTTCGAGAAAAATATCCGTGGTGGCATCCGTG
>DASUKE010000015.1:0-104619 GCA_036278895.1 Gemmatimonadaceae bacterium
GGGCGTCCGCGAGGAGCGAGAAGTTGCTGTGGGGTGAGGCGTTGAGGTTCACCTTGGCGCGCAGCGAGATGTCGCCAAGGCCCGTGGCCGAGCCGCTGGCCGACGACTGTGCGGTGAGGACCGGATCGGTTGGCGTGCCGGCGAAGAAGTGCACCGCGGGCGAGCCGAACGGTACGATCTGCGCGCTGCTCTCGCCGCTCACCGAGACGTGCGCAACGGGCACCGCCACGCCGACGTCCACGCGGTTGGAGAGACCATACGTCAGGTAGAACGAGCTCACGAGCAGGTTGACGTGAAGCGTCGTGCGCACCTGAATGAAGTCGTTCTCGTAGGGCGAGTCGCCGAGTCCCGGTTGGCCGACGTCCTCGTGTGTGAAGTTCAACTCGATGTCGCTGAGAGGAATGCCGCGCAGCGAGCTGAAGCTCACGTTGCTCACGTTGACGCCGGCGAGCATGCGTCCATGACCGAGCGTCTGGCCGCGCTCGCCGAACACCGGTCCGGAGGACTCCGACGTCTTCACCGGCAGTCCATTCTGGAAGGTGAAGGTGGCGCCGCTGGTTGCCGCGCTCACGGGGATGTTCGCCACGTTCAGTCCGATGGCGTCCTGGAGGAAGGAGAGGACGGTGGCGTTGCCCGACACATCGGCGGGGATGAAGTGGTCACCGTGTCCGTTCTGTGCCAGCACGGAGCCGGCGAGACAGAGCGGCTGGCCGCAATCACCGAACGTGAAAAGATTGGTGATCGTCGAATGGAGACCTTGCGCGGAGAGCGGTGCAGCGAGGAGCAGGAGCAGTGCAAGAGACTGCATGCAGCGTCGCATGAAGCAACCTCGGGGACAGGGTGATTTCCGCATCTCACGCCGATGGCGGCGTCGCAACCTTACCCACAAAGAGGATTGTGCCCGACAGCCGTTCGTGAATGGCGAAGAAGAACGGGTGATCCGCCTGCAGCAAAGGCGTGGGAACAGACGTGACTCCCATACCCACGCCCGTGGCCGCCGCGGCGACCGTGCCCTCCTCATCCACCTTCACGAAGGTGGATTGGTCCACGGAGGTGATGGCGAGACTGCGTCCCAGCGCAGCCGACATGTTCGTGAAATCGGCATCCGGTCCGAAGGCAATGCCCATCCCGAGCGCCGTGAGGGCGTGGTTCAGCGAATCTTTCCACGTGAGTTGAAAGCGCGGCAGCAGGACTTTCCCCTTCTGCACTGACAGCCCGGCGATGAGCGATTGAAAGTCGCCGGGTGTGAAGGACGCGAGCAGCGAATCCACGCGGTGTCCCGGCTCGGGCACGACGACCAGCATGGCGTACGCGCCGCCGCCGTATGGGAGGTCGACGGCCTGGTATGCGGGAGTCGAAATGGCGGGAACGGAATCCTCCACCTGCATCATCTGCACGGTCATGGTCGAACCATCCAGCTTCGTGAACGGAAACGGCGCCGTCCGCTTCGTGTCGAACTGCTCGACCCACGTTCCCTTGAAGTAGATCGCGTTGGCCAGTTACATCGCCATGGTCGGCGGGAGACTCTGTACGAGGACGGGAATCCTGCCGGCCGTGCTCGTGTTCACCCAGTCATTGATCGTGCCGATGGTAGCCGGATCGCTGAAATCCACACCGGCGACTTCGGCATCGAAGAACTGCTTGCCGGCATCGAGGAACGACTGATTGAATGGAATGTCCTGGCGATACCAGATGGAGTTGGCGATCCGGAAGTCCACGCGGGAATCGAGCCCGCGCAGGAGGTCAATGAGCCCCTTGTACGACTCGTCGATGTCACTCACCGGCATGCCCGCGTATCCGAGCACGGCGCGCATGGAATCGAGCGTAGCGCCGGCTGCCCCGTTCATCGTCATGCCGAGCGCCATTGAGGCACTGAGCGGTGAGATGAAGATGTTGGAGTCCGCCGGTGTGTCGTGGTTGAGCTGGCGCAGCAGCGAGAACGCAAAGCTGTTGCTCGCACTGATGAGGCTCTCTTCTCCGCTGGAGAGCGCACGGGGAAGCGCAGTGATTGGTCCTGGTGCCGTGGAGTCCATGCTGCACGCGGCCAGCAGCAACGCAGCCGCCGCGGTGCAGAACGCGTATGGAGCGCGGCGACGGGCGGACGACCGAGTCTGACGAGAAAGGTGTCGCATACGACCTCCATTGGCGGAAAGTACGGCGAATATGGGACGCGCGAGTTCGGCAGGCAATCCGCGACGCACCATGCCTCGTGGCAGCAGCCCGTGGTTTCAGCCCGCGCTGGCCGGGCGGAAACCGCGGACCGCACTCCTCCGTATCAGACCGCATGACCAATCACGCAGATCTTCGAGCGGAGGGCACGATCGCGCCGTGGGTGATCGCCGCGGCTGTCGCGGTGGTGCTCGCGCTGCACCTCGTCACCGCGCTCGTCACGCCGTACGGACTGCAGCGTGACGAATTTCTGTATCTGGCAATGGGCGCGCACCTGCACCTCTGGCGCATGGATTTTCCGCCAGCCATGGCGCTGCTCGCCCAGCTCATGCGCGGCACGGTGGGCGTGAGCGTCGTTGCGCTGCGCCTGGTGCCGGCGCTCTTTTCCGCGCTGCTCGTGGCCTTCGCGGCACTGTTTGCCCGCGAGCTGGGCGGGGGACGATTCGCGCAGGCGCTGGCGGCGCTCGCGATCATCGCGAGCCCGGCGTTTCTCCGCAGCGGGTCGCTCTTTCAGCCGGTCGTGCTCGATCAGGTAGCGTGGACGCTCGCGCTCTATGCGCTGACCCGGTTGGTGCGCACGGCTGACGCCCGCTGGTGGCTCGCGGTGGGCGTGGCGGGCGGGCTCGGTCTGCTGATCAAGTTCAGCATTGGCATCATCGGCGTGGGCGTCCTGATCGCGCTCATCGTCCTGCCGGATCGCCGCTGGCTGCGCACGCGCTGGCCATATCTCGCGGTACTGCTCGCCGTCGCGATCGGATCACCCAGCATCGTGGGACAGATCCGCACAGGGTGGCCGGCGGTGCTCTACGCGCGCGAGCTGTCCGCGCAGCAACTCAGGCACGTGACCGTCGCCGGATTTTTCGCGGATCAGGCGCAGATGCTGGGGCCCGCCGTTCTGCTCGCGGCGGCGGGGGTGTGGGAGTTCCTGCGGCGTGACTCGTTTCGTCTCGTGGGCGTGGCCTGTCTGGGCGCGCTGGCCATCCTGCTGGTACTGCATGGCAAGGCGTACTATCTGCTGCCGGTGTATCCCGCGCTCATCGGCGCGGGCTCCGCGTGGGGCGAGCGCCTGAGCGCGGCCCGCGCGGGCGGCCATCGCCGTACCGGTGTGGCGGCCCGGGTCATAGCGGTGGCGCTCGTCGTATCGTACGGCGCCGCGGCGCTCCCCTACGGTCTGCCCGTGCTCGCCCCCCGCGCGATGGCGCGCTTTGCGTCGCACGGCCTGCAGGACATGGTGACGACAAACATGGATCAGGTGCTGGCGCTGCCGCAGGACTACGCCGACATGCTGCACTGGCGTGATCGCGTGGCGGCGGTGGCGCGCGTGTACGACTCGCTCCCGCCGGCGGTGCGACAGCGTACGGTCATTGCGGCGACGAACTACGGCGAGGCCGGCGCGATCGACTACTACGGGCCGGCAATGGGACTGCCCAATGCCATCTGCGGGTGTGGGACCTACTGGTTTTTCGGCCCGGGCGCGCTGCCGGGCGACGTATTGGTTACCATAGGTGTGGATTCGATCGATCTGCGGCGCTTCTATCGTGTCGTGCAGCCGGCCGGCGTGCTGCGCGACCGGTGGGCGGTGCCCGAGGAGCAGGATATCCATCTGTACGTGGCGCGCGATCCCGTGATGCCGCTGCAGCGGCTGTGGCCGCTGCTCGATCCGCGCGAGGAGCCGGCGACATCGTCCTAGCGCGTCTGCTGCGGCCTCCAGTGCGCCTGGTGCGGCGGCGTGCGGCGGCGTGCGGCGGGGCAGTGGATGACATCTGGTCAGACGCCTCCGGTGGACGTAGCATACTGGCACCATCCCGCCCTGTCCGGCGCATTCCACAGGAGACCCCGTTCATGTTCAGCCATGCGCTTTGGTTCTCGCGCACTGTTCCCATTGCGATCGTCATTGCCGCCACCGCCGCGACCGGCGCGGGTGCGCAGGCGCGCGACACGCTCCTCTCGGCGATGAAGCTGCCGCTGCAAGCCGGATTCGCGCCGCTGGTGCCGCCGGCGCCGGGGCATCCGGTGCTGCTGCGTCCCGACCGTGTGTTCGATGCGACGAACGAACAGACGCATGACGGATGGGTCGTCCTGGTGGATGGCGACAGCATCGTTGCGGTGGGACCCGCGGCGTCGGTGCATGCGCCACGAGGCACGCAGACCATCGCGCTCACCGGGCTGACGCTGCTTCCCGGGCTCATCGATGCGCACTCGCACATCTTCCTGCATCCCTACAACGAGACGCTCTGGAATGACCAGGTGCTCAAGGAGCCTGAAGGGTACCGCGTGGTGGAGGCGGTGCTGCACGTGCGGAACACACTCATGCAGGGGTTCACCACGCTGCGCGATCTGGGCACCGAAGGCGCGGGGTTCGCGGACGTGGACATGAAGCGCGCCATCAACGAAGGGCTGATTCCGGGCCCGAGACTGCAGGTCGCCACGCGCGCGATCGTGGCGACATCCAGCTACGGACCCGGGCCGCGCGGATTCCGTCCGGATCTCGTGCTGCCGCAGGGAGGCCAGGCGGTGAGCGGCGTGCCCGAGGTGCTGGCCGCGGTGCGCGAGCAGGCGGGGCGGGGCGCCGACTGGATCAAGGTGTACGCGGATTACCGTCGCGGGCCGAATGGGTCCACCGCGCCGACGTTCAACCAGGAGGAACTCAATGCGCTCGTGTCCGAGGCGCATTCATCGGGCCGACCGGTATCCGTCCATGCGACCACCGCCGAGGGGATGCGGCGCGCGATACTCGCCGGCGTCAACACGGTCGAACATGGGTATGGAGGCACGGACTCCGTGTTTCACATGATGGCGGAGCGCGGTGTGGCCTACCTGCCCACGCTCGAGGCGGAGGCGGCGTACGCGGAGTACTTCGATCATTACGTGCCCGGCCGAAGCGAGCCCACGGAAGGAATGAAGCAGGCCGCGCACGCCTTTCAGCTCGCGCTCAAGAACGGCGTGACGATCGGGTGCGGGAGCGATGTGGGTGTATTCACGCACGGCACCAATGCGCTCGAGCTCGAATGGATGGTGAAGGACGGCATGCGCCCCGCGCAGGCGCTGCTGGCGGCAACGGCGGTGGATGCGAAGATCCTCGGCATGGACAGGGAAATCGGGAAGCTCGTGCCGGGATTGAAGGCGGACATCGTTGCCGTGCAGGGAGATCCCACGAAGGACATCGCCGCCGTGAGTCGCGTGCGCTTCGTCATGAAGAACGGCGTGATCTACCGGCAACCCTGAGCGCCGTGCACGAGTGTCAAATTCGAGTGCACCGCGGCCATGCGCTGCTACGGCGGCTCACCGCTTGAAGAGATCCGGGAACCGCTGCTGCAGCGCCACGATTTTCGGCGCATCGTACTTCACGATGTACAGACTGGTCGGGTGCCGTTCGGCGTAATTCTGCTGCGATCCGTCAACCACGTTGAATGCCTGCAGTGCCGCGACGGCCGTGACGATCCGCTTCGGAAAGGCGTGGGCCGCGGTGAGCGAGTCGATGTAGTTTCGCACGAGCGCACGCTGCGCGCCGCCGTCGACGAAGATCATGGATCGGTATTCGGCGCCCACGTCGGGTCCCTGCCGGTCGAGCTGGGTGGGGTCGTGCACCACCGAGAAGAACACATCGAGGATTTGTCGATAGGAGATTTGCGATGGGTCGTATTCGAGGCGAACCGCCTCGACCGGTGCCGGGGATGCCGTGCGCGGTGCCGAGGCCGGAGTGGCGTAGCCTGATGTGACGGTGCGAATGCCGCGAACGTGGCGGAACACGGACTCCACACCCCAGTAGCACCCGCCGGCCAACACGGCTTCGGCTGTCGTGCGTGCTGCTGTCGGGCCGGCGTTCTCCGCTGCGTGACGATGGGAGATCCACGCGCCCGCCGGCACCAGGAGCAGCGCGGGCCACCAGTGCAGCAGCGGAGTCTGTCGGAAGAGATGCATCGGCATACGAGATCTCACACGTCGGCACGCAGTGCCGCGGCGGGATCTGTCGCCGCGGCGCGGCGCGCAGGGAACCAGCTCGCCATCACGGCGACGATCGCCATCACGACGACCGCGGCGAGCAACGTGGTCGGATCGTTCGGCGCAACATCGAAGAGCAACGCTGCCAGGAACCGCATGAGCAGGAGCGCCGCGCCAACGCCGAGCACGATGCCGAGTGCCGCCACGGCAATCGCCTGCGTGAGCACCAGGCGACGCAGCGCCCCGGGCTGTGCGCCCAATGCCGTACGCACCGCCATCTCTCGCGCGCGCAGGCTCACCATGTAGGAGACGACACCATAGAGACCCACGGCGCCGATGAGCATCGCGGCAATGGACGCAATCTCCAGCAGCGCCAGCGTGAACGACGTCCGGGACGTGGAGCGCGTGAGCATCTCGCGCATTGTGTGCACGGCATATACCGGAACCGAAGGCGCCAGCGTCTGCAGCACGCGCTCCACGGGCACGGTGATATCGTGTGCAGATGACCTGCTGCGCACGACGAAGGCGAGTTCTCGCGGCGCCCACCGGATGGTGTTCGCATCGCCCGTCGCCGTTGCGGGTCCCGGCGCCGTCACGAGCGGAAGATACACAGTCTTATCCGGCGGCTGATCCAGTCCGCTGCCGCGCACGTCGCCCGTGACGCCGATCACGGTGAACCAGGGTCCGTCCGGCGAGAGACGGAGGCGCCGGCCAACGGCCTGTCCCTCGTTCCAGTAGCGCGCCGCGAGTGCGTGGGTGACAATGACTTCGAGCGGCGCACGAGCCGCATCGGGTGGCTCGAACGTGTGTCCCTGAACGAAGGGTATGCCGAGCGCGCTGAAGGTGCCCGGTGTCGCATAGGCGACCTGGTGGACGTCTGGCATCTCGCGCATCGCGAGCGGGCGGTCCTCCACGAATACCGCGGTGTCGCGCCGGGCCTCGTCGTCGAGTGGCAGCTTGGTGAGCACACCAGCTGACTGCACAACGGGAAGCGCCGCGATGGCGTCGAGCGCACGTGCGACAAAGGCGACCGTGGCGCCGGTGGTCGGATACGCTTCGTCAGGAAGTGCAACACGGAACGTGAACGACCCGTTGGCGTCGAATCCCGGCGGGACCGAGCGGAGCGACCGGAAGCTGCGCGCCATGAGCCCGGCTCCGGTCACGAGCACCAGCGCGAGCGCCACCTGCACGACCACGAACACCCGGCGGGCGCGGAGGCGGCTCCGGCCCGCCGTCGTCCCACGGCCGTTCTGTACGAGCACCGACGCGACCTGCGGCCCGTAGGAGCGAAACGCCGGCACAAGGCTCATGACGAGCGCCGTCAGCAGCGTGACGCCGATCGCGACGGCGAGCACCGTGCCGTCGAGTCCCACCGTCGCGAGTCGCGGAATGGCGATGCCCGATGGCATCGAGCGGAGCGCGCCGAGTCCGGCCGCCGCGAGCCCGATGCCCAACACGCCACCGAGCACCGCCAGCAGCAGGGCTTCAGAGAGAAATTCGGCAATGACCACACCGCGACTGGCGCCGAGCGCGCGACGCACCACCAGCTCATGCTGTCGCTCCTCGGCGCGCACGAGGAAGAGGTTGGCGACATTTGCGCACGACACCAGGAGCAGGAACGCGGCCGCGCCGAATACCACCCACAGCGTACGGCCAATGTTGCCGACGATCGCATCGCGCAGCGAATGCACATCGACGCGCATGTGTGTGATGGCGATGGCATCAGTGGTAAGGCGGCCCGGAAACGCCTCGGGCACGTGCGGCAGCAGCGACTGGAGGTCCCGCGCGGCGGCGTCGGGGGTGACGCCGGGGCGCAGTCGCGCCACCGCGCGGAAGTCGAACGCCGCCGACCGCGTGTGCGCCGGGTCGATGCCGATGGGAATCCAGAGCGCCGTGCGACCGTCGGGGAACGCGAATCCATTCGGCATGATTCCCACGACCTCGTGCTGCACGCCGTCGATGACGACGGTGCGACCGATCATGTCGGGATCGGATGCGTACTGTGTCCTCCAGAGGCGCTCGCCGAGCACGACGACGGGCGTGGCGCCGGGCTGGTCTTCGGCGTCACGGAACACCCGCCCCTCGAGGGGCGCAATGCCGAGCACGGCGAACAGGCTCGCGCTGGCACGGGCGGCGTCGACGCGCTCGGCGCGCGCGCGGTCGCCAGCGCCCGCGGTGCTGAGATTCACGGCGGACGTGCGGTATGCGCCGACACCGGAGAAGACGTGGTTGGCCTCGCGATAGTAGAGATACGTCGCGTCGGACTGATCCACGTGACTGATGCCGCGAACCGCCAGACTGTGCGAGAGATCGACGAGCTGCGCCGGATGGGTGAAGGGCAGGGGACGGAGCAGCACGCTGTCCACGAGACTGAACACGGCGGTGGTGGCGCCAATGCCGAGCATGAGCGTGAGCACGGCCGTAGCGGAGAAGACCGGCGCGCGCACCAGCCGGCGCGCCGCGCGGCGGAGGTGACGAGCCACGCCCTCCACCCAGGGGATCGTGCGCCCGGTATGAAAGGACTCCTGCGCCAGTCGCACGTTGCCGAAGCGGCGGTGCGCCTCGAGGGCGGCGTCAGCCGGCGGCATGCCCTCGGCGACGAGCCGGTCAGTTTCGAGCGCGAGGTGCGCCGAGATCTCGCTGGAAAAATCCGCGTCGTCGCGCCGGCGGCGTCTGAGGAAGTGCAGCGGATTCCGCATGGGTCATGTGCCTGAAGGCTGTGGCCCGAGGATGAGCGCGATCGCGTCGGCGAGCGCCCACCATTCCCGGGTTTCGCGCGCGAGCTGCCTGCGACCGGAGGGCGTGAGCTCGTAGAAGCGGGCGCGGCGGTTGTTGCCGGACACGCCCCATTCGGCCCGGACCCAGCCGCGATCCTCGAGGCGCTGGAGGGCAGGGTAGAGCGAGCCGTGGTCCACGAGGATGGTGTCGCGCGATGTGGACTGGATGGTGCGCGCGATGCCCTGTCCGTGTTCGCGGCCGGCGGCGAGAGTGCGCAGGATGAGCAGGTCGAGTGTACCCTGCAGGAGCTGGGGCCGGCTTTGGGTTGACATTCTACCCGACGATAGTGTCGTTCGGGTAGAATGTCAACAGGGGAGGCAGGAGGAGCAGGCCTCTTGGCTGAGGCGGCCGGGGTAAGGGGGGTACGGGGCAGCCCCTGGGGCAGCCCTAGGGGCTGCCCCTTCCATAGATTAGGCGGCAGCGGATACGGCCAGTACGCCTGACGCTTCCGGACGACACCATGGATCGACCCAGCGTGCTCGTCATCGAAGACGAGCCAAAAATTCGCGCAGTCGTACGTGATGCCCTCGCGGGCGAGGTCGAGCGCCTGTCCGAAGCAGCGACCGGCGAGGACGGCATCGCGCGCGCCGTGGCTGATCGTCCCGACCTCATCGTGCTGGACCTCGGCTTGCCGGATGTCGACGGGGGTGACGTCTGCCGGCGCCTTCGCCAGTGGTGCATCGCCCCGATCGTGGTGCTGTCCGCGCGCCATTCCGAGGTCGAAAAGGTCCGCTTGCTCGACGCCGGCGCGGATGACTACATGACCAAGCCGTTCGGCCCGGACGAGTTTCGCGCGCGCATTCGCGCGCAGCTTCGTCGCGCGCACATGACGCCGGTTCCTGGTGGCGATCAGCCGCTCGCATTCGATGATGTGACCATTGACGTGTCCCGCCGATCGGTGACACGCGACGGAAGGACGGTGCATTTCGCTCCCACGGAGTGGGCGCTCCTGCAGGCGTTGGTGACGAACGCGGGGCGCACGATGACGCACCAGCAGCTCTTTCGCGCTGTCTGGGGCGACGCATACGGCGATCCGCAGGGATATCTTCGGGTGTACGTCTCGCATCTGCGCCGCAAGATCGAGCGCGATTCGTACGCGCCGCGTCACATTGTCACCGAGCCAGGCGTGGGCTATCGCTTCGAGTCCGACCCGGCTGATGACGCCTAGACTGCGGCTCAGCGCGGCGCAGCGCCACGCGCTGACGTGGATCGTGGCGCTCGCGGCGCTTGCCGCGATCACGGCGGGCATGCTCGCCATTCGCGTACATCTCAATTCCGCGCACATCGCGTTGTCCTTCCTGCTCGTCGTGCTGGTGGGGAGTGCCACGGGAGGCCGGGCGCTGGGATTCACCCTCGCCGTGTCTGCATTCATCCTCTTCAACTATTTCTTCCTGCCGCCATACGGCACGCTCGCCATCCAGAATCCGTTTGACTGGATCGTATTGGCGGCGTTCCTCGTAACGAGTGTCATCGCCACGCAGCTGCTCGACCGAGCCCGGGAGCGGGCGGAGGAGGCGCGGCTGCGTGCCGTGGAGGTCGAGCGGCTTGCCGTGCTTGGTTCCGAGACGCTGAACGCGGGACGGGCGGAGGACGCGCTTGGCGCCATCGCCGATGTCATTCGTGGCACGTTGCGCGTGGACTGCTGCGAGATCTACCTCGAGCAGCGTGTGCCGCCCGTCTACACGCCTGTCGCGCGCGCCGGGAGTTGCGGTGCTGCCGCGCCGCTCGACGCCGCAAGTCTGGCGGCGTGGGTGGCGCTCCGAGGCGCGCCGGCCGCGGAGTATGCCGACCGGACCACCGCCGTGGGATGGGACGGAGCCGCGACCGGAGCCACGCCCTGGGAGCACGGGCGGTCGTGGCAGACGTCAGGCGAGGTTCGCGTCATGCTCGCGCCGCTGCACGTGCGAGGGCGCACGGTGGGTGTCCTGCGCATCGCGCACGCGGCACCCATTGTGCTGGATCCCGCGCAGCAGCGCTTCCTCGATGTGCTGGCCTACTATGCCGCACTTGGTGTCGAGCGCGTACGCCTCGTGGCCGAAGCGGATCGTGCGGAGGCGCTCCGCCAGGCCGATGCGCTCAAGAATGCGCTCATTGCCGGAGTGTCGCACGACCTGCGAACGCCGCTCACCACGATCAAGGCGCTTGCACACGGCCTGGCACGGCACGGCAGTGCGGATGCCGTCTCCATCGAGGAGGAAGCGGATCTCCTGAATCGCATCGTGGCCGATCTGCTCGATCTCTCGCGTCTCAATGCCGGCGGCATGCCCGTGCACCTCGAACTCAACGCCGCCGACGATCTGGTAGGAGCCGTCCTGCACCACGTGCGCGGGCTGCTCGGCGGACGCGAGGTGCAGGTGCGACGCGACGCGAACGACGCACTGCTGTTCGGCACCTTCGACATGGTGCAATCGCTCCGGGTGCTCGCCAATCTCGTGGACAATGCGCTCCGGCACACGCAGTCACCCGCGCCAGTGGAGCTGTTCGTGGAGCGGCGTGGCGCGGCGCTGGTCTTCAGCGTGGCGGACCGCGGCCCGGGCATTCCCGTGGAGGAGCGCGAACGCGTCTTCGAGCCCTTTTATCGTCCGCCTGGCGCACGTGCCGATGTTGGTGGAGCGGGACTGGGGCTCGCAATCGCGCGTCGGGTCGCCGAAGCGCAGGGTGGAACGGTGCGGTATGCACCACGCCCGGGCGGAGGGAGTGTATTCGCGTTCGAGGTGCCTGCCGCGGATGCGCCCGTGATCGAGGAACCAGCCTGACGGCTGCACGCCGCTGACGCCAGACGCCGGCGTCTCCTGAGAATTTCACGGGTTTTTCACGCTGCACGAGGCGTTCTTTCACGCGGCTTTCACGCGCGAGGGGCTATCGTTCGCGCTCACCCCACCCGGGAGCGCATCGATGGGAGATGTTCTGTACGTCGCCGGCACGATCGTGTTCTTCGCGCTCATGCTGGCCTATGTAGGCGGCTGCAGCCGTCTGGGCCGCGCTGCGCAGGACAGGACCGAGGTGTCGTAATGCTCGGCTCCGTCACTATCGGCCTGATTGCGGCGGGCGTATTTGCGTATCTCGTGACCAGTCTGTTGTGGCCCGAGCGGTTCTGACATGACCGCTGCGGGATGGGTGCAGATTCTGCTTTTCTCCGCGGCCGTGCTGGCCGTCACGAAGCCGCTCGGGATCTACGTGCTTCGGGTGTACGACGGCTCATGCACGTGGCTGCGCCCGCTCGAGCGATGGCTCTACCGAGTCGGCGGCGTGGATCCAGGCGACGATCAGCACTGGACACGATACGCGGCCTCCCTCCTGCTGTTCAGCGCGGCCTCCATGCTGCTCACCTATCTGGTGCTGCGGCTGCAGGGTGTGCTGCCGCTGAACCCTCAACACCTCAGCGGTGTCGCCGATCGCCAGGCGTTCGAGACCGCCGCATCGTTCACGACCAATACGAACTGGCAATCGTACGCGGGCGAGTCCACGATGTCGTACCTGTCGCAGATGACCCAGCTCGCGTTCCACAATTTCGCTTCGGCAGCTTCGGGCATGTGTGCCGCGATGGCGCTTGCGCGGGGCATCGCGCGCCGGTCGGGGGGGCGGCTGGGCAACTTCTGGATGGATCTCATTCGCGGCACGCTCTACCTGTTTCTTCCGCTCTCCGTGCTGCTCGCCCTCCTGTTCGTGCAACAAGGCGTCATCCAGAACATCTCGCACTACGTCACCGTGACCACGCTGGAAGGCGCGAGACAGACACTGGCCATGGGTCCGGCGGCGAGCCAGGAGGCCATCAAGCAGCTCGGCACGAACGGCGGCGGATTCTTCAACGCCAACTCGGCGCATCCCTTCGAGAATCCCACGCCCTGGACCGACTTCTGCTCGATGCTGGCGATCTTCGCGATTCCCTCGGCGTTGACCTACACCTTTGGACGCATGGTGAAGAACCAGCGCCATGGCTGGGCGCTGTGGACGGCCATGTACACGCTCTTCCTCGGTGGCGTTGCCATTACCTACGCCGCGGAGGCACACGGCAACCCCGTTCACGCCGCGATCGGCGTGGATGTCGTCACAACAGACATTAATCCTGGCGGGAACATGTTGGGAAAGGACGTTCGCTTCGGCATCGCGAACTCCGCCCTCTATGCGGTCGTTTCCACAGACGCGAGTTGCGGCGCGGTGAATGCCAATCTCGATTCCTTCACGCCGCTGGGCGGACTGGTACCGATGGTCAACATCCAGCTCGGCGAGCTGATCTTCGGCGGCGTGGGCTCAGGGCTGTACGGCATGCTCATCATGGTGGTGCTCACGGTCTTTATCGCTGGCCTGATGGTTGGGCGCACGCCTGAGTATCTCGGCAAGAAGATCCAGGTGCGCGAAATCCAGATGGCGATGTTGTACGTGCTCGCCTTCCCCGCAACGATCCTGATTTTGTCAGGGGCCTCGAGCGTGCTCCCGGCCGCCCTGGCGGGCCTTCACAACGGCGGACCACACGGGCTCTCCGAAATTCTCTACGCGTTCTCATCCACGACCGGCAACAATGGCAGTGCGTTCGCGGGGATCAATGGCGCGACGTCCTACTACAACACTGCGTTCGGCGTCGCGATGCTCATTGGGCGGTTCGCGCTCATGCTCCCGATGCTGGCGCTGGCCGGCTTCCTGGCGGAGCAGCAGCCGGTGCCCCAGTCCGCCGGGACCTTTCCGGTGACGACGCCACTCTTCGTGGTGCTGCTCGTCTCGGTCATCCTTATCGTCGGTGCACTCACGTTCTTCCCGGCGTTGGCGCTGGGACCCGTGGTCGAGCACTTCCAGCTGCTCGGCGGACGGCTCCTCTAGCATGACGACGCTCCGGCGCCCGCTGTTCGATCCTCCCATCGTCATTCGCGCCATGCACGAGGCCGTGACGAAGCTCGATCCACGCCACATGGTGCGAAATCCGGTCATGTTCGTGGTGCTGCTGGGGAGCGTGATCACGACGATTGCACTCGCGCTCGACATGGCACGCGGCCGCGACGCCATTGGCTTCACGTTGCAGCTCGCGATCTGGCTCTGGTTCACCGTCCTCTTCGCGAACTTCGCGGAGGCGATGGCGGAAGGGCGGGGCAAGGCGCAGGCGGACACGTTGCGCGCGACGCGCACGCACACCATGGCTCGCCGCCTTGACGATCCGGCAGACCGGCTCTCGGGTGAACCCGTGCCCGCTGACGCGCTACGCCGTGGCGACCATGTGCTGTGCACGCCAGGCGACCTGATTCCGGGCGACGGCGAAGTGGTGGAGGGTGTCGCCTCAGTGGACGAATCGGCGATCACGGGGGAGTCAGCACCCGTGATCCGCGAATCCGGCGGCGACCGGTCGGCCGTCACCGGCGGGACGCGCGTCCTCTCGGACTATCTCGTGATTCGCATCACCGCAAATCCGGGCGAAACGTTCATCGACCGCATGATCGCCCTCATCGAGGGCGCACAACGACGGAAAACGCCCAATGAAGTCGCGTTGACGATCCTGCTCTCCGGCCTCACGATCATCTTTCTGCTCGCGGTGGCGACGCTCCAGCCTTTTGCCGTGTACTCGGGCAGTCGCGTGCCCATCACCGTGTTGATCGCTCTGCTCGTGTGCCTGATCCCAACGACCATTGGCGGATTGCTCTCGGCCATTGGCATCGCCGGCATGGATCGCATGATCCAGCAGAACGTGATCGCGATGTCGGGGCGCGCCGTGGAAGCGGCGGGCGACGTCAACACCCTGCTGCTCGACAAGACGGGCACCATCACGCTCGGCAACCGCCAGGCGGTGGAGATGATTCCGCTGCACGGCATCGCGCTGGAGCGGTTGGCGGACCGCAGTCAGCTGGCATCGTTGCCGGACGAGACGCCGGAAGGTCGGAGCATCGTCGTTCTGGTGAAGAACCGCTTCGGTCTGCGCGGGCGGACGCTGTCCGAGGGGGGACAGCTCTACCCGGGCGATGGCCACAAGGAGGCCGAGTTCGTCCCGTTCACGGCTGCAACGCGCATGAGCGGCGTCGACCTGCACACGCGGGCCGGCATTGTGCAGATTCGGAAGGGTGCTGCCGATGTGATGGCCCGATGGGTCGCCGAGCACTGTGGCGAGCTGCCACCGGAGCTTGGCGGCACGGTCGAGCGTATCGCGCGTGGCGGCGGCACTCCGCTCGTCGTGGCGGAGCTGGACAATGGCGTCGCGCATGCGCTCGGCGTGTTGCATCTCAAGGACGTGGTGAAGGGTGGCGTGCGGGAGCGCTTCGACCGGTTGCGCGCCATGGGCATTCGCACCGTGATGATCACGGGCGACAACCCCCTAACCGCGGCGGCCATCGCGCAGGAAGCAGGCGTCGACAGCTTCCTGGCGGAGGCCAGACCGGAGGACAAGATCGCGCTGATCCGCCGCGAGCAGGCGGGCGGACGACTCGTCGCCATGACCGGAGACGGGACCAACGATGCGCCCGCGCTGGCGCAGGCCGATGTTGGCGTTGCCATGAACAGCGGCACGCAGGCGGCCAAGGAGGCGGGGAACATGATCGACCTCGACTCCAATCCGACGAAGCTCATCGAAGTGGTCGAGATCGGGAAGCAGCTGCTGATGACACGCGGTGCGCTCACGACATTCTCCATCGCCAACGACGTCGCGAAGTACTTCGCCATCATCCCTGCGTTGTTCGTGGCGACGTATCCGGCGCTCGGTGCGCTGAATATCATGCGACTCCATTCGCCGCAGTCGGCCATTCTCGCGAGCGTGATCTTCAATGCGCTGATCATCGTGGCGCTCATTCCGCTGGCTCTGCGTGGGGTGCGCTACCACGCGGCACCGGCCGCGACGATTCTGCGACGCCACCTGCTGCTGTATGGCGCTGGCGGCCTCGTGATCCCGTTCATCGGGATCAAGATGATCGATGTCATGCTCGTCTTCCTCCGGTTGGTGTGACACGATGCCATCACTAGTGCGCGGACAGATGCGACCGGCCGTCACACTGACGTTCGTCCTTTGCATCATCACCGGCATCGTCTATCCCGGCGTGGTCACCGGACTCGCGCAGCTGCTCTTCCCGCGTCAGGCCAACGGCTCGCTCATCGCTGCCGACGGGCGCGTCATCGGGAGCAAACTCATTGGGCAGGCGTTTGCGCGACCCGGCTACTTTCACCCACGTCCGTCGGCTGCGGGCGCCGGATATGATGGCGCAGCGTCGGGCGGCACGAATGACGGGCCCAGCAGTCGTACGCTGGCCGCGAGCATCGCCGCGCGTGTGGATAGCGTTCGTCGCGTCGACGGGACGCGCGGCCCGGTGCCCGCGGACATGGTCACGGCCTCCGGCTCCGGGCTCGACCCGGACATCTCCCCGGCCAATGCCATGCTCCAGGTGATGCGTGTGGCGGGTGCTCGAGGGGAACGTCCGGACGCGATCCGCGCGCTCGTACAACGCCATGTTGAAAGACGCCAGTTCGGCATCCTTGGCGAACCGCGCGTGAACGTCGTCGAGCTCAATGTCGCCTTGGACAGCCTGTTCCCATTCCGGCCCGCTGCAGGTGGTCCATGAACGAAGCCTTGCGCCCCACGTTCATCGAACCGGCGCACGAGCCGCAATACGGGCCCGACGTTGCGCCTGACGCGCCGGATTTCCTCCAACTGGTTCGCCAGCGCGGGCGTGGCAAGCTCAAGGTGTACATCGGCTCTGCCGCGGGCGTCGGCAAGACCTATCGCATGCTCACCGAGGCGCACGCGATGCGTGCTCGCGGCCTGGACGTCGTGATCGGATTCATCGAGCCGCACGGCCGGCCCGAAACGGCCGGCCTGATCGGTGATCTCGAAGTCGTAGCTCGTTCCCGTGTCGCGTACCGTGGCATCACGCTCGACGAGATGGATGTGGACGCGATACGTGCGCGGCGTCCGGAGGTGGCGCTCGTGGATGAACTGGCACACACCAACGTACCGGGTTCGAAGCATCGGAAGCGGTGGGAAGATGTGCTGGAGCTCCTCGATCACGGCGTCAACGTGATCTCGGCCGTGAACGTGCAGCATCTGGAATCGCTGAACGATGTGGTCCAGCGCATGCTCGGCGTGACGGTGCGCGAGACGGTACCGGACTGGGTGGTGTCGCGGGCGGATCAGGTGGTGAATATTGATCTGTCCGCCGAGGATCTGCGCCAGCGACTGATGGATGGCAAGGTGTATGGACCGGATAAGGTACGGACCGCGCTCGACAACTTCTTCACCGCCGAGAACCTGACCACGCTGCGTGAGCTGGCATTGCGCGAGGTGGCGAGCTCGGTGGACCGGATGCGGGAAGACATCGTGCGACGCGAGGAGGGGCACGCGCCGGCGGCCCAGGCCGCGGATCGCGTGGTGGTGGCGCTGGCGAGCAACCCGCCGCACACGGCCATGCTCCTGCGCAAGGCGAGCCGCATCGCGGGCCGCCTCAACTCCGACTGGTACTGCGTGTACGTGCAGACGCCGGAGGAGCGTGCCGATCGCATCGATACGGCGTTGCAGCGCCGGCTGGTGGAGAACATTCAGCTCGCGCAATCCATGGGCGCGGAGGTGGTCAAGCTCGTGGATCGGAGCGTCGCGGCGGCGATCCTTCGCTTTGCGCGCGAGAAGGGCGTGTCGCTCGTAATCGTGGGGCAGAGTACGCGCTCCTGGTGGCATCGCCTCCGCCACGGCTCGGTCGTTGACGAGCTGGTGAACAATCGGGACGGGCTGGACGTGCAGGTTGTGGCGTTCACACGCATCGAGCATGGAACGAGACTGCGCTGAGCGGCGAGCGATGGACGAGTGCAATGGAGGCGCGATGCGCGAAGGAAGTGCCGACTCGAGGGTGGCCGAAGCATTCGTGATGCTGGAGAATGCGGTCGAAGCACTCGCCATGCGACTGAGCGAGGTACAGCTTCCACTTCACATTCTCCTGTCCAGCCCCTTCGGCGAGCTGAACGAGAATCAGGAAGAGTTGCTGGCGGCGGCGCGTGAGGCGACCGATGCCGCCGATCTTCACCTGCGACAGCTCGCGAAGCTTCTCGAGCTCGAGCGTGGTGCCATGACCATGATGCGGGAGCCGATCGGCCTGCAGGACCTGCTGCGGCCCGCGCTGGCCATTGCCGAGGCTCACGCGAAGCAGAGACGGATCGACTTCCAGGTGCGCATTTCAGGTACCGCACCGCGCGTTGTGGTGGATGCGGTGCACGCACAGGAAGCGCTAAGCGCGATATTGACGTCGCTGGTGCAGAGGGTCCCCGAGCGCAGCGATATCTCCGTTGATGCCGTGGAAAACGAATCGGGCGGTGTGCGAATCGTGGTCAACCATGAGGACGCGGAGCTGACGCGATCGCTCGAGCAGCGCCTTGCCACCCGGCTGATCGAAGCGCAGCATGGATGCGTGCGCGACGAGCGGCGGCAAACCACGATCGTGTTGCCGCACGGACCATGACGCCAGCGCCTGGGGCGCTGGTGCGTCCACCCGGGCCGTTCACCGACACAGGGTCTGACCTTCCGGGGCGATTCCGGTTCAATTAGAGTCTCACCCAACCTCGCCTGCTCCCGCCAATGACAGACCCCACGCTCTCCCGCCGCGATGCGATCAAGACCGGAGTGGTCGCGCTCGTGGGCGCGTCCCTCAAGCCGGATTCGCTGGCGCGATTCGAGTCGAGTGCGGCACCCGCGTTCGCGTCGCCACCTGCCGCAGCGCCTCATGCCGCTGTGCCATTGCGAAGCCGCACGCTCCTCGATGACGACTGGCGGTTTCATCTCGGCCACACGTCGGATCCGACGCAGGACTTTGGCTACGGCGCGCAGAGCGAGTTCGCCAAGTCAGGCAGACTCTTTGCACCGGTGTCGCACGCCGATTTCGACGTGTCAGCATGGACTGCACTCGACCTGCCGCACGACTGGCTGGTGGATCTGCCCTTCGTCAACGACGCGTCGCTCGCCGATTACGGATTCAAGCCGGTGGGGCGCGGCTACCCCGCGACCAGCATCGGCTGGTATCGCAGAATGCTGGATATTCCCGTGGACCGCACCGATCGCTGTTTCCGGCTCGAGTTCGACGGGGTGTTCCGCGACTGTCTCGTCTCGCTCAATGGCCACATGATCGGCCGGAATTTCAGTGGCTATGCGCCGTTCAGCGCCGACATCACGCCGAACGTGAACCGAGGCGGTCCCAATGTGCTTGTCGTTCGTGTGAACGCGACGGAGCATGAGGGGTGGTTCTACGAGGGCGCGGGAATCTACCGGCACGTGTGGCTGGTCGAGACGGCTCCCATACACGCGGCGCACTGGGGCACGTTCGTCACGACGACGCTCGACGGCCGCGCGGCCATCGCGAAGGTCGTGTCTGCCGTGCAGAACGACGGTGACACGGACGCGCACTGTCGCGTCGAGGCCAACGTGGTCGATGCCGATGGCACGGTGGTGAGCACGACGAGGTCGGCGGAGACCCCGGTGGGCGCGGGCCGGAGCGCAGACATGGCGTATCAGTTGCGGATCACGTCGCCCAGGCTCTGGTCGCCGGAATCACCACACTGCTATACGCTCGTCACGCGCGTGGTGGTGGATGGTACTGAGGTGGATCGGACGGAAACCGTGTTTGGTGTGCGTACCGTGCGCTTCGATGCCGATCACGGGCTGTTGCTCAACGGCAAGCATGTGGAGATCAAGGGGACCTGCAACCATCAGGATCACGCTGGCGTGGGCTCGGCGCTTCCCGACCGGTTGCAGAGCTATCGGATCGAACGGCTCAAGGCGATGGGCGCGAACGCGTATCGCACGTCGCACAATCCGCCGACGCCTGAACTGCTCGACGCATGCGACCGGTTCGGCATGATGGTGCTGGATGAGACGCGCATGTTCGGTTCCGACGACGAGGCGCTGAGCCAGGTGGAGCGGCTCGTGCGCCGGGACCGGAATCACCCGAGTGTCATTGCGTGGTCCATTGCGAACGAGGAGCAGAACGAGCAGGGGAATGCGCGCGGCGCCGCGATGGCTGCCGTGATGAAGCGCGCCGTCAGGCGGCTGGATCCGTCGCGATCCGTAACGGCGGCCATGGACGGCAGTTGGGGCAAGGGCATTTCGGGCGTCGTCGATGTGCAGGGCTTCAACTATCACATCGGTGCGCCCATGGATGACTTTCACACGGCATTTCCCCGTCAGCCATCGGTTGGCACTGAAGTCGGGAGCACCGTGTCCACGCGCGGCATCTACACCAACGACGCGACGCGCGGATACGTCTCGGCCTACGATGTGAACGCGCCGCCGTGGGCGAGTACGGCGGAGGCGTGGTGGACGGCGTACATCGCGCGGCCGTGGGTGTCCGGCGGATTCGTCTGGACGGGATTCGACTATCGCGGCGAACCGACGCCGTACAAGTGGCCGTGCATCAGCTCCCACTTCGGCATCATGGATACGTGCGGCTTCCCGAAGGACAACTATTTCTATTACCAGGCGTGGTGGGGATCGAAGCCGGTGCTGCACGTGTTCCCGCACTGGAACTGGGCCGGGCGCGAGGGTGACACGATGGACGTGTGGTGTCACACGAATCTCGATCGTGTGGAACTCCTGCTCAACGGCAAGCCCGTGAATCCGGGTGCCCAGCGTGTGACGCGCGGCGGTCACGTGGCGTGGAAGGTGCCGTACGCAGCGGGCACGCTCGAGGCGCGCGGCTACACGGGCGATCGGCTCGTCCTCACGGCGAAGCGCGAGACAACGGGCGCGCCGGCGGCGATCCAGCTCGTGCCCGATCGCTCCCGCATCGCGACTGATGGGCGCGACGTGTCGGTGGTGGAGGTTCGCGTAACGGATGCGTCCGGGCACATTGTGCCCACGGCGAGCGATCGAATTACCTTCCGGACGTCGGGCGCGGGCAGGCTGATCGGCGTTGGCAACGGCGATCCATCGAGCCACGAGGCGGATCACGCCGACACGCGGAGCGCGTTCAACGGGCTGTGTTGCGCAATAGTGCAGTCGGCGCGCGAGGCGGGTGAAATCCGACTGGAGGCGAGTGCACCGGGCCTGACGGGTGCAGTGGTGGTGATCAGTGTAGCGGGGCAGCCCTAGGGGCTACCCTTGGGTGAAACGAATCGCGTGAGGTCATCATGAAATTCATGCTTCTCATCTACAACGAGCAGCAGCGGCTCGACGCGCTGCCCGAGGGGCAATTCGATGCGTCCATGCGCGACTGCCTCGCGCACGCGGATGGACTCAGAGAGAAGGGAAAGCTTCTCGAGTCGCAGATGCTCGAGGATGCGCCGACTGCGAAGTCCGTGCGCGTGCGAGGTGGCCGGCTCACGGCAACTGACGGTCCATTTGCCGAGACCAAGGAAGTGCTGGGCGGCTTCAACCTCATTGAAGCCGAGGATATGGACGAGGCCGTGCGGATCGCCGCGCATTTTCCCTGGGTGAGCACAGGCTGCGTGGAGATCCGGCCGGTCCGGGACATCGAAATGGTGCGCGAGAGAGTGGGAGCTGCGTCAGCGCACGAATAGTGACTGCCTCCTCAGAGCTGCTTCTCCACTTCCGCCGTCACGACGGCCGTGTGGGCGCTCGTCTCGCGTAGAAACTCGCTCGCGGCCTGCGCCAGCGCGCGCCCGGCGTCCTTGTCGGGGAGCGATGCCACGTTGATGCGCACGTTGTACACCGCACCGCGGCAGGCGGCTTCCGCGAGCAGCGCGGACACGCCCGCATCGGACACGGCGTTGCGGTTCCCCTTCGTAGCGACGACTTCGCTGAGCGCCGCGACGTCCGCGCAGGCGCGCGCCGTTTCGAGCGGCACTTCACTCGCGCCAATGAGCGCAGCCGTGATCGCGGCCTCGCGCTGCGTGACCTGATCCGGCGTGCCCCTGGGCAGCTTGTACGCCGCGGATACCGCTGCGTACGACTCGGCGTCCAGCTCCACGAGCTGGCTGAGCCGCTGCACGAGCTGTGCGGCACGTTGCACCACAATCTCCATCTCGTCGCGCACGCCGGCGTACTGCTTCTTCCCAATGGTGAGACCGGCGACCATTTGCGCGAGGGCGGCAGCCAGCGCGCCCGCCTGCGCGGCGGCGCTCCCGCCGCCTGGCGTGGGCGACGACGACGCCAGCGACGCGACGAACGCCGAGACCGATTGCTCACGCGGCATGGCCGCGCGCAGCGTGCGCTCGAACACCTGGTCCGGCGAGAAGCGAGCGAGTTGCAGGTAGCGGGCGGCGGCGTCGAACAGCGCACGCTCCGGGATGAGCCCCACGATTTCGCTCCATGTCGTGGTCACGCCGGCCGACGCCGCTTCGCGACGAACCATGTCGTACGCGCGATGCACGGGCGTTCGCTCGGTGTCCACGAGATTCATGGACACCTGCGCCTGTCCATTCACCTCGAGGCCCAGCGCCTTCACGTAGCGAAGGCCGCCGGAGGAGCCACGCACGGCTTTCGCGACAGCTTTCGCGACGGGCATGTTGTGGGCGTCGCCGAGGTAGACGTTGTACGCCACCAGGAAAGGGCGCGCGCCGATCGCGACGGCGCCCGCTGTGGGATGCACGCGCAGTGGGCCGAAGTCCGGCGCACGAGCGGGATCGGTGGCGATCGTGTCGCGGATGCCTTCGAACTCGCCCCGGCGCACCTCCGCCAGATTCTCCCGCTCGGGTCGCGTGGCGGCGCGCTCGTACAGGTACACCGGAATCTCCAGCGCGGTGCCGACGCGCGCTCCAAGCTCGCGCGCGAGTGCGATACACTCCTCCATGGTCGTTCCTTCCAGCGGCACGAACGGGACGACATCCGTGGCGCCCATGCGCGGGTGCTCACCGCGGTGCACGGTGAGATCAATGCGGTCGCGCGCCACGCGAATGCCGGCGAACGCGGCATCAACCGCCTGCGCCAGAGGCGCCACGAAGGTGATGACCGAGCGATTGTGCGCCGCGTCGGAGGAGACATCGAGGACGACGACTCCCGGCACGGCCGCGATCGCCGCGCGAATTTCGTCAATGACTTCCGGCCGGCGGCCTTCGCTGAAATTTGGAACGCAGGACACGAGGGACATGAGATTCAGGAATCAGGAGTGAAGGGACGAGCCTGCGCGCCGGCTGCCACGATGCGCCGCAACCACGCGTACATGTCCGGGTTGCCCGCGAGGATGGACGACGAGGCGAGCGGCGGAGGCGCGCCATCCACGGTCGTGACGAGGCCGCCGGCTTCCTGCACGATCAGCACGCCGGCCGCGAAATCCCACGGCGCGAGCGAGAGTTCCCAGAATGCGTCGAACCGCCCGCACGCCACGTCGCACAGGTCGAGCGCGGCCGAGCCCGCGCGCCGCACACCGGCCGTCGCGCGCGCCACGGCCGCGAATTGCGGCAGATATTCCGGGATCTGGTCCACCGTGCGGAAAGGAAACCCCGTGCCGATGAGCGCGAGCGCGGGGTCGGTGATCCCCGACACCCGAATGGGTGCGCCGTCCCGGTGCGCGCCGCCGCCGGCCGTCGCGGTGAAGCATTCGCCGGTCACGACGTTGCGCACGACCGCGGCAGCCGGCGTACCCGCGAGCATGAGCGCAATGGACACCGCGTATTCAGGATAGCCGTGCAGAAAGTTCGTGGTGCCATCCAGCGGATCCACCACGAACAGTATCCGCGCGTCGAGCGGTGCGTCGGGCGAGAGTTCCTCGCCCATGAACATCGCGCCCGGTGCCTGCGCCGCGAGCATGTCGCGAATGATGCGTTCGGCGCCGAGGTCCACATCGCTCACGAAGTCCGAGTGCGCCTTGGTGCGCCACTCGAGCGTGGTCAGCGCACCGGAGCGCTCGCCGATGAAGCGCGCGGCGGCGTCCGCGGCGGCGATCATCTCGGGGAGCAACGTGGCCGTGCGCTCAACGATGTGTTCTGCTTGCACCGTCCCGGAGGCCGTCATAACTTGGGTGAATGTCCAGAATCTTCAGTGGAATCCAACCGTCCGGCGAACTGCACATCGGCAACTATCTCGGCGCCGTCAGGAACTGGGTTCAACTGCAGGATTCGCATGAGTGCATCTTCTGCATTGTGGACTACCACGCCATCACGGGCGCGTATGAGCCGGACGACCTGCGCCGGCGCACGCGTGAGATGGCGGTGTCGCTGCTCGCGGCCGGCCTGGACCCGGAGAAATGTACGCTGTTCGTCCAGTCCATGGTTCCGGAACACACGGAGCTGCAGTGGATCCTGAACACGGTCACGCCGCTGGGCGAACTGGAGCGGCAGACGCAGTTCAAGGACAAGGCGTCGCGCCAGGAGAGCGTGCTCGCCGGTCTGCTCAACTATCCCGTGCTGCAGGCGGCGGACATTCTGCTCTATCGTGCGGAGTACGTGCCGGTCGGCGAGGACCAGGTGCAGCATCTCGAGCTGTCACGTGAGCTGGCGCGCCGGTGGAACGCGAAGTTCGGGGTGGACCTCTTCCCCGAGCCCAAGCCCATGCTCACGGCGACGCGGCGGGTGATGGGCCTCGACGGCCAGTCCAAGATGTCCAAGTCCATGGGCAACACCATTGGCCTCCTCGAGTCGCCCGACGAGATCTGGGCCAAACTGCGGCCAGCCATGACGGACCCGGCACGCGTGCGGCGCACCGACCCGGGCACGCCCGAGGTGTGCAACATTTACCACCTGCATCAGGCGTTCAGCGAACCGGCCATGGTGGACCACGTCGCGACGATGTGCCGCACGGCGGGGTGGGGGTGCATTGACTGCAAGCGGGCGCTGCTCGACGGCATGATGCGCGAGTTGGCGCCCATCCGGGAGCGCGCGACCGAGCTGACGGCGCATCCCGAGCGCATCACGGACATCCTGTGCGCCGGCGCCGAACGCTGTCGCGCGCGTGCGCGCGATACCATGACCGAGGTGCGAGAACGTATGGGACTGCGATGAGTTTCGCGGCCCCGCATCCCGTCTGGTCGCTGCTGGCGGCCGTCCCCGCCGCCGACGGCGTCGTTTCCGCGCTCAAGCTCGACTTGCTCGTCAAGCTGGTGCTGGCGTGCATTCTGGGCGGTGTCGTGGGGCTGGAGCGGGAGATCTCGGCCAAGCCGGCCGGATTGCGCACGAACATTCTCATTTGCGTGGGCGCCGCGCTGTTCATGCACCTGTCCATCACGGTGGCCGAGATCGGCTACTCGAATACCGGACAGCCGTACGGCGACACCACGCGCATCGCGGCGCAGATCGTCTCCGGCATCGGCTTCCTCGGCGCGGGCGCCATCCTGCACTCACGGGGTGCGGTGGTCGGCCTCACGACGGCCGCGACGATCTGGGTGGTGGCGGCCATCGGTGCGGCGGTCGGCGCGGGCGAATACATCGAGGCCGTGGGCACGACGGTGCTCATCACGCTGGTCCTCGTGGGCCTCAAGCCGGCGGAGCGGCTCCTGCTCGCGAAGCGCCGCACGGTGAGCGCGACGCTGCGCGTCGCGCCCGGCTCCGACTACCAGGAATTCGAGGAACTGTTTCGCAGCGCGGGCGTGCACATTCTCAAGCACACGACGTTCGATCACCCCGAGGATCGCACCTTCGAGTTGCGCCTCGTGGGCGCCAACAAGCAGTTCGACGCGCTCGTGGACATGCTGCATCGCCGCGGCGACGTGGTGAGCATTCAACTCGACTGATGCCATGAGCCGCACACTGGTGGTCGATCTGCGCGCCCGTGCGCCGATCTGGAGCCTTCCCGACTCCGCCGTGGAACGGCTCCGGGCCGCGACGCCGTCCGGGTGGGACGCGCACATCGTGAACACGCCGACGGTGTCCGACGGCGACGGTGGCACCGCGCCGAGCGCAGAAGTCCGCGACGCCATTGCGAACGCTGAAGCCTATTTCGGCTTCGGCATTTCGCATGCCCTCTGGCTCGACGCGCACGCCCTGCGCTGGGTGCACTCGGCGGCGGCGGGCGTGGGGAGCGTTCTCTTTCCCGAGATGCGGGGGAGCCCCGTGATTCTCACCAACTCGGCGGGCGTACACGCGGTGCCGATCGCCGAGCACGTGGTGGGCGGCGTGCTGTTTCTGATGCGCGGCTTCGACATCGCGCAAGCCAGCCAGCACGCCAGGCGCTGGAATCGCGAGGCATTCACCGCGGCCGACTCGCCCATGCGCGAAATGGGCGAGTGTCGCGTGCTGGTCATTGGCGCCGGCGGCCTGGGGAGCGCCATTGCGCGGCGACTGGCGCTGCTGGGCGCGTCGTGTACCGGAGTGCGGCGTCATCCGGAGCGCGGTCTGCCAACCGGGTTCAGTCGCGTGGTGGGGGACGGCGAGTGGGAGTCGCTGCTGGGCGAAACGGACATTCTGGTGCTGGCGGCGCCGGCGACGAAGGAGACACAGGGCATGGTTGGCGGCACCCAGCTCGACCGGCTGCCCGCGCATGCGATCGTCGTGAACGTTGCGCGCGGCTCGCTGCTCGACGAAGCCGCGCTGGCGCAGCGTGTCGCGTCGGGCCGCTTGCGTGGCGCGCAGCTCGATGTCTTCGATGAGGAGCCGCTCCCCTCGGACAGCCCGCTGTGGGATCTGCCATCGGTACTCATCACACCGCACGTATCGGGCGTGTCGCGCGGCTTCTGGGCGCGCGAGCTGGATCTCTTCCTCGACAACTGGCGCCGCTACATCGCGGGAGAGCCCATGCGCAACGTCGTGGACAAGGCGGCCGGATACTAACCGTGCACGCGCGGCACCTCGAGCGTCTGGCGCGGCGTTCGCGCGCCACCGGCTCGAGCGCGGAGGCGGATGCACGCGCGTACTGCGCGCGCACGCTCACCGCGCTGGATTTCTCGGCGACGCCGGAGCCGTTCGACTACTCGGCGCTGCCGGGACAGCTCGGCACCCCGCTGGCGGGCCTCGTCGCGCTGGTGATGTTTCTCGCGGCCGGACATGTGGGGTACCGGGCGCATGCCTGGATCGCGCTGGCCATTCTGCTGGCCGGCGGCGTGTTGATCGCGACCGGCGCCTGGTGGCTGGCCACACGAGGCGTACTCGCGTGTCCATGGCGGCGGGCGCAAGGCACGAATCTCGTCGCGGTGCGCGGCGAACCGCGCGTCTGGCTCGTGGCGCATCTCGATTCCAAGAGTCAGCCGATACCCATTGTCGTTCGCGCACTCGGCGTCACGACGTGCATCGTGGCGTGGCTCGTGGGCGTGGCGTGGAGCCTCGTGCAGGGCGGAGATGCGAGCGTTGCCGCCGGCTGGGTCGTGATCGCGATCGCCGGTGCGCTCGGTGCCATGCCGTTGGCGGCGAGCCTGGTGGGCGACCATTCCGCCGGCGCAGTGGACAACGCGTCGGGTGTCGCGGCCCTGCTCACCGTCGTCGAGCAGTTGCCGCGTGAACTCGGCGTCGGCGTGCTGCTCACCAGCGCCGAAGAGCTGGGGCTGGTTGGCGCGCGCGCGTGGGTGCGCGGCCGCGCGGCGGGTGTCGCCATCAACTTTGACGGCATTGACGACACGGGCGGGGTGCGGTTGTCGTACCGGCGGCGCGCGCCGGTGCGATTGCTTGCCGCGTTCGCGGGAGCAAGCGCGTCGACGGGCGTGCCCACGCAAAACGTGCGGGTGCCCAGTGGCGTACTGGTGGATGGCGTGGCGCTTGCTGATGCCGGGTGGGACGTGCTGACGGTGAGCCGGGGGACATGGCGCACCGTTGCCCGCATCCACACGCCGCGTGACGATCTCGCGCACCTCACGGGCAGCGGCATCGCGGACGTCGCGCGTCTGGTGATTCAAGTGATCGACGAGGAGATGACCTGAATGGAGCAAGTCGTGCTGGTGGTGGCGCTGATCGTGGGACTGCTCATGGTGCCGTTCGGCCTGCCGGGACTGTGGGTGATGCTGGGCGCGGTGACCCTGTACTCGTATGCACTGCCGTCCGGCGGGATCGGCACGGGCACGATCATCGTGGTCGCGGCGCTGGCGTTCCTGGGGGAAGTGCTGGAGTTTCTGCTCACCGGCCGGTTCGTGAAGCGCTATGGCGGATCGCGGCGCTCGGGGTGGGGCGCCATTCTGGGCTCGATTGTCGGGGCGATCATCGGTGTACCGGTACCCGTGATCGGCTCGCTCATTGGCGCGTTCGCCGGTGCATTCGTGGGCGCCTGGCTCGCGGAAATGACGCTGCGTCGCGAGGTGCACGCCGCCACGCGTGTTGCCACCGGCGCGCTCCTGGGCCGCATGGCGGCCGTGGCGACCAAGGCCGGCGTGGGGTGCGCGGTGATTGTCTGGGTCGTGTTTGCGGTGTTCGTGGGCGGCGCGGGCGGGGTACGCGGGGTCTGACCCCGGTCCCCGTGTTGACTGCACCGGCTACCGCCCTGATCTTTCACGGTGATCCATCCTCGCCGCGCTCGAGCGCGGCATTTTCTTGAGGGCAGCGTGTGACGATCCGTGCGCGGCGCCGCATCTTCGCGGTGGGCGATGCGCACCGTCCGTCACGCCCTGCGGCTTTGGGAGCGTTCATGTTCGATCGCAACATCCGTACGGTCGTCATCGTTGGCGCACAATGGGGCGATGAGGGGAAGGGCAAGCTCGTGGACGTGCTCGCCGAGCGCGCTGACTGGGTGGTGCGCTACCAGGGGGGCGCGAACGCCGGTCATACGGTGCAGATCGGCGGGCGACAGTTCGTGCTCCATCAGATCCCGAGCGGCATCCTGCACCCGGGCGTGCGTTGTGCCATCGGGAACGGTGTCGTGCTGGATCCGGACACGCTCTTCACGGAGATTGACGAGCTCGTGCGGGACGGCGTGGACGTGGAGGGGCGCTTGTACGTGAGCGACCGGGCGCATCTCGTGCTCCCCTATCACAAGCTGCTGGATTGCGAGAGCGCCGCGAGCAAGGCCATTGGGACGACAGGACGCGGCATCGGGCCGGCGTACGAGGACAAGGTGGCGCGGCGCGGCGTGCGCGTGCTGGACCTGCGTCACCCGGAGCGGCTGCACGACCTCGTGAGCGCTGCCGCGAGGCATGGCGACGCGCAGCTCGCGGCCTTCGGTTCGGAGAAGCGCGCCGATGTGGACGCTGTGGTCGCGCTGCTGGAACGTCTTGCGCCGCGGCTGCTGCCGCTGGCGGAAGACGTGGGACTGTCGGTGCACCGGGCCTGTGTGGCGGGCGCGGCGGTGCTGTTGGAGGGTGCGCAGGGCTCGCTGCTCGACGTGGACCACGGTACGTACCCGTACGTCACCTCGAGCAGCACCACATCGGGTGGCGCGGCGACCGGCGCGGGCATTGCGCCCACCGCCATCCACGCGGTGCTCGGTGTCGTGAAGGCGTACACCACGCGCGTCGGGAATGGCCCATTGCCCACGGAGCTCGTCGAACCACTGGCGAGCATGGTGCAGACGCTCGGCAAGGAGTTCGGTGCGACGACGGGCCGGCCGCGGCGGTGCGGCTGGTTCGATGCGGTGGTCGTGCGCTACGCGGCGCGCGTCAACGGGCTGTCCGGACTGGCCGTGACGAAGCTGGATGTGCTGGATACGCTCGACCGCCTGGCCATCTGTACCGGCTATGAACGGGACGGCGATCTATTCGAGGAATTTCCCGGCGATCTCGTCGCGCTCGAAGGCGTCGTTCCGCGCTACGAATGGTTCGACGGGTGGAAACAAAGCACGGCGGGCGTGCGCAAGCTGGATGCGTTGCCCGCGCAGGCGCGGCGCTACCTGGACCGGATCGAGGAACTGGCGGGGACGCCGATTGCTTATGTCAGTGTGGGTACGCGGCGCGATCAGATCATCGGGTTGTCATGACCATGCGACCAGTCCCTCCGGCCTGGGACGTCGCGATCGTCGGCGCTGGACCCTGTGGGCTCGCGGCCGGCGTCGCCATGAAGCGCGCGGGTCTCAAGGCCGTGATCTTCGACCGCGGCTGCGTGGTGAGCGGCATCGTCGGCTATCCGACGTACATCACGTTCTTCTCCACGCCGGAGAAGCTCGCGATCGGCGGCGTGCCGTTCATCGTGGCCACGGAGAAGCCCACGCGTCGCGACGCGCTTGCCTACTATCGCGGCGTCGCATCCGAGTTCGACCTCACGATCCGGCAGTACGAGACGGTTGAGGCCGCGGAGCGCACCGGAGACCGAATCACGCTGCGCTCGCGCACGCGACAGGGTGATGTGCGCGTGACGGACGCCGGCGCGCTGGTCGTGGCCACGGGCTACTTCGGCCATCCCAACCGGCTTCACGTGCCCGGCGAGGATCTGCCGCACGTGTCGCATCTCTTCACCGAGGGACATGTGGGCTACCGCCAGGACGTCGTCGTGGTGGGAGGCGGAAATTCCGCGGTGGAGGCTGCACTCGACCTGCATCGCGCGGGCGCCCGGGTGACCATCGTGCACTTCCTGCCCACGCTCGATCACAACATCAAGCCGTGGATCGTACCGGACATCACGAACCGCATCAAGGAAGGCAGCATCGGCGCGCGATTCGAATCGCGCGTGCGGGAGATCACGCCGTCCGAAGTCATCCTGACGACGAAGAACGGCACCGATCACCTGCCGGCGCAGCAGGTCTATCTCATGCTCGGCTATCAGCCGAACGTGGAGCTGCTCGACCAGCTCGGTGTGCCGCGCGACGCCGCCACGGGCATTCCCGCGCACGATTCCGCGACGATGCAGACCGTCGTGCCGGGCGTGTTCATCGCAGGGGTGATCGCCAGTGGCAACGACGCGAACAAGACGTTCATCGAGAACGGGCGCTTTCACGGCGACCTCATCGCGCGCTCGCTCACCGCGCATCGGTCGGCGCACGAGGACACGGCCGCCGCCGGTGCCGCCAGTCACTGAGCACGGAGTCCTGATTCCGCGCTCCTCATTCCTTCACGACACCACAATGCCAGGCACTCCCCATCCCGATGTCATGGAACGCCTCGTCTCGCTGTGCAAGCGGCGCGGCTTCATCTTCCAGTCGTCCGAGATCTACGGGGGCGCGGGATCGGTGTGGGACTACGGTCCGCTCGGCGTGGAACTCAAGAAGAATCTCAAGGACCGCTGGTGGAACGCGATGGTGCGCGCGCGCGATGACATCGAGGGACTGGATGCGGCGATTCTCATGCATCCTCGCGTGTGGGAAGCGAGCGGCCACGTGAGCGGCTTCGTGGATCCGCTGGTGGATTGTCGCAACTGCAAGCGGCGCTTTCGCGCGGATGATCCCGCCATCAAGGGAGTGCCGGGCACGCCGGATGTGCAGTGTCCGGTGTGCGGCATGAAGGGCACGCTGGGCTCGGCCCGCCAGTTCAACCTCATGTTCAAGACGTTCATGGGGCCGGTCGAGGACAGTGCGGCCGTCGTCTACCTCCGCCCGGAGACCGCGCAGGGGATCTACGTGAATTTCCTGAACGTGCAGCAGGCGACGCGGCAGAAAGTTCCCTTTGGCATTGCCCAGATCGGCAAGGCGTTCCGGAACGAGATCACGCCCGGGAACTTCATCTTCCGCACGCGCGAGTTCGAGCAGATGGAAATGCAGTTCTTCGTGGCACCGGGGACGGAGACGACGTGGTTCGAGTACTGGAAGGAGCAGCGGATGTGCTGGCATCAGTCACTCGGCCTCGAGCCGGCGCGACTGCAGTTTCACCAGCATACGAAGGAAGAGCTGGCACACTATGCCAGCGCGGCGTTCGACATCCAGTTCGATTTCGGCGGCACACTGGGATTCCAGGAAATCGAGGGAGTGCACAACCGCGGCAACTACGATCTCTCGCGTCACCAGGAGTACTCGGGCAAGAAGCTCGAGTACTTCGACCAGCCGAACAACCGGCGCTACATCCCGAATGTCGTCGAGACGTCAGTGGGCGCGGACCGCACCACACTCGCCGTGCTGGTCAACGGCTATCGCGAGGAGCAGGTGCCGGGAGAGAACGAGGGACGCACCGTGCTCGGGCTGCACGCGGCGCTCGCGCCCATCAAGGCCGGTGTGTTTCCGCTGGTGAAAAAGGATGGCATGCCCGAGATGGCGACGCGCATCGCGGCGGATCTCCGCACGCGCCTTCCGGTGTTCTATGACGAGTCGGGCGCGATCGGGCGGCGCTACCGCCGCCAGGACGAAATCGGCACACCATTCTGCGTGACGGTCGACGGACAATCCACCACCGACGGTACGGTCACGGTGCGCGATCGCGACACGTTGCGGCAGGACCGCGTGGCGGCGGATCGGTTGCGCGACGTGCTGCTGGAGCGGCTCGCGGCATGACCGCGCCCACGCTGGACGGCTTGCGGCGCGGCGGCGAAACCTTCATGGAAGAGCTGTCGCGCGAGTATTACCAGGCCCATGCGGGGCTCAAGGCGGAGGCGGAGCTGCAGCCCATCTACGCGCGTCACGCCGGCCTGTTGTCCGACGATGCCTTTCACGCCGTGCTGGATGCCTTTCGCGATGCGGCGCCCGGGAGCGAGTCCGCGCGCTCGGCGCGGCTCATGCTCGAGTGGCAGGCGGAGTCGCGCGTGTCGCGCGCACTCGCGCCCATGGAGGAGCGCGAGATCGCCTGGGAAGCTGGCGCGATCGCCACGCTGAGTCATGGACGCCAGGTATCGTACCAGCGCCTCGCGATCGACATTGCCAACGCGACCGACCGGGCCGAGCGGCTGCTGCTGGAGCAGGGCCGCGCCACGCTGGTGCGCGCGGAGCTGGCGCCGATGCGGCGCGAGCACCTGCAGCGCGAGCGCGATCTCGTCGAGGGATTGGACATCGCGCCCACCTACAACGGCACGTTCACGCTGGTGAGCGGCGTGGAGCTGGCGCCGCTCGTCGCGCAGTGCGAGAGCTTCCTGCGCGATACCCAGTCCATGTGGGATGAAGTGTTCGCCTCCACCGTGCGCGAGCGCCTGGGGATCGATCCGCGCGACGCGACGCGCGCGGACGCCCTGGCGCTGCTGCGCGCGCCGCAGTTCGACGCGTTCTTTCCCGGCGCCGCCATGGAAGCGGTCGTGACGCGGCAGGTAGGGGCAATGGGCGTGGATGCGCGCGGCGGTGGGCGTATCATCTTCGATACGGCGGATCGCGAAGGCAAACGCTCGCGCGCGTTCTGTTCGCCCGTGCGCGTGCCGCAGGAAGTCTATCTGGTGCTGCGCCCGCATGGCGGCCAGCAGGACTACCGCACCTTCCTCCACGAACTGGGCCACGCGCTGCACTTCGGGTACACGCGTCCGGCCGCGCCATTCGAGTACCGCTGGCTGGGCGACAACTCGGTGACCGAATCGTACGCGATGCTCTTTGACCACCTCATGCACGATGCGGGGTGGTTGATGCGCTCCACCGAGTTGGGACGCCTGCGGCTCGGCTCCTTCCTGCGCGCCGTGGGGTTCGAGGAGCTGCAGTTCCTGCGGCGCTACTGCGCCAAGCTGATCTACGAATTCGCACTCTACGGTGGCGAAGTGCCATGGGAGAGCCTGCCGGATCTCTACGTGCAGACTCTCACCGGCGCCACCGGCTTTCGCTATGATCCCGCTGACGCGTTCGTGGACGTGGATCCGCGCTTCTACGCGGCGCGCTACCTCAGGGCCTGGCAGCTCCAGGCGCTGCTCGCGGAAACGCTGCGCGAGCGATTCAACGAGGACTGGTGGCGCAACCCGCACGCCGGTCCATGGATCATGGACTCGTTGCTTGGCGAAGGCCAGCGCGAACTCGCTCACGAGTTGGCGCAACGCGCCGCGGGCAGGGCCCTCTCGTTCGACCCGCTCGTGCGGGCAACGGAAGCGCTCATGGAGGCGTCATGACGGGGACGGGCACTGCCGTCGTCACTGGCGCGTCGCGCGGCATTGGGCGCGCCACGGCGAAACGCCTCGCGCGGGAGTACGAGATCGTCGCCGTTGCACGTACGGCGGCGGAACTGGGAACGCTGGCGCAGGAGATCGGCCACGCCGGGGGAGCATGTCGCACCGTGCAGCTCGACATCACCGATGCCGACGCCGTCACCCGTGCGCTTGCCGGGATTCAGGCGGATGTCCTCGTGAACAATGCCGGCATTGGCATCATGCGCCCGCTCGTGGAGCAGACGCTGGACGAATGGCGCGCGATGGTGGACGTGAACCTCAGTGCACTGTTCTACGTGACGCGCGTGCTGCTGCCCGGCATGCTGGCGCGCGGCAGCGGTCACATCGTGAACATCGGCTCGCTCACCGGGCGCGGTGCCTACCCCGGGGGCGCATGCTACGCCGCCACCAAGCATGCGGTGGTGGGTTTCAGTGAATCCCTTATGTTGGAAGTGCGCGACGCGGGCGTGCGCGTCTCACTCATCATGCCGGGATCGGTGGACACGGACTTCAGGCCCCCTGGTCGGGATACGAGCTGGATGATCACCGCCGAGGAGGTGGCGGAGGCGGTGCACTTCGTCCTGTGTGACGCCGGGAACGGTCTCGTGTCGCGCATCGAGATGCGGCCGCGGAGGCCCAGGTCGTGAACAGCGACGGCAGCGTGTCCGGTCTTGTGCCCAGTGCCGTGCTCGTGGTCATCAGCGACCTGCTCTTCCGGTCGCGCATCGACGACGTGGCGCGCCGCCTGGGGGTGCCGCTCCGCGTCGCGAAATCCGTGACGCAGCTCGAACGACATCTCGCCGCTGGTGCACCCGTCATGGCCATTGTGGATCTGGAGATCGACACGATGGATCCCGTTGAGAGCATCACGCGCATCCGGAATGCCGCCGGTGGAGCGGATACCCGCCTCATCGCCTTCGCTGGGCATACCAATCTCGCTGCGATTCGAGCGGGGCGCGCCGCGGGCGCCGGCGTCGTGCTCGCCCGTTCGGCGTTCGTGACCCAGTTGCCCGCGCTGCTGGGCCGCCTCACCGAGGGGCAGCGTAACGCGCCGCCGGCCGCGTCGTGACCCGCCGGCGATCGGGACCGCCGCGCGGCAAGCGGCTCACGTTCCCCCCGTCATCGGACGCTGGCGGCAAGGAATCCACGCACCAGGCACATCGCGACGATGTCGGCATTCGCGAGCTGGTGGCCGTCCGTGAAGTGGTGCACGCATTTCTCACCGCGGATCGCCCTGAAGAAGTGTTCCAGTTCGCGCTGGATCGCGTGAGTCCGCTGGTGGGCGCGACGTTCGCGTCCATCTACCTCATCGAGCAGAACGACGACACGCTGCGTCTGGCGGCCGCGTACAACTGGCCCGAGCGCTACCGACCCTTCCTTGGTCAGATGCGTGTGCGCCTCGGCAACGGTCCCAGCGGCCAGGCCGCGAGCGAGCGGCGGCTCATTCATGTGGCTGACGTGTTTGCCGATGCGGCGCTTGGCGACTGGCAGGAAGTCGCCATGGAGCTCGGCTTCCGCGCGCTTGTCGCGATACCGCTGCAGGCGAACGATCGCGTGCTGGGGACCGTCACCTTCTACTTCGCCGAAGCGGTTGGCAATCTGGCGCAGGAAAGCGGGCTGCTGCGCATTGTCGCCGATCAGATCGCGGCGACGGCGGAAAAGGCGCGGCTCATCGACGATCTCCGCCGGGCCAATGCCGCGCTGGTGGAGTCCAATGCGGAACTGGAGCGACAGTTCCAGGCGGCGGACGAGGCGCGCCGCCTCAAGGATGAGTTTCTCGCCAACATGAGTCACGAGTTGCGCACACCGCTCACCGCGGTGCTCGGCTACACCTATCTGCTGCAGGAGGGGATGTCCGGCCCGCTCACGCCGGAGCAGAAGCAGACGCTCAGCCAGGTGACGACCTCGAGCGAGCGCCTGCTGATTCTCATCGAGGATCTCCTCGAGTTGACGACGCTGAAGCGTGGTGAGCTGCAGGTGACGGTGGAGTCGTTCGACCCGCGCGACGCCCTTCGCGAGGCCGCGGGCGGCGCGCATGGGCCGCCGCCTGCCGTCACCCTGCGCCTCGAAATACCCGAGGGCACGATGCCGGCCATGCGAAGCGATCGGCGCAAGGTAGTGAAGATTCTCGGCAGTCTGTTCAGCAACGCCTACAAGTTCACGTCCCAGGGTGAGGTGCGCGCGACGGTGGAGACGCACGACGCACTCGTTCGCTTCACCCTGCAGGACACGGGCATTGGCATCCCCGAGGAGGCGCAGGCGGTCGTCTTCGAGGAGTTCCGCCAGGTGGACGGCTCCAGGCGTCGCGCGCATGGCGGTTCGGGACTCGGGCTGGCGCTCTCCCGGCAGCTCGCCCGGTTGCTCGGCGGCGACATCGAGCTGCGCTCGGGGCCCGGACAGGGGGCTTCCTTCGCCGTGGAACTGCCGCTGGAGTATCATCCGGATCTGATGCGACTCATCACGACGCAGGCGCCGTGAGTCGGCGGCTCGCGTCGCTGATGGACCCATGACCTTCATGAGCCAGGCGAAACTCGATGATTCAGGAGATCACGACCAGACATTCACCCGCCGACGTGCTCGCGCGGGCGCGAACGTTCTTCGCGCGGCGGAATCCGCTCTACGGCGCCTTTCTCGAGAAAGAAGGGCCCTCCCATGTGACGTTCCGCGGACAGGGTGGCGAGGAAATCGTCGTTGGCGTCACGCCGGTTGACGGCGGCACCCGCGTGCGCGCGTCCACCTACCTGTACGACGCCCAGATTTCGCGATTTTTCACGACGCTGGAGCCGGCGCCCATGGTGGAGGACATCGTCGAATGACGCTCCCGTTCGTGGCCACGGTGCGCGCGCGCCAGGAGACCATTCACGTCGGCGCACCGGGCGGAACGCCATTCACACTGCGCGTCGAGGTGCCCGAGATCTGGGATACGGTTCGCATCCAGGCACAGCCCACCGAGAGCGTGCTGGCGGTAAAGGTCGCCGCGCTCGCGGCGCTCATGCCGCGCGCCGATCAGCGTGACTACGTGCTCAAGCTGGGCGGCTTCGAGGTACTCGATGAGCAACAGATGCTCTCGCAGTCCGGCGCGAAAAACGGCTCGATCTTTCTGCTGACGTACCGGCGCCGGCGCCCCGTTCGGTGAGTGTCGCCGCCGCCCCGGTACAGGGAATGTCTCTCTGTTCGGTGAGTGTCACCCCCGCCCCCGCGCAGGGACTGGCGCCCCGTCACGCCGGCTGAGGGCGCTGCATGAGCGTGGCGTTCGTTTCACATGCCGACTGCGGCCGGCACGATACCGGATGGGGACACCCCGAACACGTCGGACGACTCCGTGCAATCACGCGTGCGCTGCGCAACCACCTGGAGCTGTTCGGTCTGATCGAGCACGTCGAAGGACGTCATGCCACTCCGGACGAACTGGCCCTCGTGCATGACGCGACATACATCCAGGAGGTGGAGCGCATGGCACGCGTCGGCGGCGGGCACCTGGATCCGGACACGGTAGTGAGTGACGGATCGTGGGCCGCGGCTCGAGCCGCGGCCGGGTGCGCGCTCGACGCCGTGGACATGGCGTTCGATGGCCGCGCCACGCGGAGTTTCTGCGCCGTGCGTCCCCCTGGGCACCACGCCGTGCGCGACCACGCCATGGGCTTCTGTCTCTTTGGCAACGTCGCGCTGGCGGCGCACTATGCACGCCGGCGTCACGAGGCGGAGCGCGTACTCATCGTGGACTGGGACGTGCACCATGGCAACGGGACGCAGGCGCTGGTGGAGGATGATCGCGGCATTCACTTCGTTTCCATGCACCAGTGGCCCTGGTATCCCGGCACCGGCGCCGCGGACGACCGCGGCAGTGGCAACGTGTGGAATCTCCCCGAACCGCCCGGCCGGCCGGCCGAGGAGTACGTCGCGACGCTGCAGCGCGGTGTGGACGATGCCACCGAGGGCTTTACGCCGGATCTGGTGCTCCTGTCCGCCGGCTTCGACTCGCTGCGCGGCGATCCACTCGGCGGCTTCACACTGGAAATGGAGCACGTGCAGACGCTCACCCGTTTCATTGTCGAGCGGGCCGAGCACTGGTGCGGCGGGCGCGTGGTATCCGTGCTGGAAGGCGGCTACGCGCCGGATCGCCTGGGTGAGGCGGCGGTGGTGCATTTGCGGGCGCTGTTGTGAGGGCGCTCCTCTCCACCGCCCCTCTCTCCCCGGGGAATCGGCAATCATTCCCTGCCGCCCCGCCCCACCCTTGGGAATCGGCAATCGGGAATGGGGAATCGGGGAGGAAGACCTCCCCACCCCGCACCCCACCACCTTTTTTTCACCGCCGCCTCCCCCCGCTCCATCATTTCCCATTCCCACGATTACCCATTCCCGATTGCCCATTACCCGGGGGGGAGGGGCGGCGGGGAATGCCCGATTGCCGACTCCTGCTTACCTTCCTTCCCTCATGCCAATGTCTCGCCCTCGGATCTCCCCTGTACCCGCTGTACTGCGGCTCGTACAGATGGCGGTGCTTGGGCGCTGGCGCGCTACGGGAGAGGATCTCTACCGTGAGGTCGCCCGCCTGGGCGAGGCCGGGCCGGGGCGCGACGTGATGGTCGCCGGATGCGGGGCTGGTACGGCCACGGAATGGCTCGTGCTCCGGACCGGCGCGTCGGTGACCGGCGTGGATCCCGACCCGGACAGTATTGCGCACGCCGAGGAATATGCACGCAAACTCGATGGCCCTCTCCCGCTCCACTATACCAGCGCGCCGCTGGACGATCTGCCATTCGAAACCAGCGTGTTTGATCTCGCCATTGGCGAACCGGCGCTCTCTGCCGCAGGCGATGTGGCGGCGGCCGTAGGCGAGCTCGCCCGCGTGACCAAACCCATGGGAACCATCGTCCTCCTCCAGCCAACCTGGACCTCGGAGCTCGCCGCTGACACACGCGACATGCTCGTGGACCGGCTTGGGCTGCGCCCGCGCCTGCTCGTGGAGTGGAAGCAGTTGCTGCGCGAGGCGGGCGTCGTCGAATTACAGGTGCAGGACTGGACCGACGGCGCGCAGCCCGGCCTCCCGGCGCCCGCAGCCGATGCCGCCGTTCCCGGGCTGAGCTGGCAGGACAAGGCGCAGATCGTCGGGCGCGCCTGGCGCTGGTCGGGATGGCGCGCCGCCCGTGGTGCCGTCGCGCGCGAGAAGAAGCTGCTCGAGGAACTCTCGCACGAACGGGCCATCGGATTTCAGCTCATCCGTGGAGTGAAGTGGCCACACGCGAGGACCTCGTGACCGGACCGGCCGACACCGCGCTCCGCTGCGTCTATCGCGCGGCGGACGGGGCGGCGCGCTGTGATCTCTCTCCCGCGGAAATTGCCGAAGTCCTGCGCACCAACGGTGGTGAGCTCTGGGTGGATATCGACTCCAGCGTTCCCGAGCAGGAGCGGCTGCTCGATCAGCTCTTCCACTTTCACCCGCTCACCATCGAGGACACGCTCAACCCGCAGAGCCGCGTGAAGCTCGAGGACTACGGCGACTATCTGTTCATGATCATTCGGGGCGTGGCGTTCGATGAGGCGACACCCGATCCGTACGACCTGCGGACGCTCAACCTGTGTTTCTATCTGGGGCAGCACTACCTTGTCACGGTGCACGCGGGCCCATCGCGCAGCGTGTCCACCGTGGCCGACCAGCTCGAGAAGAAGCCGGAACTGCTTGGCCGCGGTGCGGAGCGTCTCATGCACGCCATCATGGACGTCGCCGTGGATGCCTACTTTCCGGTGCTCGACCAGATCGAGGAGTTCGCGCATCACGTCGAGCGGCGCGTCTTCGTCCACTTCGATTCGGCGGTGCTGCGCGATGTCTTCAGTATGAAGCGGATGGTGCTCGCGCTCCGGCGACACCTGGCTCCGCAGCGCGAGATCTTCAACATTCTCACCAATCGCCCCAGCACGCTGCTCTCGCCGGAGTCACAGATCTATTTTCGCGACATCTACGATCACATGCTGCGCATCAACGACAGCCTCGACACCTACCGCGAACTGCTCGGGAGTACGCTCGACGCATACCTCACGCAGGTGTCCAACCGACTGGGTCTCGTCACGAAGGGGCTCACGGTGGTGGCCACGATCAGCATTCCTTTCGTCGTGGTGAGCGGCATGTGGGGGATGAACTTCGCGCGCATCCCCTTCTCCGGCTCGCCGCACGGATTCTGGATCATGCTGGTCGTGCAGGTCGCCATGGCAGCCGCGCTGCTCGTGCTGCTGCGCTGGCAGAAATGGCTGTGAGCCGGGTCTTGCATGTTCTGTCCTGACTGCGGCACCTGGAATCGCAACGCGGCGGCGACGTGCGCGCGCTGCAGCGCCGAACTGCCCGAGCTGCCCGATGCCCCGCACGAGAAGCCGGACGACGATCTGGATCTCGTGCGTCGCAGCACGGGCGGCCGCTACCGGGTCTATCGCCGGCTCGCCACGGGCGGCATGGCGCATGTGTACGCCGCCAAGCACGCGCAGCTCGGCCGGCCCGTGGTGATCAAGGTGCTGCTCCCGCACCTCGCGAAGGACACCGAAATGCGCGAGCGGTTTCGGCGTGAAGCCGAGTCCGCCGCGCAACTGCTGCACCCGTTCATCTGCCAGATCCTCGACTATGGCGAGCTGGATCAGATCGTGTATCTCGTCATGCCGTACATGGGGGGCGGGTCGCTCGCCGACCTCATCGTGCGTGACGGCGTCGTGGCGCCCGTGCTTGCCGCGTCGGTGTGCACGCAGGTGGCAATGGCGCTGGACCATGCGCACCGCCGCGGCGTGGTGCACCGCGACGTGAAGCCGGACAATGTCCTCTTCGATGACGATGAGAACGCGCTCCTCACGGACTTCGGCATCGCGACCGCCCGGTTTCACAACCGCCTCACGATGACCGGGCGCGCCATGGGCACCCCTCACTACATGTCGCCAGAGCAGGCCATGGGCCGCATGGTCGATGGTCGCAGCGATCTCTACGCCGTGGGCGTGATGCTCTACGAAATGCTCGTCGGGTTTCCTCCGTTCGACGGCGCCGACTCGTACTCGATTGGCTACAAGCACGTGCACGAGGCGGCCGCCTCGCCCGACGTCGTGAACTCGCGGACGCCACCAACGCTCGCCGCCATTACCATGAAATGTCTGGCCAAGAATCCGGCCGACCGCTTTCAGCGCGGCACGGAGCTGGCCGACGCGCTCATTGCCTTTCTCGCGCAGGGACAGGGTGCCGACGCGCTGCGCAGTCCGTGGATCGCGCGCCGGCTGGGCATTACACCTACCGCCAAATGAAACTCACCTACGAGACCCGCACGCTGCACACGAAGCATACCTTCACCATCGCGCGCGGCGGCGCCAGCAGTTGGCGCGTCGTGACCGTGACGCTCACGGACGAGGACGGCGTGTTCGGCATCGGCGAAGCGGCGCCAAGCCGGTTCTACGGCGAAACGCCGGAGACGGTCGTCGCGGCCCTCGAGCAGTTCAGGCCGCTGCTCGAGTCCATCGACCCGTGGTGCCTGGAGACGATGGAGGAGGAGATGAATCGCGCATTGCGCGGCAACAGCTCCGCCAAGAGCGCGGCAAGCGCCGCGCTGCACGATCTCGCCGGCAAGCGTCTCGGGCTGCCGCTGTATCGCCTCTGGGGACTCGACGCGTCGCGGGCCCCACACTCGAGCTTCACGATCGGCGTGGCCCCCGAACAGGAACTGCGGCTCAAGGTGCGCGAGGCGGCCAGCTATCCCATTCTCAAGGTGAAGCTCGGCACCGACCGCGACGCGGAGATTCTCCGCGTGATTCGTGAGGAAGCGCCCGACAAGATCCTGCGGGTGGATGCGAACGCCGCGTGGACCGCGCGGCAGGCGCTCGCGATGATGGACGTGCTGGCGGAGCACCGCGTGGAGTTCGTGGAGCAGCCGCTGGCACCGCACGATGTGCGCGGCCTGCGGTTTGTGCGTGAGCGTTCCACGCTGCCCATCATCGCCGACGAGTCATGCGTCCTGCTGAGCGATGTGGCGCGCATGGCGGACACCGTGGATGGCATCAATATCAAGCTGGCCAAGTGTGGCGGCCTGCGTGAAGCGGTCAAGATGATCGTCGCGGCCCGAGCGAACGGATTGCTGGTGATGATGGGGTGCATGATCGAGTCGAGTCTCGGCATTACGGCGGCGGCACACATGGCGCCGCTGCTCGACTTCGCGGATCTCGATGGTGCGGCACTGCTCGCGGACGATCCGTACACCGGAGCGACGATCGAAAACGGCGTGATCACCATTCCCACGGAGCCGGGGCTTGGCGTCATGCCATCGGCGCGGGCGGCGGGTGAGCCAGCTGCGCGCGGCCGCCGGGCGCGGGCCGGATAGCCGGTGGCCGCCCGCCTCATCGAGGTCGCGCTGCCGCTTCCGCAGTTCCAGACATTCACCTATGCCCTGCCCGCGGAGTCGGCCGACGTCGTCGCCGGCTCGCGGGTGGTCGTACCGCTGCGCAACCGCCGCGCGATCGGCATCTGCCTGGGCCCCGGAACGAGCCGTCCCGCCGCGCCGCCGCGGGAAATTCTCGAGGCGCCGGACAGCGAACCCGCGCTCGGTCCGTCCATGCTCGCGCTGTGCGAGTGGATCGCGGAGTACTACGTGGTGCCCCTGGGGGTCGTCGCGCGCAGCGTGTTGCCGTCGCTGCTGGGGCGCGTGGGTGCCCCGCGCCCGGCAGTCCGCACCCGGCGCGTCGTTGTCATCCGGCGCGCGCTGCCCTCACTGCAGGAGCGCGACCGGGTCTTCCAGCGCGCGAACCGCCAGCGCGAGCTGTACGAAGTGCTTGAGAGCATGGGAGGCCGCGGTGATGTGGCGCACCTGTCGGGGCATCTGAATTTCTCGTCGAAGGTGATCACGTCGCTCGGCGAGAAGGGACTCGTCGAGTTGCGCGATGAGTCCGTGCTGCGCGATCCCTTCGCGATGCGCCATCCCACACGACATCCGTCGCATGAACCCACCGCGGCGCAGCGCACGGCCATCGACGCGCTGGCACGCGGCCGGGGCGGCGAGGTCTTTCTGCTGCACGGCATCACGGGGAGCGGCAAGACGCTCGTGTACATCGAGCTCCTGCGCGAGATCGTGGACCGGCGGGGACAGAGCGCCATCGTGCTCGTCCCCGAGATCGCACTCACCCCGCAGACGGTGGATCGCTTCCGCGCCGTGTTCGGCGATCGCGTGGCGGTACTCCACTCGGCGCTCAGTGACGGCGAACGGCTCGACGCCTGGCAGGCGCTGCGCCGCGGTCAAAAGCGCATCGCGGTGGGCGCGCGCTCGGCCGTCTTCGCGCCCCTCGGGCAGCTCGGCGCCATCATCGTGGATGAGGAACACGAGGGCAGTTACAAGAACGGCGAGACCCCGCGCTATCACGCGCGTGAGGTCGCGGTCGTGCGCGGCAGACAGGAGGGCGCCGTCGTCGTGCTCGGCAGCGCGACGCCGAGCCTCGAGAGCTGGCGCAATGCAGAGGCAGGAAAGTATCAGTTGCTGTCGCTGCCCGAGCGCGTGGGGGATGCGCGGCTTCCGGCCGTCGAGGTCGTGGACCGCCGCGCGTCGTCGGCCGTATCGCGCCAGCGGGACGAGGCGGCGCGCGCGGGCGAGAACGCCGCCCGCGCCGCGTTTCGCCAGGTGTTCAGCGAGCCGCTCGAGGCGGCCATCGGCGAGCGCCTGCAGCGCGGCGAGCAGAGCATCCTGCTGCTGAATCGACGCGGGTATGCGTCGTTCGTGCAGTGCGAGGCGTGCGGCGATGTGCGCGAGTGTCCCAACTGCAGTATCAGTCTCACATATCATCGCTCGCCCGAGCGGCTCGTGTGTCACTACTGCCAGCACGAAGAGTCGCTGCAGCGCACCTGTCCTCGCTGCGGCGGTCCACCCATGAAGCAGCGCGGACTCGGGACGCAGCAGATGGAGCGGCTGCTCGTGGAGCGCTATCCCTATGCACGAATCGCCCGCATGGACATGGACACGACCGGCGCCAAGTGGGCGCACGCCGAAATCCTGGATCGCGTGGGCGCCGGGGAGGTGGAAATTCTGCTGGGCACGCAGATGATCGCGAAGGGGCTCGACTTTCCCAACGTCACGCTCGTTGGGGTGGTGGATGCGGATGTCGGGATCAATCTGCCCGACTTCAGGGCCTCGGAGCGGAGCTTTCAGCTCCTGAGTCAGGTGGCCGGACGGGCAGGGCGCGGGCCCAAGGGAGGCGACGTGATCATCCAGACGCGCGTGCCGGCGCATCATGCCGTGCGGTGCGCGGTGGCGCACGACTACCACGCGTTCGTGCACGAGGAGATGCCGGCGCGAGACGAGCCGGCGTATCCACCCGTGGTGCGACTCGCGAACGTGGTGTGCAGCGGCACGAACGAGGAGGCGACGCTGCGCCTGGCGTGCGATGCCGCCGCGTGGTTGCGCACGCTGATCCGCGAGCGGCGCATTGACGGCGTGACGATCGTGGGCGCCGCGCCGTGTCCGATCGAGCGGATCAAGGGGCGCTGGCGCTGGCATTTCTTCATCAAGAGTACTCACCCCGGCCCGCTCACACGAATCATGCGCTTTCTGCTGGAGCACTTCCCGGTACCGGCCTCGCATGACCTGCGGCTGGCCGTGGACCGGGATCCGGTGACGGTGCTATAGGGGCTGCCCCTATCGCGGGTTCCCCATCCATTCAGCTCACACGGGAACCCGCCCTCGTTCGAGCAATTCCACCGCCGACATCCGGCGCATCGCTTCCTGGCGTTCCTGCGATGACAGCTTGCCGAGCGTTCGCCAGAGCCACATGAATCGCATCTCCCGATGCAGCCGCCGGGCGTCGTCGACCGTGGGACGGAACATTACCTGTGTCCAGCCGAGCGGAGCAAAGAATTCCGCGGCATCGGGCGGCGCGAACTGGAATGGCGCATTGCCCGCGCGCACCGAATCGCCCCACGAGCGCTCCATGAACGTCAACAGCAGTGGCGTGGCAACGTCGTTCAGCCACCAGCGGAAACTCGGCACGGCGTGCAGATCGCGGGCGAGCGCCGTGACCTGGTCGGCGGTGAGGTAAATGAGCAACCCCTCAGTCACAATGAGCGCGTTCATCGCTTGCGCGCCGAGCCTGGTGAATACGGATGTGCGCGCCGCTTCATCCGTCAGGTCGGCCTCGACCGCTTCGTACCGGCAGACTGGCGCCGCACCGCCCAGCATTTCCGTCTTGTAGCGGAGGATGTCGGGAAGATCCACGTCTACCCAGTGCAGCGCGGGGGGCAGCGCCAGCCGCCATGGGCGTGCGTCCAGCCCCGCGGCCAGATTCACGACAAGATCGACGCCCGCCTGCACCCGGTCCAGGATCATCTCGTCCATAACAGCCGTGCGCACGATCATCGCCCACGCCATCTGCCGTCCCTGCTTGATCGTGTTCACGATCTGCTCGCCCTTTGGTCCAGCCAGGCGGCGCGCGTATGGGTCACGGAAGATCGCGTCGGCTCGTTCGGTTTCCATCGCGCGGTAGAACGCCACCCAGCGCGCGGTGTCGGAAATGTGCTCGATCGTCATGTGGTTCGTGCCGAGGGAACGCCGCGTTGGAAGGCGATAAAATCGACAGGAACGGGCAGCGCGCCGGCCTGTCGGAGGAGCAGATTGACCTTGCCGCGATGATACTGGCCGTGCAGGGAGGCGTGCAGCAGGATGTCCATCACCGTGTTCGTGAAGGACAGCCCGGCGCTGTTGACATAGGCGACCGGCTCGGCGAGCCCGGCATCGGTGAGCGTGGCCAGATATGCGGCGTAGCTCGTGTGGACGGTTGCTCCCAGCGTAACCAGTTCGGCAAGCGACACCGATGGCCAGATGGCGACGCGCGCCGGCCGCTGCTGGATCCGTGACAGCCAGGTTTCCGCGGCACCAATCACATGAGCCAGTTCCCGCACCGCATCGGCCGGCGCTGGCGTCGCGGCGTCGAGCGCACCAATGAGCAGCCTGTCCGCCCATTCCGCGTGCCGGCTGAGCTGCACGATGTGCTGGAGCATGATTCTCATGGAGAGGTGAAGGGGATGGGTACGAATCTGGGGTCTTTTGGCCGGAAGGGGCAGCCCATGGGGCTGCCCCATGGGCTGCCCCGGGCTACCTTTCCTCCGTGCCGAACTTCACGCCTCCCGACTTCAGCGCCCCGGAACTCGCCCACGCCCCGGACGCGACGTTCGTCCCGGCGCCGGCTGACGGCGTGCTTCCCGACAACTTCTTCTCCACCACCAACCTTCCGACCTACGTCCGGGTGGCCGGCGCGTGGCAAATGCCCCGCCTCCCGCGCATGGACGGCGCGCTCGTACTCGACGCCCAGGGGGAACTCTGGATTCGCGAGATGCGCCATGTGAAACGGGGCGACCGCGTGGCGGTGGGCCGAGCCGAGGACGGGTCGGAGGGCATATTCGTGTACGCCGAGGCCTTCATGGGCGACGCCTCGGAAGGTGAGTTCAAGTTCATGACCACCGAGGTGTCGCGCGAACGGCCCATCGACTACGCCCAGATGGCGCGACTCCTCGTGGACGAGCGCGACCGCGGCGGGTACCCCGTGTGGGTCACCGGGCCGGCCCTCGTCCACTCGCGTGCCCGCGCGGACATGGTCTGGTTCATCGAACACGGCTTCGTGCGCGCGCTGCTCGCCGGCAACGCCGTCGCCGTGCACGACATCGAGACGGCCATCTTCGGCACATCGCTCGGCGTCACGGGCGGCGGACGATCGGCGGCCGGCGGCCACGGCCTGCACATGCGCGCGATCAACCAGGTGCGGGCCGCCGGCTCCATTCGGGCCGCGGTGGAGCAGGGCGTCATTCCGGACGGCATCATGCACGCGTGTGTCGTGCACCACGTGCCGTTCGTGCTCTGCGGCTCCATTCGCGACGACGGCCCGCTTCCCGATGTGGTGGCGGATGTCCTCGAATGCCAGGACGCCATGAAGGCGCACACCACCCGCGCGACGATGGCCATCTTCATCGCCACAGCGCTCCACGCCATTGCCACCGGCAACATGCTGCCAGCGTTCGTGCAGGAGCCCGACGGCACGTTGCGCGAGCTGCCGACGATCTGCGTGGACTCGTCCGAATTCGTCGTGAGCAAGCTCAAGGATCGCGGCACGCACCAGGCCTTCGGCGTCGTGACCAACGCACAGGACTTCCTGCACATTCTGCGGCTGTACGTGGAGCGGGAGCTGGACGCGCGCGGCACGCCCACGCCTCGCGTCGTCGCGGCGGTGGTACGATGATCGCCGACGGACGCGAGCGCTTTCTGCGCGAAATCGCCGAACGGATTGATCCTCAACGAATCGAGGAGATCCATCTCTTCCCCGCCATTCGCCAGGGCGGCCGCGAAACGGGCGTGGCGGTGATCTGCGCGACGATCGCGCCGCCCGCGGACGCCACGTCTGACGCGACGCCTGACGTCACGCCTGCCGCCGCGCCTGCCGCCGCACCGGCTCCCCACTCCGGCCGCCTCACCGTCTTCCGCGCCGACTATCGCTTGCTCTACAAGGGCCGGGAGCGCGGCAAGTGGGAGCTGTCGATCGTCGAAGAAGCCGATGCCCCAGCGCAGACGGTGGACGCCGTCGTGCGCGGCGTGCATGAGCGCGCTGGCGTGGAGGACGAGCCCGAGCGGCTCGATGGCCGCGCCTACCGCGCCGCGCTGGCGTCCGCACTCGCGTCCGCACTCTGGACGTCATCGGCGAGCGCGTAACGCATCATCAACGCACCATGCAGGTCGCGCGCGTCCTCCAGCGACGCGCGTGAGAGGTCCAGCGCCGGCGGCGTGAGCAGAAACGGATACGTCTGCGCCCCGCCCGCCGCCCCGTGCGCGCCCACCTGATCGTCGAACGACACGATGTCATGCCCATCGTACGCGCCGAACAGCACGAGATCGCCGGCATTGGGCTGCTGCACGAGATGGCGCAGCGCGCGCACGACGCAGTGATCCGCGCCGTAGGGCTCGAGCGGATTCGTACCGTCCAGCACGTGCACGGTGTCGCCGTCGATCACGCAGCCGCCGTCGCCACTCATGAGGCGTACGCACCCGCCGTCGCGCGCGGCGACGAGCCCGATCCCCGGGTGCGCCAGGAGGGCATCGCACGCATGCCGGCGACGAGGATCCGCCTGGACATCACGCCAGTCCAGCGCGGTGGGCGCGTCCGCAAAGTACAGCAGGGCCAGGCACGAGCTGTAGGTGATGACCACGTTCGACCGTGCATCGACGAGATACTTCTCCGGCAGAATCAGTTCGCGCAACCCGTACCGGCTGCGCACCCAATCGCGCACCTGTCGTACCCCACGCCGCCAGCGCTGGTGGCGCTCGTGCGACGCCCGCGCCACCGTCTCCACGATCTGCGCGCCCGCGTCCGCGTACTCGCTGTCCTCGCTCGCGCTCGAGTGGACGGCGTCCGGCACCGTGCCGCCGTCCCAGTCGCGCATCACGCGCCGCACCGTGCTGCCCAGCGTCTCGCCGAATCGCACGCGATAGCTCACGGCCGGCGTCATCCCGTGGTCCGAGAGGATGACGAGATCGTAGCCGCGTCCACCCGCCGTGCGGATCATGCGCGCGATCTCATGCACGCGGGCGTCGGTGCGCCGGAGGTCGCCAAGGGCCTGCGGGCTGGACGGGCCGAAGTGGTGCGCGAGCTCGTCGTACTGCATGTACGTGCTGTAGATCACGGGGACGCCCAGGTAGACGTCCAGCATGATGGCCATGGTCTGGAGCTCGCGCATGATGACGTTGCTCAGGATCCGGATGAACGGAAAGATGCCTTCCGAGTGGGTGGCGCGTCCGCGCAATTGCGCTGTCATCCGTTCGAGGTCCTCGCGCACCCACTCCCACACGGACTGCGCCACCATGCGGACCAGGCGCACCGGGTGAAGTGCGATGAGCAGCGCCATGCGCGTGCCACCGAGCCGCTGGTACAGTGACGTACGCTCTCTCGTCGCGGCGGTGAAGGCCACCGTCTGGGCGTCCCCGTCCAGCAGATTCACGTAACTGGATCCGCCGGCCAGCGCGCCCGGCACCTGGATGCGATCGCAGATATATTGAACCCCGTGCGGCGCGTTGCACGTGATGACGCGCCGCTCCGCCCGATCGTAGAAGCGGAACGCCGGAATCCCCTCGTTCCGGCCGTACAGAATTCCCGCCTGCGCGTAGGGCGTGGCTGATGGCAGCCCGCAGAACCAGCGTCGCAGGTGAAAGCCGTCGCCGTGCAGCAGCCGGGAGAGCGTGGGGCAGTAGCCAAGCTGCATCGCGCGGCGCAGGTCCTCGTACGCGAGCGCGTCGATCTGGAGCGCGACGAGTCCGCGCCGGTCATCACGTGGCCGGCGCTCATGACGAAAGGCGAAGTACTTGACCGCATAGTACCAGCGGAGCAGCGGCCCCATGCGTGCATGGGACCGTCGATCCTCACGGTGAACCGGCATGGAAGGCACCACTACACTGGGTCTGGTCGTCGCGTTCGGCGCGGGCGTCATCAGCTTCCTCTCCCCCTGCGTGCTGCCGCTCATTCCGAGCTACGTCACGTTTCTCACGGGAATGACGCTCGACGAAGCCGCGCGGTCGCGCCGCACCGCGCTCGTGCACGCGCTGCTCTTCGTATTGGGCTTCACCCTCATCTTCCTCGCGCTGGGCGCGAGCGCGAGCGCACTGGGACGCGTGCTGCTGTTTGCCCGCGACTGGATTGCCCGCGTCGGTGGCGCGCTCATCATCGTGTTCGGACTCTACCTGCTCGGCGTCTTCAACATACGCGCGCTCTCCACGGAGCGGCGCGTCCATCTCGCCCACAAGCCGGTGGGCTACCTGGGCAGCGTGCTCGTCGGCATCACCTTCGGCGCGGGGTGGACACCCTGCATCGGGCCCATTCTGGGCGCCATCCTCATCTACACCTCGAGTACTGCAAGCCTCGGGCGCGGCCTCGCGCTGCTCCTCATGTATTCCCTGGGGCTCGCGATTCCGTTCCTCGTCGCGGCGCTCGCCATTGATCGCTTCTTCAGCGTGTTCGCGCGCTTTCGCGGGGCCATGCTCTGGGTGAACCGGGTGGGCGGCGTCGTGCTCATCCTGGTTGGCGTGCTGCTCATGACGCGCTACTTCACCGTGCTCGCCGGGTATCTGCAGGCATTCACCCCGGATGTCATCCGCGGCCGCATCTGAGCGCGCGGCGTCCGGCGCGCCATCACTCCTGCAGCCAGGCGTCAATGCGTGCCGTGAGCTCCGCCCCGCTCACCGGCTTGACGAGCACGTCGCGGCACCCCGCGGCCAGGCAGCGCTGGTGCACCTCCGGCGAATCATGTCCCGTGAGCGCGACGCTGACGCGAGGCGCGTCGCCGGTGCGCTCCAGCTCCCGCAGCACATCCAGGCCGTCCTCCTGCTGCAGCGTCACGTCCAGCAGCATCACATCCGGATGCGTCGTGCGGGCCGTGCTCACCGCGTCACGCACGGTCGCGGCGACACTCACGCGATGCCCTGTCACCTCGAGCAGCAGGCGCAGCGCGTTGGTCAGGAGCGCACTGTCCTCGACCACCAGCACGTGCGACGCCACGCGTCAGGGTGCGGCGCGAAGCGGAACGGTGAAGAAGAAGCGGCTTCCCTCGCCCAGCTTGCTCTCCACCCAGATCTGTCCGTGATGCAGTTCGACGAACTTGCGCGCGATGGCCAGCCCGAGCCCGGTGCCATGGTGCTGGCGCGACGCCGACGCATCCACCTGCGCGAACTCGCGGAATACCAGATCGTAGTGCTCGGGCGCAATGCCGATGCCGGTGTCGCCCACCTCGATCTCCACGGCGGCGGGCGCGCGCGCGTCGCGCGACAGTCGGGCCGCGATCCAGACCCGTCCGCCCGGCGGCGTGAAGTCAATCGCGTTGCCCAGCAGGTTGGCCAGCACGTGCGCGATCTTCTCCCGATCGGCATACACGCTGGGCAGCTCGGGTTCGACGTCGACACTCAGCGCATGTTCCTTCCGTCCCACGAGCGAATGGCTCATCACCGCCACTTGCTCCACCACGCTTTCCACCGTGAATTCGGTGCGCGCGAGCGTGAGCTGGTTGGCGGCGCCGCGCGCGTAGGTGAGAATTTCGCTCACCATATCGAGGAGCTGGCGTCCGCCGCTGATGATGCCGGTGATGCTCTCCGCCTGCCGGTCGGTGAGCTCGCCGAGGATGCCGTCACGCATGATCTCGGCATGTGTGATAACGGCCGTGAGCGGCGTGCGCAGATCGTGCGAAATGTTGGCGAGGAACTGCGTCTTGAGCGCGTCCTGGTTGCGCAGTTCGGCGATCACGCGCGCGAGATGCACGTTCTGCTCCTCGAGCGCTTCCACGCGCGCATCAGCCGGAGCATCGGGGTACACGCGGGTCATGCGACTATTCTAGCCGCCCGCGGTGCCGGGCGCCATGACGATGCATCACACCGGACGTCACGATGCGTGCGGGGGGTGATGTGCATCACAGTCCGCCATTCGTGCCCCGGCCTGCAGTCGCGTTCGCGTCGTGGGATATTAAATTTCCTTGATTGGAGCTTCGTCGCACGCGGGGTGTATCGAACGAGAGAATGTGACCCGTGGTACGTGCCTTGCGACACACGAACCCATCCGGCTGACACTCCGTATCGAGCGACGGTGTTGGACCGTCCACTCATGTCGGTGATCCCTTTCCGTCCATTCGAGACAAGTCTCTGGAGACCATCATGGCTCGCATTTCACGTGTACTAGCTCCGTTGGCCCTGTCCGTTGCGTTGGTTGCAGGGGCATGCAACAAGGACAATGGCAAGAACGGCACGCTGGCTCAGGACTCCACGCTGACGCGCGACCTGCAGATGGCGAATGCAGACAGCGCGGCCCAGCCGCAACTGAAGGACGTCCCGTCTGCGGACAGCGCATCCGCTGCGGCACCGGCGCCTGCGACGCCGGCGCCGGCGCGCCATCCCGCGCCGGTGAGGACGAAGCCCAGGGCGAGCACCCCAACGTCATCCACGCCGGCGCCCGCCGCGCCCACCACCACGCCGTCCGGCAACTCCGTCTCCACCAGTTCGGCGGGCAGTGAAGGCGCTCTGGGCTCCGTGCCCGCCGGCACCTCGATCAGCCTGACGTCGAACGACCGGATCTGTACGAACACCAACAAGCCTGGCGACCGCTTCACGGCCACGGTGACGAACGCGGTGACCGGCTCGAATGGCGCGGTGATCCCCGCCGGCGCGAAGGCGCTCATCCAGGTGACGGACCTCAAGCGCAGCGAGAACGCCACGTCACCCATTCAGATGACGTTCAGCGTGCTCAGTCTCTCCTTCAACGGCAAGACGTATCCGGTGACGGCGAGCATTGACCACGTCGACGTCGACAAGGTGCGCAACTCGAGCACGGGGAACGATGCGAAGAAGGTCGCCGGGGGCGCCATCATTGGCGCGATCCTTGGCCAGGTGATCGGACACAATACCAAGTCCACCGTGATTGGCGCCGCGGGCGGCGCCGCCGCCGGTACCGCCGTCGCGATGGGAACGGCGAACTACGAGGGCTGCGTGCCGCAGGGCGGAAACATCGCGATCAAGCTCACGGAGCCCGCGACGGTACAGTAGGGTTGTAGCTTCCGGCCGGTACGGTAGGTTGCAGGGGGCACGGGAACCAGATGCGTTCCCGCGCCCCCTGCGCGTACCAATATCGTGTGATGTCCGCTCCTCGCTCCCGCTCCCCGCTTCCTCTGTCCCGCCCTTGCGCCTTACCGAACGCCGCAACCCCCGCACCGCCACAATCGATCTTGCCTCCGCACTGGAGATCGTCGACCTCATCAACGCGGAAGATCGCACCGTCGCCGACGTGGTCGCCACGCAGCGCGAGCAGATCGCGCGCGCCATCGAGCTCACGGAGGAGGCGTTTCGCGCCGGCGGACGCCTGTTCTACGTGGGCGCCGGCACCTCGGGCCGGCTCGGAGTGCTCGACGCGAGCGAGTGTCCGCCGACGTTCGGCACCGAGCCCGAGATGGTGCAGGGAATCATCGCGGGCGGCTTCGAGGCGCTCGTGCGTTCACGCGAAGGCGCCGAAGATCGCGGTGATGACGGTGGCGACGCCATGACCGCGCGTGACGTGGGCGCGCGGGACTTCGTGCTCGGCATCGCCGCGTCGGGCACGACACCGTACGTGCATGGCGCGCTCGAATGCGCGGCGCGGCGCGGCGCGCGAACCGGCATCCTCGCCTGTTCGCCTCCACCCGATGAGATCCTCCAGCTCGTGGATGTCGCCATCGTGCCGCTCACCGGTCCCGAAGTCGTGACCGGATCTACGCGCATGAAGGCCGGCACAGCCACGAAGCTCGTGCTCAACACGATCACCACCGGCGCGATGATCCGCATGGGCAAGACGTACGGCAATCTCATGGTGGACCTCCGGGCCATGAGCGCCAAGCTCGTGGATCGCGGCGAACGCATTCTCATGGAAGTGTGCGGCGTGACGCGGCACGACGCGCGGACGCTCATTGACGCCGCCGGCGGCAGCGTGAAGACGGCCATCGTCATGCGCAAGCTCGGCGTGTCGCGCGGCGAGGCGGAGGTGAAGCTCGCGGCGGCCGGCGGCGTGATTCGTCGCGTCGTGAGCGACCCGCCGCCGCCGGTCGAATGAGCATCGACCGGCCGCCGGACGACCGGCGCGATGAACCGCAGGGCGCCGTGATCGTGGGACTCATGTCGGGGACGTCGGCCGATGGCATTTCGGCCGCCGCGGCGCAATTCACGCCGGGCGCGAACGCCGGGGTGCGCTGCACGCTGCTGGCCTACCGGGCGCGCCCGTACAGCGGCGTCGAACGCGATCGCCTGTTGCGCGCGGTGGAGGGCGCCTCACCCGCGGAGTACTGCCGGCTCGACTTCGATCTCGGCGTCTGGCTCGCCGACGCCGCGCTGGCCGTGATGGCGGACGCCGGACTGGCATCGAGCGACGTGCGCGCCATTGCGTCGCACGGGCATACGGTCTGGCACGCTCCGCCGCTGGCGACATGGCAGATGGGACAGGCCGCGGTGATCGCGGAGCGCACCAGCGTGGATGTCATCAGCGACTTCCGTGTGCGCGATGTGGCCGCGGGCGGGCAGGGCGCGCCGCTCGTTCCCATGGCGGATGCGCTGCTGTTCGCCGCCACCGACACGTGGCGCGCATTGCAGAACCTCGGCGGAATCGGCAACGTGACGGTCGTCCCGCCACGCGCCGCGCCGGCGCGGGAGGTCCGTGCGTTCGACACCGGCCCGGGATGTGCCGTGATTGATGGCGTCACCCGTGCACTCGCGCCCTCCCTGCCGTATGACGTGGATGGCGCGCTGGCGCGCGCGGGCACGCCGATACCGGAGGTCGTCGCCGATTTGCTTGGGGACCCATACTTTTCCGCGCCACCGCCCAAGTCCACCGGGCGGGAGCTGTTCAGCCGCGCGTACATCGCGGATGTCATCGCGCGCTGTCGCGCCGCGCGCGCGACCGCGAGCATGGGTGATATCGTCGCCACCGCCGTCGAGCTCACCGCGGCCAGCATCGGGGACGCGTACCGTCGCTTCGTGCGTGAGCCGGTGCGCGACGTCGTGCTGTCGGGAGGCGGTGCGCACAACCCCGCGCTCGTCGACGCCATCGTGCGCGCCGTAGCGCCCGTCGCGGTGCGCCGCTTCGACGACCTCTTTTTCGACGGCGACGCCAAGGAAGCCGTCGCGTTCGCCCTGCTGGGATGGCTCCATCTTGCCAACCGCGCCGGCAATGTGCCGGCCGCCACGGGTGCACGCGGACCGCGCGTGCTCGGCACGTTCTCGCCCGCATGAGCGTCACCAGTCTCCTCATTCCGTCGCTGCACTGGACCGGCACGGGGGGCTTCGACGCCGACCGCGATCTCATCGATCGCGCGCTGGCGCTCGGCGTCGGCGGATTCATTCTCTACGGCGGCGAGGTCGACGCGGTGCGCCAGTTGATCAAGGAGCTGCGCCAGCGCTCCAGCGTGCCGCTCCTCATTGCCGCGGACATGGAACGCGGCGCCGGCCAGCAGTTCACCGGCGCCACCGGCCTCCCGCCGCTCGCCGCGATTGCCTCGCTCAATGATCCCGATGCCGTGCGGCGCGCGGCGCGGCTCACCGCGCGCGAAGCCAGAACGCTCGGCGTGAGCTGGGCCTTCGCGCCCGTGTGCGACGTGGATGTCGCGCCCGACAATCCGATCATCGGCACGCGTGCGCTCGGCGCGAATGCGCAGCGGGTGGCCGAGCTGGCCGCGGTGTGGATCCGGGCGTGTCAGTCGGAAGGCGTGCTGGCCTGCGCCAAGCACTATCCCGGACACGGGCGCACGACCGCGGATTCGCACCTGGAGCTGCCCACGGTGGATGCCACGAAGAAGGAGCTGTTCGATGTGGATCTCATTCCGTTCCGCGCGGCGATCGCGGCCGGCGTCGCGGCAATGATGACGGCGCACGTCGCCTATCCGGCGCTCGATGCCAGCGGCGTGCCGGCGACGCTCTCACGCGAGATGCTGCGGTGGCTCCTGCGCCAGCAGTTTCACTTCGACGGCCTCATTGTAAGCGATTCACTTGTCATGGAAGGAGTGATCAGCGGGCGCAGCGAGGGCGCGGTGGCGGTGGCGGCGCTGAACGCGGGGTGCGATCTGCTGCTCTATCCCGGGGATCTCGAGGCGGTGGCGAGCACGCTCGTGAACGCGCTCGAGAAGCATGAGCTGAATCCGGATCTCGTACAGCAGTCCGTGCGCCGCCGGCTGAAGTGGGCGCAGTGGGCGTCGCCCCCCAACGAGTATCGCAAGCCGTCGAGCACCGACATCGCGTGGGGGCAGCAGCTCGCGGATCGTGTGGTGCGCATGGTGCGCGGCACGCGTCCGGATGTGCAGTCGCCGCTCGACGTGATCGTGGTGGATGATGACACGCCCGATCGCCCCGCGCCCACCGTGGCGAAGCCGTTCGTGGACACGCTGCGCGCGGATGGCTGGACCGTGCGGGTGCTCGACACGCGCGAGCCGCGCGAATCAGCCGTGCCGATGATCGCGCTGTTTGGTGAAGCGCGCGCGGGGAAGGGACGCGCCGGCTACAGCGAAGCGACCCAGGCGGTCATGCACGAGCTGTGCGACGCGATGCCCGACGCGCTGGTGCTGCAGTTCGGCCATCCCCGGCTCATTCGCGAGCTCCCGGCCGCCCGCGCCATTGCCACGGCCTGGGGCGGCGAGCCCGCCATGCAGCAGGCCGCCGCGCGGTGGATTGCGCGGTGAGGCGTCAGAGCGCGAGAAACGCGGCGACGGCGCTGCCCGGCACGGCGTAGACGATGCGTCCCTGACTGTCGCGCGCGGCACCATACACCACGCCAATCACGTGGCCCTTCGCGTCGAACACCGGACTTCCGCTCGAGCCTTCGCCGGCATACGCGTCCACCTGCAGGACCGTCCGCAGATTCTTGCTCACCGTGCCCGCGGATAGCGATGACCGCGCGGTGATGTGCATGCCGCTGCCTTCCATGGGCGTGTCGGTGCCGAGCGGGTAGCCAATGATGGCGACCGACCGTCCCACCGGGATCGTGTCGGTGTGCTGCACGAGGCCGGACACGATCGGATAGTGGCCGTCCGCGTCGAGGTGGATCTCCGCCAGGTCGGCGGCGCTGTCCACCCGCACGAGATGCGCGGGAAGCCATTGTTTCGTGTCGCTGAAGATGACGGCGATGCGCGTCGGGCCGTCGGCGCCATTGCGACGCACGAGATGGCGGTTCGTCAGAATCGCACCGCCGGATTGTACGCAGAATCCCGAGCCACTGAACGCCTGGCCGTCGGGCCACTGGACCGCGATGAGCACGATGGCCGCGCCATTGCGCGACGCAATGGATGCGTAGTCCACCTCGGCCGCGGTGAGCATCGCGTGGCGGCGCGACTCGAGGGCGCGGAGCGCGCGCTCGAGCGAGTCGGAACTCGCGGGACGCGTGGCATCGGCGAGCTGGTGGCGCATGGCATCCGCGTCCACCTTCGCGGCCGCCAGCGAGGAGTCGAGCCCGGCCACCTGTCCCGAGAGCGACGCAACGCGCTGGCCGTACACTCTGGCAAGGCTGTCGTTCGTGCGACTCAGCACGAGCAGGTCCTCGGCGTGCGTGCGCGCACCGCGCTGGCCGAGCCACCAGGCACCCAGGAGCGCCGCGACGAGGATGATCGTGAGTGCCGTCACGGCCCGCCGGAGCCCCCGCGTGCGCTCGTCCACCGCCGCGGCGATACGCTCGGTCGTCCCGGACCGGGCAGGGGGCTGCCCCAAGGGCTGCCCCGAGAGCTGCCCCGAGGACTGCCCCAGGGGCTGCCCCAAGGGCTGCCCCTGGAGGGGGGTGAACTCCAGCCGCGGGCCCAGCTCGCCCAGGGAAATCACATCGCCGGATTTCAGCGCCGTGGGGCCGGAAATGCGCGAGCCGTTGACGAACGTCCCGTTCCGGCTTGCCGTGTCATGCAGCACGTATTCGTCATTCACCACGCGGATTTCGGCGTGCCGGGCGGACACATCGAGATCCCGCTGCGCATCGAAGCGCAGATCACACAGCGGATGACGACCGATGGCGATGACGGACTTGGTGAATTGCTCGCTGGCGCCGGCGCGCGAGCCGCTCAGAATCCGGAACCCGGCGCTCACTCAGGGCGACAGCCGGCCGGAGACGGAATCCGTACGCATTCCCGGCGCCGGCGCGGAGGGCCGCGCGAAGCGGATCACCACGAGCGCGATCACGAGCAGTGCGATGATCAACAGTGCACCAATCCACAATCGCGTACCGGGCCGCTCCTCGGGCAGCAGTGGCGTCGCGTCGCGCTCGTGATTGCGCGGCATGGCCGACGGTATCTCGGGCACAGCGGATTCCAGACGCGGTTGCGGCGCGGACGGCGTGTCCAGCATGCCCGCGAGCGGGAATACCGCGTGTCCGACGTGATCATCCGGCCCGGCGTCGCTCAGCCCCTCCCCATCGAAGCGGGCAATGATCACCGTAATGTTGTCGGGACCACCATTCTCGTTGGCGCGCTCGATCAGCTCCCGGCACGCGCTCGCGAGATCGGGCTCCTGGCTCACCACCTCCGCGATCTCGTCCTTCTTCACCAGCCCCGACAGTCCGTCGGTGCACAGCACCAGCGTGTCACCACGCCGCAGCGTCTGAAACGTCAGATCGATCCGGACGGATGGTTCCGGACCCAGCGCCTGCAGAATGATGTTGCGACGCTCGCTGCGCTCCGCCTCATCCTGCGTGAGCTCGCCCGCTTCCACGAGCCGCTGCATGAGTGACTGGTCTTTTGTAATCTGCCGCGCTTCACCATTCCGTAACAGATAGGCGCGGCTGTCGCCGACCTGCGCGAGGAACAGCGTGTCGCCGAGCAGTCCGGCAATCGTCGCGGTGGTGCCCAGGCCGCGATTCTCGGGGTGCTCCTGCGCGTAGGCGTAGATGCGCTGGTTCGCCGTCTCCGCCGCGCCCTTGATGGCCATCGCGAAAGCCTCGGGCCCTTCGTCGGTGGAATTCGACCAGTGCGTGCGGAGATATTCGTGCACGGTCTGTACGGCGAGGTCGCTCGCGATTTCCCCGGCGGCGGCTCCACCCAGCCCATCGGCCACCATGAAGAGCGACCCGCGCGGGCCGCCCACGTGCGTCTGCACCTCGGGCTGCAGCGTGTCGTTGTCCTCCGTGAGATCCACCACGAGAAACGAGTCCTCGTTGTGCTCGCGCGTGCGCCCCACGTCGGTGAGGCCGAACACGTGCACGATCACATCGCCGGGGTCGGTGCCGGACATCCGTGCGGGCATGGTCACGGGGTGACGGAATGGGATGAGGTGGTCACTGGCACTTGCGATCGCCGAAAAGACTCATGATGGCTGAGTGGAACGTACTGCCAGCGGCGCTGCGCAGTGGACGCAGCACGTCGCATCCCTTGCGACGCAACGCGTCGTCGCCCTGCTGCTCGGCCTGCAGGAACAGCGCCTCACCCACGTGATACTCCGCCGTGACGCTGTCGTCGCGCGTCGGGAGCTGGCGGAGTGCCGCATTCAGCATGCGGATCGCCCTGGCGGCGTCGGGGTTGTCGCTCACGAGCATATTGGCGGCGCTCTCCATCTGTGCTCGTGCCGTTGCCGCGTCCGCCGCGCTCACGCCGGCCGCTCCTCCGGTTTCCGTGTGCGACGTTCTGGTGCCGGCGGGTGCACTGCTGCTCGCCGTGTGCGCGACGGGCGCGGACGGACCTGGCGGCACCGGCATTGTCTGCCGCGCCGCCGCATCGTGATGAAGCGGTGTCGTGGTGCCCGACGCGAGCTGGGCGCCCGTGCGGGCTCCGGCATGTGCGGGCGCTCCCGCGGAATGGCCCGAATCCTCCGCGGCCGACTTTGTCGTATCGGGCGATGACGCCGGCGGCGCGACGTGCGAGAGCGGCTGCGTGTCGTTCGCCGCGACCTGTTGCGACCTCGCCTGCGTCGAGTCGGCCGCGCCGCCCGGAGCCGCGCGGTGGCTGCCCAGGAAGAACCATGCGGCCGCCGCGGCGACGAGAAGGCCGGCGCCCGCGCCCAACGGCAGGAGCGCGCGCGACCTGTGCGCGGACGACGCGGGTGATGGCGCCGCGGTCGTCGCTGCCGGGGCGCCGCCGGGCGATGCACCACCCATCGCGCCGTCGCGCACCCGCGTCGGCGGCAGGGTGCCACCCAGCGGCTGCGCCACTGCCGCGGTCGCGCTCACGGCCGCGCCGGCGGGTGCGCCCTGCAGGCCGCGCGCGGCGTTCGTGAGCGCGGTCGCGAACTGACTCGCACGCTGGTAGCGATCCTCGGCCTTGCGCTGCAGCACCCGGTCGAACGTGTCCTGCACCGGCTGCGGCCAGGTCAACTCGGGACGCATTTCCGCGAGCGTGCGCGGCCGATCCGTGAGTCGCATGATCATCGACTCCTGGATCGTGTCGCTGGGGAACGGCAGCTTGCCAGTGAGCATGTGAAACGCCACAAGACCCAGCGTGTAGGTGTCGCTCCGCCCGTCGAGCGCGTCACCCGCGAGCTGCTCGGGCGACATGTACTCGGGCGTGCCCACGACGAGCCCGGTTTTCGTGACCTTCTGACCGTCGCCGCCCTGCGCCTTCGCGATGCCGAAGTCCACCACCTTCACGAGGTCGGCGCCGTCGCGCTGGCGCGCGAGCATGATGTTGTCGGGCTTGAGGTCACGATGGACGATGCCCATGTCGTGAGCGGCGTCGAGCGCCGCCGCGACCTGACGCGTGATGTCCGCCGCGCGCGCCGGGGTGAGCGCGCCCTCGCGCTCCATGAGGGCGGTGAGCGGCTCGCCGTCCACGTACTCCATGGCGAGGTAGATGAGACCGTCCGGCGTCTCGCCGAAGTCATAGATCGCGGCGACGTTGTTCTGCGAGATGCGGCTGGCGTTGGCGGCTTCCCGGTTGAACCGCCCAATGGCGTCCGTGTCGCTGGACATCCCGGGGTTCATGACCTTGATGGCGCTCTTGCGCCCCATCTTCACGTGCTCGGCCAGATAGACCTGGCCCATGCCGCCCTCGCCGAGCTTGCGGAGGATGTGGTAGCGGTCGGCGACGATGGTGCCGACCAGGCTGCTCCCCGCGGGTGCGCGCAGCGTGCTGCCATCCCGGGGGCAGAACATCACATCCAGCTCGTACTCCGAGCCGCACTGCGGACACGTCTTCAGTGCACTCACACGCTCTCCACGCGCAGCATGACGTCGCCTGCGAGCACGCGCTGTCCCGGCGCGATGGGCCGTTCGCCGCGCACGGCGATGGCCACCCCGTTCCGGCTGCCCACGTCGCGGATGACGAACCGGCCCGCCTCCTCGCGGATCTCCGCATGTCTGCCGCTCATGGTGAGATCGTACGGGAAGAGCCAGTCTCCGGTGTCACGTCCAATCATGAGAGAGCGGCCGAGTGGGAGATGGTGGACGTCGCGCACGCTCCCGTCGGAGCGGAGCTGGGCGAGTGCGGCGACATCGGCACCGGGCGTGGCTGAGCCCAGGCGGCGCGTGCCGTCGGCATCGAGGAGCACCGGCGCAGGAGTGCCGAGCTGACGGAAGTGCAGAATCTGGCTGCCGAGCAGCACGCAATCGTCATCCGCAAGCGTGAATGGTTCGGTGATGAAGACCCAGGTGCGGTTGCACGAGCCCAGATCGCGCACGTACGTCGCCCCGTCGCGTACCACGATGCGTGCATGAAGCGGCGAAAGAAAGGCATCGTCCGGAAAACGGACATCGCTTTCGCCCCGGCCCAGGCTCATTTCCGCCTTTGTGACCGGATAGGTCTGGCGCGCGGCGCCGCTTTCGTCAAGCACCACGACCCGAAGGCCGGTCTCCTGGCGCTCGGCGGAGAAGACGAGGGTCCGGACGCTGGTGAGGGTGGCGTCGACGCGGCGGCCGCACTGTCCGCAGAAGGGGAGCGAGGCATCCACGGCGGCATGGCACCACTGGCACCGGGCCCGTTCCGGCGGGGTGACCGGCGCGGGTGCGACCTGGGTCGGGGGCACGATGGCGCGCGCCGCCTGGGCACCCGATCGGGAAGTCGGCCTGGAAGGGAAGGGAGGGATCACGGAGGAGAATGGAGCGGAAGGCCTGACGGCCGGCAGCACCGTGTAGGTGGTGGACGCCAGCGGCTTGCCACAATCAATGCAGAAGCGGGAGCCTTCGTCATTCGCGCCACCGCAGTGGGCGCAGTGCAGCACGAGACAACCTCCGGGGGAAGGTACGCACGTATGACGCGCTAGGGCAGGTGGGAGCAAAAACGGGGGAAAGGAGGAAAGGGGCAGCCCATGGGGCAGCCCCAGGGCTGCCTCATGGGCTGTCCCTTTCCTCCGTTACGCCTCCACCGGCTAGAACGCCACGACGCCCTCCATCATGAACCCGTTGAACCGGCCGCCGTTCCGGATGTCCGTGACCGGGAAATTGTGATACCACTGCGACACGTATTCTCCCTTGAGCATCACATTTCCGGTGACGAACCACCCGCCGCTCACCTCGGAGCGGTCCACCTTCACGGGCGATGCGATGCCCAGCAGGTCTCCCTTCGCCACGTTGTACCGCCCGCCCACGAACAGCTTCTCATCAGCCAGGAAGCGGTACACCACGTCGCCATCGTACTGATTCCACGTGCGGTTGCTCGTCTCCGCGGTGCTGCGTCCCGCCGCATGCTCGGCCACGCCGAACAGCTCGAGTCCGCGATATTTCACGAACGGATTCACCATGAACGACGTGAGCTTGCTGCCGAATCCCGGATTGATGAGTCCCGACGTGAAATTCCCCGATTCCGTCGCGTTCGTGTTTTCCATCACGAAGTAGAAGCGCGACCCTGCGCGATCCCCGGCGTACAGCGTCTGGTTGGACGAGCGCTGCTGCGAGAACACCGAGCCCGTGAGCCGGACGCGCAGATCGGGATTCACCTGCCGGTCGAAGCCGAGCTTGCCGATGAACGCCGGCGACTTGCTGGAGGGCTGGGTCACGAGCCCATGGCTCTCGCCGTTCGTGATGCTGCCCATGACCATGAAGTCGCTGGCGCGGACGTACACCTCGCCGCCGATCTCCGTCGTGAGCGCATCGAGAATCAGATTGCCGACGAACGGATTGTACAGCGCATTCCCGTTGTCGCTGCGCCGGAAGTGCGCGTCGCCGTAGTTCACCTCGAACTGGCCGACGCGAATCGTGACGAACTGCATCAGGTTGTCGAGCAGCTCGGAGTGAATGGGCGATTCGTCAACGAGCAGATAGCCGTCCTTCACCCACGTCTCGTTGTGATGCCGCGACGACAGGTAGCTGGTGAGTGCGACGCGAATGCCGGGCGCGAGCTGCGCGTTGAGATAGAGATTCGCTGTCGAGTTGTTGAAGCCGGTGCCGATGGGCATCAGTTGATTGACGTTGAGGCTGTCCACGAAGTGCGGCGCGGCCGTGTTGCGATCCCTGAGTGCCTGGAACTGCTGTGTGAACGCACCGCCGAAGTCGAGGTTGAATCCGGTGAACGGCGCTCCCGCCACCTTGGGTGTCTCGAACATGTTGATGCCGCGCTTGTCGGTCGGGCGGAAGTACTGGGTCTTGATCGTGCGCATGGTGCTCGCGCTGCCGGCGGTGGACTTGCCCGTCGTGGCCGCGGCAGGCGTCGAATCATTCGCCGGCGCGGGTTGATTGCTGGCCACCTGCTGTGCCGGTACCGCGGCTGCACTCAGCAGCGCCGCGGTGGACACGAGCCAGAACACTGTATTGGGTTTCATGGTGTCTCTCTCCCTGTGATGGCGAGCGGTGCGACGAGCGCCGCCGCGTGAGTTGTCCTGCCGTGTGCTCGCGTCTCAGTCCTTCAGCAGCAGGTCGAAACCGACCGTCACCAGCTCGTTCACCTTCATCACGCCGAGCATCAGCTTCGGCGGCTTGAGGTCGAACTCTTTCATGTGGATCGGGAGCGTTCCTTTCATGCGCATGCCGCCCACGCTGTCCGCGGCCACCGTCGCGTCGATCGTGACGGGCTTCTCCACGCCGCCCAGCTCCAGGTTTCCCGTGAGGGTTGCCTTCAGTCCGCTGTCGCCCTTGGCCAGCTCGTACGACGTGAGGTGAAACACGATCGCCGCATGGTCCGCGGCCTTGAGCGCCTTGCGCATGTGCTCGTTCATCGTGTTGTTGTGATTGCAGTCCATGCCGGAAATCGGGACCGTGAAATCCACCGTCGTCACGGTCTTGTCGCCCGCGAGCACGCCGTTCACCGCGGCGGCGCTCACCGTGCCGATCTTCGCATCGAAGCCACTGGCGGTGCAGTGCCAGGGGCGCACGGACGACGTGCCGTCAACCCACACTCTGCTCTCCGGCTGCACGGTGAGCGCGGCGCGCGTGGTGCGCGCGGTGGCCCACGCCGCGAGCAGTGGAACGATCACCACGGCGGGTGCGACGTGCAGCGCTGTTCTGGTGAGACTGCCGATTCGTGTACGCATGACGCCATCTCCGATCGAGACAAGTGTTGAAGCCATGTGAGCCGACTGACCGCTGGCTCGTGCTTCCAGAATGCCAGTGCGCAAGGCAGCGGTCAGTCGGGGAATGCGCGCGATGTCGCGTGGCGTTTGTGCGGCTGACATGTCGGGCAATGCCGGACGTCAGCGCGGCGCTGAGGGGGCGCCGACAGACGCCGTGGGCGCGCCGAGTGGCGCGGAACTGCTGCGCGATTCGAGCGTGAAGATCGTTGTGCCCACGCCAGGAATCGTGCTCGCAATGCGCATGGGCACGCGCTCGGCGTCATCGCTGAGGTTGATGCTGATGACGCCATCGCCTCGATAGTGGCGCGGATCCTTCACGCGCATTTCGACGAGGATGGTCGGCACCGGCCCCGATGCAGTAGCGAGCGTGTCACGGCGCACGACATGCACGGTGATGGGGTTGCGCGCCGCGTCGAAGTGACGGTCGAACGTGTACGTAGTGTCCGGCACCAGTGGCAGAGTGCGCACGAAGTAGATGAACGACAGCTCATCGAGCGGTGCATCGCTGGGACTGGTCCCGCTCTTGCCATCGGTCGTGAGCCAGCGCTTCTCGGCGGGAAAGAGCTCCACGGTTTCGTTGTCCTTGCCGAGGGGGCTGCTTTCGTGCTTCTGGAACTGGAGCGCGGTGAGGCGCAGCGGATCGAGCCACGAGGTCTCGTCGCTGGACGCCTTGACCGGTCCGATTTTGGCTTTGAACGTGAAGTGCAGCACATAGGTTGGCGTGCCGCGAATATCGGTGACGCTGTCCACGCTCATGATGCCGCGACCGCTCATCCACGCACTCGGGATGCGCACTGTGTAGGTGAGCTGTTCACCAACACGAAAGGGAAGGGCGTGCGCGCCCGTGAGCGCGACAGCGGCGAGATGGGCCGACTGGCTCGGCGCACCGGCGGGGGTGGCCGCGCCGATGGTCAGGAGCGCCGCGCAGCAGGCGCGCAGCGACTGATGGGCAATGCGAGAGTTGGCGAACATGCTGCAGCCTCCACGAGGTTCTGCAGCAGAATGCGCCCTGGCCGGGTGGGCGTCAGTCGGGCAAAATGCCCCAATGGTGTAGGGCAAGGCACGGCAGGCGCAGCCCTTGGGGCTGCCCCTGCCGTGCCCTGGTCATCGCCGGCCCAACGACCTGAAGTAGTTCTCCAGGCCGTCGGCGATCCCCTGCGCGTACGCCGTCTGGAACTGCGGCGTGCGCAGCGCGGCTTCCTGGTCGGGCATCATGATGAACGCGCCCTCGCACAGCACCGCCGGCATCCATGTCGGCCGCGCGAGCGCGAGATTGTCGTAGTACACGCCCAGGTTGCGCAGGTGCATGTGGCTCACCATGCCGTTCTGCAGCGCGCGCGCCAGCGGGGCGGACTGCGGCTGGAAGAAGTAGGCGCCCGTTCCGTTCGTCGTGAATGGATTCACTCCGTCGGGCAGCGCGTTGAGATGAATCGACACCAGCGCCTGCGCATTCGCCCGTCGCGCAATAATCGGACGATCGCCGAGCGCGACCGCTCCGCGCGTCGTCCGTGTCATGATCACGGTCGCACCGCGCCGTTGCAGGATGTCGCGCAGCCGCTCTCCCACGTCGAGCACCGCATCCGCTTCGTAGAGGCCCGTCGGGCCCGTCGCGCCAATGGGCGGATGCCCCGGATCCACCGCGATCACGAGTCCCTGCAGCGGCTTCTGCGGATTCACCACCGGTGGCCGCCGGATGCGCAGCACGAACGCGCTCCCGTCCCAGAACGCGAGATATCCGTACGGTTGACTCGACAGGCGCAGGGTGAAGCGTATCCGGTCGTTCGTCTCCTGCGTCCAGCTCACCTCCCGCACCGTGGAATCGTTCGACACGTACTGCAGGATATCGGTATTGGCGCGCGTATCGTACAGCGTGAGCGTGATCTTGTGGTCGTCCTCCTCCACGAGATACGGCGGGCGGCTGGCCATCGGGATGCGCAGATCCACGGCGCCGGCCACCGGAAGCAATCGGGCATTCTCGGCAATGCGGGGCCGGGGCGCGTATCCCGCGGGCAGCGTCTTGATGTCCTCGCTCTTCACCCATGCGCCCAGGTCGGCGCCGAGCGAGACGTGCACAAAGTCGCCGCTCGCTCCAGTCATGGGCAGCACGGTGCCCGGCATGAGCAGCCACTTGTAGGTGCCGCCAGGCGTGGGACGCGCAATGATGACGCGGTCCGTGTCGTTCACCGGCGGTCCAGGATAGGGCAGCGCGCCGAGCATGCCATAGGTCGGGGTCGTCGGCGCGACGGCGACTGCGGGGAGCACGAGGCGCACCGTATCCACTCCGCGCGTGATCACGAGCTGCGTCGGCTTGCGCAGGAAGTGCGCGGCGATTTCCGTAGCCCAGCGATCGGGGTCGCCCGCGTAGCTGCCTGACACTGGCGCATCGCTCACGAGTGGCGCGGTGATTCCACTGTCGCCCATCCAGGAGACGCCGGCGTTCGCGGGGGCGCGCACGCTCACCCACACCTGATCGTCGTCGCGCAGGGAGAGCCGCGTGTTCGGGACGACGCTCGAGCTGTCCACCATGAGCGGACCCTCGAGCGCGAGCGCAGGCGTCACCGGCAGCAAACGGACCGTGCGCGTGAGGCGCGCGGTGTCGCCATTGAGAACGGCGACGAGATCATAGGTTGGCTGCGTGGCGGGCGGGATCGGCAGGAACGCGATGTAGCTCCCGTTGGGCATCACGGGAACGGCAACGCCGTTGATCGTCAGCGTAGCCTTTCCATTGCCCACGGAGCCAAAAATGAAATTGGAATCGCGCGACTGGATGAGGTGGTCCTGGTCGGGGTAGACGACCTTGGGCGCGAGCGCGCCGCTGACCAGCGGAATCGGTGGAAGCGCCGGATTGGGCATGGCGCCCTCGGCGTTTGCGGGCACGTTGGCGTTGGGAGCGGGCGATATGCCCGGTGCGGCGGGCGTGCAGGCGGCGAGCAGCGTAACGGCGAGCAGGGGCGGAGCGAAGCGCATGGGGAGAAAGTAACAAGGGGCCGCAGGCCCCGCTTCCGTGCCGCAAGGGCTTGCTTCTTGCCCGCCCCTCTCGTCGCACGGACGCCTGTTGTCTTCATCATGGAGGGCTTATGGCTGAAGTTCCAATTCAAGGCGTGCCGCCCGGCACTGCGTCGGTCGTGACGGACACGGCGTGGGTCGGCCCCGTGCGCCGTATCCGCTGGAGTGCGATCTGGGCGGGACTGGTCGTTGCCGTCGCACTGCAGACCGTACTGACCGCACTCGGGCTGGCGATCGGAATCGGCTCGCTCAGCGCCACCACGTCGTCAAGTTCCTTTGGCGTGGGAACCGCGATCTGGCTGATCATCACCGCAATCATCTCGCTCTGGGTAGGCGGCTTCACGGCGGGCCGACTCGCCGAGCCCGCCACGAGCGGCGCGCTGCACGGCATAATCGTGTGGGGACTGTCCGTGCTGCTGCTCGCCTGGATGGCAATGTCAGCCATGCGCGACGTCACGCGCGGCGCGTTCAGCCTGGCGGGAAATGTCGCGGGCGGCGCCGTGGCCGGCGCAACCACCGGTGCATCGCAGCTCGCGGCGGGCGCCGCCGCGAACCCCAATGCAGCACAACGCGCCGCGAACCGGATTGACAGCACGGCGCAGGCGAACAAGGCGCAGATGGAAAGGACCACCGCCACGATCCGGGAACAGGCCGGCGAAGTCGCACTCGGCGCTCACAATACGCTCACGGGTGTCGCATGGGCCGCGTTCATCATGCTCGTGCTGACCGCTGGCGCCGCGGCCTGGGGCGGCAGCGCAGCCGCACGCCGGCACGTGGCATCTGTAGCGACCCGCTGAACAGACTGCGGGGCCAGAGTCTGTTGGCTGGCTCCCCGCCGGAGCACCGCGAGTCAGGGTCGATTGGCCGACTTCCAGCCAATCGACCCTGACCCAGTTTTTGTCATCTCCCTTGCGCGCACCAGGACATCGGGCACACAATTCGCTGCACGTGACTCCAGGCAAGTCGCTTGGGCCACGAGCGGGCTCCGGGGCCTGATTCCGGGTCAGACCCCGTCCCGCGCTCCTTCGCTGCTCCGCGCCCGACACATCGTTTAAGCTCCTGTTATATTTGATACTTGCACGAAGCACTCAGCAGCAATTCCACTCCGGCAGACGCGCACACGCAGCAGTTCGCGATCTGTCAGGTGGAGAACCGGTGGAAAAGATGGCCCAGTTGCAATATTGTGATGTCGTTACTGCAACTCCTTGCATCACAATGCGTTTCCGCGGTACTTGCGCGGACTCACGAACTCCGGTAAAGTCCTCGCCCGCAGCAGGCTGACCCCCGCCGCCGGACCGTCGTTCTCCAATCCCCATCCGTCGCGTCGCAACGCCATCATCCCGAGGAGAGTCGTCCTTATGCCCCTGCCATCCGCGCCGCCCGCGACCCCGGTCACGCTGAGCAAGAACGCCCGCATCGTTCTCGGCAAGCGGTATCTCAAAAAGGACAACGCCGGCCAGCCCACTGAACGGCCGGAGGAGATGTTCTGGCGTGTGGCCACGGTCGTGGCCGAGGCCGACCGGCGCTACGGCGCGAGTGATGGCGCGGTGGAGACCGTGGCGGAAGAATTCTACCGGCTCATGACCGAGCGCCGCTTCGAGCCCAATTCCCCCACACTCATGAACGCGGGCCGGCCGCTGGGACAACTGTCCGCGTGCTTCGTGCTGCCGGTGGAAGATGCACTCTCCAACGGGCGCGACGGCATCTATGACACGCTGCGCGCCATGGCGCTCATCCATCAGTCGGGCGGTGGCACGGGCTTCTCGTTCTCGCGGCTGCGCCCCAAGGGGAGCATGGTGCGCTCGACCACCGGCGTCGCGTCGGGCCCGGTGAGCTTCATGAAGCTCTACGACGCGAGCACCGATGCGGTGAAGCAGGGCGGCACCCGGCGCGGCGCGAACATGGGCATTCTGCGCGTGGATCATCCGGACATCATGGACTTCATCACCTGCAAGGAAGACCTCACGCAGGTGGTGAACTTCAACATCTCCGTGGCGGTGACGGCGGCGTTCATGGAGGCAGTGAAGGCGGGCACGAGCTACGATCTGGTGGACCCGCACGACGGACACGCCGTGGGCCAGCTCGACGCGCGCGCGGTGTGGGAGAAGATGATCGACGGCGCGTGGCGTACGGGTGAACCCGGCGTGTTCTTCATTGACGAGGCGAACCGCTACAACCCGGTGCCGAGGCTCGGCGCGTACGAGGCGACGAATCCGTGTGGTGAACAGCCGTTGCTCGCCTATGATGTCTGCAACCTCGGCAGCATCAACGTCGGCTATTACGTGAAGGACGGCGTGATGGACTGGGACGCGTTCCGGCGCGACATCCACCTGTCCACGCACCTCCTGGACAACATCATCGACGTCAACAGGTACCCGCTGGCCGAGATCGACGTGCTGTCCAAGCGCATCCGCCGCATCGGACTTGGCCTCATGGGCTTCGCCGACATGCTCGTTCGCATGGGAATCCCATACGACTCCCCCGAGGGCGTGGAGATGGGCCGCACCGTGATGGAGTTCCTGGACGTCGAGGCCAAGAAGGAGAGCCAGCGACTGGCCGGCGAGCGCGGCCCGTTCCCGGAGTGGGCGCAGTCCATCTGGGGCCCCGACGAAACGTGCGCGCGCGATGCGAACGGCCAGCGCGTGCGCCCCATGCAGATGCTCCGCAACTGCAACGTCACCACCATCGCGCCCACCGGGACGATCTCGATCATCGCCGGCTGCTCGTCCGGACTTGAGCCGCTGTTCGCCGTCGCCTTCATGCGCAACCAGGCTGGCGTGATGATGCCCGACGCGAACGAGGACTTCGTGGCCATCGCGAAGCGCGAGGGGTGGTACAGCGACGCGCTCATGGAGCGCATCGCCCGCGAGGGGCACATCGCGTTTCCGGAAGTGCCCGAGCGGTGGCAGCGCGTGTTCGTCACCGCCAACCAGATCGCCCCCGAATGGCACATCCGCATGCAGGCCGCCTTCCAGGAGCATTGCGACTCGGCTATTAGCAAGACGACGAACTTCGCGCACACCGCCTCGCGCGACGACGTGCGCACCATCTACGAGCTCGCCTACGAGCTGCACTGCAAGGGCGTCACCGTCTATCGCGACGGGTCGCGCGACAATCAGGTGCTGAGCACGGGCGCAACGGAGCAGGCGGCGGCGGCGCGCGGCACGACTGGAGCGGCTGGCACGAGCGGCGGCAGCAGTGCCGGTGAGCGCAAGCGCGAAGTGGGTGCACTGGCCGGCGAGCTGGCGGAATCACACGTGGAGATCGAGCGGCTCAAGAAGCTGCTCCACGATGTGGAGGCCGAGAATCTGCAGCGCAGAGCGAAGCGCAGCCGGCCGGACATGCTGCGCGGCACGACGCGTCGCATGGAGACGCCGCTCGGCACCATGTATGTGACCATCACGGAGGACGATCGCGGCCAGCCGTTCGAGGTCTTCATCACCCTGGGCAAGGCGGGCGGCGCGGCGATGGCAGATGTGGAGGCCATGGGCCGGCTCATCTCGCTCTCTCTACGCAGCGGCATTCCGATCATGGAGGTGCACAAGCAACTGCGCGGCATCGCGAGCGACCGGCCGATCGGGCTCGGGCCGAACAAGGTGCTCTCCGTACCCGATGCGATCGGTATTGCGATCGAGCAGTGGTGGCGGGACAAGCAGGGCGTGCAGCAGGAGCTGATCGCGGATCCGTCGGCGACGGCAGGCGGTGTACCGGCGCGCGAGCAGATCTCAGCCGGCTTGCCGGGAGAGGCGGCGCAGGGTCAGACGCAGATGGACTTTGATTCAGTGAACAACGGCGCGGCGTTCATGGGGACGTGTCCCGATTGCGGATCGCAGCTCGAGTACGCCGAGGGGTGCGTGAAGTGCCACGTGTGCGGGTTCAGTGAGTGTGGGTGAGGGGAGGGTCTGAACTGGAGCGCCATCAGGCCGCCATGGATAATGGATCATGAATTTGCCTAGTCTCCCCACCGACCGGCTCTTCAAGCTGATGGCGATTGGCGGGTTTGCTCTTTACGTGGGTCGGATTTAGTGACTGGGCAAGCTTCGAACGATCAGTTACGGATCCATTGCCGCACCGTCGTGCGGGGGTATTCGACCAACACGGATCGTTCGACGTTGGTACTGATGACGTGTCCGCGACGGCCGCACCACGGCGTCTCCCCGCTGTCAGGCCTCGATGATCTCATTCAGCCCCTCGACGACCGCGGTCATCTCTTCGGATGAGACGACCCCGAGCCGCCGGCCGATTCGCTTGACCGACAGTGTGCGGATCTGGCTGATCTTGATCCACGATCGCTTGGGCAGCGGTTGCGATGTCACCTCGAGCGTCAACGGGAAACCCGCACGCTGAGGCTGGCTCGCCAGGGCGAGCGCGATAACACCTCACGGCGGGTGTGCCGCTCGCACTTGAACTGTGACCCGGTTCACTTCCTTCCGCTCGCCGAGTCGCCGCCGGTCTTCATGAGGTCGCCCAGAATGCTCGTCACGCTGATCTTCTTGTAGCCCGCCGGCGCTTCGAACAATGCCTCCGGCTGTGATCCTTCCATGATGTTCCGGATTTCCATCGCGCCGTCGTCGCCTTGCGAGCGCGCCATGATGTGCAGTTTGTCGTCAATCCAGATCGTGCCGCCCTTGTCGTCCGGGTCGTTCGTGGTGACTGCCCACTTGTGGGCGGAGCGGCCGTTCACGCTCTCGGAGCCCAGACTCTTGCACGTGAACACCGGTGCGGGCTTCGAGTCGTCGCGCTTCGCGTACTTCGCGAAGGGACTCACGGCGCTGTTCCACTGGGAACACGGATCGCCGCTGCCGGCAGGTCGTAATACCTGCAGCGCGGGCCCGGCTCCCACCATCACGAGTCGCGAGAACATGCCGGCGTCCACGTACTGCTTCGTCCTGTCATCAATGACCAGCGTGGTGCCCTTGGCCGGATCGAGCACCAGCGCGCCGAACCCCGATGTGTCGCCCGACTCGATGCGCACCTTGCCATTCCCGAAAAAGACGTGCGTCGGGGCCTTGTCGGGATGCGTAGGATCCACGAGGTCCGCGGAGAAGGGATCGCCGGTGAGCGCGGTGCCGGTGCCGCCGATCAGGTCACGGCCAATGCAGCCGGTAAGGGGCAGCGCAATGCAGAGCGCGAGTGTGCCCAGTGCCAGCGTGATGCGCGAAGACATCTCCATGGGGCCTCCGGTCGCGAAGGGTCGGAATGACGAATGCGCGGGCGCCGCGACGCCTCCCGCGAGTGCCGTCGATGGGCGGAACTATCGCTCTCATGAGGCGAGGTCGCCAGATAGGGGTGGAATTCGCTGGTGGATTCGAGGACGTGATTGACGTGTGGCGGCAGAGGATTTCCATGCGGATCCGTGCCGGGATTCCGGCGCTTCACTTGAACGGACAGCGCCAGTTTTGGCCGCAATCCCTCACCTTTATGCGGGATTGTTTGACCAGCATCCAGCAATCGACCACGTTTCCTGCACGTTCCGGGATCTGGTAACGGAACACCGATTTCGACCCGAGCAGACGAAAGCGCCGACCGCTGATGCGGAGCGTCTTCGGCGCGCGGTATTGTTCGCCACTCGAGCGCTGTTCGACCTGGAGGAGATATCACGCTGTGACCTTCACCAATGACTTCCGCGTCGTCACGCGCATTGCCGGCGCGACGATCCTTGCTCTGGTGACGGCCTGCTCCGATGCCACGTCACCCGCGCCGGTCCGCACCTGGGCCAGCCTCAGCGCCGGCGACAACTTCACATGCGGACTCACAACCACCGGCGCTGCGTTCTGCTGGGGTTCGAACAACGTCGGTCAGCTTGGCGATGGCTCGAAGGACTCCTCGATGGGATACCAGCGCCTGGCGCCGGTGGCCGTCACAGGAGGACTCACGTTCAGGAGTCTCACCGCCGGAGATCTGCACGTGTGCGCACTCACCGCTAGCGGCATGGCGTATTGCTGGGGCGCTGACGATGCAGGCCAGCTCGGAGACGCGGCACTGCACGGCTCTCCCGGCGCGTTTCGCGACGAACCGGTCGCCGTGCAGGGAGGGCTCGCCTTCAGCAGCCTGGCCGGTGGCGGGATCCATACGTGCGGCGTGACGCAAAGCGGTGCGACCTATTGCTGGGGCCTGAACGTGAATGGCCAGCTCGGGAACGATTCGATCATCACACGCACCGTTCCGGTAGCTGTGGTTGGTGGTTTGGATATCAGCAGCGTTGCGGCGGGCTTCATGCATTCGTGCGCCATCACAACAGAGGGCGCGGCGTATTGCTGGGGCAATGACATCGACGGCGCGCTCGGAACCGCGCAGGTCCCCGGGGTCTGTCCAAGTTTCGGCGCCCTCTCTGACGTCGTTCCCTGTATCCGGAGCCCCGCACCCGTATGGGGCACGTCCACGTTCGCGCAAATCAGCGGCGGCTATGACCACACGTGCGGCGTGACGCGACGTGGCGAGGCGTATTGCTGGGGCGACAACGGTGACGGCCAGCTCGGAAACAACTCCGCGTCAGGAGTGGATAGTCTCCCGGTGCAAGTGTCCGGCGATCTCACGTTTACCTTGGTGAGTGGGGGATGGGGATCCACCTGCGCCGTCACGGCCGGCGGCGCAGCGTATTGCTGGGGAGACAACTCGTCCGGCGAACTCGGCGATGGCTCGACGACGCTGCGGCGAGCACCCGTACAGGTATCCGGCGGTCTGCAGTTTGCGAGTGTGACCGTGGGGAACCGCCACGCGTGCGGAGTCACTGTTATCGGAAATGCGTACTGCTGGGGGCTGAACACCAATGGGGAGCTTGGTGACAGTTCGACAGCGAACAGCCTGTTCCCGGTTGAGGTTTTGATACCGTGAGGTGGCGATCCCTTGGCATGACAAGGCGCCACATCGCGATCGCGCTGCTCGCGTTCATCGCCTGGGGCTGTGCGCACCGCGCTCATCCGGAACGCAACGTGATGCACGCGACTGGCGAGTGCGACGTCGCTTCTCCCGACACTGTGGGCAGCGCTCCTGTGATACCCGAGCGCCGCGCGCCGCCGCTACCCTTCGGCGCGATCGTGGGCGCCGTCGCCGACTCTGCCTCCGGACTCAAGCTCGGTTATTCGGACATCATGGTCAGACGTCTGGACCAGCCATCCGATTCGCTGCTCTTTCCCACGGATCCGCGCGGCGGCTTTGCGGTGGATTCGCTCATGCCGGGTACATACCACATTCGCGCACGCGCCTTCAATCATCGCTTCGCCACGCGTGACGTTCGTGTGAGCGCGACGCGCGTGGACACGGTTCGCATCGCGCTCCAATACTACAGCTGCGTCGGGTATTGATGGCTGCAACAGAGACATGCAGCACGCGAAGGACTGCGTTGTGAGCATACCGCCCGGCGTCGCTTCTCGCGTCACCGGGCGGCACACTCACCATGCGCCCATTGACCAGACCGCTGCTCCGGCCGATCACGACTCTCGGCGCGCCTCGTTTGTCGCGGCCACTCCTCAGGGCTCTACCGGCATGATGTCGGTCGTGTTCTCGCACGTCGCGCTCGGGTTCCACGGCGCGAAGATCCCGTTGGGGTTGTTCTTCCACACCCACGCGTGCAGCCCCCAGAGCTGGAACATGTCGTTCTGCTGGAACTTCTGTCCGAACAGTACCGGAGGCGCCGCGTCCCGGCTGTGGAATGTGTAGGGGATGATGTACTCCACCGCCACGAGCCGCAGTCGTCCGTTCTTCTCGGGCTCGTACAGCAGGAGCTGTGGGTTGGTCACGCTCACGCTCCCGTTGATCAGGTTGGTGTTCCCGTAGTGGAATCCCATCGTGCCGGCGGAACTGAACATGCACGAGGTGATCTTGGCGCTCCAGCCGGCGTCCGATGCGCGGCTGAAGTCCTGGAACGGAGCCGTGGCGCGACGGAGCGCGGCGAGGTCGCGCAGTACGCTGGCGTCGAGCCCGCGGTCGGCTGCGGCCTGCGACTGCGCGCCGGCGGCTGGTGCGCGCGATGCGACGGCGGTGGGTGCGCGCTCGTTGCCGCATCCGGCGAGCAGGGCAATGCCCACAGTGAGCGCAGCGATCTGCTTCATGGGGTCCTCCGTGGTGATGGGTTGTCGCGAGCGGACTGGTCCGAGTCGGTGGCGCCGCGCGGGCTGGCCCGCAACAGTGTCACAAGCTCGTCCTGCTTCCGGTAATAGCGGGAAATCGCGGCAAATCGGCTCACCGGTATTGCAGGGGGCACTCGACCTCACGGCGACGGCCACGTGGCACGATGGAGCGGCGGGCGATCCGCATCAGGTCCTTGGCGCGGTCCTCGCCTGTGAACTATTATTGCCCCCGACCCGCGACACCGGCTGTGCCAACGCCGTGCCCGCCCAATCCCACATGACGCACCGAACCAGCACCCACCACACTTGCCGTTGACCACCCTCCGCACCGACCTGCAACGCGCCCTCGGCGATGCCTACCGCCTCGAGCGCGAACTGGGCGGCGGCGGCATGAGCCGCGTCTTCGTGGCGGAGGAGCTGCGCCTCGAGCGCAAGGTCGTCGTCAAGGTCCTCTCCCCGGATCTGGCGCAGGGGTTGAGCGCCGAGCGGTTCGAGCGCGAGATCCGCACGGTGGCGGCGCTCCAGCAGGCCAACATCGTGCCGGTGCTCACGGCGGGCGAGACCGACGGGCTCCCGTTCTACACGATGCCGTTCGTGGAGGGTGAGTCGCTGCGCGCGCACCTTGCGCGCGGCCCGCTCCCGGTTGGCGAGGTGGTGAGCGTGCTCAAGGACGTCGCCAGGGCGCTGGCGTACGCGCACCAGCGCGGCGTCGTGCACCGTGACATCAAGCCGGACAACGTGCTGCTCTCGGGGGGCACGGCGGTGGTGACCGACTTCGGGATCGCGAAGGCCATCAGCGCGGCCCGCACCGTGGCGCCGGGCGCCACGCTCACGCAGCTCGGCACGTCCATTGGCACGCCGGCGTACATGGCGCCCGAGCAGGCGGCGGGCGACGCGGACATCGATCACCGCGCGGATATCTACGCGCTGGGCGCCATGGCCTACGAGCTGCTCACCGGGCAGCTCGTGTTCCCCGACAGAACCGCACAGCGCATGCTCGCGGCGCACATGAGCGAGACGCCCCGACCCATCGCCGAGCTGCGGGCCGACGTGCCCGCGCCGCTCGCCGAGCTGGTGATGCGCTGCCTGGACAAGAATCCGGCGCGCCGGCCGCAGTCGGCCGGCGAGATCGTGCGCGCGCTCGATACGCTGTCCAGCGCGGGCGGCGCCGCCATGCCCGCGGTGCTGCTCGGTGGGCCCGCCATGTTCTGGAAAGCGCTCGCGGTGTACGCCGTGGCGCTCGTCGTTGTGGCCATCATCGCCAAGGCCGCGATCGTCGCCATCGGGCTGCCCGCCTGGGTGTTCCCGGGCTCGCTCATCGTGATGGCGCTCGGGCTCCCCGTGGTGCTCTGGACGGGGTACGTGCAGCACGTGACGCGGCGCGCCCTCACGGCGACGCCGACCTTCACGCCCGGCGGCACTCCCGCGACCGCGCACGGCACCATCGCGACGATCGCGCTCAGGGCCGCGCCCAACGTGAGCTGGTACCGTACGGCGCGCGGCGGCATGTACGCGTTCGGCGCGTTCGTCGCCGCCATTGCCGTGTTCATGGGACTGCGCGCGCTCGGCATCGGACCGTTCGGCTCGCTGCTCGCCGCCGGCCGCCTCAATCGGCACGACTCCATTCTGCTCACCGATTTCCGCACCACGAACGTGGATTCCTCGCTCGGGCGCGTGGTGAGCGATGCGGTGCGCGCCGGGCTGTCCGGGTCGTCCGCGTTCACGCTCGTGCCGCCGGCGGAAATCGTATCGGCGCTCCAGTTGATGCAGCGGCCGGCGACGACGCGCGTGGACTCCACCGTCGCGCGCGAGATCGCGCAACGCAAGGGGATCAAGGCGATCGTGGACGGCGAGGTGACGGGTGTGCCGGGCGGCTACATCGTCTCGATCCGTCTCATCCGCGCCGACTCCGGCAGCGAGCTCGCCTCGTTCCGGGAAACCGGCGACGGGCCGCGCGGTCTCATCGACGCCGCCGACCGGCTGGCCCGTGCGCTGCGGAGCAGGGCCGGTGAATCGCTGCGCGAGGTGAACGCGACTCCTCCGCTCGCGCAGGCGACGACAGGGTCGCTGGATGCGCTGCGAGAGTTCAGCGAGGCCGTGCGGGCCAACGCGCTCGGCGACAATCGGTCGGTCGCCATGGCGCGCGCCGCAGTCGCCATCGACTCCACCTTCGCATCGGCGTGGAGCCTGCTCGCCGCGACGCTCTCGAATTACGGGGGAACGCACTCCGCCATCGACTCGGCGATCACGCAGGCATACCGCTACAGGGACCGGCTTCCCGCCACGGAACGCGACCTGGTGGCCGCGCGATACTTCGGACTCGGCCCCGGCCGTGACCGTGCCAGATCCATCGCCGCGTACGAGGCCATCGTGCAGCGTGACAGCACTGACCCCGTAGCGCTGATCAATCTCGGTGAGATGCTGCGGAGCCGCCGCGAGTTTGCGCGGGCCGAGTCACTCAACCTCGCGGCCGCCCGCTTCGACTCCGGCAGCGCAACCCAGCTCGGCAACGCCGTGGAGCTCCAGCTGGACCAGGGGAAGCTTGGGGAAGCGGCGGCAACATTGGCGCGCCTTGGGAAGGTATCGCCGGAGTATGGCCTGGCTCGTCAGGGGTACCTGTGGTTCGCGCAGGGAGACGAAGGGAGGCTGCGATCACTCACCGACAGCCTGCATCGAGTGGGCGGTGAACCGTGGAGTCGCATTGGGCTGCCGGCGACTGCATCCCTGGCGCTCATGGACGGCCGGCTTCGGGATTTCGCAGCGCTGACCGCCGAAGTTGATTCCAGCCGTCTGTCCTCCAATCCGGATGACGCCGTCCAGCTGATCGCGCTGGAGATCGCGGTGAAGGGTCCGTCAGCGCTGGATGTCGCGCGGCTCGACACCGCCATCGCGCGCGTGCCGTTTCGCGAGCTGCCCATGGTGGATCGTCCCTATCTCGTTTCGGCCGCTGCCCTGGCCCGGGCCGGCGAGGCAGGAAAGGCGCACGCCATGATCGAGCGCTATCGCGCGGAAGTCACCGACACGTCGCTGCGGCGCGTTCAGGAGTCGGAACTGCATCGCGCGCTCGGCGAGATCGCGCTGGCCGATGGCAAGCCGCGGGATGCGCTCACGGAGTTTCGCCGCGGCGACGTGGGGTACGATGGCGCGCCTGTAGATGAATGCGCGCCCTGTCTGGCGTTCGACCTGGCGCGTGCCCATGACGCGGCGGGAAACGCGGACTCCGCCGCCGTGTTCTTCGAGAAGTACCTCGCGACGCCCGCGTGGTTCAAGGCCGACCCGGGAATGGATCCGCTTCGCGTGCCGGCCATTCGCGAGCGGCTGGGGCAGTTGTACGAGTCGATGGGGAAAACCGACAAGGCGGCGGAGAACTATCGCGCGTTCATCCAGCTCTGGAAGAATGCCGATGCTGAACTGCAGCCGCGCTTGGCCGACGCACGGCGGCGTCTGGCGCGATTGACACCAGTGGAGAAGGGCGGACGATGATGTGAGCATTGTGCCGGGGTCGGCCACGAGCATTACCGGTTCGATGGCTGATCGGCCGCATTGCCACGGGGTTGCACCTTCTGCATACTGCCGTGTGTTCCGATACACCGTCGTTCCGCGGTCATCACGCCATCCAGCTACCTCTCCTCATGTCTCGGCACCGTACCACCCGCTCACCGTTCACCAGTCGCGCTGTTCACGCGCTCGCGCTCTCGTGCGCTGCAGCCGCCGTCGTGCTCGTGCTGTCATCGCGGCCTGCGGTCGCACAATCGTCCGCGTCCAGGGCAGCCCCTGTCTTCTCCAACGGCATGGCCCAGGTCGTCCCCGCCTTCGACGACTCCACGACATGGATCCGCCAGGATCTCTGGGTGGAAACCAACCTCGACAGCGATCACGATGGCAAACCCGATCGCGTGCACGTGGACGTCACGCGCCCGCGTCAGACCGGGACCGAGGGGCTCAAGGTTCCCGTCATCTACGGCTCCAGCCCGTACTATGCCGGCGTCGCGCAGCATCAGGTCAATTGGGATGTGAAGGTCGAGCTGGGCGCCACGCCGCATCCGCGCGGGCTCATGCTGTCGGCCCCCTACGAAGGCGAACGCACGCGCATCTCCAACGAGTTCGTCGATCAGTGGGTGCCGCGCGGGTTCGCCGTCGTCCACTCCGAGGCGCCGGGTACGGGACGCTCCGAAGGGTGTCCCACCGTGGGCGGCGTCAACGAGCGCATGCCGATGAAATTCGTCATCGACTGGCTCAACGGACGCGCGAAGGGATTCACCACGGAGACGGGCAACGTCGAAGTCAGCGCGACGTCGTGGTCCACGGGCAAGGTCGGCATGATGGGTACGTCCTACGAGGGCACGCTGCCGCTCGCCGCGGCCACCACGGGCGTCGCCGGACTCGAAGTGGTGATCCCCGTCTCGCCCAATACGTCGTACTACCACTACTATCGGTCCAACGGGCTGGTGCGCTCGCCCGGCGGCTACCTCGGCGAAGATGTCGATGTGCTCTACGACTTCATCGCGAGCGGCGACACGGCCATGCGCGCCACGTGCCAGCGCATCTGGGAGCATGGCATTTTCGCTGGCCCCAAGGGACAGGATCGCGCGTCGGGCGACTACAACGACTTCTGGGCCGAGCGCGATCTGCTGCAGTACGTGAAGAACATCAAGGCAGCGGTGCTGCTCGCGCACGGTTTCAACGACTACAACGTGGTGCCCGAGCACAGCGTGCGCATCTATAACGAGATGAAGAAGGACGGGCTGCCCGTGTCCATCTACCTGCATCAGGGTGGGCACGGCGGCAATCCGCCGGCGGACATGGTGAATCGCTGGTTTACGCACTACCTGTACGGTGTCGCGAACGGTGTCGAGAAGGACGCGCCCGTGTGGATCGTGCAGGACGCCGCATCGCAGAAGCCGGGCGCGGTGGCTCCGGTAGTGACGGCGGCGGCGGCGCAGGGACCACGCCCGCGACGCAGACGAGTGCCGGCCGGGCCGCCCACTCCGTTCGCCTCGTTCCCCGTACCCGGTACGGTGATGGTGGCGCTGCATCCGGTCGCGGGCGGCAATGGCGTGGCGCGTCTCTCATTCGCACCCATCGCGAGCGGCGCGGACACGCTCACGGACGACGTCACGCTCAGCGGAAGTGTGGATGCCGGCGCCGACCATTCTCAGAACCGGCTCATCTACGCGACGCCCGTGTTCAGCGATACGGTGCACATCTCGGGTACGCCGCGAGTGACGCTGCGCATCGCGTCGAGCAAGCCGGCGGCGAATCTGAGCGTATGGCTCGTCATGCTCCCCTATGACTCGGCACACGTTGGCTCGCAGAGTCACGCGGGGCTCATCACGCGCGGCTGGGCCGACATCGAGAACTGGCGCTCACTCACCAGGGGCGGCAACTACGACTCCGAGCTCAAGGGCGAACCGCTCGTGCCGGGCAGGTTCTACGACCTCACGTTCGATCTGGAGCCCGACGACGAATTCGTGCCGCCGGGGAAGCGGCTCGCGGTGATGATCATGTCGAGCGACCGCGAGTTCACGCTCTGGCCGAATCCGGGAACGCAGCTCACCGTGGATCTGGCGCATTCGTCGTTCTCGATTCCGATCGTTGGCGGACGCGCGGCGCTCGGTTCGGCGGGGATGCGGTAGCCGGGAGGCTTCGGCGCGCCTGACGTCGATAGCCGCCTCACCCTACACCAAGCGGTTCACCGCATGCCTCGCACGCTCTCGTCGCAATGGACGTTCGGCTACAAGTACGTCTTCCCGATTTTCTATGTGTGGCTGGCGGCGAAGCTGGTGGGCCTGTGGCGACATGCGCCCACGACAGTGGTGAGTGCGGCGACGCATCACGCGTCGCCGAATCCAGTCTGGCTGCTGTTTCCACTTATGCTGATCGTGATGCTCGCGGCTGCCTGGCACACGATGCGATACGTGATGGTGCGCCTGGACGACGACGGCGTCCTCGTGGTGTCGGGCTACTTCGGCAGGGAGTGGCGTGTGCCGGGGAGTCTCATCACCGACGTCAGGCAGAATCGGTGGCTCAAGCTTCGCCCCATCACCGTGCGGCTGCGATCGGACGTTGGCTGTGGTACACGTTTCACCTTCACGCCGCCATATCGCATGTTCCGCCAGTGGTCGTTCTGGAAGGAGGATCCGGAAGTAGCTGAGCTGCGTGACATGATGCAGGGCAGCTCGGAGGGGTGGCGATCGCGGCTGGTACCGGGGGGCGCGGTCGAAGACGCGACCTGAGCGCGCGGCCTCAGCTGAGGCCGCTGCGTGGGGCTTGGCGAAACACTCGCGCGGCGCTCACTTTCATGCAGCGCACGCTTCCATTGGGGATCCATCGCCACCCTCAGACCGGACCTCACCATGCACGGTCAATTCGTGTGGTACGAGCTCACGACGCCCGACGTCGACGCAGCGCGGAAATTCTATTCCCCCATCACCGGATGGGGCACGCAGCGATTCGACCAGGACTACACCATGTGGACCAGCGGCGGCGTGCCGATCGGGGGTGTCTTTCGACTGGGTGAGGAGCAGCGGCAGCAAGGCATTCCACCAAACTGGATGCCGTACGTCGAGTCCCACGACGTGGATGAGACGGCTCGACTGGCCGCGTCGCTCGGAGGCACGGTGGTCCACGGACCCGCCGACGTTCCCGGGACCGGTCGCTTCGCCGTGCTGCAGGACCCGCAAGGGGCAACGTTCGGCGTCTATCGCGCGAACGGTGCGTCACAGAGTTGGGACGGCACGCCGACCGTCGGTCGCATGTCGTGGCACGAACTCATGACCACGGATTGGCAGAAGGCGTTTGACTTCTACCGCCGGCTCTTCGGCTGGGAGGACATGCAGCAGATGGACATGGGCGGCGGCAACATGTACACGATCTTCGGCAAGGAGAAAATGTTCGGCGGCATGTTCACGGCGACTGGGGACATGGCGGGGATGCATCCGTTCTGGCTCTGCTACGTCCACGTGAAGAACGTGGACGCAGCGGTTGCAACCGCAATCAGGGGAGGCGGACGGCTGCACCGCGGACCGATGGAAATCCCCGGAGGCGTGATCGCGATCCTGGGCGATCCTGAGGGAGCGGGCTTCGCTGTGCATCATGTGTCGCCGGCCGTCGCCGCACCCGGAGCCGCGCGCAAGGCGAAGACCGCGGCGGTGGCGAAGAAGAAGTCGCCGGTGAAGAAACGCGTGGTGGCGAAGAAGAAGACGGCGACCAGGAAAAGAGTGGTGGCGAAGAAAAAGCCGGCAGCCAGGAAGAAGTCCGCGCCCCGAAAGAAGTCCGCGCCGAAGGCGAAACGCAGCTCGTCTGCTGGTGCGCGGAAGAAGTCCGCGTCGCGAACGAAAGCAGCGGCGAAGAAAGCAGGACGGAAACGAGCGGCAAAGGCGGCACGTCGTCGCGCCTGATCAACGCGTTCGCGAGCGCTAGAGGCGCCCCTCGACGTAGAAGTCCACGTGCACACCGTGGCCCGGATGTATTCCCCGGGCCACGTCGAAGTGCAGCAGCCCATCCAGGAATGATGCGCCCACGCCGGCTCCGCTCATGACCTGGCGCCCCGGGTTGAGCCAGCGCGCGCGCGGGCCGGCCCACCCGAGGTCCACGAACACCGTCGGCTGAACGACGGGAAGCCCGTAGCCCACGTCCGCGTGCGCGAGCCAGTACGAGTCGCCCGACTGCGTACCCGCGCTTTGCCCCCGCACCGTACGCACGCCGCCGAGGTACCAGAGGCGCTGCGCCGGCACATCGCCCACGCTGCTCCCCGCACCGGCGGTGAGCGCCGTGCTGAGATGCGTTCCGAAGCCGCGCGCGAGTGTCATGTCCAGCGCGCCGCGCGCATAGTCGAACGTTCCGGTGGCGCCCTCGGCGCGCGTGTCGAAGGCGAAGCGCCACCCCTGCGGGTCCACGCCGTACGCATCACGCACGGTCAGCGACACGCCGTAGGCGCTCGCCGCTGCGGCCTGCAGATTGGGCGTGAACCTGTCGTCGTGCAGCACGTTCGGAATGGAGAAGTCCGTTTCCAGCGGAGCATTCGACTGCCGCTCGGCGAACACGCGCCACGAGAGCGCGAAGTCGGCTGCGCTCGCGGAGCCGCCGCTCAGTTCCGCGCCCCAGCTCCGATAGTAGAATCCCGCATCGTTCCCGAACACCAGTGCATCGAGCGAGCTGCCCAGGCTGAACGGGTCGCCCCAATCGTTCGCCGAATTGAGCCGGCGGTACACACCGCCCGTGATCGTGCGACGTCCGTTGCTGCGGCTCAGATGCATCTCGGCATCGGGCTGCCAGTCCGCGACTCCAAGGCGAAGCGTCGCCGTGCCCGCGTAGCCACTGCCGAACTGTTCATCGAGTCGCACGCCCGCGGACAATCCCTCCACGCGATTGTAGCGCACGAGTCCGTCCTGCAGCCCGTAGTGGATGGAGAGCGGTGCGGGGTGCCAGCCGGGCTGGAGGGAGAGCGACAGCGACTTCACGAGCTCATCGCGGCCGGCGACGTCGAATACCTGCTCGCCGGAAGAGAAAATCGACGGTGGCAGCTCGGGCGAGTGGGCGAGCGCCACGGTATCGCACGGGATGTGGATGACGATCGGGAGCGTTCGATCGTAGCGCATGTGGTGCTCGACGATCGTATCGCCGCGCGCGCATGAGAGACCGTGGAGATCGTCATCCTTCTCCGTGCTGTCGCTCGTGCCGGCGCTCGTGCTGTCGCGGTCGCGTGGATGTCCGTTGCGCCTGGACGCGACGTGCAGTGAGTCGGCGGTCCGCATGCTGTCCAGCGCCAGCGACGGGATGGGAGGCGTGGAGTCCGTGCCGTCAACGCTCGCGAAGCGAAAGGTCTCGAGCATCTCGAATGACACGTGCGTGAATCCGATTTGCGCGCGGCCTTCGACGGTTTGCGAGCGCGGCAGCCACCAGCGCTGGTCGTACAAGCCGTATTCCACCGTGAACGCGCCGATGGTGGCGTTCATCGGAAAGATGATTGGACGCACGAGCCGGGGGACATCGTCGAACGCGGTGGAGTCGTCCGCCTGTGCGGTTTTCCTGATGTCCCAGACCGCGGCGGGGCGATAGACGGCACGGACGAGGTGCGCGGATGCCGCATCGAACCAGAGTGACCCCACGATGAGATCTGATCGCGGTGCGCGCGCGACCACGATCACCTCGCGCAGCCGGATGCGCTGCCCGGTCGGGAGCGCAAACGTCACGGAATCGCCCGAGCGGTACTGGTAGTACGCCTCGGCCCCGCTGTCGAGCGGATGAATGAATACGCCTTCGCTGGTGCGCGTGACGCGCTCGGTGCCGGCGAGCGGCATGAGTCCTTCGCGGCCAGGGAAGTAGGGAATCGGTGGATCGTCGAGCATGTCCTGCAGCACGCGCGCGCCGGGGAAGAACATTGGCATGGCTGTTCGCGCCCCGACGATGTCCACGCGCGCGCCGTTGCCGGCGCGCCAGCGTACGCGGGCAGCGGTCTCGCTCCGGAGGGCGGTGCGCAACCGGCCGGTGCCGCGGAAGCTGAGTCCCACAGTGAGGCGTTCCTTCGACATCGCGTCGTAGCTCACCAGCGACGAGTCCTGAGCAAGCCGGGCGATGCGCGCGCGCGTGATGAGGTCGCGCGCGGTCGCGTCCCGAAAGGCGGATGCGAGCAGCGCGGGCGTGAGCGGAATGCGCTCATGGACAATCGGCTTTTCGTCGGGCGGTGTGCTGTCGCCAGCCGCACCGGTGTCGGCCCGCGTGGCCGGCGCGGCTGGGCGAGGCGTGGCCTGGGGCGGCGCCGCGGCGGGCGCGCCCTGGAGGGCGAGCAGCAGTGTGAGGGCTAGCAGCATCTCGTCGGGTAACCAGCCGTGCGAATGTGATGCTCTACGAGTCTGATACGGCGGCGGTTTCGGGGGAAATGGTCTCGAACGACTTGTCATAGTCCCACGCTCGACAGCCGAAGACCGGTGCGGTACTTTTGGCCCGCATGTACAAGACACACGACGAACGCCTGCGGCAGGCACTGGACGCCATTCGCCTCCACGTGGGACAGGCGGAGGCGGAGTACATTGACGAAGAGCTGGCGCGCGGTGTGCGACTGCGCTTCGCGCCCCGGCTCGAGATGGGCTCGTACGACGGCCGCTTTCGCAATGCCAAGGAGAAGGAGAAGCGCAACGCCGTTCGCGGGCTCATTCTCACGGGACTCGTCCTGGGCCGCATTCAGGACACCGCCGTCACGGCGCAGTTCCGCGATGAACTGCTCGAGCTCCCGCTGGAAGAAATCGTGCGCAGGACGAAGCGTGCGTTCCCGTTCCGCGCCTTCAGCGGGCGCTATTCAAACCTCGACGCCTGGGATCCGGCCAACTTCACCGCTCCCGTTCATGGTGTCATGCGGAGCTACCGCTTCATCGTGCACGGCATCATGGCCGATCCGTCCAAGGTCGCCAATCGCGAGGACTATGCGACGAAGGCCGAGTGGGATGCGGCACTGGACAGATGGGACGCGTCCATTCGCGAGGTGAAGACGGCCGGAGCGAACGAGCGGCTCTACATCAACTTCGCCGCGAAATATCTGAGCGATCCGTCGGTGCTGTGCAGCACGATCATCTCGACATCGATCATCTCGGAGCACAAGCACGCCGCGTACTATCCGTTCGGTTTCATTCTCAAGGTCCCGAAGGAGAATATCTACAGCGCATCGCCGAAGGATCAGGGCGTGGCCAACCGCACGGCGGATGCTGTTGCCGAACTCGCCCGGGTGTACACGCAGAAGGGAGGCGGTACGCTGCTCACGCCGGATGATGTGCTCAAGGATACAACGGGCGCCGGCGGAAATACGGGGTACAATGAAGTCGTGGTCGTGGGGCGATCTCCCGAGGGACAGGAGGTCTCCGTCGCAGGCATCTTCGTGAAGATCAGCCCTTCAGGACACCTCTATGTCCGTCCCGGTGGCACGAAGCCGTATGTCACACCAGCCTTGTGGGACCTGGTGAAGGCACAGCACAAGAAGGGCATGCCCATCGTGCAGATCGAGGATTCCACGAGCGCGCCATCCACCACGGCGGTCGCATTCTGACACGCGGCATTCGAGCCCAGCCGCAGCGCTGACATCACGCGCGCACAATGGCCAAAATGAACGCCTGAGCATCGCGGACGTTCCCACGCAACGCATGTCGGCGTCGAAAACAGCCCGCGCATCCGGATTCACGTCGGATGCGCGGGCATTTTTTGCGAGCCTGTCGATTTCGCGCCCTCTCGTTCGACTTATAGACGCGGAGCAGACGCACGGTCGTGAACGACGTCGGGAACGATTCGAACCGTCGCGTCGTTTGGCCCATCACCACACACGAAAGGGCAGGACGAGCATGCAGAACAATACCGCACCGCACACCTCGCGATCGCGACGTCGATGGATCGTCGCTGGATCGGCCGTTGCGATACTGGCGACACTCGCCGCGGGCCGCGTGGTTACGGCTCGCGGAGACCCGGCACCGGCGGCACCGCCCCTGCCGCAGGTCACCGTGGCCGCAGCCATTGGTCGGGACGTGACAGATTGGGATGAATTCACGGGCCACCTCGAATCCGTGGACATGGTGGATGTCCGGCCGCGCGTGTCCGGCTATGTCGAGCGCGTGGCGTTCAGGGAGGGCGCCGAAGTCCACAAGGGCGACGTGCTCTTCGTGATCGATCCCCGGCCGTACGAAGCCGAAGTCGAGCGCGCGCAGGCGAATCTCGCGCAGGCGCAAACGAAGCTCGAGCTGGCTCGCACGGAGGTCACGCGTGCCCAGCGCCTCGTGGCGGCACAGGCGATTTCGCGCCAGGAGTTCGACGAGCGCACGAGTGCGAGCGCTGAAGGAGACGCGAGTGTGCAGGAGGCCAGAGCGGCACTCCGCACGGCGCGGCTCAACCTGGAGTGGACCACGGTGCGTGCGCCCATCTCCGGTCGCGTCGGGCGCGCGCAGGTGACGCCCGGCAACCTCGTGCAGGCAGGCGTCTCCAATGCGCCGGCGCTGACCACCGTGGTCTCGCTCGATCCCATCTACGTCTCCTTCGACGGCGATGAGCAGACGTACCTCAAGGACCTGGGACTTGCGCCATCGGCCGGCGCGCGGGGCAGCGCGCATGCCGCGCCGCGCACCGTGTACATGGGGCTGGCCGACGAGCAGGGATACCCGCACAAGGGGCACATCGATTTCGTGGACAATCGGCTCGACCCCGTGGCCGGGACGATTCGCGCGCGCGCGGTGTTTGCCAATCCAGATCACCGGCTGACACCCGGGCTCTTCGCCCGCATCAAGCTGGTGGGCAGCCATAGCTACGCGGCGACGCTCATCCGCGATGACGCGGTGGGCACGGATCAGGACAGGAAATTCGTGTTCGTGCTCAAGCCCGACAACACCGTGGACTATCGCGCCATCACACTCGGTCCGCTGAGCGATGGACTCCGCGTCGTCAAACAGGGGCTCGCCCCGGGCGAACGCGTCGTCGTCAACGGCCTGCAGCGCGTGCGCGCGGGCGTGAAGGTGAACGCTACGATCGCGCCGATGGTTCCGGACACACTGGATCATGCCGCCGTGTCCGCCCACTGAGCGGTCGCGCCCTCGAATACCTGATGCAATACGGAGTGTAGGCCATGCGCTTCTCGCGCTTCTTCATCGATCGCCCGATCTTCGCGGCCGTGCTGTCGATCATCGTGCTGACGGCTGGTCTCCTGGCGATCGTCAATCTGCCGGTGAGCGAATATCCGGAAGTGGTGCCGCCCACCATCGCGGTGCGCGCCGCGTATCCCGGCGCCAACCCCACGGTGCTCGCCCAGACCGTCGGCACGCCGCTGGAAGAAAGCATCAACGGCGTGGACAACATGTTGTACATGTCCTCGCAGGCGACGGCAGACGGGGTGCTCAATCTCACCGTGACGTTCAAGATTGGCACCGACGTGGACCTGGCGCAGGTACAGGTGCAGAACCGCGTCAATCAGGCGTTGCCGCGGCTGCCGGAGGAAGTGCGCCAGCTCGGGGTCACCACGCAGAAGCAGTCGCCCGATCTCACGATGGTCGTGCACTTGCTGTCTCCCAATGGCCGCTACGATCCGGTGTACCTGCGCAACTACGCGGTGCTGCAGGTGAAGGACCAGTTGCAGCGGATTCCCGGTGTGGGGCAGGTGGTGGTGTTCGGCTCCGGCGACTACGCCATGCGCGTGTGGCTCGACCCCGAGAAGGTGGCGGCCCGTGACCTCTCGGCAACCGACGTCGTGAACGCCATCCGGGAGCAGAATCTCCAGGTGGCCGCCGGCGTCGTCGGTGCGCCGCCCATGCCGAACCCGGTGGCGTACGAGCTCACCGTGAACGCCCGCGGCCGGCTCGTCAACGAGAAGGAATTCGGCGATATCATCGTGAAGACCGGCGACAACGGTGAGATCACGCGGCTCCGCGACGTCGCGCGCATCCAGCTTGCCGCCGGCGACTACGGGATGCAGTCGCTGCTCGACAACAAGCCGGCCGTCGCGCTTGCGATTTTCCAGGCGCCGGGTTCCAACGCCCTCGCCCTGTCGCACGATGTGCGCGCCAAGATGGCCGAGCTCAAGCAGGTATTTCCGCAAGGCGTGAACTACTCGATCGTGTACGATCCGACGGTGTTCGTGCGGGATTCCATCCATGAGGTCATCAAGACGCTGCTCGAGGCCACGCTGCTCGTGGTCATCGTCGTCGTGGTGTTTCTCCAGACGTGGCGCGCGTCGGTGATTCCGCTGGCGTCGGTGCCGATTTCCATTGTCGGTACGTTCGCGATCATGCTGGCGGCGGGCTTCTCGATCAACACCCTGTCGCTCTTCGGACTGGTGCTGGCCATTGGCATTGTCGTGGACGATGCGATCGTCGTCGTGGAGAACGTGGAACGACACATCGAGCTGGGCCTGTCGCCGCGCGAGGCCAGCCACAAGGCCATGGAAGAGGTGAGCGGACCGATCATCGCCATCGCGCTCGTGCTGTGCGCGGTGTTCGTGCCGGTGGCCTTCATCAGCGGCCTCACGGGGCAGTTCTACAAGCAGTTCGCGCTCACGATCGCGTTCTCCACGCTCATCTCGGCGTTCAACTCGCTCACGCTGTCGCCGGCGCTGTCGGCCATCCTGCTCAAGCCGCACGGCGCACCACCCGATCGCCTCACGCGCGTGCTCGAGCGGCTCTTCGGCTGGGTGTTCCACCCGTTCAACCGCGCGTTCACGAGCGGATCGCGGCGCTACGCGAACTCGGTGACGCGGCTCATCGGCCGGAGCGCGATTCCGCTCGTGGTATACGTCGGCCTCATTGCGATCACCCTCATCGGATTCAAGCGCGTGCCGCCGGGCTTCGTGCCCACGCAGGACAAGCAGTACGTCGTGGCCTACGCCCAGTTGCCCGATGCCGCGTCGATCGATCGCACGCAGGCGGTGGTCAAGCGGCTCTCGGACATCGCGAGCAAGCAGCCGGGCGTGCAGTCCACGGTGGCGTTCCCGGGCCTCTCGATCAATGGCTTCGTCAACAAGCCGAACGCCGGCACGGTGTTCATCGGCCTCAAGCCGTTCGACGAACGGACGGGCAAGTCTCAGAGCGGCGAGGCGATCGTCCAGGCGCTCAATCAGAAATTCGGCGCGATTCAGGATGCGTTCATCGCGGTGTTTCCACCGCCGGCGGTAAACGGACTCGGCGCGGTGGGTGGATTCAAGCTCGAGCTCGAGGACCGTGGCGGCCTGGGACAGCAGGCGCTCTACAACGCCGCCGAGGCGCTTTCGGCTCGCGCCAATCAGACCGGGCAGTTCTCGGGCGTGTACACGAGCTATCAGATCAATGTGCCGCAGCTCTTCGCCGATGTGGATCGCGACCGGGTGAAGCAGCAGGGCGTGGAGCTCAGTGATCTGTTTCAGACCCTGCAGATCTATCTGGGCTCCGTGTACGTGAACGACTTCAACCGCTTCGGCCGCACGTATCAGGTGATGGCGCAGGCTGACGCGCCTTACCGCGCGACGGCGGAAGACATCGGGCAGCTCAAGGTGCGAAACGCGCACGGCGAGATGGTGCCATTGGGCTCTCTGCTCAGCGTGAAGCAGTCGTACGGTCCCGACCAGGTGATGCATTACAACGCGTACCCATCGGCCGACATCAACGGCGGACCAGCGCCCGGCGTGAGCTCGGGCCAGGCGGTCGCGACGATGGAACGCCTGGCATCAGAGTCGCTGCCCAACGGCATCGGCTACGAGTGGACGGAGCTCACCTACCAGCAGATCCTGGCGGGCAACACCGCCATCCTCGTCTTCCCGCTCTGCGTGCTGCTCGCGTTCCTGGTGCTGGCCGCACAGTACGAGAGCTGGTCGCTCCCGCTCGTGGTCATACTCATCGTGCCGATGTGTCTCTTCTCGGCCATCATGGGCGTGTGGCTGAGCCACGGTGACAACAACGTGTTCACGCAGATCGGGCTGCTCGTGCTGGTGGGACTTGCCTGCAAGAACGCGATCCTGATCGTCGAGTTTGCTCGTGATCTGGAGAAGCAGGGACACGATCCGGTGCACGCGGCGCTCGAAGCATGCCGCATTCGGCTGCGGCCGATTCTCATGACGTCGTTCGCGTTCATCATGGGCGTGGTACCGCTCGTGCTGGCGGCGGGCGCCGGCGCCGAGATGCGCCATGCGATGGGCGTGGCGGTGTTCTCCGGTATGCTCGGCGTGACGTTCTTCGGACTTCTTCTCACTCCTGTGTTCTACGTCGTTGTTCGCGGGCTCGTTCGTCGCCGCGCCGCAGCGCCGGCCGCTCGCCCGGCCGTCAACGCGCTGGCGCCGCACACCGGATCGTTCGCCGCGCCGACGGATGGAGGCGCCAATGCATAAAGTGTCCAATGTGCTCACCGCCGGCGCGCTCGTCGCCATGGCCGCGTGCGTGAGCTCACCCGGGTATCAGCCGCCCACGGTCGTCGTGGCGCCGGCCTTCCAGGCTCTCAGCGACTCGGAGTCCAGCGCACTCGTGCTGGCCGAGGACTCCGCGACGCCGGCGACGCCGCTGGCAGGCGGCTCATCGGGCGCGAGCGTTCCGGTCATCGCCGATTCGATCGCGCCGGCGCCCGGCAGCGCGGACAGCGCGCGTGCGACGATGCCGGTTCGCGGCTCGGTGAGCGGCGACCCGCCCGATACCGCCTTCTGGATCGGGCTGGGTGACAGTACGCTCGTCGCGCTCGTGAACGAAGCGGTGCGCGCGAGTCCGGATGTGCACGCCGCCCAGTCGCGTCTGCTCGCGGCGCGTTCGTCGCGCCGGCTGTCGGCGCTGGATCTGGCGCCGGCGATCACGGCCAATGCGAGCGTCGCGCGGCAGCAACTGTCGGCCACGCAGTTCCCGGGCAGCGCGGGCGCACTGCCCCGGCAGGACCTCTGGGACGCCGGGTTCGATGCGTCGTGGGAGCTGGACATCTTCGGTCGCGTCAGCCGCACGGTGCGCGCCGGTCGCGCGCTCGAGGAGTCGGCGGCGGATGCCGTGCACGATGCCCAACTGAGTCTCACCGCGGAGGTGGCGCGAACGTATTTCGAGTTGCGCGGCGCGCAGAGTGAGCTCGCCGTCGCCAACCGGAACGCCGCCAATCAGCGGCGCACGATGCAGCTCACCGAGCGGCGTCTCTCGGCCGGAAGCGGAACGGCCTTCGACGTGGAACGCGCGCGGGCGGAGCTCAACCTCACGCTCGCCGCCACTCCCGCCATCGAGTCGCGCATCGCGGCGAGTCGGTACCGGATCGCGGTGCTGTTGGGTCGTGCGCCGGAGAACCTGCCGCCGGCACTCCTCACTGCGGCCGATCTGCCGCCGCTGCCCGACACCGTGCGCGTAGGCTCGCCGGCCGACCTCGTGCGCCGGCGGCCGGATGTGCTGAGCGCCGAGCGGCAACTCGCGGCGCAGACAATGCTGGTGGGCGCAGCGCGGGCCGAGTATCTGCCTCGAGTGTCGCTCGCGGGGAGCGTCGGGTATACCTCGCCGACCTTCGACGCGCTCGGCAATACCGGCACCCCGCGGTACTTCGTGGGCCCTGTGGTCTCGTGGCCGTTTCTGGATCTGGGCCGCGTGAAGGTGAAGTCCGACATCGCGCGCGCGCACGCGGACGAGGCGCGGGCCCGGTACACGTCGGCCGTACTGAGCGCGATCAGCGAGAGCGAGACTGCCATTGTCACGTATGACCGTTCCCGGGCGCGACTCGGCAGCTTGCGCGAGGCGGCACGCGCCAGTACGCGCGCGCTGGAGCTCGCCCAGCTTCGCTACGAGACCGGCGAAACGGACTTTCTGCAGGTGTTGGACGCGCAGCGCACGTTGCTGAGCGCGGAGAGCGAACTCGCGACCGGGCGCACCGCTGCGGCGACGGCGCTGGTGGCGGTATACAAGGCGGTGGGCGGGTCGTGGCCGGACCGGTGAGCGTGGTCGCTCGCGGTCCTGCGTGTGAACACCTTGCGGCGGGAGTTGCTCCGGGTTCTGTTCCGGCACGCGCGAGTGAAGCTCGGCCTTCTGCTACGCTCGCGCGGATCCTCCGCGGCGCACGACACGCCAGCCACGTTCGCCAGCCTTACGACGCCCGCACCTGCTCATGCCATTGCTCGAGTCGCCGCAAGATCGCGCGAGCCTTCTCATCCTCGTCCTGGGTGCCGCGGTCTGTGTAACCCTCCTGCCGTTCGTCAGTGGCCTGATGGGCGCCGCCGTGCTGTACGTGATCTTCCTCCATCCGTATCAGCGTCTCGCACGCAGCGTGGGGAAGGGATTTGCGGCAGCGATCGCCCTCGTCGCTGCCATACTGCTCATTGCACTCCCCGTTGCGTGGTTGATTGCCTTGCTGATCACGGAGGCACCCAACGCCCTGATCAGTCTGCAACACAGTACAGTCTTCGCGCGAATCGGTGAATTGCGCATCGGCGACCTCCAGGTCGGAACGGAGATCGCGAATGCGAGCAGCACGATCATCTCGTGGGCGTCGACGAGACTGTTTGCCTTCATTGGCGGGGCCACGTCCGCGGTGCTCAATCTCGTGATCGCGTTCTTCGGGTTCTACTATCTCCTCCGAAGCGGCGGCGGGCTGTGGGAGAGATTCCAGGATTACATCCCGTTTTCCCCGCATACCAACAACGCGTTGCGCGACGGCTTCTTCAGCGTAACGGAAGCCATGCTGGTCGGCACCGTGCTCGTGGCCATCGTCCAGGGCGTGATCATTGGCGCGGCGTTCGCGCTCACCGGACTGCCCAACCCGCTGTTCTGGGGAACGGTCACGGCATTCGCGTCGATATTACCGGTGTTCGGGAGTGGGCTCGTCTGGCTGCCGGCCCTGATCGTACTCCTCGCGCGACACGAATTTGGCGCGGCGGTCGTCATGCTGGCGTTGGGCGGCGGACTCGCCAGCAACATCGACAACTTCATCCGACCGCTCGTGTACCGACGGGTGTCGAACATTCACCCGATGATCACGATCGTCGGCGCGTTCGCCGGCGTCAGATACTTCGGGTTGCTGGGCCTGCTGCTCGGCCCACTCGCCATCGCCTATCTGTTCGAGCTCATCCGGTTCTATCGCGAGGACTACGGCCCGGGAGGCACCGCGAAGATATCGTCTCCGCCGGTGCAGGCGTGACGTTGCGTCGGCGTGCGCGGGAGCGATGCGTGACACCCGGCAATGTGCCGCTCCGCCTCATTTCCGGCGCGTCGCATCGGCGCCGAGCCTGACCGCCTCGGTCCCGAGCGGCGGCAACGTCGCCTGCCTCGAGCGATCGCCCCAGTGAAGTGTCACCGACCGCACGGCACTGGTCGGATTGAAGAGCCGAAGCTGCAGTCCGACCGGGAGCGGTGTCACCGATGCAATAATGACCTCCGGATCACTGATGGAAATTTGCTCGGCCGGAGTGCCGTCTGCCGCTCGCGCCACGATGAGCGGCTGGCTCTCACCGATGCCGAATCGTTCGGCCGCTCCGGGATCCCACATGCCGTGTGGCTGCACCGCGTATCGGAAGGTGACCGGTCCCGACTGGTCCGCCTTGAAGTTGGTGTGCCAGTAGTTGTTCATCACGTAGGAGAAGAGGAGCTGTGTCGGGGGCAGCGCGCGCAGCCAGTGCGTCGTGCCGTCATCGTGGTGCCAGTCCTCGGCCGTCATCCCGCTCAGCTCCACGAGCGGCGCGTCGAGCGTGGCCCACGTGACACCGATGCGTTCGTTGGACACATCAGCCCAGCGATCCGCGGTGAGCACGTTGCGATTGGCGCCAGGAAGTTGATCGGAGTCCGGGCGCACGATGGCCCAGGGCACATCGAGCCGTACCTGGCCCTTCGGCACGAGGAACGGGAAGCCAATGTGCACCGCTTCCTTCGTGCGGACCGCGCTCTTGTCGATTGTCACGGAAATCTCGACCACGTCGGATCCACTGGCTACGCGATACGTGCGCGTGAGCGACCGGGCGCCCGGGGCGCCGGACGTCACCCTGAGCGACGCGACCAGCGGACCCGAGTCGAGCACGGCAATCGTGACGCCGTGCACGCCCACTGATGCAGTGGATGATCGTCCCGGCACGTACCAATAGTCGCCCCAGCCACCGCGAGCGTGGTCCACCAGCTCGTGTCCCCGCCACCGTACGCTCGCGAGTGCGCCGGTAGCCGTGTCCACGGTTGCCGAGATCTCGCCATTCCAGATCGAATCTCCCGCGGCATGGGTCGAGTCGACCGGTGCGCCTGCGCGCGTTCCGGCCGATGTCAGATAGCGACTGGAGCCGAGTGGCGGGACGGAGTCCGCCAGAAACGCGAGAGTGCCATCGTGCAGGCGCTGAGTGGGTACGGCGCTGCCGCCGGATGTGGAGAGCACGCCGCCGGCGGGAACGATCGACTCGGGGATGGCGACCACGCCGGAGCGGGCCCACGAGCTGGTGTTGAAGACGTCGAACGCGTTGGCGGCAGAGCGGCGTACCGGCGGGCCCAGCGCCGCGTGGAGCAGCGCGCGCGAGGCGCTGTCCGCCGATTCGGCAAAGCCGCGCTTCACCGCCCACTGCGCCAGGACGAAGGGATCGTCCGGCGCGCTGATGCTGCGGTCGGCGCCCCAGGTGTGTTCTGAATAGAGGAGGACGTCACGCCACGCGTGCCAGTACGTTTCCGGGTCGCAGGCGTCGCGACGCAGCATCGCGCAGAGCGTGCCGGCCTGCGTGAGACGCTCCGCCGCGTTGCGGCTCAGCGCCGTCTCGCGCGCGGTGGACTGCGCGCCATCTTCCCAGTAGCCGGTGAGATCGCCGCGCACGCGACGCAGCGCTCGCGCGTAGCGATGCTCGAAGGCGGCGAACATCTCAGGCAGCGATCCGATCACCACCCTGGGCGACGCGTACGTGCGGTTCCAGCGGCGCACGGCGCCGGGCAGGAGCGAGTCCACCGAGCCGTTGTCGCCGGTGGTGTAGCGCACCTGCACGATGCCCCATGGATATCGCGCGACGGCGAGCGAGTCCATGTAGTCAATGAGCCCGCCCTGATCGGCGAGCCCGGGCCAGCCGCGGCGTCTGCCATGGAACCACGAGTAGCCGCGACCCGCCACCATCACGAGCACTGAGTCGCGTCCCGATGGCGACATCCAGTAGAACGCGCTGTCGCCCCAGGTCTGGAGCAGCCGTCCAATCCGGTCTCCGCCGTCGGGTGAGCCCGGCGAGTAGTTGGGTCCACTCGACAGGTAGCGAATGCCGTTCTGCGCCAGCATGGGCACGACGCCCCAGGTAAAGCCCGGCACGTCGGACGTGATGGCCGTGTTGATGGGAATGTCATAGCGGCGCCGCAGCTCGGCGGCGTAGTGCACCGACCACTCGAGCTCTTCAGGACGGGAGAGCCCCGTCATGAGGTTGGCGTAGAACGCATTGAGAGACAGATCGCCATTCCGCGCGGCGGAAATCAACGTGTCGCGCGTGGCGGCGCTGGAGTGATCGAGCAGGCCTTCCAGCGGCCAGAGTCCCTCAACGGTCCAGTGGAAGCGCGCATCGCTCGGATACGACGTGGTCTTCCGCGCCAGCGCGATCCCGTCGCGGTACGTCGCCTGGTGACGACGCTCGGCCTCCGCTTGCAGCACGTTGTAACCGATGTCGAGATGCGCGTGGGGAATCAGGTAGATGGTGCGCGGAATCACCGGCGCGAGAGGGAGCGCATCCCAGTGCACCGCGCTGCGGCCGGCGGAGAGCGTCACGGCGACGCGAGCAGGTCGCGTGACTTGCGGCACCGGGACCTCGAGCACGTTCCACCCTTCGGCAATGGTGGCCGTGAGCCGCCGCACACCGTTCACGGCAATCGTGACACCGTTGGCCGCCGCGAGACTCCAGATCCCGACGCGAAGCGACTGCCGCGCTCCGTGCGCGCCGCGGAGCAGCGCCTGCTCGCCGGACAACCGGGCGACCGGCGCCACAGGGCGCGTGAAGGTCATGTACCACGCCTGGCTGCCCGCGCTCTCCCCGGTGACGCGAAGCGTCGCGCGCGCGCCGCGTTCGAGATCGGCGAGCGGGACGCGCATCGTCACGAGTCCGTTCACGTCCCCGGCCCAGTCCACGAGCAGGGTGTGAAACGTGAGCGTCGAGCCATCGCGGCCGGTGATCGTCCAGTCCGCCGGATGTGCGGAGAGCGGTGACGGGATGGTGAACCAGGGACGCTGATTGATCGCGAGCGTGAAGTGATGCTGCGTCGTGCCGGAGTCCACGACATCCATGGACGCCATCCAGCGAAAGGTGACACAGGGCCCGGCGGCAGAATCCGGAACACGGGCTGTACGCCACTCGATGTATCGCGTGCTGTCGGCGGAACGAACGAGCAGCGACGAGGTGATGAGCGGGCTGGCGGTGTGATAGTTGAAGCGTTCGCCGGCGAGCGTGGAGTCATAGCCCTCCACGTACGGCGCCAGGACGACTGGCCAGGGTTTCGTTTGCGGCTGCTGTGCGGGAAGCGGGGGCGCAGCGAGGGCGGCGAGGGCGGCGAGGGCGGCGAGGACGGCCAACAGGAAAATCGTCGCGGTCAATTCTGCCCTGGGCGCGTCAGGCAATGGGATCCTCGCAGGCGGTGGAAGCGACGTAGACGAAAGGAGACGCGTGGCAACCTGATATACGCTCGCGGCAGGTCATGTCGCTAGCAGGTCGCGGTGGTCACTCGATATGTTCAGCCGGTTGTGCGGCGTCCCGTGAACAGAGCTAGACTTTGAACGTGGAAACGCACATCCACGCACGGAGCGATCGATGATCTCCGACACTGACGTCAAGCTGGCGATCTACCGGATGACTGCCGCCTCGGGCCGCGTTCCCACCGCCCAGAGCGTGGCCGACGCGCTCGACAGCGGGAAGGATGAGGTGCTGGAGGCCTTCGGCCGGCTGGCAGCTCAGCGCCTTCTGGCGCTCGAACCAGACGGACAATCCATTCGCATGGCGCCACCCTTCTCGGCCGTCCCGACGCAGCATCGCGTTCTGGCGGGCGGAGTCGAGTATCACGCCAACTGCGCATGGGATGCGCTGGGCATTCCCGCTGCGCTGCACCTGAGAGCCGAGGTCATCTCGCGCTGCGAACAGTCGGGTGCGCCGCTCCACCTCTCCGTAATGGAGACGGGTCCGGTGCCGACGTCCTGGCTCTTTCACTGCCAGGTGCCCGCGGCGCTCTGGTGGAAAGACATCGTCTTCACGTGACAGAACATGCTCTTCTTCCGGTCGGAAGAACTCATCGATGCGTGGTGTCAGGCTCGAACTCTGCCTCGCCGTCCGTCCGTGCAGATGGATCAGCTCTGGCGCCTCGCGGTGACCTGGTATGGCACTCGGCTCACGGCCGATTCCAAGCGCCCTGGCGCTGACGAAATGCGCGGCATCTTCGAAGGCCTCGGGCTTCACGGCGACTTCTGGGATCCACGAGCGGATCCGTTCGCGCCCGGGGCCACGTGAGCTGTTGCGCAGTGGCGCTCTGTCAGCGCAGGCGCGGGTCGAAGACGAATGGCCTCTCTTCGATGATGCGCACGCGCGCGGCATCCGCGTGGCGTGGATTCACAATAACGTTCGTCTCCGAAGGAATCGGCGCCGAGGGCACACGAAGCAGAGCCGTCACACCGCAATCGAGCCAGTCGTCTCCGAGCGCTCGGCACTCCGGGTTGTCCGTCCACTGCGCCCATGTGCCGGGCAGCACGCTGACGTCGACCGTGTGGCTGCGCATGTCATCCGGCGCATAGATGGTCAGGGCCAGGAGGTCGCTCGGCGCGTCGGCCGGATCGACGTGCACCAGGTACTCGATCGCCGCGAGTGACAGTGTCGAAGACGTGTAGACGGCTGCTTTCCCGACGCTGGTCCATCGACCGCCAAACAATCGCGCCCCCTCGCCGTCCAGCGCCCGAAAAGCGCGACGACAGATACGGAACAGGCGCACAGGTCGCTAACTGTAGACGCCGTGCTCGATGCGACCGAGTACACGTTCGACAGCCAGCGTACCGGCGTCGCTGTCGAGCAGACTGAAGGGACGTTCTCCACCCAGCGCAAGGTTGGGGATGGCCAGCCAGCGATGCGCCTTGTCGGCATCGCCCAGTGCTTCCTCGGCCCGCACCACCAGTCTCGCCATTCGAGCCAGGCGATCGGATTCGTCCGCCGAGAGCGGCGCGCGCTCGGTTCGCTTTCGCTGGAGCGTGCGGGCGCTGCCGATGACACGGTAGACGTCGGCCTGCGACCCCAGCCAGCCCAGTACTTCCGCCAGAAAAAAGTCGAGTGCGCGTGAGGGCAAGCCGGCTCGCACGACCTCAGCCAATTCAAGTTCAGACCTGATGTCGCGCCGCAGCACGCGCTTGCCTCCCAGCTTGGCCGCCACCGCAACTGCCGCCATTGTGCCTCCCGCCAAATGACGTATTCATTATACGCATATGGCGCATGGTGGTCAAGCCCGGCGATTGCCGGACACCACCTGCGTCGCGGCGCCCGCCATGGCGAGGCGCTGCCGCTGCGCAGTCATTGGATCATGGTGCAGATCCAGGTGGCGTCGCATCGTCGGCGACGAGCGCGAGCCAGTGCCCGTTGGGACTGATCGCGAGCCGCGAGATGTGCGCGAGTCCGTCCGACGCGAGATCCGCCACCTCGTGCCATGTCGTGTCGCCAGGACGCAGCGTATACAGCTTCGACCCCGCAGCGGTGATGGCGACGCCGCTGGATGTCCACACCACGTAGAGCGCGCCGGCGGGAAGCGGCGCGATCGGCGCCACGTGTGCGGCTCCGGTCGTGCCGTCAATCGTGAGTCGCGCGAGCGTCAGCGTACTGTCCGCGTGGCGCTGGACGAACGACACGGTGTCCGTGGCTATTGGCGACAGCGACCGGTCGATGCCGCGCGCGACGGTATCGGCGTGCTCCGTCTTCGTGTCGACGACCTGCAGCGTGGACGGCGTGCCGAGGATGTAGAGCGCCAGGTGCGTGGCGTCGAGCCATGCGTGATAGCCAACGGGTTTGACCGTGCGCAGGACGAGCTCCGGATCGCCGCCGTTCAGCGCGAAGCTCCAGAGGCGCTGCGTCGAATCGGACTCGACGCGCACGACCGAGATGCGCCGGCCGCCCGGCATGAACGTCGGCGAGTACTCGCTCTCCCGCGTGCTGGTGACGCGCGTGGTCCGTTTGCTCGCGATGTCGTAGCGGTAGATGTCGGCCTGGCCGTCGCGGCCAATCGAGGTGAAGAACACGGCGCGTTCATCGGCCATGAACGCGGGCTGGTTGTCGTAGCCGGCGCGATGCGTGATGTTCTCGGGCGAGGTGACCGCGATCCCGGCTGGCGACCGGTCGGTCACCTCGAGGCGAGCGAGATACACGTCGGTGCCGGGAACGCGCTGGGCCAACGTGCGCTGGACGGGCAGGGCGCCCAGCAGTACGGCCACCGCCACGACGACGTGGGTCGCGCTCACGACTGTGCCACAGACGCAGTATCCGGTATCACCAGCAGCGCGATGCCGGATGCGTCCAGCCTGAACCATCCCGGCGTGTGCACCAGACGCAGCAGCGGCGCGTCACACGCCGGGCAGCGCAGAATCACGCCCATCTCCTGTCCATAGTCGAGCAGCGCACCCACGGCGCCTCTCGTCCCGCAGCTCCCGCAGGTCGCAATGGCCGTGGTCACGTCGCGCGCGAACACGTCGCGCAGCGTCCCGGCGGCGGCGTTCCCGTCCAGATGCATGTCCTCGTTGTGCATGTCGCCTCCTGCTGTACCGTCGTGACCTCTCGCCGTCCTGGTGTGATCTGTTGCTGTACTGTCCTGACCTCGTGCAGGTCGCTGTGCACTCACGCGGTGGGGCCAAAGCGCTCAGTGCGAACGCGCAGCGGATCGTGGCCGCCTTCCACGAGCAGCGTCGCCACCGACTCCACGAGCGGCGTTGGACCGCACACGAACACACGCGGCATTTCCGCGGCGGGCCAGCCCACCTCGCGCAGCATCGCGGCGTCAATGCGGCGATGAAAGCCGTTCCACGCCGCGGGCGTCGAGCGCGTGAGCGTGAACGCGACCTGGACGCCCGGGTGCGCGGCGAATTGCTCGAGCTCCGCGCGGTAGATAATGTCGTCCCACGTGCGTGCCGTGTAGAGGAGCCGCACTGGTACGCGCGCGCGATCCGCGGCGCGCGCGCGCGCGTGATGCCGCAGCATCGCCATGAGCGGCACGATGCCCGACCCGCCCGCCACGAGAAAGAGCGGGCCGCCCTGCGAAAAATCCCACACGAAGTAGCCGCCAATCGGCCCGCGCAGCTCGAGCCCGTCGCCCGCCTCAAGCACATCGCATAGGTACGGCGATACCTCGGCGTCGTCGAGACGCTCGACGGTGAGCGTGACGTGCGCGTCTTCGGGCGCGGAGGCAATGGAGTACGAGCGCTGCGCCTGATAGCCATCTTCGCCCACGAGGCGCACGTCCACGTGCTGACCGGCGCGATGGCCGGGCCACTCCGGGACATCGAGCACAAGCGTGCGCGCGCGCGGTGTTTCGTCGTGCACCTGCACGACGGTTGCGACGCGCCACTCGATGCGCGGGGCGTCAGTGGTCTGCAGCTCCGCCATCACGTCAGGGATCACCCCGATAGCGCTGCTCGCGCCAGGGGTCGCCATGGTCGTGGTAGCCGAGCTGTTCCCAGAAACCCGGCTCATCCCGCTCCATGAGTTGAAGGCCGCGCACCCACTTCGCGCTCTTCCAGAAATACAGGTGCGGCACGAGCAGGCGCGCGGGCCCGCCGTGCTCCGGCGGGAGCGGTACGCCGTCGTAGCCGAACGCCACCCAGGCCTTCCCTCCGGTGACGTCGTCGAGCGCGAGGTTCGTCGTGTAGCCGCCGTCGCAGAACGCGGTGACGAACCTGGCATCCGTCGTGTTCACGCCGCCCGTGCGCGCCGCGCTGAGCAGCGTATCCACCGAGACGCCTTCCCACATCGTGTCGAACTTGGACCACTTCGTCACGCAGTGGATGTCCACGGTCGGCGTCTCGTGCGGGAGCGCCTGGAAGTCGTCCCAGGTCCAGCGGACTGAGCGGCCACCGGGGTCGCGAACGGTGAAGTCCCATGCGGCGAGCGCCGTGCGCGGTGTAGGACCGGCTGAGAGCACGGGGAAGTCGCGCGTTTCGTACTGGCCCGGCGGCAGCCGGCCCGGCGGTGCGCTCGGGCGGCGCGCGTGAAAGCCGCGGGCAATGAACGGTTTGTCGGCCATGGCGATGCTCCGGATAACATGGGCGTAGCTATTCAACATAGCCTCTGAAACGGCAGAACGAGACTGCGCCGGAAATGCACCGGTCTTGACGCCATCCCGGTGCAATCCGCATAGTCATGGCGTCTGACTTCACCGAACGGATGCCGCTGATCTTCTTCAAGTATTTCTGGTTCATCTGCGCCGCGTTCATGGTCGTGAATGTCTCGATCTGGCAGCGGCGTCTCGCGGCTGCCGCGGATCGGGGACTCGCGACGAGGACCGAAACCGACCGATTCATACGCTGGGTGGCGGCGTGGGCCGTCGGCGGGCCGCTGATCGCCGGTGGTGTCAGTCTCGCTGCGGGATGGACAACGCCGTTCTGCGCAGGGATCCTTTCCTTCGATTCCGTGCCGCGGACGCTCGTCTCACTCCTGACCGTAGCCGCTTCGGCTGCGCTGCTCTGGTGGCTCTGGCGGGGGACGGGCGCAGACTTTCTGGCCCGCGTCGCGCCGGCGTTCCGTCCACCTGCCACCCAGGACACGCAGTATTCGCCACAGCGGGTGCGAGTCTTCCTTACTGCCGTCGTCCTGAGTGGACTGATTGGCTCAGCGATCGCGTGGCGTATGGCGCCCTTGATGCCACAAATGGACTGTCCAGCGGCTACCGGTTCCACGACGACCGTCCATGACTGACCCTTCATCCCCATCCGAGAACGCAAGCGTCGCCGCCCTGCTCGCACGACGGAGCCGGGAGGATCGCGACGCGTTGCTCGACGAGCTCGTGAGCATGCTCGCAAACGTGGTACCAGGCGTGCGAGTCGAGCGTGCGTTGCTGCGCCGGACCATTACCGCGGTTCGGCTGCCCGTAGCGGGATATGCCTACGTTTTGAAACGGAACGCGAACGGATCCTTCGAAGCAAGTCGCCAACAGGAAGTGCGCGGCGTGGTGGTTCGAACGATTCCCATGGAGATCGACGCCTTTCTCGAGGAGCTGGGGCTGGCGCTCGACGTCGAGCTGCGGCGCACGGAACACGGGCGGAAGGCGCTCGAAGCCTGGCTGAACTCGACGCCCCCATGAACGCCCGCTGAACGCGACGACAACTGGCGCCGGACTCACTAACACAGGAGCATGCATGCCGGACTACGTGCCTGGATCAACCGCGAATCTTCCCACCGGGGCGGCCGAGCGACTGCGCGCGATGCGCGGAACCGGAGATCGGCCCGCGTTCTTTACGAGCGATCTCTCGGTTGACGAGTTCCTGCTCGTCGAGCAGGCCGGTTTCGAAGCGCTCGGGCTGGTCATGGGTTCGTCCATCTATCACGTCGGCTTCCAGTGGCAGAAGTGGAGCGTGAGCCAGGAGCTCGTCGTGTTGACGAAGGCCATGTTCGAAGCGCGCGAGCTCGCGCTCACGCGCATGGAAGAGGAGGCCGATCTGCTCGGCGCCGACGGCGTAGTGGGCGTTCGTCTGGTGTTCAAGCAGTATGCAATGGACGAAGGCGTGCTGGAATTTCAGGCCATTGGCACCGCCATTCGACATCTCGAACGGCAGGGCAGCTTCCGCACAAAGGACAACCGTCCCTTCACCTCGGATTTGAGCGGCCAGGATCTCTGGAAGCTCGTGCGCGCAGGCTACCGGCCGGTCAGTCTCTCCATGGGTGCGTGTGTCTATCACATCGCGCACCTGAGTTTCATGCAGGTGCTGAAGCAGGCCGGGAGAAATCAGGAGATGAAGGTCTACACCGACGCGACGTACGCCGCGCGCGAGCGTGCGCTGGAGCGCATGCAGGCGGAGGCCATCGAGCGCGGCGGGATTGGCGTCGTGGGTGCACGCGTGGAGGAGTCCAACTGGGGATGGGGCGCGAACGCGATCGAGTTTTTTGCGGTGGGAACGGCGGTGGCGCCAATGGGCGACAGGGCAGGGCGCCCTCAGCTGGATGGTGTGCAGCAGGTGGTGACGTTCAACGACAAGGGGTGAGTCCGTTCACGTTGGCTGGCCACGCCGCCGTGACCGGCATTGCAGAAGGTGGCGTATGAAGGTCTCCGAGAGGTCCGACGAAGTGCAGCAGGTCCAGCATCGAGCATCGCTGGGCTCGGTAGCCACCAGGGTCATGCTGCACGCCGGCGCGCTGGTGATCGCCATTGGCTGCCTCGCGGCCTACGAGCATTTCAAGGCTCAAGGTCAGTCGAGCGCGTCGCTTGCCAGCCTGATTGCGGCGGCGGTCTTTGGATTTCTGCCCCTGCGCGACATCATCCATGTCGTGTTCGGCATCGAGGGCAAGGCCCTGCACGTCGTGCACGGGCTGGGTGTGCTGGGACTGGGGGCGCTGCCGCTCAGCGGTGCGGTGTCCGGCACTCCAGTGCTGACGCACGCGGCGCTCGCGCCGTTCGCGATCATGGGCGCTGCCCAGGCGTTGATGCACCAGAACCATCCACGCAACGCCAAGCAGGCCGCCGCGCTGCACCGCTTCGCGTCGAGCCTGCCCGAGGTCGCGCAGTTCACGAGCTCGAAAGACCTCAAGTCACCGGCAAACGCGATGCGCGCCGTCACCGCGCTCTCCGACATCATTGCCAAGGCGCAGGCGCTGGGCGAGACGGAGCTCGAGGCCGATCCCAGGTTCCAGAGTGCGCTATCGCAGGCTTCGACGCGCTTCGGCGCGAATCTGGGGCTCGACGCGGTGGACCTCGCCCTTGCCAGACTGGCCGCGAATCCTGCCACCGCCAGTGCAGTGCCGGCGCTCCGATCGCGTCTCGCACAGGCGCGGAAGACGGTGGCGGCGTCGGAAACGCGCCAGCATCAGTGAGTGGCTGGCGCGTCTCATGCATACGCGCCTTGTGGTGGCACCATTTCGTCTGCACGACCGGCCACGCGCCGGGCGCGCTTCATGTCGCACGGCATGCCCGACCCAAACCACTTCCACTGGAGCACCTGAACATGTCGATGCCAGCCCGTCGCGTTTCCCGCCTGACCCGCCCCATGATGCTGGCAGGCGTGCTTTTCGCGCTCGCCGGATGTGCGTCCGTCACGCCAATCGGCACGCTGCTCAACGATCCCGGCCACTACAACGGCAAGACAGTGAGCATCAATGGCCAGGTGCAGCAGTCGGCGGGAGGCTTTGGCGTGGGTGGTTATGAGGTGAGGGATGCGACCGGGACGCTCACGGTCGTGAGCAGCACCGCCGCACCGCCTCCCACCGGCGCGCGCGTCACGGTCAAGGGCATTTTTCAGTCGCTGTTCACGCTCGGAACCCGGAGCCTGGCCGTTCTGAAGGAGCAGAGCCGGAAATCGCAGTGAGGGATCAGTGGGGTCAGGGATCAATGGGGGCAGGGTCGACCGCTCCACGCCACCCCGCCCTAGGGAATCGGCAATCACACTGAGCGGGAATCGGCAATCGGGAATGGGGAATCGGGGAGGAAGACATCCCCCCGGCCGCACCCCACCGCCTTTTTATCACCGCCGCCTCCCCCCGCCACATCATT
>DASUKE010000016.1:0-130016 GCA_036278895.1 Gemmatimonadaceae bacterium
GGCCGGGTTCATCTACTGGAACCTCGGCGCGTATCGCGTTCGCCTGCGTGCGCTCACCCTCGTCGGCATACTGGGATTCGGCCTGGCGGTCTGGCTCTTCCTCATTGTGAATCACGTGGTCCCCGCGCCGTGGACCCTCATTCTGATGGGACGGTCCTCGGCCACGGCGGGCACGCTCACCGGCCGCATTCCGCTCTGGGAGATGCTGTTGCAATTCGCGGCACAGCACCCCGTACTCGGGTATGGCTACAACAGCTTCATGGGCCCCAAGCACGCCGCGCAGATCATTGCGGTCATCTGGTGGGGATTCAACTCAGCGCACTCCGCCTACATCGCCACGCTGCTGGATCTGGGCGCTGTGGGCCTGACGGTGCTCGTCGTTGCTTTGGGTCTTTCCCTTAGGCGCGCGATCGTGCTGTTCCGGGTTCATCGCGATCCGGCGTTGGCATTCTTCGCGGCCCTGCTTGTGCTGGAGATTCTGACCGGGCTGCTCGACGCTACGCTGGTGTTCCCGAGCCCGCGCATGTGGTCGCTGCTCGTGATCGGATACCTGGCCTTCCGCGATCCCGCCGACGAATCGTACGCCCAGGATGCCGCTCCGGACGACGATCCGAACGTGTACGCCGCACCGGCGTGGGTTCAGGCGGGGCAGTTGCGGCATTCGCGCTCCGGCTGGCCGGCGGGCAGTTGACGGTCTTCACGCGTTTGCGGTCGTGATGCTCGCGGATTACCGCCGATGCCGGCGGCTGCTTCCTGTAGAAGACAGGATCTGCACGACGGGCAGAATTGAGACGGGATTAAATTGAGACGGGATCAAGTTGAGACAGGATTCACGGGATTCACAGGATTTACAGGATTTACAGGATTGTTGGGAGCCGAGTCCCCCGGTTTCAGTCCGTTCGCCGAATGACGGCAACTGCCTTGGGAACGGCACCGTGAGAATCCTGTCAATCCGGTAAATCCTGACAATCCTGTCTCGCCGTTAGCAGGGGTGCAGCACGCCGCTCGGACCCATGAATCGTATTGCCTGAAAGCCTGTCAATAGACGAACGGTACAAGCGCTTTCCACCAGGGCGTGGCGCGGTGATGATTCCACTCTCGTCGCGCGCCAACGCCCTGGCCGCCCTGGCGATGTACAGCGCCGTGCGCCCCCGGGCGGCGTGGGCCCAGCGCGTGGCGCGCCTGGGGATCAGGTTCCTGGGCCCGCGCGTGCTGCCCGGCGCCGCGACAGGCTGGATCAGACCAATGAGCGACGAGGTCTGGGCCGCCCTTGAGGAGCAGTGGCGGCGCAGGCTCGGCGAGTTCGACACGGCTGCCGTGTATGAGCGCGGGCATGAGAACCGCCCCGGCGTGGCCTTGCTGCTGCTCCGCGCGGGCCGGCCGCTGGCATTCATCAAGGTGCGCAGTACGGACACGGGATCGCTCGCCAATGAAGCGAACGCGCTGCGCGCGGTGTGGCGGGCGCATCCCCGAACGTTCTCCGTGGCCGAGCCACTGGACGATGGAGAGTACGAGGCGTGGCGCTATCTGGCCATGGCACCACTGCCACCATCGCTGCACCGGGTTCCCGTGGATGCGCCAATTCACCCCATTCTCGAGGAACTGCGCGCGGCATTGTCGCAGCACCCACAGCCGCCGGACATGCCAGCGCACTGGCAGCCCATGCACGGAGACTTCACGCCCTGGAACCTGCGGCAGCTTCGGCCCGGCGTGTTGACGCTCGTGGACTGGGAGTACGCCGGGTGGGGTCCGCCCGGCGCGGACGCGGTGCTCTATCGAGCCAGCGAGGCGGCCGTCACGGGCCGTGAGCCCGAGCGCTCGGACATGCACGAAGCGATTCGATTCTGGAGCGATCGGATGAGCGCGTGGCCGGTGACCGACGATCGCGATGGCCGTCTGGTGCGTTCGGTGCTCGGCGCACTCGCGGGCATGGGCCGGAGTGGCTGACGAGCGCTTGTCGCCTCACTGCCGCATCACGGACGAGTAGAGCTGGTTCACCGCGTGCACCTTCTCCTGCCAGGTGAACCGCCGCGCAACGCGCACCCGTCCCGCATCGCCCAGCGCCCGGACCAGATCCGGCTGCTGCTCCAGCCGCTGCAGCGCCGCGGCGAAACCGTTGACCGTGTCGTCCCAGGGAGCCGGCTCCACGCGCAGTGCGCAACTGTCATCCGTCATCTGGCCCGCACCCTGATGATTCAGGCAAATAATGGGGCATCGGGCCGCCATGGCTTCCAGCACGACATTCCCGGAAGTATCGCGGACGCTGGAGAAGATCAGCGCTTTCGCCCGGCGCATCCCGTCCCAGACCTCGCTGCGTGAGCGCGGTCCACTGAACTGAACGCGGCCGGCGATGCCGAGGTCGCTCGCCAGTCTTTTCGCCGCCTGATCATCAGGGCCGGTGCCAATGAATCGCAGCGTCGGCCCCGCACCGCCGGCGCCAAACGCCTTCGCAAACGACTCCAGCGCCAGCCGCCATCCCTTCCGCGGCTCGACCGAACCTACCCAGAGAAAGCCGGCACGTTCACTCTCGTGATCCGGCTGGCAGAGCGCGGCGTCGGGCACCGCGGTCTCGAGCATGACCGACACGTTTCCCCTGTCGCCGGCGAACTCCTGCGCCATGCTCTCTGTGACGAAGATCAACGCATTCGCACTCCGGAGTGATCGCACGGTCCAGCGATTCAGGCGCCACCAGCGCAGCAACTGCGTGCGCAGCCGCTCGCGCCACCAGCGATGCCCGAAACAGCGCCGGTACCAGGGGCTGCACACCGACGCACCGCCCAGCGGACCCAGAACGACTCTCCAGGGTCCGTTCCACCAGCGGCCGGGAAAGAGAAACGCGTTGAACGTCACGTGATGAACGATGTCGAACTGCAGCCGGGCAGCACGCACGTGGCGCGCCGCCGCCCACTGCCAGAGCACGTAATAGGAGCGAATCGGCAGCAGGCTGCTGCGCTTGAGACGCAGCACCCAGTGCGGGAGGTCGAGGTACAGAAAGCGCGGCATTGGCCGTCCGGATGCCGCGGCGAGCTCTCGCTCGATGACCTCGCGATTGTTCGCCCGGGTAAGTACCCATACGTCGTGGTGAGCCGCCAGCCGCGTGGCCCACTCCCAACCTACGGCCGGCTCCGAGCCGCGGTGCGGCTCGCAGGCGTACGCGGACAGCAGGACCTTGAATCGCTCGTGCTCCATTCACAGTCTCAGCGGGTTATGCTTCTCGTGGAAAATGGACGACACCCTGAGCAATGACCAGATCGCCTGGGCGGTACGGGCCGTATTCGAACTTCTCGCCGAGCGGGGAGTAGCCTGGTGCGTAGCGGGTCGAACGGAGCTGCTGCCCGATCACCCGGAAAGCGACATCGACATCATCCTGGGCGCAGAAGTCATGGCGCGGGTGGGCGATCTGATGCGGGACGTGGCGGAACGGGTGGATGGACGCATCGTGCAGTGCCTGCGGCATGAACGCGGCGCCTGGTACTACGTGGTCGCCATGCCCGTTGGCAACGGCTGCCCGAGCTACCTGACGCTGGACTGGTGCGGCGATTATGTCCGTCGCGGCCGACTGCTGGTGTCCGCGGATGACATGCTGCGCGACCGGCGTATGGCACAGGATGAACATGGAACGGACCAAGGGTTCTTCGTGGCCGCGCCGCACATGGAGTTCATTTACTACCTGCTCAAGAAGGTCGACAAGCGAAGCCTGAGCGATGTGCAGGGCACACATCTGAGCGATGCATTTGCACGAGCGCCCGAGGCAGCCGCGAAGCAGCTCTTCCGCTTCTTCAGTCCGCGCTCGCGACGGCAATTGACCGAGGCCGCGGCAAACCGCGACTGGGCGCCGGTACGGGAGAATCTGCCGGTGCTGCAGCGCGAAATTCATCGGGCAGCGCGCCGCTCGAGTGCGCGGGGCTGGGTTGGCGACACGCAGCGTACGCTGTCCCGGCTCCGCCATCCCACCGGGCTGCACGTCGTGATGCTCGGCCCGGATGGCAGCGGCAAGAGCACTGTGGCTGCGCAGCTCGTTCCATGCGTTGCGCCGATGTTCCGCCGCGTTCGCGAGTACCATCTTTTCCCATCGACACCGAAAAACCAGGGCAAGTCCGCACCCGTGACCGACCCGCATGGCTCTCCGGCGCGCGGGTGGGGAAGCTCCATCGCGAAGATCGCAATCTGGCAGGGCCGATATCTGTTCGGGTGGCTGGCGACCTTGTATCCCGCGAAGGTCAGATCGACGTTGCTGTTGTTCGACCGGTACTATCAGGATCTGCTGGTCGATCCCAGACGCTACCGATTCCGCGGTCCCATGTGGCTGGCCCGCTCCGTCGCCCGAGTGATTCCGGCCCCGGATTTGTGGCTCGTGCTCGATGCGCCTCCGGAAGTGCTGCAGCGGCGCAAGCAGGAAGTGCCGGCCGCGGAGACGACGCGCCAGTGTCTGGCGTACCGCCAGTTGGCTGCACGCCTTCATAACGCGCACATTATCGACGCCGCACAGCCACTCGAGCGGGTGGTGGCCGATGCGGCCGCCGCCATCATCACCTGCATGGAACACCGAACCGGAGCGCGCTGAGCGCCATGAAGCTGTCCATCATCACGGCCACCCTGAATGCCGCGGAGTTCCTGGGTGACTGTATCGAGTCGGTCCGCAGTCAGCGCGGCGAAGGGTTTGTCATTGAACATGTCATCGCCGATGGCGGCAGCCGCGATGACACCGTGAACATCGCGACCGCCGCCGGCTGTCACGTCATTCAGGGCAAGGACAAGGGACTCTTCGATGCACTGAACAAGGGAACCAGGGCGTCGAACGGCGAGGTCGTAGGTTGCCTGGGTGCCGACGACATGCTCATGCCTGGGGCGGCGCAAGCCGTTGCCAGGTGGTACATGAACAGAACGTCCGACTGGGCCGCCGGACGACAGCTCTGGGTGAACGGAAACGGCCAATCACTTGGCACCACGCGCCCGCCACCGCGCTGGATGACGCCCGCCATGTACGCGTCGCTCGGATGGAGCTGCTTCGACCACCAGGCGACATTCATGACGCGCGAATTCTTCGACAGGCTAGGCGGCTTCGATCCGGATTTCCGCTATTCGGGCGACTACCGGTTGTTCGCGAACGCGCTGGCGCGCATGCCCTTCGACCGGATTGACTACACTCTCTCGCGCTTCCGCCAGCACGGCGGCAATGCGAGCACGTCGGGCAGTGCACGACTGATCGAGGAAAACGAGATCATCGCGCAAGAATTCGCGCCACGGTCGAGAGCGCTGCGCAAGATGTACCGGCAGGGCCTGCGTGTGTGGGTGAACGCGCGGAATCCGGGGTGGTTCCTGGGCAAGCGGCTGCATCCTGAAGCGTACGGGAAGGCCTAGCGGTCGTCGTTGAGATTGGCGCACCCGTCATGGCCTCTGGAACGATGCACAACAGGCGCCACTGCACGGGTGTGCAGTGGCGCCTGTTGCCTTGGGCTCCCAGGTGCTGAGCCGTAGGTCGAGTGCCGGCTTTGTCTAGTTGAAGATTCCGGTCACGTCGAATCCAGCCGCCTTCCACTGCAGGGTCGTCATGGAGCCGCCACGAGCGATGAACGGCTTGCTGAGCGAGCTCTGATAGTACGTGTCGTTGGCGTAGTGGTTGTTCCGGGTGAAGATTCCACCATCACCCATCTGGTCCACGAGGCCGGTGACGCCGCGCGTTGCAGTGACCTTGTTGTCATGCACCGAAAGGTTCTGCACGAGGAAGGGGCCATAGAGCGCCCGCGAGGAGCTGCGATCAGCCTGCAACCCAACGATCCCATTGGAGTTCCCGCTCAGCGTGTTGGCATAGACCTGCACGTTGGGTGACGCCGAGACGAGAATGCCCGCGCGAGCGATGGATCCGGTTCCACCATTTGCCGTGACAGTGTTGTTCCGGATAATGGCACCGTAGCTGATTTCATAGAAGATGCCGGCGCCCGTGTTGTTCTCCACGCGATTGCCATCGATCACGGCGTTCTGGTTGTTGCTGTCGAACCAGATGCCCGGGCCGTAGTTGTTGTGCACGTAGTTCTTCACGAACTGGACGCCGCTGCTCTCCAGGAACTTCATCCCACCGGCTTCCCAGTCAATGTTGTTGCCGCCCGTATTGTTGTAGGAGACTTCGTTGCCCGTAAGGTAGGCGCCGTTGCCCTTGCCGAGGATCCCGATCTGTCCGTTGTTGTGAATGAAGTTGTTGCGGACGATGATGTTGTCGGTGATGTAGACCCCGGCCGCGTGATTTTCGCGCACCTCGCAATTCTCCACGACCCAGCCCGTGGAGACGTTCCAGTCCCCCTGGATCGCGCCGGACGACAGCGCGCTGTTGTAATGCTGCACGACGAGGTGGTTGATGGTCACGTGGCTCGCCTTGCCGGAGAACGCCTTCGCGGTCGTGTTGTCGCCATCGAGGATGGCGCCGGTCTCGCCGATGAAGGTCATGCCATCCTTGGGGACGACGCTCTGCTGGTGGTAGGTGCCAGCCTTGAGATAGAAGGTCGCACCCGCCGCGTGCGCATTCACCGCGGACTGGATGCTCTGGCCGGCCGTCAGGATGATGGAGCCTGAAGGAGCGGTGGGTGATGTGGTTGTCGTGGAGGAAGGTGGACTCGTGGACGACGTCGTGTCGGTTGGCGTGGACGTGGTTGGCGTCGACGTGGTGGACGTGGAGGTGCTGCCTCCGGTTGTGTTCCACGTCTGGTTCGGACCGCCGTGGCATGTATAGAGAATCAGGGGTGTGCCGTCCGCGGTGTTCGATCCTTTCACGTCCAGGCACTTGCCGTTCATTCCCTTGATCTCACCAGTGGACGTGGGCGCCCACTTCTGATACGCCTCATTCGAGCAGGTCCAGATGACTGCCGGGTCGAGATCCTGGCCCCTGCCGCTGCCGTCCACGACACACAGGGTTCCGACCTTGAGGTGACCATCGCTGGTCCAGACAAACTTCTGCGTCGAGGCGCCGGCGCAGCTCTTCAGCACGGTTGCCGTCCCGGCCTTGGAGATGTCGCCGTTCACCGTCATGCACTTGCTGGAAATGAGTTGCGGACTGAGCGAGACCGTGGCCCCGCTCAATGCGCCCGTGAGCGACGCATTGGGGGTCACGTCAATGGCGCTGGGTGCCGAGGGGTCGAGCGGTGAGTCGTTGCAGGCGATGGTGAGGGAGAGAATAGCGGGAGCCGCGAGCGCAGCCCATACGAGGCGACGCACCGACGCAAGTCGGCCGAGAGGATGCTGCATGGCACGAGGGGAAAGAGGGTCCGTTCGGCGGCTCGACTGGCCTGGCGCTGGACTCGCGCTGTAGCCTCGAAGCTTTGCGTCGCCGGCTTTCGCCGGTTTTGCCTTTGTCGCTGGTCCTCCAGGGACCTCGCGATCACGCCGTTGTTTGAATCCGCGGCCACCATTAGCCGCGGGACTGCCAGTAAGTCCCGATTCAGCGGGTGCTGAATCGACCGAACCATACGCCTGTTGGAGTCGCTGAAAAAGGGCCAGTCGGCCGCTGATTCAGGAACTGGCTGAGTAGCCAGTTAGAATGATTAATTCGCTCCTATGCATTGGCTTAGCACAATCGGGACTAGGCCAGCGCCCACTCGAAACGAGCAACTTCCGGCGCCGCCCCTATGCGGATGGGCAAGTCCACCATTCCGATCCCCCGGGACACGTAGAGTGCGGGTTCCACATTCCGATACCACCCGCTGAGGTACGGTCCGCTTCCCCGCGGTCGCCACGGCGCGAAGCCAAAGAGGTTAACCTGCCCGCCATGGGTGTGTCCCGACAGCACGCAGGTAGGCGCGAAGCGCTCGAACACCGCGGCGTCCCGGGGCTTGAGTCCGGACCACCTGTTGCCGGATTCGGGTCGCACAGCGCGCAGGACATCGCGGTGCACCGGACAGTGGGCGAGGATCAAATGGTTGGGCTGCGGCTCGATGCCGGCGAGTGCGCTGGCCACGCTTGCCCGTCCTTCCAGGAGATCATCCAGGCCGGTAATGAGAATTTGGCTGGTGCCCCGGGAGTGGACAGCCGTTTCATTGATCAGCAGGCGACAGTTCGCCGCCGCATACACCTGTGCCAGGGCATGAAGATCCACGCGGCAGGCGTGCTCCCAGTTACCCAGGATCGCGAACTTGGGAGTCTTCGGTTCGAGAAGGGACAGGAAGCTCTCGAGCTGCGGCAGTTTGTCCCGCTTGTCGATGGAATCACCAGTGATCACGACAAAATCCGGGGCGAGGCCGTTCACCGCTGCCGCCACACGCCGTTCGTGGCTTCGCACCTCCTGGAGATGAAGGTCGGAGAGCTGGACGAAAGTCAGATCCGGGCCGGCGGAGACCGCCGTGGCGCCTGCTTCGGCATTCCGTCTGGTCGCGAGCCGATGTCGCGAGATGTCCACGCGCTCCGGCTCGACAAGAAATCCGTCCACGCCAACACCGGCGGACACCGCGCCGGCCGCGGCAAGGGTGGCAATGAACTGTCGTCTGGTAAGAGCCATGGCAATCCGAACTGTGCTCAACTGTTTTAGGTCCTTCGAGCCGTTGGCGATCGCGGTAGCTATACTCAACAGCCGGTGTCTCGCGTATCCTTGTCGTTCGCGTCCGAAATTTGCTGATGGAACGCCAGTCTATGGGGTATTCCACTGATCTCGCGAGCCACGATCAGCGTGCGCCGAGGAGCGCCGCCTTTCAGTTTGATACAGCGTTGGCTCGGGCTGTTCAGCTCGTGATGAAACATCGCCGCGCCGGTGATCCGGCTGCGACCCTGCCGCATCCACCCTGCTCGGCAAACCGTGCGAGCTGCTACGACGGTGACGTATGAACCCAGAGTCGGACCGAGCACTGACCCACGTGGATGGCCTTCGCCTGTTGCCGGCGGACGACCTGATCGCGACGGGGCCCGTGGACCATGCAGACTGGAATTATAAGTCGCTGCTTGGCTGGATCGAACGCCGTCGCTTCAAACTCGCGCTGTCCATGCTGTCGCCCGCGAAGTCGGGGCGCCTGCTCGAGCTGGGGTATGGCAGTGGTGTATTCCTCCCAGAACTCGCGGCACGGTGTACGGCGCTGTACGGCCTGGATGTCCATCCGTATGCGGGTGAGGTCATGCGACGACTGCACGGCTACAGAATTCAGGCGACGCTGACACAGGGAACCGCCGAGGCGATGCCCTATGAGGACCATTATTTCGACGCCATCGTCACGGTGAGCGCCATGGAATTCATCCCCGACATTGGTCGTGCCGTGCGCGAGCTGCATCGGGTGTTGGCACCGACGGGAGTGCTCGTCGTGGTCACGCCGAACATCTCGCCGATCCTGGACTTCGGGCTCAAGCTGATGACCGGTGAAAGCGCCAAGAAGGACTACGGCGACCGGCGTGCAGCGGTGATCCCCGCGCTCAAGCAGTGGTTCACGGTAGACGCCGAGGGCACATCTCCGCCCATGACGGGGAAGCTGGCAGCACTGCACCGGGTGCTTCGGCTGCTGCCCAGGCGCCAGTCTGCGCGATGCGATGAGGAACAACGGGCTGAAGCGACGGTGTAGCCGTTCCGACATGGTGCGCTGCCGTCGCTGCCAGAGTCGCACCATCTGCCGCTGAAACCGGTCACCGCTGGACAGGCTGACGGGAACTACGATTCCCCGGCAATTGCGAGCGGCGTGCGACGCCCCTGCAACAACGTGACAGGATTTATGGGATTTTCGGGATTCACAGGATTCTCACGGTGCAGCTCCAAACGTATTTGCCGTCATTCGGCGAACGGACTGACATGTTGGGACTCGGCTCCGAACCATCCTGTGAATCCTGTCTCAATTCTGCTTGTCGTGCCGGTCGTGTCCTGGCAGGACGCAGGCGCGGGAACCCCCGGTAATCCGCGAGCACCATCAACACGCTATGTACACGAGGAAAACGCGCCCGGTGTGGCAGTCACACCGGGCGCGTTCTGTTCTCAGCGGCGGATGATTCGCGAGGAATGCGTTGAGAGGCGCGGGCCGGAATCGAACCGGCGAATAGCGGTTTTGCAGACCGCTGCCTTACCACTTGGCTACCGCGCCGGTATCGCGACGGTATCGCGACGCGCCGGTGATATCACTCGGCCCCAAATCATAACGACCGCGAACGGAATTCGGTACCAATGCCGCGCGCGAGCTTCCTGGTTCCCAGGGTGCTCGCGTCGCGTGCCTTCTCTGCGCTACGGCCCAGCGCACGAATGGCGACCGCCAGGAGCATCCAGAGCTGCGACCACAACAGGAGTGTCAGCTCGGCCGTGCCACGCGCGCCCGCTTCGCCGCGGCGCAACACCGTGAAATCACGCAGCGGGTCCCACAGCAGCGCGAGCGCGGCGAGCGCCGCACAGGCCACGATCGCGAGCAGGCCCGTGCCCCGCTCTCCGGTATGGCGCCAGAACAGGACGCCAGAAGCCACGGCGCCGGCCGCGATGGCGGATAGCCCGAGCCGTGTCAGATCACCCCGCGGAGGAATCCAGAGCAGGGGGCGAGTGAGGACGATATAGAGGAGCGCGATGCCAAAGAGCACCTCCAGCATGGCCAGTACACGACAGCGAACGAGTGATCGGGCGGCCGGGGCCGGAGGGGCGTCGGGCAGTTGCTGCACGCGGCCGGGCATCACGTCCTCTGGCGCCGCGGAGACCGGATGCAGTTCGCCGATCACCTGGTAGCCCGCTCGCCGCGCCACGATGTACGCGATGAGCACGGCCGCGCTCTCCGTGAGGAGATCAGTCACGTCAAAATTCCGTCCGCGGACGAGGAGCTGCCCCGCTTCGAGAAACGCCGCGAGCCAGAGTGCGGGGAGCATGTGAGCGACCTTGCCATGACGACGCAGCGGCCAGACGGCCAGCAGGAATCCCAGCGGCATGTACAGAAAGAACTGCTCGGCGATTTCCATGACGCCAAAGAAGTCCTGCGATGAGCCCAGCACGCGAAGCGGGATGAAGTGGCGGTACCCCATTTGAATGCGAATGTCCGCCACGCTGAGTCGTGGCTCGAACGGCCGCCATCCCCACCCGACGAGAAGCAGCGCGTATGCGGCGAGCACCAGCGCGGCGCGGCGCCGGCCCTGAACTCTCGCGCCCAGGGGACCGAGAAATCTCCAGCCCACCAGGGCACCGATCGCAATGGCTGCCGTGTGCCCCGCGATGGCGCTCAACTCGATGGGCTGGCCGGCAATGCCGTGCGCGAGCTCCATCGCCACCGAGAGGGCGCAGCCACCGATCATGGATGCGAGGCATGCCGTGCGGCGTCCGACGCCCCATTCCACGAGCATAGCCACCGCGAGCACGCCCGCGGGCCAGAAGAGTGCCACGTCCGCGTACGACACGGTGTGCAGCGAGAAGGGACGAATGTAGTGCAAGGCATTGAGCAGGCGGGCGAACAGCGAGCCGCCAGCGCCAGGGTTCATCTCGTGGCGGTAGATCGGCGCGAACATCTCCGCCGCCACCGCGACGAGAAACGGGAGGGAGACGCACCACATGGGGATTCCAGCCCAGGACGGGCGCGCACGCGATCGCCGCAGCATCGTCGTGAGCAGTGTGACGAGCAGTGCGCCGAGTAGCGCGCCGATGGTGTTGGTCGTCACATCGTTGATGCTGGAGAAGCGATACTCTGAGAGGAGCTGTATGGTCTCCACCGCGACGCTCACGGCGAGGCCCCAGAGCGTGACACGGAGCGTATCCGCCCAGGGTCGCCGGGACGAGGTGGCCAGAATCCAGACGACGCCAAACCCGGCAAAGAGCAGGAGATTTCTGGCAGCGTCAACGATATCCGCCGCATGGAGCGACCAATGGACGGCGCGATCCATGCGACTTACGACGGTGAGCGGATCGAGATCGGGACGCAGTTTCGTGAGCGTGGCGATCATCACCAAAAGGACGTAGCCCGCGCACGCCGCGTATTTGAGCTTCCGTTCGGTTGCGGGGTCCAGGTTCACGAGGGCAGGAAAGGCTGAAGTTGAATCAGAAGAAGCTAACGAGGCAGACGATCGAGATGACGATCCCGCCATGCGGTTCCACCTACGGGCCACCTGCCCTGAGCGACGGCCACCGCGACCGTGATTCGGCACAAGGATATGGCGTATGAACCGCGATGACGACGAGACAATGTTGCACATGTGCAACATTGCAATTTCGGTTAGAAGGCTCCAATTTAGGCCCTCGAATTGCATGGAGGCGGAATTACGTTCCGGGTGCCACAGTCGCTGGGCATCCGGCCCCGCAACCGGTAGCGCAATGGACGTGCTTGCTGCAGTCAGCATTCCTCCCGGATCATCGGGTGCATTGCTCACGTTTTTCCGGGTGGCAGATGATCCTCTACGTCGAGCTGGTGTGAGACATGGCTAGCATAGGCATTGTTGGTGGGGGTGTGCTGGGCATGACACTCGCCTTGCGCCTGCGCGAGAAGGGCCACGACGTGAGCGTCATCGAGGGCGCGAGCGCGCCGGGCGGGCTGGCCTCATCGCAGACGATCGGCGGCTACACGTGGGACCGTTTCTACCACGTGATTCTTGCCTCCGACACGGAACTGCGGGCGCTGCTGGATGAGCTGGGATTTGGCGATCGTCTCCGCTGGGCCACGACGAAGACGGGCTTCTACGTGGATGGCGCGCTGTACTCGCTTTCGAGCAGTCTCGAATTTCTCGCGTTCCCGCCGCTGTCGCTCGTGGACAAGGCGCGGCTGGCGGCGACCATCGTGTATGCATCGCGCGTGCGCAACTGGCGCCGGCTCGAGTCCATTCCCGTCACCGACTGGCTGCGCGCGCTCAGTGGATCGCGCACATTCGAGCGCATCTGGCTGCCGCTGCTCAAGAGCAAGCTGGGCGAGAACTATCGCATCACGAGCGCCTCGTTCATCTGGGCGATCATCGCGCGCATGTACGCGGCACGTCGTTCGGGGCTCAAGCGCGAGCAGTTCGGCTACGTGGACGGCGGCTACGATCCCGTGATGGCCGCGTTCCGCGAACACCTCGCGGCGCGCGATGTCGAGCTGCTCTGCGGCTCGCCCGTGTCCGACGTGCGAGACAGCGGCGATGGAGCCGTGGTGACGCTCGCCAATGGCGACACGCACGCCTTTGACAGCGTGGTGCTCACGATTCCCTCATCGCGCATCCCCGCGCTCTGCCCCGATCTCACGGAAGCCGAATCCGAGCGGCTGCAGCGTGTGGTGTACCAGGGCGTGATCTGCGCGTCCGTGCTGCTGCGCAATCCGCTCGCCGACTATTACGTTACGAACATCACTGACGCCGCCATCCCGTTCACGGGGGTCATCGAGATGACTGCCCTCGTGGATCGTGAGCGATTCGGCGGCAATTCCCTCGTGTATCTGCCGCGCTACCTCGTGCAGGGCGATGCGTACTGGCACGCCACCGACGCGGACATCGAGCGCGACTTTACGGCGGCACTGGAAGCGATGTATCCGAACTTCCACAGACGGGACATGCTGGCCTTCCGCGTCGCGCGGGCGCGCGACGTGCTCGCGATCTCCACGCTTGGCTACTCCGATCGCGCGCTGCCGCCGCTCAGCACATCGCTGCCGAACGTGTTCATCGTGAATTCGGCGCAGATCGCGAGCGGGACGCTCAATCTGAACGAGACGGTGGGTCTGGCGAACAGCCAGGCCGCCGCGCTGCTGCATCTCATGACCGCACGCGAGGAGGCGCCGGCGCATGCCTGATGCCGCTGCTCCGCGTCCGCTGGCGAGCGTATCACTCGACCTGGATGATCTCTGGTCGTACATGAAGATCCGGGGGGATGCGCGCTGGGAAGCGCGGCCATCGTACCTCTCCACCTTCGTGCCGCGTGCGCTGGACGTGCTGGACGAGGTGGGATTGCGGATCACGTTCTTCATCGTGGGGCTGGATGCCTCGCTCGACCGGAATCGCGATGTCATGGCGCAGATCACCGCGCGGGGGCACGAGGCGGGCAACCATTCCTTCGAGCACGAGTCCTGGCTGCACCTGTATTCCCGCGCGCAGCTCGAAACCGAGGTGTCGCGCGCGGAAGAGGCCATTATGAGCGCGACGGGCATGCGGCCCGTCGGCTTCCGCGGGCCGGGCTACAGCTGGAATCGCACGCTGCTCGAGGTGCTGGCGGAGCGCGGCTACCTGTTCGACGCGTCCACGCTGCCCACCTATCTGGGTCCGCTCGCGCGTGCCTACTACTTCGCCACCGCGGCGCGGGGCATGAAGAAGACCGCGGAGCGGAGTACGCTCTTCGGCACGTTCCGCGACGGGCTGCGCCCGGTGCGGCCGTACCGTTGGCGGCTGGACAGTGGCCGCACGCTGCTCGAGATCCCGGTCTCCACCATGCCGGGACTGAAGACGCCGTTTCATCTGAGCTATCTGCTGTATCTGAGCCGTTTCTCGGAGACGCTCGCGATCACGTATCTGCGCACGGTGCTCATGGCATGCCGGGCCACGCGAATGGAGCCGAGTTACCTGCTGCACCCGCTCGATCTGCTGGGGGCGGATGAGGCGCCCGAGCTGGCGTTTTTCCCGGGCATGGATGTGCCGGGCCCGAAGAAACGCGCATTTTTCATTCGCGTGATGCGGGTGCTGGGCGAGCACTTCTGGATCGTGAACATGAGTACACATGCCCGCGCAGTGCAGGAGCGGACGCGGCTGGCCGTGCGCGTGCCCGACGCGCGGACTCCAGTCGCCGTGGCGGGCTGAGCGCCGATGTGCGGCATCACGGGCATCGTGCGCTTTGATGGCCAGCCGGTGGAGCTGGCCGTGCTGCGCGACATGGCGCAGACGCTGCATCATCGCGGCCCCGACGGCGAAGGGCACTTCCTGGATGGCAGCGTCGGGCTGTATCACAAGCGGCTCGCGATCATCGATCTGGTCTCGGGCGCGCAGCCCATGACGAGCGGCAGCGCCACGATCAGTTTCAACGGCGAGATCTACAATTACGTGGAGTTGCGCGAGCAGCTCCGCCAGCGAGGGCACGAGTTCCACACCACCTCGGACACCGAGGTGATCCTGCGGCTGTATGCGCAGTACGGCGAACAGTGCGTGCAGCATCTGAACGGCATGTTCGCCTTCGTGCTGTATGACCGCGCGCGCGGCATCGTGCTCGCGGCACGCGATCACTTCGGCATCAAGCCGTTGTACACCTGGTCCGACGGCCGCCAGATGCTGTTCGCATCGGAGATCAAGGCGCTGCTGCGCCATCCCGATGTGGCGGCACGGCCCAACCCCTGTGCCATCCGCGACTATCTGACCTTCCAGTTCGTGCTGGGCGAGGAGACGCTCTTCCAGGGCGTGAACAAACTCCTCCCGGGTCACTACCAGGTCGTGGACCTGGCCTCGGGGAGCCTGCGCACGGAGCGTTACTGGGAGCCGAATTTCACGATCGATCCGTACCACACCGAGGAGTACTTCGTCGTCGAGACGCGGCGGCTGCTGCGGGACAGCACGCGCATCCAGTTGCGCAGCGATGTGCCGGTGGGCACGTATCTGAGCGGCGGGCTCGACTCGAGCGTCGTCACGCTGCTCGCGTCCCCGGCCTATCCGCACCAGCTCAAGTCGTTCACGGGGGCGTTTCGCGAGGGGCCCGAGTTCGATGAGACCGAATATGCGGCGGAGGCCGCACGGGCCGCGCGTTCGGAGATGATCACGGTGCTGCCCACGGAGAACGACTTCGCGGATGTCATCGAGAAGCTCGTCTATCAGATGGACGAGCCCGTGGCGGGGCCCGGACTCTTCCCACAGTACATGGTGTCGCGCTGCGCAGCGCAGCACGTGAAGGTGGTGCTGGGCGGCCAGGGCGGGGACGAGATCTTCGGTGGCTATGCCCGTTACATGGTGGCGTACTTCGAGCAGGCGCTCAAGGGCGCGATCTTCGAGACGAACGATGAAGCGGAACACATCGTCTCGATGGAGTCCATCATTCCGAACCTGCCCACGCTGCGGGCGTACGCGCCGATGATGCGCCAGTTCTGGCGCAACGGCCTGTTCGAGCCGATGGACCGGCGCTACTTCCGGCTCGTGGACCGGAGCGGCGGCGCGCTGAGTCTGTACAGCCAGGATTTCCGGGACAGCTACGATCGCGAGGAGATTTTCGAGCGATTCCAGCGCGTGTTCAACCACTCGGACACGCTGTCGTATTACAACCGGATGACGCACTTCGACATGGTGGCCAGCCTGCCCGCGCTGATGCACGTGGAGGATCGCGCGAGCATGTCGGCGTCGCTCGAGTCGCGGGTACCGCTGCTCGACCGGCGCCTCGTGGACCTGGTGACCAGCATGCCACCCGCCATGAAGTTCAAGGGCGGGGAGCTGAAGTACCTGCTCAAGCGGGCCGTACGCGACATCGTGCCGCAGCGGATCATGGCGCGCAAGGACAAGATGGGATTCCCCGTTCCGCTCCATCTCTGGTCGAACGGACGCGTGCATGACTTGTGCAACGATGTGCTGCTCGGGCCCAGCGCGCGCTCGCGCGGCGTGTTCGACATGCACGAGATCGAACGACTCATGACGTACGAGGGCGCGTTTGGCCGCCGTGTGTGGGGCGCGCTCAATCTGGAGATGTGGTTCCAGCGATTCATCGACGCAAACTGACCTTTTCACTCAGGACGTTCGCATGCCGTTGGTGCTGGATAGCAATGCGCCGGGTCGCTGGCGCGTAGAGAAGATCGCCGTCGTCGGGCCGGGCATCGTCGGGATGCCCATGGCCGCGCTGCTCGCGCACGCTCGCATTCGGGAGGGGACGGCTCAGCCCGCGCGCGTGGTGGTCGTGCAGCGCGCGTCGCGGACGTCCGCCTGGAAGGTGGACGCCATCAACGCCGGTCGTTCGCCCATTGGCGGCGTGGAGCCCGGGCTGGACGACATCGTGGCGGACTCCGTGCGCGCGGGCGTTCTGCGCGCGACGCACGATTACGCCGACCTGGCGGATGCCGACGTCATCCTGGTGTGCGTCCAAACTGACAAGAACGGTTTCGCGCCCGAGTACGGCCCGCTCATGAGCGCGCTCGGCGACATCGCCGCGGCGCTGCAGCACAAGCCGGCCGGCAACATTCCCGTGATCGTCTTCGAATCCACGCTTGCGCCATCGTCCATGCGCACCGTGGTACGGCCGTTCTTCGCGGCGCACGGGCTGGAGGAGGGGCGCGACATCCTGCTGGGGAACAGCCCCAACCGCGTCATGCCGGGGCGTCTGGTGGAGCGCGTGGCCGCGGCCGACAAGCTCGTCGCGGGGCTGCACCCGGCCACGCCGCAGCTCATCAAGCGACTGTACGCGCGCATCGTGACCGGTGGCGAGCTGCACCCCACGAACAGTCTCACCGCGGAAATCGTCAAGACGCTGGAGAACGCCTACCGGGATGTGCGCATTGCGTTCGCGGCGGAGATGGCCCGCTGGTGCGACGCGCACGACGTGGACTTCTTCGCGCTCCGCCAGCGGGCGAACGAGCGCCTGCACCGCGCGGACACGGCATCGAGCGACGCGCGCGCGGTGCCGGTGGGTGCGCTGCTCGTCCCCACGGTGGGCGTGGGCGGCCACTGCCTGCCCAAGGACGGAATCCTGCTCTGGTGGCGCGCGCTGGAACGCGGGCTGGATTCGTCGCGCAGCCTCATCCTCGAGTCGCGGCACATCAACGATGAGTCGCCGGCCGAAACGCGCCGGCTCGCCGAGCGGCGGTTCGGCGCGGTGCAGGGACGCAATGTGGCGCTGCTGGGCGTTGCCTACCGCTTCGATTCGGAGGACACGCGCAATTCACCCACGCTCGTGCTGGCCCGCGAGCTGATCGAACGTGGCAATGCCGTCACGCTGCACGACCCCCATGTGCTCGAGCGCGATCAGAATCTGGAACGCACCGGCACGACCGCGCGCTTCACGCGCGATCTGGATGCCGCGCTCAACGACGCCGAGCTGGTGTTTCTGTGCACGGCCCATGCAGCATATGCCGACGTGGGAACGCGGCTGGCGGCGATGCATGGATTGCGCGGTGTCGTGGATGGCTGCAACCTGCTCGATCGCGCCTCGCTGAACGGCGTGGCCGACCGCTATACCGGCATTGGCCGTGGACGCGGCACTCCCGATGCGGCGCTCGTGGACTTCGTGGTGGACAGTTTTCGCGTCATGGAGCGCGGCGTGGCGAACGAGCTCGCCGCGCTCATCGAGTTTCTCAATGCGGAATATGCGCCCGATGAGTTCAATCGGGCATCGCTGGCGGGTGTGCAGCGCCTGGCGCGCACGTGCACCACGGGGTGCGACATCGCCGACGCGGGGCAGATCACGGAGGCGCCGGCGTATCACGGCTTCGTGTCGCGGCTGGCGCGTACGGCAACAGGGAACTGAGGCGGCATGGGATCCTTCCCGGTCAGACTCGGTTTGGCGAACAGCGTGTCGACGCCGATCGCCACGCGTGTCGCCCGGCGCACGCGCGAGGGACTTCGTCCGCAGACTGCGGCGCTCGTGGATGGCCCGCCGCTGGTGGCAGGCCAGCCGAATGGGCGAGCACATCTGCTGACGATCGTGCTGGAGGACTACTTCAACAACTTCGGACACGTCATCGAGCGGTCGCACTGGAACCGATTCGAAACGCGCGTGGAACGCGGTACACGCCGGGCGCTCGACCTGCTCGATGCCCACGGGATTCGTGCGACCTTCTTTGCGGTGGGCTGGATTGCGGAGACGATGCCCGAGTTGATCCGCGACGTCGCGGCGCGCGGGCACGAGGTGGCGAGCAAGGGGTACGACCAGCGCGGCGTGCACGACCAGAGCGCGGAGGTGTGGCAGGACGATGTGACCCGTGCCCGCGAGACCATTGAGCGGGCCAGCGGCCGGCGTGTGCTGGGCTATCGCTCGCCCGGCTGGGCCGCGGAGGAGGACCTCTGGGCACTCGAGGTGCTGGCCAACGACGGCTATCTCTACGATTCGAGCATCAAGCCATTGGGCCTCGCCTTCCGGCGACAGCCCGAGCGTCTGGTGGCGCACCTCAACCGGTTCGGCAGCCGGACGCTGTGGGAGTTTCCGGTGGCCAGCGCGAGCATTGGCGGATATCGCATTCCCATTGGAACCGGAAACTATATCCGTCAGCTTCCTGAAGGGTTGATGCAGCATGTCGTGGCGCACGGAGACCATTCGGGCGCGGATCCATTCGTCATGTACTTCCATACGTGGGAGCTGGATCCTGATCAGCCGCAGATCACGGCGATCTCCCCGTTGTCGCGCATGCGGTTCTATCGCAACATCGACCAGATGCAGCGGCGGCTGGGCGAGTACTTCCGGCGGTACGAGTTCACGAACATCCAGGAGTATCTCGGGGTGGAGGAGGAGCTGCTGCCGCCTCCCCTGCCCGAACCCGTGCGCAGAGACAGCCCGGCGTCCGTGCGGCTGCACCTGGCGCCGGACAGGGGCATCGAGCCGGTGCACGTGTCACTCGTGGTGCCGTGTTACAACGAGGAGAGCTCGCTCCCGTATCTGGCCAGGACACTCAGCAGTCTCGAGACGGCGCTGGCTCCGAACTACGTGATGGAGTTCGTGCTCGTGGACGATCGGAGTACGGACAACACCTGGATCATGCTGCAACAGTTGTTCGGCGACCGGCCGAACTGCCGGCTGGTGCGACACGAGGCGAACTATGGGCCGGCGGTGGCGATCCTGAACGGCATTCGCGCGGCGCGATCCGAGATCGTGGCATCCATCGACTGCGACTGCAGCTACGATCCGCTCGAGCTCGCGCAGATGCTGCCGCTGCTCGACGAGAAGGTCATGATGGTGACGGCATCGCCCTACCATCCGCTGGGTGGCGTGCGCAACGTTCCGGAATGGCGGCTGTTCCTGTCGCGGAACCTGTCAGGTCTCTATCGGACGGTGCTGCACCAGAAGCTGAGTACGTACACGAGCTGTTTCCGTGTCTATCGTCGCAGCGCGATGCTGGACATGGCGCTCAAGCACAGCGGATTCCTCGGCATCGCCGAGATGCTGGGGCGGCTTGACCTCGCGGGAGGGACGATCGTGGAGTATCCCACGGTCCTGAACGTGCGCGTGCTGGGCTATTCCAAGATGCGGGTGGCGCGCACCATCCTGGGACACCTGCGATTGATTGTGCAACTCACGCTGCTGCGCGCTCTACGGAGCAGGAAAGCGCGGCGTGGGGCAGGCGCGACCGCGGAATCCGCCGCGGCAGCTCAGCTCCCGGAGAGCCGGCCGTCCGACTGAAGTTCGAGCGGCTGGTGTTGGCGCCGGCCGCGTCTGGACGCTGACCGATGGTCACCGTCCTCTGCGTCCGCCAGTACTTCGGGCTCCGTGGACAGCGTGGGCGAGAACATCGCCGTGAGAATATCCACGGATCCGGGAACATCTTCGGTCCCGGCGATCCAGCGAACGCCATCATTCTCTATGGCGAATACGCCGATTCCCGCCTTTTCCCCCCAGCGTATCACGTGGGGGAGATCCGTGAGAACGAGTCCGGCACTCCGCACGAGCGAGTACAACTGCGTCTGACTCGTGTACAGCTCGTATTCCGCGTGTCCTTCCCGCGTGGTGTTGTAGAGCAGCTCATCGAAGCGCGCGACGTTGTCAGGCGCCACGAGAACGCGGACCGGCAGCAACTGCGCCGCGCGGCACACCGCGGGAACGAGCCGGCTCCAGGTCGTCGGCACGCCGTCGCGCCGCCGCTGATCCAATGCGACGAGCAGGAACGAGCCGGTGCGCACGGCCTCCGCTGTCGCCTTCGCCTCGGCGGGCTTGCGATTGATCCGCTTGAGCGCCGAGAAGGCGAGCCCACAGGTGAAGAACGCGGTTTCGAGCAGGATCAGTGCGTCGAGCGCGAGCGACTGGTGCCGGAGATAATAGAGATCGTACTCCAGATTTTCGTGAATGGCCGCGTGGCGGTCCGCGCTGAGCTGCCAGGGCCCGGTGATGCCGGGCTTGGCCTCGAGGCGCTGCCGCTGGTGTGCGGTGTACTGCTCCACGATGAACGGCATTTCCGGCCGGGGACCGACCAGGCTCATGTCCCCCCGCATCACGTTGAGCAACTGCGGCAGCTCATCGAGGCCCAGCATGCGCAGCACACGGCCCGAGCGCGTGATGCGCGCATCGCGGTCGCCAACCGGCGAGAACGCATAGGGGTTCGTATCGCGCCACATGCTCCGGAACTTGAGCAGCCGGAAGGGGCGTCCGCCCAGCCCGATTCGTTCCTGCTCGAAGAATACGGGGCCTGGCGATTCGAGGGGAATGACGATGGCAGCAATGATCCAGATCGGCGCCGTGACAACGGTGAGGAACGCCGCCGCCACCACGTCGAAGCAGCGCTTGGCCGCGTGGTAGAAGAGACGCGACTGCCGACGCGAGGAACGCGGCCGCAGCACCGGAATTGCGCTCAGGTCCTCGACGTACACATCGTCAACCCGCTGGTCATCGAGATGCGGGACGATGCCGACCTTCAGATCGTTCTCGCGCGCGTACTGCAGGATGTCCAGGCGCAGATCCGGGGACACGGCACAGGAGAGCAGCAGCTCGTTGATGCCGTGTTCGCGAACGATGCTCTCCCACTGGCGGCCGCGTCCGAGTACCGGTGCCTTGAACGGCTCCAACTCGGTCTGTGAAATGCGGCAGGCGATCTCCCGGCCAATGGGCGCGGCATCGTCGAGGAATCCCGCGACCGTGCAGCCGAGCTGCGGGGATTCCACGATCTTTTTCATGAGCAGACGCCCCGTGGCGCCGCATCCGTAGATCAGCACCCGGTGTCCCATGACGCCGGACAGCTGCAATCGCTGGATGATGGCCGAAACGATCTGGCGGCTGACGATGACCAGGAAGGTCCCGATTGCCATGGCGCCGACCACAATGAGACGGGAATACGCGACGCGCTGATCGAGAAAGAGGGCGGCAAAAAACACGGCCGAGGAGACCGCCATTCCTTTCAACGCCGTCTCGAGCTCCCAGAGATTCAGCACGCTGCCCCGGCGCTGGTACAATCCCAGCCGCCAGAAGACGATGAGCGTGATGAGTGTGAACGCGATGGCGCCCTCGAGATACTTCGTGAGGGGCTCGGCTGAGGTCGTGACAAATGTCGCCGGGATGACCCGCTCACGGACCTGGTAGCTGAGGAAGAAGCCAGCCAGGATGGCAACGGCGTCCACAGCGATCCGCACCATGCTGGACATGGCGAGTCGCGCCGCGGCGGATCGCGCCGTTTTTCCCTTCCAGATGCTAGCTGGCATGCTCGACTCGCAGTCCACGCTGGAGTCGCGAAAGCCGGGCAATGAGTGCCTGCCGCGATCCGGCGCCAGCATGGAATTTTCCGCAACGGACAATCAAGGGTGGGCAATGATAAGACATTTTTAACAGCTGTCAAATTCCTTTCTTCGAACGCCCGGGAACGCTCGAACAAGCAGGGTAAAATCGCGGCGCCACGTGCGCCGGAGCTACCTTCCGGGGCAAGAAGAGTGCTCGATTCGGGAGGGGGGAGAAAGGCTCCGGTAAGGCTCGCTCCCCAGTAGGCGCGAACGCGCGATGGAATGCAGGGGAAGAAAATTGGCCAGACTGTCTCGCCGCCGCAACACCGATGTGGCAGAGGCGTGGCGGAATGCGGATCGGACGGCTAGCTCCCGCAGCGGGATTGCAGCGTGCTCGCGGCCTGTTTCATTTGCGCGAACAGCGCTTCCACGCGATCCATCGGAGCGGGTCCCATGAGTTGGGAGAGCTGCTGCTGAGAGGAGCCGATCCGCGCGCTGTCGGCGCGCGCCTGCATGCCAAGCGAGTTGGCACGGGCGCAGGCGCTGGCACGGCGGGAAGCAGCGCGCGCTCCGGCGAGCGTCGTATCGAGTGAGGCCAGGTGGCTCTGGAGGCTGTCGGTCGATGCGCCCATGATGGCGAGTGCGGACCTGGCCTGGGCAAGCTGATCTGGCGTGAGCGCACCTCCGACGGAACGCGTTCCGGCGGCCACCCCACTGGCGGTCTGGCGGCCGAATTGCCCCGGATCGAGTTCACCGGCTGCGGCACCGTCCCTGGCGGAGTATGACCCACTGAGCCCCCGAACGGCGAAAAATCCCACGATGATGACGGCGGCGACGCCGAGCACGAACATCATGGCGCGTCCCCGCCCGGGGACGGCCGGGGCCATGGACGGTCGCGCCGTTCGGGGAACGTCGACGCGTACACGTCGCTGCAATTCAGCGAGCAACTCATCGAGCGCTTCGGCTCGCTCGGGCTCCGTGCCTTCGTCAAAAACGGGGACGGAGCGCTCAGGCCAGTCGTGATCCGCTGCCTCTGCCGGTGCACTGGCGGCGACCGGATCACCGAGCGAGGTAGGCGCGGCGGGCGAGGCTGGAGACGCTGGCGAGGCTGGAGACGCTGGCGAGGCAGGCGCGGTCGACAACGGTGACTGCGGCCGCTCAGCCGGCGGCGGTGCTTGCTGCAGCACGTCGGCAACCGGCGGCGGCAATGTGGGCGCAATGTCGTGAGCCACGTCCGCCAGCGGCGTTGGCCTCGGGGGTTTGCGGCGCGCCGCGTTCGGCGGCGGAGCGGCCTCGCGAGATTGGCGCTCGAGGCTCACTCGTCGAGCTGGCGCCGCTGGTGACGCGGGCGCCGTTGACGCCACTGGTAGCGTTGGTGACGCGGGCGCCGTTCGCGCCATTGGTGACGCCGGAGACACGGACTCCGCTGGTGCCGCTGGTGACAGCGACGCCGTTGGCGCCGCTGGTAACGCCGGTGTTACAGATGACAGGGGCGGCACGGCCGCCGGCGGCGGAGGGAACGGGCCAACTGGTGTCGTGCGCCGCGGCGTAACCGAAACTGGGCGGTGTGCGAAGAGTCCGGCCAGGAGTCCCGTGCGACGCGGCTCCTCGGCATTCACCGGCTCCTCCGGTGGAAGCTCGTATCCGTCCAGAAACGCCTCGTCCGGGAGGAGGGCTACCTCCGATTCCGCACGATAGTTGAGCCAACCGATGCTCGTGAGCAGCGGCGCGTTACCATGGTGGCGGCGATGCGCACTGATCTCGACGAAGGGGATGCTGAACGCGCGCCCCTCATTTGGCTCGACGCGAACCAGCGCACCCCGGCCCTGGCCCATGACGCCATCGCGAAAGAGCGACACCTGCCACGGCTGGCTGAACAACGAGCGATGCAGGCCGACATTCTGCACGGAAATGAGTTGTCCCAGTGGAACATCGCAGCGATACCACCCCATGACGCGCCGGCCGGCGCGCTCCGCCTGTGCAATGACCCGGGACAGGTCGGCCGCGAGTGCGGCAGCCGCGTTGTTGATCGTCGCGGTCTGGAAGACGGGGGCGGTGTCGTCGACCAGGACAAATTCCAGGCCGCTCGCGGAGTCCACACAAGGAGCACCGAAGAGAATACCGCACGCCTGCGCACCCGCCGCCCGTAGCTGATGTGCTTCCACCTGCAGCAGTGCCTTCTGCATCACGAACACGGGCGCGGCGCGAGTGCTGGTCATCACGGATGCCAGCAGGTAGTACCCATCGTCCAGTGGCAACCACTTCACCAGGCGGTCGCCAGGAAGGTGCCGGATTTCAAGCGTGCGCCTGGCGTGCTCCATCGTCATCTGCACGTTCGTTCAAATCGTGGAGCTGCTGCCCTGGCGCGCGTAGAGAGGCCATCCACCCAATCGAGGCGGGCCGTGCCAATGAGTTCGGTCACCTGTTGCCGCGCGGTGTCGAGCATGGAGAGATCCAGCCTGGTCTGCCGCACGAGCGAGTCGGCCTGCTGGCAGGCGTGGCGGCGGCTTGCGGGTTTTTGTGCGGACGCCAGCGCCGAGTCGAGCGCGCTGAGGGTCGTCGCAAGGTCATCGCCGTAGGTGCCGACGCGCGCGAGCGCGAAGCGCGCCTTTCCGATCTGCTCCGTCGTGAGGAGTCCGGCGGGTATGTGCGCGACCCCCGCGGCATCAGCCCCGCGCTCCGGGCTGCCGAGCGCGAACTGCGTGGAATCGAGCTGTCCGAACTGCGTGATGGTGGATGGCGCAGAGGCACGTCGCAGTCGGGGCACGAGATAGAACGCGGCAACGACACCCGCCGCGATCACAATCCCGGCGTACGCGCCGGCGCGGGCCATTCGCCGTACGGCGCTTCGAGGTTTCGGCAACCGATCCAGTCGCTCCAGTCGGGCGCGCTGGCGCAGGTCGGCGAGGATCGGGTCGGATTCCGCGGGCGCGAGCGGAATCCGCGTCTCCGACGTGGCTGGCAGCTCATCGGTCCGCGATTCCTCGGGCGTGAACTCCGCACGGGGGGGCGCTGCGGAATCGACCACGGCGGAAGGCGGGACGGGATCGGTGACAGGCCCTGCTACAGCGTGTGACGTCACTGAGACGACGGGGTCCGGCTGCGGCAATGGACTGAGCTGTTCGGCGGGATTCGTTGACTCTCCGGAAATGGGCATGGCTGCAGACAGTCCAATGGCTGGTGGCGTATCTGGCAAGGCGGCGACAAGAGCTGGTTCGGCCGGACGGTGCGCTATGGGTGGCGCCGGCGGTTGACTCGTTGACGGTTCGGCGGCGCGGCGCGCCGGGGCACTGCCCGGTCGCGACCTCCTCAACGCCGGAATGACCGGTGTCGCCGGAGGCCGCTTCAGGATCGCGCCGAGGAAGCCGAGGCCGTGATGCTCGCGCGATGCCGAAGGGGCGGCTGCCTTGGACCTGCGTTTCTGGCCCGATGACAGGGAAGCGGGGCCGAGCGGCGTGACGGGCAGCTTCGTGTGATAGTTCGTCCAGGTCACGCTCGTGAGCAGCGTGCGGCCATCGAATCCCTCGGGAGGTGCAAGCTCCATGAATGGAATGCTGTATACCCGGGTTTCGGTAGGCTCGATGCGGACGAACGCGCCTCTGTGCTCGCCAAGGACTCCCTGACGCAGCAGTCCGACCTGCCATCGCTCCGGAAAGACGACCTGCATGGCGCCGGCGGCGGGGAGCACGATTGGCGAATCGATTGTCGCGCCGCCACGATACCAGCCGAGCACCAGGCGCCCGCCCTGCTCCGAGCGACCGAGCATGTCGCTCCACATTGCGAGCGCGGCGGCGTCGGGATCAGCGGCGGTGTCGATGCGCGGAGCACGGACGGCTTCCTCCACCAGCAGGTACTTCGCGGCGCTGCGCGGGTCGATGTAGGCGGAGCCATACAAGAGGCCGCACACATTGCCGCCGGGAACGGTGCGCAGATGGGCCTCGACTTCGAGCAGTGCTTCCTGCATGACGACGAGCGGCGCGGCGCGCGAGCTGGACATCACTGCCGCGAGCAGATAGTAGCCGTCGTTCTGCGGCACCCACGGAATCGCCCGGGCTGCCGCAATCGGGCGAGATTTGACGCGCTGATCAGTCATGGTACCGCCGCTGCCCGGAGGTTGCCGGACATCTGTCGCGATTTGTTACAGACAACGCGCGGACAGATAAGGGGGAATTAACATACGAACTTCCGCAGTGGTCAACAAGAGACGGGAGAGGCCGGAGTAGTGCAGGGGGCAGGAGACGTGGTAATGTGTGAGGCCGGCCACCATCCACCGTTCCACTCAGCGTCTTCATCCAGGAATGCATTTCCCCCTCTCATTTCCGAGCATCCGCCGACGTGCAGCCGCCGCCGCCGGGATCGGCTTCCTGCTGCTCTGCTGCGTCGCGGGCGCACCCGCACAGGGGCAGCTTGGACTGTTCTCGCAGTCGTCAAAGAAGAAGCTGGACACGGCGAGCCGGACTGCGCAAGCGGCGCGGCCGGAGACGGTGTCACCCGAGTCGCCGCGTGCCGCGGTTGCCGCGTTTCTGGATCTCACGAGCGCGGGACGGGACACGGAGGCGGCGCAGTATCTGGACCTGCCTGATTCGCTGCGGACGCGCGGCCCGGAGCTGGCGCGTGAATTCAAGCTGGTGCTGGATCGGAAGGTCTGGATAGACCTCGAGGACATCTCGGGAGCGGCGGCGGGCGATACAGCGGGCGGCGGTTCGCGCAACCTGGTACAGATTGCCGAGCTTCCCGGGACGCGAGGCGATCACGAGCCCGTGCGACTCTCGCGTGTCTGGCGGGGCGGTGCACAGCGCTGGCTCTTTTCGCGCGGCACCGTGCAGCGCATTCCGGAGTGGTACGCCGCGCTTCCCGACCGCTGGGCGCTGCAGCATTTGCCGGCGGTCTTACAGAAGTCGGGCCCATTGGGCCTGACGGCGTGGCAGTGGCTCGCGTTCCCGGTGCTGCTCGTGGTGGCGTTCGGCTTTGGCACGGCGCTCAACATGCTGCTCGCGCTGGTGTTCGCGCGAGTGGCGCGGCGGACCGCGCGAGACTGGGATGATGAGGTCATCAGCCGCCTCGCCGGCCCTGTGACACTGGGGCTCACGGTGGCGATGGTTGCCTTCCTGCTGCCATGGCTGGCGCTGGGCATGCAGGGACAACTCTGGGTGAGCCGTCTGCTCAAGGCGGCGCTCATGGTGGCGTTTTTCTGGGGATTGGTGCGCCTGGTGGATGTCTGGCGCCAGCGGATGGCGGTGTCGGGGTGGGCGATGGCGGGCGGAGCGGCGCGATCCATTCTCCCGCTTGGCTCACGGGTGGCGAAGGTGGCGATCGTGGCCATCGGCGTGGTGACGGTGCTTTCGACACTCGGGTTTCCGGTTGCGGGCGTGCTGGGCGGGCTGGGCATTGGCGCCCTGGCGTTCGCACTCGCGGCGCAGAAGACGGTGGAGAATCTGTTTGGCGCGTTTTCAATCGGCGCGGACCAGATCTTCCGGGAAGGAGACGGCATCAAGGTGGACGGCGTAGCGGGTACGGTCGAGCGCGTCGGGCTGCGGTCCACGCGCATTCGCACGATCGACCGGACGGTGGTGACGCTGCCGAACGGCAAGCTGGCGGACTCGCAGATCGAGTCGTTCGCGGTACGCGACCGCATCCGTCTGAACATGGTCCTGGGGCTGGTCTACGAGACCACAGGGGCGCAGATGCGCTCGGTGCTGGACGGGCTGGAGCGCGTGCTGCGGGAGCATCCGCACGTGACGACGGACAACATCACGGTGCGTCTTACCGACTTTGGCGCCTCGGCGCTGAACGTGCAGGTACAGACGTGGGTGCAGACGACGGACTGGAACGAATTTCTGCTGATCCGACAGGGAATCCTTTTGCAGTTCATGGACGTAGTGGAACGAGCGGGGAGCGGTTTCGCGTTTCCATCGCAGACGGTGTATTTGAAGCGGTAGCTGGTGGGTGGTCGCTGGTGGCTGGTCACTGGTCACTGGTCACTGGTCACTGGTCACTGGTGGCTGGCCGCTGGTAGCTGGTGACCAGTAACCAGCAACCAGCAACCAGCAACCAGTGACCAGCAACCAGTAACCAGCACAGGTGTATAAGAATACGAGACCGGATCAGGGCACTGCGGCGAACATTGTCGCCACGGAGGCGCTCGATGGGTTTCCATATCGGGGAGGGGGGCCATGACGCGTTTTGAATTCTCGATCAGCAGCGCTGACGAGCAGCTTCGCCTGGCCGGGTCGGTGACGAGTGGGACGCTCTCCGATGCCCTTCAGGTGATCAGTGACCGGGCGGCCACGAACGTGGGCGACCGGCTCGAGATTGGTGTGTCGGGTTTTCCGCCGGCGCGGTTTCTCTATGTCCCATCCGTTGACGGCGACGAATTGATCTGGCAGGCGGAGGGGCGGAAGGCAGCTTGACTACGGTTGCTGGTGGCTGGTGTCTGGTTGCTGGAGGTGCGTGGGAAGTCCAGCGACCAGCTACCAGCGACCGAAGTCAAGCCCTATATCGAGCGCGGGCGCGGAATGCGTGAGCGCGCCAACTGATATGCAATCCACTCCCGACTCGGCGACGGCGCGGACCGTGTCGAGCGAGATGCCGCCGGACGCTTCGGTGAGCGCGCGTCCGGCGATGAGCTGAACGCACTCGCGCATGAGCGCGGGCGACATGTTGTCGAACAGAATGATGTCGGCGTGCGCCGCCGCCGCCGCGCGCACCTGCTCGATGTCATCACATTCAACCTCCACACGCGTGCCCTCCGGGGCGAACTCCCTCGTGCGGCGCACCGCCAGCGCGATGTCACCGTGCAGGGCGGCGAGATGGTTGTCCTTGATCAGGACGTCCGCTTCGAGGTCGGCGCGGTGGTTCACGCCGCCGCCGCAGCGCACGGCGTACTTCTCCAGCGCCCGCCAGCCGGGAGTGGTCTTGCGCGTGTCGAGAATTTGTGCGCGCGTGCCGCGCACGGCGTCCACGTAGCGCGCGGTGAGCGTGGCGATGCCCGAGAGATGCTGCACGAAGTTGAGCGCGACGCGTTCGGCGCTGAGCAGGGCACGCGCCGGTCCCTCGAGCGAGAGGATGCTCGTGCCGCGCGCGACGCGCGTGCCGTCGGGCGCATGGATCTCATGCGCAATGGATGAGGCGACGCACTGGAAGGTGGCGAGCGCGAGGGGCAGCCCGGCGATCACGCCATCGGCGCGCGCCACCATGCGGGCCTGTGCGACGGCGTCCTCGCGCACGGTGGCGAGCGTGGTGACATCGTGGAACGCGTGATCTTCGGTGAGCGCGCCGCGGACGAGCGCGTCCAGGTCGCTCTCCGCCAGGGGGAAGCGCAGTGGCGCCGGGTTTGCCGGGTTTGCCGACAGCGGCGCCGTCATTCGCCCACGAGCTGCGCGGGCGCGTTCGCCGGCGCGGGGCCGCCGCCAATCGACACCATGCGATCGATCGCGAGGCGCGCACGGGCAATGATCTCCGGCGGCACCGTGATGCGATGCTCCAGCCTTTCGAGCGAGTTGAGCACGGCCGGGAGCGTCGTGACCTTCATGAACTGGCACGATGCGCGATCGTCGGCCGCGAGGAACTGGCGATCGGGATACGCCTTGCGCAGCCGGTAGAGAATGCCCACCTCGGTGGCCACGATGAACTCGCTCGCCGGAGACTGTTCCGGCCGGCGGATCATTCCCTCGGTGGAGAGGATCTGCACGCCCGTGGGATCGATGTCTCCGGCGGACATGGCTTCGAGCAGACTCGTCGAGCAGCCGCACTCGGGGTGAATGAGAAATTCGGCTTCCGGGTGCGCGGCGCGCTGTTCGGCCACGCGCTGGGGCGTGATGCCCGCGTGCACGTGGCACTCGCCCATCCACACGTGCATGTTCGTACGTCCGGTGACGCGCCGCACGTGCGCGCCCAGGAACATGTCCGGCAGAAAGAGAATCTCGCGGTCGGCCGGAATGGCGTTCACGACATCGACGGCATTGCCGGACGTGCAGCAGTAGTCGGTCTCGGCTTTCACCTCGGCCGTCGTATTCACATACGAGACGACGACCGCGCCGGGGTGCTCGGCCTTCCACTCGCGCAACTGATCGGCGTTGATGGTGGCGGCGAGCGAGCAGCCGGCGCGAAGATCCGGGAGCAGGACGGTCTTGTCCGGCGAGAGAATGGCGGCGGTTTCCGCCATGAAGTGCACGCCACAGAAGACGATCACATCCGCGGTGGTGCGGGCCGCCTCGCGCGAGAGGCCGAGCGAGTCGCCAACGACGTCGGCGACATCCTGCACTTCGGGGCGTTCGTAGTTGTGCGCGAGGATGACGGCGTGGCGCTCCGCGGCGAGCGAGCGGATCTGCTGCTGGAGCGACGCGAAGGATTCGGTATCGGACATCACGGTTCGGTGTGCGCGGCGGCGCTCGCCCTGTCCTGGTGCGAGACGACGCGGATGTGCAGCCCGGCCCAGTCGCGCTCGGGTTGCGGATAGTCGCTGCGGAAGTGGCCGCCGCGGGATTCGTCGCGCATGAGGGCGGAGCGCACGATGAGGCGGCCGGTGTCGACGAGATTCGCTTCTTCGGTAGCGCCTTCGGGGAGGCGCGCCTCGATTGCGTCGAGATCGGCGAGGCACGTGCGCAGTCCGGATTCGGCCCGCGCGATGCCAGCGTGTTCCCACATGGTATCGCGCACGGCCGTGGCGGCGACCTGCGCCGCACCGCGATCGCGGAGCAGCGGGACACGCCAGCTGCCGAGCGGTGGTTCCGATGTGAGCGGTGTCACGCCCGCCATGTCGCGGGCGACGCGCTCGGCGAACACCAGTCCTTCGAGGAGCGAGTTCGACGCGAGACGGTTGGCACCGTGCACGCCGGTATTGGCGACCTCGCCGCACGCATAGAGGCGCGGCGCGCTGGAACGGCCGGCGAGATCGGTGACGACGCCGCCCATCATGTAGTGCGCGGCGGGCGTGACCGGAATGCGCTCCGTGCGCGGGTCGATCCCGCGCGCCATGCAGATCGCGAAGATGCCGGGGAAGCGCTCGGCGAATTCGGCGCCCATGGCGGTGGCATCCAGATAGACCGTGTGGCCATCGTGCCGCTCGCGAAACACCTCGCGCGCGACGACGTCACGGGGCGCGAGTTCGGCGAGCTCGTGCCGTCCGACCATGAAGCGTTCGCCGCGATCGTTCACGAGGATGGCGCCCTCCCCGCGCACCGCTTCGGAGATGAGCTTGAGCGGCGTTTCCGGTGTGTCGAGCGCGGTGGGGTGAAACTGCACGAACTCCATGTCGCCCAGCTCGACGCCGGCGCGGTGCGCGAGCGCGAAGCCATCCCCGGTGGCCACCTGCGGATTGGTGGTGTAGCGATAGACCTGCCCGCACCCGCCGGTGGCGAGGACGGTGGCATCGGCGAGAATCTCGAGCGCCGCGCCTTCGCGACTCACGCGCGCGCCCACACAGGCGCCGTCGTGCACGATGAGGTCCAGGGCGCGCGAGCGCTCGAGCACCTTGACCCGGCTCGTGGCGCGGACACGCTTGATGAGCGTGCTGGCGACCTCGGCGCCGGTGCGGTCGCCATTGGCGTGGACGATGCGCGCGGCCGAGTGTGCGGCCTCGCGGCCCAGGGTGAAGGCGCCGCCCGGGTCGAGATCGAAGTGGGCGCCGGCGGCGAACAATTCGCGCACGCGCGCGGGCCCTTCATTGACGAGCACGTCCACGGCGGCGCTGTCGCAGAGCGCGTCGCCGGCCGCGAGCGTGTCGCGGCGGTGCAGCTCAGGTGAATCGCCCGCGCCGAGCGCGGCAGCGATGCCACCCTGGGCGTATGCGGTGCTGCTGTCGAACAACGTGCGCTTGGTGAGCAGCAGGACATCGCCATGCTCGGCCGCGCGCCATGCAGTGTGAAGGCCGGCGACACCGCTGCCGATGATGAGGAAGCGGGTGCGGGTTCGTGTTGCCATGGTGGAAATGTAGAGGGAAGGATGGGTGGCTGGCAGGCTTCCTCCCCCTTCTGCCCTCCCCCTGGGAATCGGCAATCGGGAATGGGGAATGGTGGGAATGGGGAATGGGGAGGCCGATTTCCTATTCCCACGATTCCCGATTGCCGATTCCCAAGGGCGGGGTGGCGGAGCGGGGAGCGTTCTCGCATTTTCGCTCCGCGCGCTTCCGGTAGCCGGTCACCCGCTCTCCAATGCGCCATCACTTCGTACCGTACCCCTATCCCGAGCCACGATTCGAACGATGGCTCGCTGATCTGCGACAGGATCTGCACTACGCGCTACGACAGGTGCGCCGTGCACCCGGATTCACAGCAATCGTCGTGGGCACGCTTGTGGTAGGTATTGGCGCCAATGTCATGATGGCAAGCGTGCTCGACGCGCTGCTGTTTCGGCCGCCGCCGGGCATCAGCGATGCGGGACGCCTCGCGCAGCTCGTCTACGCGAGTGCGCGCGCGACCAATCACGGCGACATGGGACGATCCACCAGCTATCCCGCGGTGCTGGAGTTTGCTCGCGATGTTCCCGCGTTCGCCGATGTCGCTGCGTACGACTCGTGGTCCGTCTCGCTCGGTGTGGGTCCTGACGCTCTTCGCATACGAACGACGCTCGTCACGCCGAACTTCTTCACGATGCTCGGCGTGCATCCGGCGCTCGGGCGGCTCTTCAGCGTGGCGGATGGATTTCCCACGGACGGCGGGGCGGGCGGTCCGCCGCTCGTGGTGCTCGCGTATGGGTTTTGGCAGCGACAGTTTGCCGGCGACCGGTCGGTGCTGGGGCGGTCGGTATCACTCGGGAGCCTTGCCTACACGATCGTTGGCGTTGCGCCACCCGGATTTCGCGGCGTGCAGGCGGCCGCGCCGGATGTGTGGCTTCCCGTGACCGTCACAGCGCCGGCGGAATTTCCGGCGCTCTGGTCAGATGGGGCGGGATCCACGTGGCTAAGAGCCGTGGCGCGGCTCAAGCCAGGTGTCTCGCGAGCGATTGCCGCCACCCAGGCGACGGCGGTCATGCGCCACAACGCTGCCGCCACAGGTGCCCTGGATACGCTCTACAATGTCATTCCCGCATCAGTGATCGCCGGCCGTGGACCGGATGCGCCGCAGCAAACTACCGTGCTCATCTGGCTGGGTGGCCTGTCGGTGCTGGTGCTGCTCATCGCGTGTGCGAATGTGGCTAATCTGATGCTGGGGCGCGCGGTGATGCGGCGCCGCGAAGTCGCGGTGCGGCTGGCACTGGGCGCCGGGCGCGGACGACTGGCGCGACAGCTTTTCGCTGAATCACTCGTTCCGGTTTCGTTGGGCAGCGCAGCGGCGTGTTATCTCGCGGTGATTGGAAGTCGGGCATTGCAGGTTCGACTGCTGCCGGATACGGGTGTGGGTGGTGTCCTGAACATACGGCTCATCGGCATTACGGCACTGGTTGCGCTCGGTGTGACGGTGACGCTCGCGATGGCACCGTGGCTGCAGAGCGCCAGACTCGATCTCATGCGCGCGCTCAAGGGAGTTGGTGGCACCATGGACGTGAGGACCGCGCGGGCGCGCACCGCGCTGCTCGGCACGCAGGCGGCGATTGGCATGGTGCTGCTGGTAACGGCGCTGCTGGCCGTACAGAGTCTGCGTCGAGTGTTGGCGCACGATCTGGGCGTCGATCTGAACCAGACCGCAGTTGTGTACTTCGACCTGGAGCACCTGCTGCGCGTGCCCGGCGTAGGGCTCGATTCCATGTATGGGTTGCTGGCGGAACGGCTTCGGGCGTTGCCCGGTGTGGAGCGCGTGGCCCTGGCGGACGCCGGATACGGCTATGGCCACGCAGCCGGCGTGTACACGACCGAGCACGATGATGACTACTACTGGCACGTTGGCGTGGACGCGCCGATGGAGGGCGCGGTGGACAGCGGCTTCTTTCGCACCATGGGCGCGCATTCGCTTCGCGGGCGCGACTTCGATGCCGCAGACCGTCGTGGTGCGCCACGAGTCGCCATCATCAATCAGGCCCTTGGGCACTATCTATGGCCGGGCAGGGATGCGCTCGGCCAGTGCTTGCTGTTGCACGAGCCACCGAAGAACAGCAACGGTCCGTGTGTGACGGTCGTCGGAGTGATACCGACCTTCCAGCTGTACGACATGTTCACCCAGAGCACCTATCAGGTGTACGTGCCACTGGCGCAGAACACGTATCCGACACTGCCGGCCATCATGTACATCCGCGTGCGCGGAGACGCGGCTGCGGTCATCCCATCCGTGCGCCGCGCGATCCTCACCGCGCGACCCGATCTGCCTGCGCCAGGTATCGCGGCGATGGAGAGCGTCGTCGCTCCGCAACTTCGACCGTGGCGGCTGGCCGCCCTGCTCTTCTCACTGTTCGGCACCGTCGCGGTCCTGATCGCCATGATCGGACTCTACGGCGTGGTCTCCTTCGCCATGGCGCAGCGAGCCTCGGAGATTGCGATTCGGCGTACGCTCGGTGCGGGAACCGGCGACGTGCTGCGTGTCATCGGCGGCGACGCGCTGCGCACCGTGGCAGGCGCGCTGATCGTGGGCGCCGCGGTGATTGTGATCGCGCATGGCATACTCGAACCGGTGCTCTATCAGACGTCGGCGCGCGATCCGTGGATCATCGGGAGCGCGGCGTTCACGCTGCTCCTCGTCGCGGTCGCGGCATGTGTTGCGCCCACGATCCGTGCCGTGCGGACAAATCCCGCGGTGGTGTTGAGGGGGGAGTGAGGCGCTGGAGGGATGGTTCCCACCCTTCCGCCCCGCCCTTGGGAAACTTCCCCTCCACGCCACCCTCCTGCTGGGAATCGGCCGCCCTACCCCACCCCGCCCGTGGGAATCGGCAATCGGGAATGGGGAATCGTGGGAATGGGAAATGATGCAGCGGGGGGAGGCGGCGGTGAAAAAGAGGCGGTGGGGTGCGGTGTGGAGAGGTCTTCCTCCCCGATTCCCCATTCCCGATTGCCGATTCCCAAGGGTATGGTGGCGGGGCGTGGAAGATTCCCCCATTCCCGATTGCCGATTCCCCAGTTAGTAGTACGTGACCCCTCACCATCCCCGACATGTCCTCCATTGACCGTCCATTATCCGGCGACGCGCTGCTCCTGCACATTGGCGAGGAGCGGGAGCGCGTGGAGCACGCCGAGCTGCTCGCGCAGCATGGCCGCAACGCGCGCACGCTCGTCAAAGAGGGCGCGCTGCGCATCACGCTCATCGCGCTCGCCGCGGGCGGCGCCATCCCGACGCATCGAGCGGATGGGCCGATCTCGGTGCAGGTGCTCGACGGGCACATGCAGTTCGATGTGGCGGGGGCACGCCATCAGCTCGACGCCGGCGACCTGCTCGTCGTGAACGCGAAGGTGGAGCACGCCGTGCACTCGGAGCGCGGCGCGACGTTCCTGCTCACCGTGGTCGCGGGATAGTCATGCTTCGTACTGCACTGGTGATCCTCATGCTTGCCACCACATCACTCGCCGCGCAGAGCGCAGAAGCGGGACGCGCGCGCGCCCGCACGCTGGGCGTCGCGCCCGGCATCTTCAGGCCGGGTGCGCTCAACGCGATCACGGATGTCGCGGGCGTGCGCGTGGGACAGACCACGATCGTGCGCGGCGATTCCGTGCGCACGGGCGTGACCGCCATCCTGCCGCACGACGGCAACATCTTTCTCGACCGCGTGCCCGCGGCCATTCACGTGGGCAACGGCTTCGGCAAGCTGCTCGGCGTCACGCAGGTGCATGAGCTGGGCGAGATCGAATCGCCGATCCTGCTCACGTGCACGCTGTGCGTGTGGAAGGCGGCAGACGCGCTGGTGGGGTGGATGCTGGAGCAGCCGGGGATGGAAAATGTCCGCTCCATCAATCCGGTGGTCGGCGAGACGAATGACGGCACGCTGAACGACATTCGCTCGCGTCCCGTGGATGCGGACGCGGTGCGCCATGCGCTCACAAGCGCGCGCGGCGGGCCGGTGGAGGAGGGGAGTGTGGGGGCCGGCACCGGCACGATCGCGTTCGGATGGAAGGGTGGCATTGGCACATCGTCGCGCGTGCTGCCGGCGTCGCTGGGCGGCTACACGGTGGGCGTGCTGGTGCAGACGAACTTCGGCGGGATTCTCCAGGTGCTCGGCGCGCCGGTGGGGAAGGAGCTCGGCCGCTACGCGTTTCAGCATGAGGTGGAAGGTCCGCACGGTGACGGCTCCATCATGATCGTGGTGGCGACGGATGCGCCGCTGTCGGATCGCAACCTCGGCCGCGTGGCGGCGCGGGCGATCATGGGGCTGGCGCGCACGGGGTCCTCGGCGTCGAACGGATCGGGTGACTACGTGATCGCGTTCTCCACCGCCCAGGCGGTGCGGCGGCACGTGCGCTTCGATCGGGCGGCAGCGGCCGCAAACGACAGTGTCCGCACCGTGGCCGACCTGCCCAACGACGCGATGTCGGCGGTGTTCGAAGGGGTGGTGGAGGCGACCGAGGAAGCGATCTATGATTCGCTGTTCATGGCAACGACGGTGACGGGGAACGGCCACACCGTACAAGCCATCCCGCTGGACAGCGTGCGCACGATACTCGAGAAGTATCACGTAGCGGGTCGCTGACGGCGCGATGGCGATCCGCTTCGTTCACATCTTCGATGCGGATACCGAACCGCGGCGCATGGCGGAGGTGCAGCGCATCTTCCGCAGCTACTTCGGCGTGTACTATGGGGACTATGCGGACCGTATCCCCGATCTGCTGCGCCGGCAGGCCGAACTCGGACAGCGTACGATCCTGATCACCGCCGAGAATCCGCAGCACGGGCGGGTGTTCGCCTTTGCGCTGGCCTTTCACTACACCGATCTCAATGCCACGCTGCTGGACTTCATCGTGGTGGATCCCACGGTGCGGCAGCGGGGCATTGGCGGTGCGCTGTACGAGGCGTTGCGCGAGTATCTGGTGGCGCTGGGCTCGCGCGGGTTGTACCTGGAGGTGCGACCCGATGCGCAGGAACTGGAGCCCGATGCGGTGCGGCGTCGCGAGAACCGCGCGCGCATCCGGTTCTATGAACGCTACGGTGCGCGCGTCATCCAGGGTACGACGTACGAGTCGAAGCGGCCGGAGCGCGCGGAAGGCGAACCGTACGTGATGTTCGACTCGCTCGGGGACGAGCGCGAGCCATCGGCCGCCGAGGTGCGCGGCATGATCAGCGCGATCCTCTTCCGGAAGTACCGCTATCCGCTGGACGACGCGTATGCGCGTTCGATCGTGGCGTCCGTGCGGGACGGCGGTATCACGCTGCAGCCGCCACGCGTGCGACGACCCGCGGCGATCGCGCCGCCGCGGCACGGTATTGCGCGTCCATTCAAGGTGCTGGTGACGCCGCAGCATCAGGTGCATCACGTGCGCGAGCGCGGATACGTGGAGCGGCCCGTGCGCGTGGGCCGCATCATGAATCACATCAGGAGCCTGCCGGGACTGGAGGTGGCGGAGGTGCACGATCATGGCGTGGATCCCGTGATCGCGGTGCACGATCCGGATTTTGTCCGCTATCTCGAGCAGGTGTGTCTCAAGCTGGCGACTGACCGCACGATCTATCCATACGTCTTTCCCATCCGGCAGCGCGCGCGCAAACCGGTGGATGAAGAAGTGCAGGCCGGCTACTACTGCATTGACACGTTCACGCCGCTCACGCACAACGCCTACATCGCCGCGCGCGCGGCGGCGAACTGCGCGATGTCGGGCGCGGAGCTGATTCTGCGCGGCGAGCAGCTCGTGTATGCGCTCTGCCGGCCGCCGGGACATCATGCGGAGTCCGCGGTGTACGGCGGCTTCTGCTATTTCAACAACACGGCCATTGCCGCGCACGCGCTGAGTGCCCAGGGCCGGGTGGCCACGCTCGACATCGACTTCCATCACGGGAACGGGACACAGGAAATCTTCGCCCGTCGGCGCGACGTGCTCACGATCTCCATTCACGGCGATCCGAGCTATGCCTATCCATACTTTGCCGGTTTTGCCGATGAGCGCGGCGAGGGCGAGGGAGAGGGGTGCAATCACAACTTCCCGCTGCCGGAGAACGTGGGTGACGACGACTATCTGCGCACGCTCGGGGAGGCACTCGAGCTGATCGTGCGGTTCGCGCCGCGCTATCTGGTGGTGTCGGTGGGACTGGACATCGCCAAGGGCGATCCCACCGGTGCGTGGGCCATCACGACGGATGGATTCGAGCGCATCGGCGCCGCCATTGGTGCGCTGGGCCTGCCGACGCTGGCCGTGCAGGAAGGTGGCTACGATACGCGCGTGATCGGGCGGAACGCGCGGGCGTTGTTAGCTGGAATGCAGATGTTGGTCGCTGGTGGCGGGTTTAACGACGGTAGCCGGTAGCTGGTTGCTGGTCGCTGGAAGGGCGTGGGAAGTTCAGCAGCCAGCTACCAACAACCAGCTACTGTTTCTTCTCAACTCCCCCGCACCAACCAGCCTTCCGATAACCGCAGAACGTGCATTCATGGGGGAAGCGGGTGAGAGGGGGATCGGGCTGGACCGCGGCGGCGGCGCGCTGGACGAACCGTTCGCGTGCGTGCGCACGATCCTCCTCCGTGAGACTGGAGCCAAGCTGAATGTCTGACGCCGTGAACTGAAACGCGAAGCGCTCCACCGGGAGTCCGCTGATGCCTTCCGCCGCGGCCACGTACACGTCGCGCTGCGGGGAGTATTCCTCGGCCTTGCGCGCGAAGACATCCGCGTCGCCGCGCGAGGTCTTCACGTCGAGAATCACCAGGCCGTCGGGCGTGGCGGCAGCGAGGTCCATGGCGCCTTCGGCAACGGCGTGCTCGTTCGCGATGTACAGGAAGCGCAGCTCGCGGTGCGCCGTCGGCAGGTTGGCAATGGCCCGATAGGCGGGGCTCTGCTCCGCGCGGAGGATCTCCGCGCGCACGTCGTCACGATAGCGGCGGCGCTGCGCGACGGTGAGCGGCGTGTCGGAGCTCACGCGCTCCAGCGCGTCGTCGAGCAGCGTGTCCAGGTCCGAGGCGTCGTCGTAGAACTCGAGCACGTCGTGCACGATCTGGCCGCGCACGATCGCGTCATTGTATGCCGCACCGTCACGGTCCACCGCCGGCTCCTGCAGGCCGGCGACGTATTTGAACCAATGCTTTCTGGGGCAGCGTTCCCAGGCGAGCAACTCCGTAGCGGAGAAGCGCCCGCGACCGGCAGGAACGGCGATGGGCGTGCGGGGCCGTGTCAGCGTCTCGATTGGAAGCACGACGCCCATCTCCACCGGCGCCCGCGGATCGGGCTCGGCGACCGGCGGTGCGACGTGCACTGCTGCCTCGAACGTCGCGCCCAATCCCGCATAGGAGATGGCCTCGCTCGACGCCGATTCGAGAATCGGACGCCACGCCCGCAGCGCCGCGGCGACAGAGTTCGAGTTCCTCCATGCTCCTTGCGGAATGCCGCTCAGAACGAGCCGGTCCTTCGCGCGCGTGCTGGCGACGTACCACACGCGCTTGCTCTCGGCGGCGTCTTCGGCGGCGAGTGCGTCCTGCAGCGCCCGCCAGTCGTCGGGCTGCTTCGCGGCGGCGACGTCCGGGCGGCCGAGCACCATGGTGTCGCGTCCGATCAGGAGCTTGCCGGTGTCGTTGCGCATGCTCCGGCCCCGTGCGAGATCGCACCAGAATACGATGTCCCATTCCAGTCCCTTGGCGCTGTGAATGGAGGTGATGGTGACGACGTCGTCCGTACTGCCGTACAGGCGCGCATCGCCCTCGTGCGATCCGGCGGCGCGCAGCTCCTGGACGCGGCGCAGGAAGTCACCGAGATTCTCGTCCCCGTGCGCATCGAGCAGGTGCAGGAACTTGCGCACGTTGGCGAAGGGCTGGCGTCCGTCGTGTCCGAGCAGCGCGAGATGCGCGAGATATCCGGTTTCGTCGAGCAGGCGTCGCAGCAGCTCGGCGGCCGGAAGGCGATCGCGAAGCGCGGCGTAGCGCGCGATCAGCGCGAAGGCGTCCGCCACGAGACCGTGCTCGGGACAGTCGGGCGGAGGCACGGCGTCGAAGAGCGGTGGCGTGGCGTCGAGCGCGAGCGCGAGCAGTGTTTCATCCTTCACGCCGACGAACGGGCTTCGCAGGAAGCCCAACAGTGCGGCATCGTTCCGCGGATCGCGCATGACCTGGAGCGCGAGGCTGAGATCCAGTACTTCGCGCCGCTCGTAGAATCCCTGCTCGCGGAGCGCGTAGCTGGGGATGCCGGCGCGGCGCAGCGCGGATTGATAGATCTCGAGGTCGGTCCAGGCGGTGAGCAGGATCGCCATGTCGCACCAGTTCGCGCGCTCGTGCTCGTGCAGCTCGAGCATGCGGCGGGCGACGCCCTCCGCCTCGCACGCGCGCATGCGGTCGACGGGCGGGGCGCCACCTTCCTCCGCCGGAACGACGATGAATTCCACGGCACGATCCGTGGGCCCATCGGTGCGCGTGGGCTGCACCGCCTGGAAGCTCACCTCGAAATCCTGAAGCTCGGAACCCTGCACGGGGACATCGAGCATCTCTCCGATGGTCGCTTCCACGAAGGCGAGGATCGGGGCGACGCTGCGGAAGTTGTCATCGAGGTTGAGCACCACGCCGCAGCCGCGATCTACGAAGTCGCGATGAACCTGATTCCACACCGTGACATCGGCGCCTCTGAACCTGTAGATGCTCTGCTTGGGATCGCCCACCAGCATGAGGCGTGGCGTGTCGGCACGATGGGCGAGCGGATCGGCCAGCAGATACGCGATTTCCTTTTGCACCGGATCCACATCCTGGAACTCATCCACGATGAGCACGCGGATGCGGCGGCGGAGCGCCGCGCAAACACCGGGTGCATCGCGGATGAGATCGCGTGCCCAGGCAATCATCCGATGGAAGTCCATGGACGACTCCTGGCGCAGCCGTTCCTGCAGCGCGCGATGTGTCGCGGCGGCCAGGTCGAGCAGCGCGCTCTCGCCCGGACCGAGCGACGACCGGCGAGCCACGAGCCGCTCGAGCCGGTGCGCATCGGCCGCGAGCTCGGCCACCCACTGGGTGATGTCCGTAAGCGGAAATCGGACGACGAGTTGAGCCACGTTCGGCACCGACTCGAGCTCGATCGCCGCGACGACGATGTCGCGCGCGATGTCGTCGACCAGCGTGCGGGACTCGTCTTCGGTGAGCACGTGCAGCGATGGGGGGAGACCGCCGCGAAGCGCGAACTCGCGGAGCATGTCGCCGCAGAACGCGTGAATGGTACCGATGCGGGCGTCGTCCACCTGACGGGCGAGCTCCGGGCGCTCCGCCGCGCGCAGTTCCTCGCGGAGCTTCCGTTTGAGATCCGCCGCCGCCCGGTTGGTGTACGTGATGGCCGCGATGTCCGAAAGGTCAATCGACGCCGCGCAGGTCTCTTCCCCCACCGGAATGCCCAGCAGATACAGCACCTTGCCGACGACGGTGAACGTTTTTCCGGTTCCGGCTCCGGCGGTGACGAGCAAGTGATGTTCCGTATCACGAATCGCCGCCCACTGTGAGGCCCGTGGCGGGTACTTCATCGCGACCGCCTGAGCGGCGTCGGACCATCCTTCACGCGACAGATGTCCCGCGCATGGCAGAACGGCGGGCAGCCGCACGAGCGGGCCGGCGCGGCGGGAAAGCAGCCATCGCGCGCGCCGCGCACGTGCAGCGCGGCCGCGTCGAGCGCGGCGTCGAGCAGCGCCACTGCCTTGGCGTTCTCCTCCGGCGCAGTCGTGCCCTTCGCCACGGAGTACAGGTTGAGTGAATGAATGATCTCCGGGCTGCGCAACGCCCGGTATTCCACGCGCACCGGCATGTCGCCCGCGTGCACCTGCTGCAGCGCGTGCAGGTAGAGCGGCACCTGCAGGACCACGCCGTCGTCCCATGCCTGCGCCTTTCCCGCGCCCGGCGTGGAGGCGGACGAACGCTTGTAGTCCACCGCGGCGATGAACCGTTGGCTCGGAAACCGGTCGTCCACGCCACGCTCCACCCGATCCACCGTGCCGCGATAGCGAATTCGCACACCGCCGCGCTCGAGCAACACGGCATCCAGATACACCTCGTGCCGTTCGACACCGGTGCGCACGATGCCGGGGCGATTGCCCCGCGAACCGAAGCACGCTTCGTTCGCGTCGATCTCGAAGTCGACGAACTTCTGGAGTGTGCGCAGCAGCGCCGCGCGTTCCACGGCCCGCAGCGCGGGATGCTCCGCCCAGGGCGAATGATCGATCCCGGCCATCTCCGCATCGAGCACGGCTGGAATCGTTTGCCGTGCCCACTCGCGATGCGCATCACGCAGCATCACCGGCGTGCCCAAGGTCGCGCACGCCGCATCGTAGAATCGCTGCAGCGTTGCATGCAGGACCGAGCCCTCCGCGGCGGCGTCGAGATCCGCGTCGGGGTCCGCGCGCGCCTCCAGCCCAAGCAGCCGCGCGGAGAAGTGTGCCCAGGGACACTTGGCGTAGGACTCGAGCTGCGTCGGGCTCCACAGGTAGTCCTCGTCGTACCGCGCGGCGAGCCGGGCGCGCAGCGCCGGGCGCTGGATCAGGCCGTTGTACACCGAGATTTCACCAGTGGCGCGCGTTCGCTCCATGCGCGCGACGCGTCGTGCGCGTGCCGGTACCGCGATGTCGCGGTAGAGCGTGACGCGCCGGGTGATGACCTCGGCCGTCCTCACGCGTTTCACCCGCAGGACGGCGACGTCGTCGATGGCGTCGACGAGCGATGAGCGAAGCACTTCGTTGCCCGTGTCGTCCAGACTCGCATGACTCAGCGTGAGGCGACGGCATGACGCGGCAGCGAGCATGCGCAGCAGCTCGTGTTCACGCACGTCCCAGTGCGTGCGCAGCTCCAGCGGCAGTCCCGCCGCCGCGAGCGCGCCGCGATCCGTGTCGTCGAGAATCGCCGAGCGCGGCTGCCGGCGCGGGACACGTGTGGCGTCGCAACCGGTGAGGAACACGTAGTCGAACTGGCGATACTCGGCCGCGGACGCCTCGAGCAACTGGACGCCCCAGGCGGTTCCGGTGCGAAGCGCCAGATCGCCCGCGAGCATGGCGCGCAGCGCGGCGTGAAATTCCTCGGCGTCCACGAGAGCGTGGCCATCGCCCCAGCGGCGGGATGCGGCGCGCCATTCGCCAACGACCGCGCCAAGCCTGGCCCACCCCGCCACGTCCGCGCGCGCCAGGCGGAATTCCGCGCCGGGTACGGCGTAGAGGCGCGACTCGATGTGCCAGGGATCGTCCGAGATCAGACGCTCCAGCCACTCGAGCCAGGCATCGAGTGGGCGCCCCTCGGTGAGCGCCGTGGCGCGAGCGGCGAACTCCGTGAAGGCCGTGCGTGCCGCGCGCACACGCGCGAGCGGTGGTGGCGGCGTGCGCGACCGGCTGGCGGATCGTGCGGCGCCGTTCCCTGCTGCCGCGGCAGCGATGGCTTCCTGCTCGAGTGCCTCGAATGCCCTGGCCCAGGCGGCCAGGCCGCGCACGGGTCGCTGATAGCCGATGTGGTTGATGACGTCCGCATTAATGCCGGTGCCGATGTACGGCTGCTCCGCCAGCTCGGCCAGGCCGTGTCGCGTGAATCCGTCGGCCGCCGCCGCGAGCAGCGCGAGTACGGCGCGTACCACCGGGATGTCCGCGTACGCGACGCGCGCCCGCGCCGTCGCGGGAACTCCCACACGCGCGAGCGCCTGCAGCGCGAGGTCGAGATACGGGCGCGCATCACGAGCGATGATCGCGATACGGTGCGGCGGCACGCCGCGATCCACGAGCGCGCGGACGCGAACGGCAACGTGTTCGATTTCACGCGACTCATCAGGCGCGGAGAGCAAGGTTACGCGGCTGGTGCTGCGCGCCACATTCGGCTCGAAGAGGCGATCGGCGAGCGCGTCGCGATTGTCGAGTCGCGTGACGGTGCTGTCGAGCGGCGCGAGATCCAGCTCGGTCGCTGCGTAGATGCCGATGGTGTCCAGCGCGCCCGAGGCGGCGAGCACGGCGAGGAGCCGCCGCCAGCCACGCCGCAGATCGCCGAGCCCCAGAATGCGGAGTTCGCGGCGGCGGCCCAATCGTTCGCGCAGCGCGTCAGGATTGCGCTCGATAAACGCGGCGCAGTCCACGAGTGCATCGCGCCCATCACGGAGGCCTTCGCGCTCGAGCTGCTGCAGGTAGCTCGTATACAGCGAGAGAAGCCCCGCGTCGCGCGTGCGCTCGAAGTCGTCGCGCAGCGGGACTGTTCCCGCCTCCTCTGATTCCGAGAGACGCATGAGCGCGGTCCCGAAATGCTCCGCCGATATGTCTTCGCCCGCCAGTTCGCCGAAGAACCGGTCCAGCGCCGCGACGTACGCCGTGGGATGCCGCAGCGTGGAGAAGAGGTGGTGCCGCGATGTGCGCAGTACGGATTCCACCAGCACGAGTCGCTCGTACTCGCCGCACGCGCGCCGGTCCGTCGTGCCCAGCCGCCGGGGCAGCTCGCTGAATACGCACAGCGGTGGATCGAACCAGCCGCGCACGGGCGGCGTGGCGCGGGCCGCGAGACGAATGAGATCGTCGCGCAATCCGCCCTGACGCAGCGCGAGCAGATAGGGTGGCGAGGGAAACGGATCCTCGGCGGTGCCCTGCAGGGGCGCAAGGAATCCGCTCGCCGCGGCGCGCAGGAGCAGCTCCGGATTGCGGGAGGTGAACTGGTGGAGAACGGTCACGCGGAGAAGGGCAAGTGACGAAGCGGCGAGCGGGTCGAGCGGCGAGCGTGGAGCGGCGAGCGTGGTGCGGCTCTGCCCAAAGTACCGCCAATCTCTGACAGCGGAAGGTTGCCGGCCGGGCACGGCTCGCTTCATCATTGGCGGCACGGATCGCTGTCAGGCGCCGGCCCTATCGTGGCGTCACCCTCAGTCCCGGTTCATTCGATGGCGCGTGCAGGCAACAGGAAGACGATCAGGACAGCGAGTGCTCCCGGCCCGTCCAAACTTCAGCGCTGGCTGGACGTGCTCGCGGCGCTGCTGTCACACCGGTATCCCATCACGCTCGACCGGTTGCGCCGGGAAGTTCCGGCCTATCAGCGCACGGGAAACGAAGCCACGTTCAATCGGATGTTCGAACGGGACAAGGACGAGATGCGCGCCTTCGGCATTCCGATCGAGACGGTGCAGTCGGGCGATCCGCCGGAGGCGGCGTACCAGCTTCGTGCGGCAGACTTCTATCTGCCCTTCATGGAGCTGTCCGCAGTGGGCGGGAGCGCGCGCCGGTCCGCTGCCCGTCGCGCGCCGTTCACATCACTGCAGACGCTCACGTTCTCGCCGGACGAGCTGAGTCTCATTGCGCAGGCCGCGGCGCGCGTGCGCGCGCTGGGCGACCCGCTGCTGGCCGCGGATGCCGACTCGGCCCTGCGCAAGCTTGCCTTCGACCTGCCGGTGGATGCGCTGGCGCGCGACGCGGAGCGGGATGAGCGCGTGGTGGCGGATCAGTCGCCGGCCAGCCGCGCTATCTTCGCGCTGCTGGGCCAGGCGCTGCTCGCCCACAAGCGCGTGTCATTCACCTACCACGCGATGGGTGCGGACTCCGTGCGCGAACGCGAAGTGGAGCCGTATGGACTGGTGTTCCTCGGCTCGCACTGGTATGTCGCGGCCGCGGAGCGCGGCGATGATGTCGTTCGCAACTTTCGCCTGAACCGCATGAGCAACGTGGCGATGAACCACGCGAAGATGCGGACTCCGGATTTTGTGGTGCCGGATGACTTCCGGCTCGCGGAGCATGCACGATCGAGACAGGCGTGGGAGCTCGGCGACCAGGAAGTGGAGGAGATCCTCGTCGAGGTTCGCGCGCCGACAGGCGCCGCGACCGCGGCGGCGCAGTTGGGCGAACCGGTCGCGGGTCATCCGGAGCGCCGCTGCTTTCGCGTGCGTCGCGCGGACACGTTCGCCCGATGGCTCCTCGGCTTCGCGGGTGACCTGGTTCCGGTGGCGCCGCCAGACATCGTGCGGAAGTATCGCGAGCTGGCTCTCGAGACGCTGCGCCAGTACGAGGAGGGCGCATGACCCAGGATGCCGCGCAGCAACTGCGCCGGCTGCTGCATCTGATCCCGATGCTCGCGGACGGTGAAGCGCACTCGCTGCACGAAGTGGCCGAGTTGACCGGAGAGGATGCCGACGATGTGCTCAAGGACATGCGATCGCTCTCTCTGCGGTACGGCGACCCGGGGGGATTCGTCCCGGATCTCGAGATCTACCTCGAGGCGACGCAGGTGAGCATGCGTACGAGCCACTTCACGCGTCCAATGCGGCTGACCGCGCCGGAACTGTGTGCGCTGCAACTCGGTCTTGCCATGCTGCGACAGGAACAGGTGCCCGAGGAACAGGACACGGCTGACGCCGCGCGTCAGCGCCTGAGCGCCGCGCTCGCAAAGCTGCCCGCGGAGGCGCCGATGGCGGCACCGGCGGATCGCGTGCGCCATCTGGATTTCGCCGCGTCCGGCGACCGGTCGCAACTGGCGGCGCTGCGGCGCGGCGTGCGCGAGCGGCGCAAGCTCCGAGTGACGTATCGCCGCGCCGATGCGGTCGAGTCCACCACGCGCGTGATCTGCCCGTACGGCCTCGTCGCATCACGCGGCGCCTGGTACGTCGTGGCGCACTGCGACGATCGCAACGCGATACGCATCTTCCGGCTGGATCGCGTTGAGCAGAGCGAGCTGCTCGACGCGCGCTTCGAGGTACCGGCGTCGTTCTCGCTGGATGACATCGTGCACGATGGGAAGGTCATTGACGTGGATGAGCCGACAACGCTTCGGGTGCGCTATTCGCCGCGTGTGGCGCGGTGGATTGCCGAACGAGAACACATGGCGCTGGACGCCGACGGATCGTTGACGCTCGACCATCCGCTCGCGGATACGGCGTGGGCGGTGCGACACGTCCTGCAATACGGCGCGGACGCGGAAGTGCTGGAGCCGGAGCGCACGCGCCGGGAGGTCGAGCGCCGGTTGCGCGACATTGTCGCGTCATGACGTGGTGAGAGGTTCATCGCGCGGCACCGGCTGGTCGAGTCCGGCAGACTGGTACGCACTGTGCAGCCACGCGCGCCCGTAGCGGAGCGCACCAGGACACGCCATCTTGTTGCTTCCGCTCGGCGGGAATCCTGATGAGCGGGCGTCTTCAGGCAGGGACGGCAGGCATGCAGTCATATCGCACATCGCTTGGCCATGCGCATCTGCGCGTGCGCGACCTGGATCGCGCGGTTGAATTCTACACCCGATTCCTGAAGCTCGAGCTCATCGAGCGACTGGGTGGACAGTTCGCGTTTCTTTCCGGGAGCGGGGCGCATCACGATCTCGCGCTGCAGGCGCTGGGCGCCGCGGCCCCGAAGCCGCCGCGTTTCGCTACGGGTCTCCAGCACGTGGCGTTCGAGGTGGCGGACCACGGCGCGTTCGCGGCGGCGTTCCACGAACTCGATGGCGCCGGTGTGCCGGTGGCCGCGGTGGATCACGGCATCAGCTGGGCGATGTACTTCGCCGATCCGGATGGCAATGGACTCGAGATCTTCTGGGACACGCGCCGGGAATCGCACGGCGCATGCTCGTGGGCTGGCCGCGCGGAGCCCCTGACGGTGGATCGCATTGACGCAGGGTCGATGAGCAGCGCGTTGTCGTGACGACGCGCCGCGGTCTGTCGACCGCGGGCGTGCTGGCGATCGCGTTTGCCGGCTTCTGCACCTTCTTCGATCTGTACGCCACGCAGCCGCTGCTCCCGATGTTCGGGCGGCTCTTTCACGCATCCGAGGCGCACGTCGGGCTCACCGTGAGCGCGTCGACGGCGGCCGTGGCGCTCGCCGCGCCGTTCGTTGGCCTGCTCGCGGACCGCGCGAGCCGCAAGCGCGTGATCGTCGTCTCCATCGTGGCGTTGTCGCTGCCGACATTCTTTTCCGCCGCCGCGAACGGACTCGGGGAGCTGATTGCGTGGCGCTTTCTCGCGGGGCTGGCGGTGCCCGGCGTGTACGTGCTCGCGATCGCGTATGTCACGGAAGAAGCCGGTGCACGCGGCGCCGGAAGCGGAATGGCCGCGTTCGTCGCGGGGAGCGCACTCGGTGGTCTCACCGGGCGCGTGCTCGCGGGCGTCGTCGCGGAGCTCGCCGGCTGGCGCACGGCCTTCGTGCTCTTGGGCGCGGTGACGCTTGCCGGTGCGCTGGTCATCGAGCGCTGGCTGCCGCCGTCGGCGCACTTCACGCCGCGGCGTCCCGATGATGGCACGCGAGTCGGTCGCCGCGGGGCCATGCGCGATCCGCGGCTCATCGCCACGTACATCATTGGCTTCAACCTGCTGTTCGTGCTGGTGGCGGCGTTCACGTACGTCACCTTCTATCTGTCCGCCGCGCCGTTTCTGCTGGGGACGGGCGCCCTGAGCGCGATCTTTCTCGTGTATCTGGTGGGCGCGACCATCACGCCGTTCGCGGGCCGCTGGATTGACCGGGCCGGCTCGCGCGTCGTGCTGCTGGTGTCGCTGGGCGCGGGTGCCGCGGGGATGATGGTCACGATGATTCCGCTCCTGCCGGCGGTCGTGTTCGGGCTCGCGACGTTGTGTACCGCGGCGTTCGTGTCGCAGTCGTGTGCGACGAGCTACCTGCGTGTGGCCGCGCCGGCGCCGCTCCGGTCGCTGGCGTCAGGGCTCTACATCACCTTGTACTACGCCGGCGGCAGCGCGGGCGCAGTCGTGCCGGGGCTGACGTGGGCGCGCACAGGGTGGGGCGGCTGCGTCGCGCTGGTGGTCGTGGCGCAACTGGCGGCGGCGCTGCTGGCGCTCGGCTGGTGGAGGGAACAGGACGCGCCGGGGGACGGACGTCTCGAATCGACGGGGTAGACGGGCATGGGCTATTTTCGATTCTATCGGCGCGCCAGGATCTTCCCGGGGCTCTCGCTCAACATCTCGAAGTCGGGGCCGAGCGTGACGATGGGCATGAAGGGATTTCACTGGACGGTGGGTCCGCGCGGAGTGCGACGAACGATCGGCCTGCCGGGCACGGGACTCTACTACACATCGCAGTCGGGGACTCACACCGGCGTGCACTCGCGGCACAGCGACGTGCCGCTCACACCAGCGCAGCAGGGGCACGCGGACCGGGCGGTGGGATGTCTGGTGATCGGCGTGGTCATCCTGGTCGTCCTGGTGATCGGCATCATCATTGGCGGAGCGCTCTCGGCGGCGGGTACAGGGAGCAGTGCGGCGGCGCCGCCGCCGTAGCACGGCCGGACCGCGCACATGCGCGATGCCTGCACCGCGCGCATCGGCGGCGCCCGCACCGCTGGCCGCGGGCCCGTACACGCGGCATATTCGCGGCATACGCCTGACATCAATTGGAGTGCATCATGGCCACCGAAACGTCCGCCGAGCCCACGCCGGTTCAGCTTGCCGCATCGCTGCGCGACACGGTGGTCGGCTGGCGCCGCCACCTGCACATGCATCCCGAGCTGTCGTTCCACGAGGAGCAGACCGCGCAGTTCGTGTACGACACGCTCGCGGGATTCGGCGAGCTTGCGCTCACGCGTCCGACGAAGACCAGCGTGGTCGCCCGCCTTGCCGGGCTGCATCCGGGGCCGGTGCTCGCGCTGCGCGCGGACATGGATGCGCTGCCGATTCTCGAGAAGAACGACGTAGAGTACGCGTCGCGCACGCCCGGTGTGATGCACGCCTGCGGGCACGATGGGCATACGGCCATGCTGCTCGGTGCGGCGAAGATTCTCGCGGCGCATCGCGAGTGGCTGCACGGCGAGGTGCGCTTCTTCTTCCAGCACGCGGAGGAGGTATTTCCCGGCGGCGCGCAGCAGATGGTGGATGCGGGTGTCATGGACGGCGTGGACATGGTCATCGGCGCGCATCTCTGGGCGCCGCTGGCCACGGGGAAGGTCGGCGTGCGGACGGGCGCGCTCATGGCGTCGCCCGATGTGTTCCGGCTCCTGGTGAAGGGCGCGGGGGGCCACGCGGCGGCGCCGCAGGAGACGGTGGACAGCATTGCGGTGGCGGCACAGATCGTGACCAACCTGCAGCACATCGTGTCGCGGAACGTGGACCCGATCGACAACGCCGTGCTGTCGATCACGAAGTTCATCGCCGGCACGGCGGACAACGTGATTCCGGAGCGCGCGGAACTCGTGGGGACGATCCGGACATTCGACATGGCGCTGCGCGACCGGATCCCGCGGCTCATGGAGCGGATCGTCGCCGGAATCGCCCGAGCGCACGGCGCGTCGTACGAGCTCACGTTCGACCGCGGCTACCGGCCGGTGGTGAACGACGAGCAGGTGACGGAGCGGCTCCGCCGCGTCGTGACGCGCACCCTGGGCGCGGATGCGCTCGTGGAGACGCGCCCCAGCATGGGCGGCGAGGATTTCTCCGCGTTCCAGCAGCGCGCGCCGGGGTCGTTCTTCTTCATCGGCGCACGGAACGAGGCGCGCGGCATCCGCTATCCGCACCATCATGAGCGCTTCAACGTGGACGAGGAGGCGCTGGAGCGCGGCGTGGCGCTGTTCGTCGCCGCGGCACGAGACTACCTCTCGGGTCCGGCTGCACGGTGAGGTGGTACCGATGGCTGGCGCTGGTGCCCGCCATCGGGATGCTGGGCGGCGTGCCGTTCGTCAATCGCGTGGAGCCCTGGGTGTTCGGCCTTCCGCTGCTGCTGGCGTGGGTGCTGGTGTGGGTTCTGCTCACCAGCGCCACCATGTGGCTCATCTACGCGCTCGACCGGCGGCATGAGCGACGCGCTGAGCAATCGGGCGCGTGAATCCGGCGCTCCTCGTCATTGGCGCGGTGCTGGCGCTGGCGCTCGCGCTGGGGGTGCGCGCTCGGCGCGGCCGCGCGATGACCCTCGAGGAGTGGACGGTGGGCGGGCGCGGATTCGGCACCGTGTTCGTGTTCCTGCTCATGGCGGGGGAGATCTACACCACGTTCACCTTCCTGGGCGGGAGCGGGTGGGCCTACGGCAAGGGCGCGCCCGCGTTCTACATCCTGTGCTATGGCGCGCTGGCCTACGCGCTGTCGTATTTCCTGCTGCCGGTGATCTGGCGCTATGCGCGCGAGCATCAGTTGCTGTCGCAGGCGGACTACTTCACGAGCAAGTTCGGGAGTCCCGGGCTCGGCGTGCTCGTGTCGGTAGTGAGCGTCATCGCCATCGTGCCGTACCTGGTGCTGCAGCTCAAGGGGCTGGGGATCATCGTGTCGGAGGCGTCGTACGGCGCCATCACCTCGAACAGCGCGGTGTGGATCAGCAGCGCGGTGCTGGTGGTGTACGTGGTGGTGTCCGGCGTGCGCGGCTCCGCCTGGACCGCCGTCGTGAAGGACGTGATGATCCTGGTCGTGGCGATTGCGCTTGGCGTGTATCTCCCCCTGCACTACTACGGCGGCATGCGCACCATGTTCGAGCGCATCGAGGCGGCGAAGCCGGGCTTTCTCACGCTGCCCGCGACGGGGATGAGCCCGTCCTGGTTCATTTCGACGGTGATTCTCACCTCGCTCGGCTTCTACATGTGGCCGCACACGTTCGGGGCCGTGTACACCGCGAGGCACGAGAACGTATTCCGGCGCAACGCGGTGGTGATGCCGCTCTATCAGCTCGTGCTGCTCTTCGTGTTTCTCGCGGGGTTCGCGGCCATTCAGCAGGTGCCGGGGCTCACTGGGAGCGCAGCGGATCTGTCGCTGCTTCGGGTATCCAGACAGACCTTCGGACCGTGGATCGTGGGGACGATCGGCGCGGCGGGACTGCTCACGGCGCTGGTGCCCGGCTCCATGCTGCTCATGACGGCGGCCACGCTGGTTGCGAAGAACGTGTACGGCAGGCTGGCCCCGGGCACATCGGAGGCGCAGGTGACGCTGCTGGCGAAGTGGCTCGTGCCAGTGATTGCGCTCGTCAGCGTGTACTTCACGATGCGTGGCGGCGAGACGCTGGTGACGCTGCTCCTCATGGGGTACAACTTCGTGACGCAGCTCTTTCCGCCGTTGCTGTTCAGCCTGGGGCGGAAGCCGTACGCGACGCGTGCGGGCGCGTTCGCGGGAATTCTATCGGGCGTGGCCACGGTGGCGTGGCTCACGCTGTCCGGCGTCACGATGGCTTCCCTCGTGCCATCGTGGCCGGACGTCGTGAAGGATCTCAATGCCGGCATCATTGCGATGCTGGTCAATACGGTCGTGCTGCTGGCGGTGAGTCTGGCCACCGGCCCGCGCGGCGCGCATGTCGCGCTACTTTCCGGCGGGATTCATGGTGCTTATCTGGATCATCGTGCCGAGGATGCAAAGGGCCAATCCGGCGAGACTGCGTGACGCATTCGCCGGTGCGCCGGGAAGCCACTGACTGCCATACAGGATGAGCCCAACGCCGATTAGGAGCGAGCCGGCCGCGGCGACCGGCGAAAGCCGGCGCGTGATGTAGCCCGCTATGGCCCACACCAGGCTGAAGGCGCCGCCAGCGCCCATGAGCGCCAGCGCCAGTCGCGGAAACCATCCGGGTTGAGTGTGCGGGGCGAGCAGCGCGATGGCGATGACAACCAGTAGCGGGACCGCCCACAGGAGCGTGCGAAGTTGCCGGGACATGGAATGCGGGGTGAAGGTTGCTCAGTGGACAACTCGTGTGGGTGCCTGGATGATGGGAAGGCCGCCGCCGCTCGGTGGCGCGGAGCTATGATTGCCGGTGCACAGGAAGAGATTGTACTCTGCGATGGAGTACGCGGCGAGAGCCAGCAGGTAGTTCGTGGTAGCCGCGGCGATGACACCGGGGTTTCCGGTCATGATCGCCGCCTCGAGTGCCTGCGTCGCGGCGGCGACGTACCCGGATGCCATGATGTAGATCTGCCACTCCCGGCTGCAGTCCCGCGTCTGTGCCACCGCATCACGCGGCGCGAAGACGCGGGCGGCCTGCGACGCGAGCATCACGAGCGCGCGCGATCCGGCGGAACGAGCGGCAATGTTGACGCGTTCGGTGGTTGCGTGCACCTCGAGCGTGGCGGAGTCGCCCCTGAAGTTCCGGACGCGAAGATCGCGCTGCACCCACGCGCCGGCGCGTCGTTCCCACTGCATGGTGGTGGTGCTCACGAGCTTTCCGTCGATGTAATGGCGAAACTCGCGTGGCGGGCCGCCGGCGGCGTTGGCTTCCACCACGAGCCGATGCAGCCGGCCCTGCGCATCGCGGAACGTGCCGCCGTCGCTCGCTACCTGCGCCCCTTCCTCGCGCACGATGAGGAGGGGCAGAACGGGTTTGCCACCGTTGCTGGCGCCGGCGCGGTCGAGCGACAGGCCCTTGCCGAGTGCGCCATGCGATGACGCCTGCAGCGTGTCCGAGCGGCCGAAGCCGGTGATGATGACGCGGCCAGACGCGTCGTAGGTGGAAACATTGCGCTGCTGAATGCCGGTGGGTGGCGGCGCGCTATCCGAGCATGCCGCGAGTGCCAGGCATGCACTCCCTGCCACAACCAGTCGTCTGAACATGTTTGCCCCCTGGAAAAGGTTGAACCGGTGCTGCGTGGTCCAACCTGTCGGATTGCCTATCCAGGAGCGGTACCGTTCTGCGACAGGGATGAGCGATTCAACTCATCACCGGAACGTGTGCATGGGCGCGCACGATGGGTCAGTCCTGCTGCACGGCGATCGCGGCGAGTGCGTCGTACAGCACGGCACCCAGTGTGGGACGCGTCCAGTAACCGGTGTGCGCGCGTACGGGGTCGAGCGGCGCGCGCGGTTCGCGGAGGTTCTCCACGGCGCGTGCGGCGAAGAGGGGCGGTACCGGGCGCGCGTCATAAAAGTCGAGCGACCCGCTGACCCAGTCGCGTCGTGACCAGATGTTGATCCAGCGGCGCGGACGATTGGCGTAGCTCACGATCATGGGCTGCACGGCCGCGGCAAGCGTCTCGCGCACGGGCGCGTCGTCCTTCTGCGTGCGAAACAGGAACGCCGTCTTGTCGAGCGGCGAGCCGATCGTCAGCAGGAGCGCGGTGCGCTCGACCACGTTCATTGGCGCGGCGCCGCCCGGAATGGACGCGAGCAGCAGGTCGCGGTTGATCGCATCGTTGAGCATGTCATAGGCGATCACGGAGCCCAGCGAGTGGCCGACGATCACCACGTCGGCGTACTCGTACGCGCTGCGACCAGGAATGCGTGAGCCGTACACGTTGCGCGCGAGCTGCCGCGCCATGGCGCGGATGCGGCGGCGGATATCGGCGAACTGGCTGGCCTCGTGCGCCGAAATGTAGGCGCAGACATCGCCGACCGACTGCACGAGGCACCAGCGGAGCGCGGCGAACGTCATGAGTCCGGCGGCGAGTGCGGCGAGGGTGACGGGCGGCGCGTCGAGCGTGCCGATGCCGCCCAGCGCCAGGAGCTGTCGCAGCGCGAACACGGCGAAGAGCACGCCGCTGGCCACCACGGCAGCGAACATCGCGCCTGCCGTGACGAGCGGCAGGAGCGTGCGCCGGGGCAGCGCGAACGGTTGTCGCGCGCCGAACATCCAGCGATCGAAGGAGCCGCGCACCACGTAGCGCACACCGCGTACGAGCGCACTGGCCAGGAACGCGAGCACGCGGCCGAGCCGCACGCGCCCCTCGGTGAGCGGCGCCCAGTAGGCTTCGTAGAAGTGCACGTCGCGCGTACGCCCATCCGGGGTGCACAGCGTCATCTCGACGCGTGGATGCCACTGGTCGTCGAAGGCCACGTAGCGTACGCAGACGGGCGCATCCGCGAGCGGCTCGGCGGACTGGCGTCGCCAGACCGCGTCGGCCACGAGACTCAGTGTTTCGAACTCCACCTGCTGGCCCATGCCATGACACACGATGACGGCGGCCGGACGGTGGGGCGGCAGGTCGCCGGGGAATGTGTGGGCGGTCGCGTCGGGCTCGTGGTGATCAGCGCCGTGACGCTCGAGCGGGATGCCGATGCCGGGAAGAACGCTCACGCTCACTCGCTCCTCGAGAGGTCTGAGGTGCCACCAGGTCCGCTTTCACGGGCTCTGACCGGCGGCTACGTTGATGAAGGAGACGCCGGACGAGCCGGGAGCCAACGGATGAACTTGCCATGACCACGACAGCGGGCGCAACAGGAACGCGCGATGCCGAGAGCGTCGCGGCGCTGAACGCGAAAGTGCGGGAGGCCAGCGCGTTCGTGGCGGAGCTGCGCGCCGAGCTGGCGGCGGTGGTCGTGGGGCAGACGGTGATGCTCGACCGGCTGCTCATTGGCCTGCTCGCGGATGGGCACGTGCTGCTGGAAGGCCTGCCGGGGCTGGCCAAGACGCTGGCGGTGCGGACGCTGGCGGCGGCCATCGACGCCTCGTTCCAACGCATTCAGTTCACGCCCGATCTGCTTCCGGCGGATGTCGTGGGCACGATGATCTTCGACCAGCGGAGTGGCGGCTTCACCGTGCAGCACGGCCCGGTCTTCGCGAATCTCGTGCTCGCGGATGAGATCAACCGCGCGCCCGCCAAGGTCCAGAGTGCGCTGCTGGAGGCCATGCAGGAGAAGCAGGTGACGATCGGCGGGACGACCTATGCGCTCCCGGATCCGTTTCTCGTGCTGGCCACGCAGAATCCCATTGAGCAGGAAGGCACGTATCCGCTTCCCGAGGCGCAGGTGGACCGCTTCATGTTGAAGCTGATCGTGAGTTATCCCGAGCGCGTGGACGAGAGCGCGATGCTGGACCGCATGAGCACGGGGCACGAGCCGGTGCCGCGCCGCGTGGTGGACACGGCGCGCATCCGCGCGGCGCGGGAAACGGTGAACGGGATCTACCTGGATCCCCGCGCGCGCGATTACGCGCTCGACATCGTGCGGGCCACGCGTGATCCTGGCGCCGCCGGCCTGGCGGAGCTGGCGCCGCTCATTGCCTTCGGGGCGAGCCCGCGCGCGGCGATCGCGCTCGTGCGCGCGGCGCGCGCGCATGCCTTCCTCGCGGGACACGGCCACGTACTGCCGCCCGACATCAAGCTGCTGGCGCACGATGTGCTGCGTCATCGGGTGATTCTCACCTACGAGGCGGACGCGGAGAGCGTGTCGGTGGACCAGGTGCTCGACCGCATTCTCGACGCGCTCCGCGTGCCGTGAATCTGTCAGAGGTCCTGAGCCAGGTTCAGCGACTCGAGATTCGCAGCCGACACCTGGTGAAGGACGTGCTGGCGGGCGAGTACTCGAGCGTGTTCAAGGGACGCGGCGTGGAGTTCGAGGACGTGCGGCCCTACCTGCCAGGGGACGATGTTCGCAGCATCGACTGGCGCGTCACCGCGCGCACGGGCGCGCCGTACGTACGCCGCTACGTGGAGGAGCGCGAGCGGACAGTGCTGTTTCTCGTGGATCACAGCGCGTCGGATGCCTTCGGCACTCGGCGCCAGACGAAAATCGAGCTGGCCACGGAGGTGTGCGCGGCGCTGCTGCTCGCCGCGGAGCGCAACCATGATCGCGTGGGCGCGCTGCTGTTCACCAACCGGGTGGAACGCTATCTGGCGCCCGCAAAGGGCAAGCGGCATGCGATGCGGGTGATCCGCGAGCTGGTGGCGTTTCAGCCGGAAGGACGCGGCACCGACCTCGCCGGCGCGCTGGAGTTCACCGATCGCGTGCTGCGCCGTCACGCCGTGATTTTCATCCTCTCCGACTGGATGGCGGAGGGATTCGAGCGCCCGCTGGAGATGGTCGCGCGCCGGCACGACGCGATCGCCGTGCAGCTCGTGGATGCGCGCGAACGCGACCTGCCGGACGCCGGGCTTCTGGTGCTGCGCGATCCGGAATCGGGCGCGTGGCGCTACGTCGATACGTCGCGTGGGAGCGTGCGCGTGACGCTGGCGCAGCAGGTGCGTGACCGGGACGAGATGCTGCTGCGCACCCTGCGACGCCGCGGGGTGGACCTCATCCGGCTGCGTACGGGCGAGAGCTACGCGGGCCCGCTGATGGCGTTCTTCCGCATGCGCGAGCGCATGCTGCGGCGATGATGCGGCTCGCGAGTTCCGGGGCACGGGTGCGGGTGCAGGTGCGCGTGGTCGCGCTCGTTGCGATGTACGCGGCGGGCGGATGCGCGGCTGCCGCCGGCGCGGCTGCTGTCGGGGTGGCCACACTGGATGTGGCGTTCGCGCCGCCACTCCAGGCGCAGCGCATCGAAACGACGAGCCATGCCGAGCATCCCACGGTGGGCGATCCGATCGCCGTGCAATTGGACGTAGCGCTGCCGGCGGGCGCCGTGCCGCTGGATTCATCACCGCGGCTGCACGCGTCCTTGCCGGATGGCGTGCGCGTGCTCGACCCGGGCGCCTGGCGTGCGTCGCGCGGTGTCTTCACCGCGCGCGTGGTGCTGGCGTTCTTCCGCGCGGGCTCCACCAGCACGCCGGCGTTCGATCTGGCGTACCGCCGGTCTCCGGGCACGACCGCGGATACGGCGCACGGCGTGGCGCTCGCCATGGTGATCGTGCCGACGCTGCCGGAGAACGCGGCCAGCATGCGTGACATCAAGGATGTCATGCCCCTGCCCGGTGCCGAGCGCTCGCGCTGGATCGCGCTGGCGATCGGTGTCGTGGCGCTCATTGTGCTCGTGCTCCTGGCTGCGCGGTCCCGCGGCCGCGCCGCGGAACACGCCAATGAGGCGTTCGTGACGGAGCCGGCGGTGGATTCCGGCGCCGCCGCGCTGCAGGAGCTCGACGCCATCGAGCGCGCCGGATGGGCGACGAGTGATGTGGCCCGATACTACGAGCAGGTGAGCGCCACGGTGCGCCGCTACCTCGAGCGCGCGCATGCGCTGCGTGCACTCGACCGCACGACGCCCGAGATCATCGGCCTGCTGCCCGAGATCCTCGCGGGCGGCGACATGCGAGCGCAGTTGGCTCGGCTGCTGGAGGACGCCGATCTGGTGAAGTTCGCGCGCTGGCGGCCGCACGCGCCGGAGGCGGCAGCTTATCTCGCGCGCGCCCGCGCGCTGCTGCGTGCGTGGCGCGACCGCGAGGGAGCGGATGTTGCGGAGGAGCGCGATGCGGTTCGCTGACCCGCTGGCGCTGCTGCTCCTTGTGTTCGTGGGCGCGTATCTCTGGTTGCGCTGGCCGCGCCGCACGCGGATGCCGCACGTGTCGCTTCCGCTCCCGACTTTCGCCCTCCTCCCGGACGCGGCGCCATCGGGCCGCGAACGGTGGGTATGGCTGCCGGTAGCGGTGCGCGCCGCGGTGCTCACGCTGCTCATCCTCGCGCTCGCGCGTCCGCGGACGGCCGGCGTCGTCCGCACGGAGCACCTCCGCGGGCGGAACATCGTCTTCGCGCTCGACATCTCGAGCAGCATGAAGGCGGAGGACTTCGCGCCATCCCGCCTCGGGGCCGCCAGGCAGGTGCTCGCCGACTTCGTGCACGCGCGACAGGGTGACTTCATGGGACTGGTACTCTTCGCGAGCCGCCCCTTCACGCAGGTCCCGCTCACGGATGACGAGAGCGTGATGCTGCAGATGCTGCGCAACGCGGACATCGGTCTGCTCCCCGATGGTACCGCGATCGGTCCCGCGCTCGCCATGGCGGAGAACCTGCTCAAGAATCTGCCGCGCAACAGCGGGCTGATCATCCTCGTGACCGACGGCGGCAACAACACCGGCACGCCGGACCCGCTCACCGCGGCCGCGCTGGCACGCGCCATTGGGGTGCGGGTGTACGCGGTGGGAATGGCGGCCGGCGGGGCGCACGCCGCGCTGCCCGATGAATGGGTGCGCGGACGCGGACGGCTCTATCAGACGTCGGCGCCGTCGCTGTCGTCGCAGGATGAGGATCTGCTGCGCGCGATCGCGCGGGAGAGCGGCGGCGAATACTATCGCGCGTCGGACGCGAACGCGCTGGCGGGCATCGTCTCCCACATTGACGCGCTCGAAAAAAGCCGCATCGAGGTACGCGACATCCTGAGCTGGCACGAGTACTACCTGCCGCTCACGGTCGCCGCGCTCATGCTCTTCGCCTTCGAGCTGGCGTTGCGCTCGGCGTGGCTGCGCACGGTGCCGGGTACATGACGTTCGATTATCCGGTCTGGCTCACCGCGATCGTCGTCGCGGTGCCGGCGCTGCTCTACCTGCTGCGCCAGGCGGACCAGCGCCGGACCGCGGCGCTGGAGCGCTTCGGCGATCCGGCCGTGCTGCGTCGCTCCTCGCCGCTGCCCACGGCGCGGTGGCGCATGGCCGGGCGCGCGCTGCTGGCCGTGGCGTGCGCGGCGCTGCTCGTGGCGATCGCGCGCCCGCGCTCGGGGAGCGGCGAGCAGACGCTGCACGAGTCGTCGCACGATGTGCTGTTCGTGCTCGATCTCTCGCGCTCCATGCAGGCGCGCGATGCCCTGCCATCGCGACTTGACGCGGCGAAGCAGGCGGCGCTCGCCATCGCACGCCGCCTGCCTCATGATCGCGTGGGGCTCGTGATCTTCGGCGGCAGCGCGTTTCTGCAGTTGCCACTCACGCTCGATCATTCCGCGCTGTCGCGCTTCGTGGATCAGGCGGCGCCGAATCAGGTCCCCAGCGTGTCCACGAATCTCGAAGCGGCGGCGGATGTCGCCGCATCATCGCTGGTGCGATCCGGTGGCCAGGGCGCGCGCGTGGCCGTGTTTCTCACCGATGGCGAGGACGTGGCGGGCAAGCTCGAGGGCGCGATCGGCGCGCTCAGGCACGATGGCATCCACGGCTACGCGGTGGGAATAGGCACGACCGCTGGGGCCAGGATTCCGGACGTGGATTCCGCGGGCATGGTGCGATACCATCGCGACCGGCTGGGGAACGAGGTGGTGTCGCATCTCGAGGAGCAGAACCTGCGCGACATCGCGCGGGAGACAGGCGGCGTGTACGCACACTGGTCGGGCGACGCCAGCGTGACGCCGATCGTGGCCGGCATTACGCAACTGGCCACCGGTGCAGCGGAGTCAAGGGCGCGCGCCGCGATTCCGGATCGCTTCCAGTGGCCGCTCGCGCTGGCGATCCTGGCGCTGCTCCTCGAATCGGCGCTCGGGCTGCCGCGCCGCGCCGGCGGTGCGATGGGCTGGCGCCGGCGGCTTGCATTCGGGGCGGGTGCTCGGGTGGGCGCCATGGTGCTCCTCGCCGCAGGGCTGTTCGCCGCGACTGGCGCGCAAGGCGGTGGCGACGTGCACGGAGGGCCCGCGGCACTGTATCACGCCGGACGGTTCCGCGAGGCGTACGACGCATTTCGCGCCCGCCTGCAGGCGCTGAGCCCGCGCGCCAGCGCCGCCGAGCGCGCCACGCTCACCTACGACATGGGCAATGCGCTCTATCGCATGGGCAAGTTCCAGGATGCGATGAATGCCTACCGTCTGTCACTCGCCGGTTCACGCGACGTGCGAGCGCGAGCGAGCTTCAACCTGGGCAACGCGTACATGAAGTACGCGGCGGGACAGACAGACCGAAAACCCGGCCTGCGGGCCGCGATCACGGCGTTCGAGGACGCCCTGGTGGCGGACTCGCACGACGCCGACGCGAAGTGGAATCTGGAGCTCGCGGTCCGCACGCTCGCTTCGGAGAATGACCGCTTCGGGACGGGACTCGCGCACAAGGCGGAAGGGGGCGGCGGAAACCTCACGAAGGCAGGGTACGCCGGCCAGCCGCAGACCGGTGCCGGCGCGTCGCCAGGCGGCGGATTCGGCTCATCACAAAGCGGCGAATCGGTGAAACAGATCACCGAATCGCAGGCGCGCCGGGAGCTCGATGCCATCCAGAAGGCGCAGGTCATGTCCCAGAACAGCAACCCAATCAGTGGCGAGCACTCCACAACTCCTGGCAAGGATTGGTGATGCATGCGCGCCACGGCAGACGACCCCATCTTTCAAGCGGTTGCACTGATTAGACTTGTCCAATAGCAACCGGAGGCGTTGCCGGGCGCGCCGCTTGCGTTAGCCCCGGGCGTGGTCTCTCACCGGCCGACGCGGGCCGGATCAGCTCCGAAGCCGAGGTCGTCCTTGAACGGTGTGTCCGCAGCGATTGTCATCTTCTGGGCCATGATTGGCGTGGTGGTCGGCGCGCTGATCGCGGCCTTTGTCGCGCGCGTTCAGCTCACCGGCCTGCGGCGCGTGCTGCTGTCGCGGATTCGCGGGCGGGACCGGGTGATCGAGCGCATGAAGGGCATGATCACCGAGATGTCATCGCGCGCGCAGCAGCATGATGAGGTTCTCGCGGAACTCGCGGTGCTGCGCCGCGACCGCCCCGCACTGGCCGCGGACCTGGACAAGGCACAGCGGACGATCACCGCGCTGCAGCAGGCACTCGACGCGGCACGCGCCGCGACGCGCGACGTGGACCTGCGGCTGACGGCCGCGCTGGAGACGGAGCGCCACGAGAACATCGCGCGTCGTGCCGCCGCGTCGTCCGAGCTGGCCGCCGCGCAGGAGAGCGCACTCAACCTGCGTGCCGAACTGGCCTCGATGCGCGATGCGAGCTCGCGCACCACCGTGCGGCTCGAGGCGGACCTCGCCGCGGCGCGCAATCTGTTCGAGCGCACGACGGCGGAGCTGCACGTCGAACGCACGGCCGCATCGGAGTTGCGCGCGGAGCTCATGGGACGTATCAAGGCACTCGAGGAGGATCGGACCCGGCTCGAAGGCGCGCTCACCGCGGCGCAGCGCAACTTCGCGGAGAAGAGTGCGTCGCTGCGGTCATACGTGGCCACGCTCAAGGAGCAGTACGCGCTTGCCACCACGGAGCGCGATGCCGCGGCGCGGGAAGCGGACCTCCAGCGCGCGCGCGCGCGCGACATCCAGGAGCAACTTGATGCTGCACGCGGCGAATATGCGAGCCGGCTGGATGAGGAGCACCTGGAGTCGGTGAATCTTCTCTCGCGCGTCTGGGACTACGTCCACAACTATCCGCGGTTGCGGGAGCGCCCGGTCACGCCTCGTCCGGAGCCGGAAGTTTCGCCGCCGCCCGCGGCGGCGGCCGCCGCCGGAACACCTGCAGCAGATGCGACAGCGTCACCGGAGGCGACAGGCGCGGCAGGAGAAGCCGCTTCCTCTCCGGCAGACGCGCCTGATGCGGAGGCGCCGGTTGCGGTGCCGCCACCGCGCGCGCATCACACGCCGGTGGAGCGGGAAGTGCCATCTGCGCCGGCCGTGCTGGCCGACGCGCCGCGCAAGGAAGATGCGTACGACATCGAACAGGCGATGTCGGAGCCGGACACCACGCCCGAAGAGCAGCCCGCGTCGCCCGAGCCGCCGCGATCCATTTCGTCGCCTGAGGGTACTATTCAGGTCCGTCGCCCGGTGTCCGCGATGAGACGCGACAATGAGGTGCTCGTCATCTGTGATGACGGAACGATGTGGGCGCGCCGGGCCAGCGGCTGGGTCCAGGAACCACCCATACCGGGCGCCGGGCAGTAGACCCGGGCACCGGACGTGGCTGGAGTGTGGCGCCTGGAACGAGCTGACCGGAACGTGCCACCCGCTCCCCTGTGTCTGTTGCCCAGCTTGTATATTACGCCATATCCGTTTCCCCATCCCTGACTGATATGAATCGCACCAATCCCGCACTCAAGGAATCCGTCTTTCGTGGCGTCAGCGCCGATGTCGGCGCGGCGCGGATGACGATCTCGGGGACCATTTACAAGTCCATCCTGCTCGTCGCGCTGACGGTCTTCTCAGCCGGCTGGGTGTGGGTGGCCACCGAGGCCAATCCCGCGATCGTGGGGTCCGCCACGCTCGTGGGCGCGCTGGGCGGTTTCGTCGTCGCGCTCATTGCGATCTTCAAGCCGAGGACGGCGCCGTTCACGGCGCCGCTCTACGCGGTGCTCGAAGGGCTCGCGCTCGGCGCCATCTCGGCGATCTACGATATTCAGTATCACGGCCTGCCGCTCATGGCCGTGGGACTGACGTGCATGGTGCTGCTCGCCATGCTCATCTCGTATCAAACGGGGTTGATCCGTGCGACGGACACGTTCCGGCGCGTCGTCATCTCGGCCACGCTGGGCATCGCGCTCTTCTACGTGCTATCCGTGGTGCTGTCGCTCTTCCACGTGGGCATGCCGCTGCTGCAGAACACGGGGCCGCTCGGAATCGGGCTCAGCATCGTGTTCGTGGCTGTCGCGGCACTGAACCTGGTGCTGGATTTCGACCTGATCGAGCGGGGCGCGAAGCAGGGGGCGCCGAAATACATGGAATGGTACGGCGGCTTCGCGCTGCTCGTCACGCTCGTGTGGCTCTATCTGGAAATCCTGCGGCTGCTGGGGAAGGTCAGGAGCCGGTAAACAGGCGGTGGCTTGGGGACTGCCCCCAAGCCATCAGTTGCCGGATCGCGCGGCGGTCCACGTTCCATTGAACGGATACGTCTGATCGCCCTGCATGACGGTGCAGCTCACGTCGCCGGCGATCGTGCTTGCGGGAGACCCGCTGATCGCGCCGCTGTAGCGACAGCCGCTGTTCGCGTACGTCATCGTGTTCCCCGTGATCTGTCCGTCGCTGATCTGACCATCCACCGTGGTGACCGTCGTATCGCTGGGAAGGTCGCAGTGTCCCGTGGAGCCCTTCACTTCGCCGGTGAACGTCGCGCCACTTTGCGTGATCGTCGCCGGACCTGACGCCTCGCAGGTCATCACGAGCGCGGCGTTGCTCACCGTGACCGTGATCTGCCAGGCGCCGGCAATATCGGGCGGTGGATCCGGCGCCGTGCCGCCATCACCGCCGCATGCCGCCGCCGCCATGCAGATCACGACGGCTCCATATCGAGCCACACATCGCGCGTAAGCTTGCATTTGGGCATCTCCCGCGAAGGACCACATTCCGGCGACTGCGAGGTCGCGTGGCGGATCGCTCGTGCGCGTTTTCAGAGACCCGCCCGGGCAGAAAAAGTTTCGCCAGGTGGCGGCCTCAGGCGGTCATGCTATTCCGCCATTATTTCCGAGTGACCTTCCATCGCCCGCTTCTGCAACAACATGACCAGCGGAACGGCGATGACGAAGAGCAGGGTAATGAGCTGGAAGACGTGGTTGTACGCCAGCACGGTGGCCTGCCGGATCACGCGGATGTTGAGCAGGTCGAGCGCGCGCGCGTGCGCCGCGGCGGCATCCAGTCCGAGATGCTGCATCGCCGCCATCGTGGAGCGCAGCACGCCGTTCGCGATGAGCTCGCGCTGATTCAACTGCGCGGCCAGCACATCATGATAGCGCGAGGTGGATGACGTGAGCACCGTCGCCGCGGCCGCAATGCCCACGCTGCCGAACACCTGTCGGACGACGTTATAGAGACCCGTCGCGGCGGTCATCTTCGCCCGGTCAATCGTCGCGAGCGCAGCCGTGCTGAGCGCCACGAAAATGAGACTGAAGCCCACGCCCTGCCAGACCTGGGGAACGAAGATGTCCCAGAAGCCCGTCTGGGTGGTGAGCGCGCTGAGCTCCCAGAACGAATAGCCGCTGATGACGAGGCCCGCGCCCACGAGCAGCCGCGGTCCGAGCTGATTGTAGAAGCGGCCGGCGATCGGCATGATCACCGCCATGGCCAGGCTGCGCGGCATGAGCGCGAGTCCCGACGTCATGGCGGGGTAGCCGAGCAGCTCCTGCAGGAAGAGCGGAAGGAGAAAGAGACTCCCGTACAGCCCCATGCCGAGCACACCGCCAATGGACGTGGCGGATGAGAACGACTTGTTCCTGAGGATACGGAGATCCACCGCGGGGTGTCGCGTGGCCAGCTCGCGCCAGACGAAGAACACGAGCCCCAGTGCCGCGATGACGGCGAGCGCGATGATGAACGATGAGTCCCACCAGTTGTCCTGCTGTCCTTCCTCGAGCATGAGCTGGAGCGCGCCCAGGCCGATCGTCATGAGCGCGAGCCCCAGCCAGTCGATCACGCTGCGTTCGCGCACGAGATAGGGCGGATCCTGAATGAAGCGGCTCACGAGAAAGAGATTCAGGATCCCGATGGGCACGTTGATGTAGAAGATCCACGGCCACGAATACGTATCCGTGAGCCAGCCGCCCAGCGTCGGACCAAAGGCGGGAGCGAGCACGACGCCCATGCCGTACACACCCATGGCGAGCCCCTGTTCCTCGGTGGGAAAGCTCTCGCGCAGGATTGCCTGGGAGACCGTGATCAGCACGCCGCCGCCAAGCCCCTGGATCACGCGGAAGACGATGATCAGCGGGAGCGTACGCACGACGCCGCACGCCATGGAGGCCAGCGTGAAGGCGATCACGCTCGCCATGTACATGTTCTTGCGACCATAGCGCGAACTGAGCATCGCGATGATGGGCATGATGATCACGTTGGCCAGGATGTAGGCCGTGATCACCCACGTGATCTGCTCGATCGTGGCGCCGAGCGTACCGCTCATGTCGGGCAGTGCGACGTTCACGATGCTCGAATCGAGCACCGCCATGACCGTGCCGGTCATCACCGTGCCGGCAATGAGCCATTTGCGCGGGTCGCCGTCGGCTGGGACGTGCGTAGTCGTCACGTGAGGTGCTCCACTACATTCTTGATATCCGGCGGAGGCGAGGGTCGCAAGATGAAATGGTCATGGAAGCTCGGGCGGTTCGCGGGCATCGATGTACGCGTGCATGCAACGTTCCTGCTGCTCGTGGCGTGGGTCGCGTGGATCGGATTCCGGAACGGGGGCGGGGCGGCAGGCGCGGTTGCCGAGGTGATCTTCGTCCTGCTGGTCTTTCTCTCGGTCGTGCTGCACGAGTACGGGCACGCGCTCACGGCGCGACGGTTCGGCGTCCCGACGCGGGAGATCACGCTGCTGCCCATTGGCGGCGTGGCGCAGCTCGAGCGCATGCCGCGGGACCCGAAGCAGGAGTTGCTCATCGCGCTGGCGGGGCCAGCGGTGACGGTGGCGATCGCGGTGATCCTCTGGATCGTGATGGCGGCACTGCACATGCCGGCGAATGTGAACGCGCTCGTGGAGGAGCACGCCCCGCTGCTCTCGCGTCTGATGTGGGTGAACGTCTGGCTCTTTCTCTTCAACGTGCTTCCCGCCTTCCCCATGGACGGCGGACGCGTGCTGCGTGCCGCGCTCGCCATGCGCGTGGGCTATGGGCGCGCGACCGGGATCGCGGCCGAAGTCGGCAAGGGATTCGCCCTGCTCTTCGGCATCGTCGGTCTGTTCAGCAACCCCTTTCTCGTGCTGATCGCGCTGTTCGTCTGGCTGGGCGCGGCGGGCGAGGCCGCAACGGTGCAGACGCAATCGGCGTTCGCCGGCGTGCCCGTGGAGCGCGTCATGATCCGCGACATCCAGACGCTCGCGCCGACCGATCCGCTCTCGCGCGCGGTAGGCGCGGTACTGGGAGGATTCCAGCAGGATTTCCCCGTCGTGGATGGGAACGGAGTGGTGGGCGTCCTCACGCGGAACGGAATGGTGAAGGGGCTGTCCGAGCACGGACCCGACTCACCCGTCGCCGACAGCATGCAGCGTGAGTTCGAGACCACCTCACCGGCCGAACCGCTCGACGACGCCTTTGCGCGGCTGCAGGCGTGCCGCTGTCGCACGCTGCCGGTGATCGACCGTGGCCGCCTCGTGGGCGTGCTGACGGCGGAGAACGTGGGGGAGTTCGTGATGATCCGTAACGTGGTGCGTGGGAGCCAAGGGTGACGAGCTGATGCTCGCGGGCGGGATTCGCTGACACCGGCAACGGCTGGACAGGCGTGCAAGGACTTCGATGCATCCGTGGTTGCGAGCAGCGTGCTACGCCCCTGTGAACCGCGGGACAGGATTTTCGGGATTCACCGGATTGACAGGATTCGCACGGTGCCGTTCCCAAGCAGTTTCCGTCTTTCAGCGAGCGGAAGGAGACTTTGGGGAGTTGGCTCTGCACAATCCCGTGCATCCGGGTAATCCTGCAAATCCTGTCTCATTGCTGCGCGTGCCGCGAATCCTGACAGTCGTGCCCGTCCTTCACGCCCCTCTTTTCCCCGAAGCAGATGCCGGTGCTACGCTCTTCGGGCCGCGTCTTCGGACGGAACACGATGGTGTGTGCGTCCAAACAGTGTGTCCAGGCTATAGAAGCCGCCGCCGAACGCGGCGAAGAACAGGAACGAGAAGCAGAAGACCACCGGCAGTTCACCGTGGTTCTGAATGGTCCAGAAGCCGTGCGGCGCGTGCATCAGGAAATAGGCCGCGGCCATTTCGCCGGACATGATGAACGCGGCGGCTCTGGTGAACAGTCCGAACAGCACGAATGGCGCGACGAAGGTCTCGATCACGCCGGCCAGTCCGAAGAGTGAATACAGTGGCGCGGGTCCGCCGTTGGGGCCGAATCCGCCGAAGGCGCCAAACAACTTCTGCCAGCCGTGCTGCATGTACACGAACGTCACGACGATGCGAAGGAGCGCGTAGACGACGCGCTGTACGGATCCGGAATTCACGATCGCTGCTCCATGGAGAAGACAACGTACCGGCTGCAGGCGAATACCCGCCGGCGCGCATGAGGTAAGCAGAAGGGTCGGACACCCGCGGGTATCCGACCCTTCTCCTGCCAGTCCGCATTCCCCATGCCTTCACGCACAGCGTTCCGTCCGGGGCGACGCAGCCGTGCGCACGGCCGCCCGTCCCAGTCGCGCGAGATTGCACGCGAACGACAGGGCATCAGGGCTGGTCGCATCGCTCACGAGCACCACGATGTGCCGCGCGAGGTAGCGCGCCTCGTTGCGCGCCTCGGCGCCTCCGGTGGGGAGCGCCGCGGCGGGCGCGAAGATTTCCTCCCCGGTGAGCGGCTCCGTGTCGAAGAGCAGGCTCGTGAGAAGCGCCGCCGTGCCGGCGTCGCCGCGCCGTGTGCACCGGAGATCCACCAGCAGCGCCGTCGTGCCGCTGAGGTAGCGCATGGCGGCGAGCGCCGTCGCCCGCACGCGTGGCCCGGTCTCGAATCGATCGAGTACGAGATAGCCCACCCCATCGTCATCCCGCGCCACGACCTGGAACCCGTCGCGGCTCACCCAGCTCTCCGGCCGCGTCACGCGGCGTGCCGAAAAGCGGGGAAGCCTGGTGATCGGAGCCGTGGCGCCCTTTGCGTCCGCCACAGCCGGCGCGGCGGATCCGGCGGCGGAGCCCGCCGCCACGTTCATCTCCTGTTCGTCCCTGGTGATGCCACGCATATGCCAACCTCAGTTCGGTGCCCAATTGTTCTTCACCAGATAGGACACCGGGTGTACACGGATGGTTTGCGCGGTGCATGGCCGTGCGCGTCCGGCCGGGATATTGTCAGGGCGGCGCGACGGCCTCGCTCACCCTCCACCCATCCCTCCCATGCATCTGATCTGGACCGACCTGCTGCAGCCGGGCACTCCGTATCTCGAAAAGGTCATTCGCACGGTCGCCGTGTACATCTTCCTGTTCCTGGGGCTCCGGCTGGGCGGGAAGCGCGAACTTGGCCAGCTCAATCCCTTCGACATCATCGTCCTGCTGGTGCTCTCCAACACGGTGCAGAACGCGATCATCGGCAACGACAATTCCCTGGTCGGCGGCCTGGTCGGCGCCGTCGTCCTGCTTCTCCTCAACTATCTCGTGGTGCGGTTTCTGTTCCTGCACCCGAAGTTCGACCGGCTCGCCGAGGGGAAACCCATCATGCTCATCAAGGACGGCAAGATTCTGACGAAGTGTCTCCAGCGCGAGATGATCACACAGCGCGAGCTCGTCTCCGCGGCCAGACGTCAGGGCGTGCACGACCTGAAACAGGTGGAGGCAGCACGTCTCGAAGTGGGTGGCGCGCTCACGTTCATCCTGAAGGAGCCATCCACAGAGGAGAAGCGGTTCAGCGACGTGACGGCGCGGCTGGAACGGATCGAAGCGCTGTTGAACCGGATGTCCGGTCCGGCGCCCGCCACCTGATTCCGTGCGCTTCGAAAATCCGGGACTCAGTCCAGCCAGCGATCCAGATGGTCGAGCACGAATTCGTCATCCGTGAGCCAGGGATACGCCGCGAGCACGCGATCGATTTCCGCACGCTGACCGGGTGAGAGCCCTTCGGCCGGATCCAGGCACCAGGTGCCGCGCATCAGCCGCTGGCGCACGAGCACGTCGTGAATGCCGGTGATGCACCCCGCGAACGCGTTGCGTGCATCGAAGATGGCGCCATTCGCATCGGTCAGGGCCGCGGCGTACGCCTCCGGCGTTGGCGGCAGTACCGTCCCGCTGTCCTCACGCACGGGCCGCGTTGCGTGCAGCAGCTCGACGGCCCGCCGTGTCCACACCGACCACTGGCCCAGCAATCCACCAACGATGCGCAGGTCCCCGGTGCCGAAGGGAAAGCGCGCCGTGAGATCCGCAACGATGGCATCGTCGTTCCCGGTGTACAGCGCGACATCGCGACGGCCGGAATCCGCCACCGCGCGCACGACATCGAGCGTACGATAGCGGTCGAACGGCGCGATCTTGATGGCGACGACGTTCTCGATGTCGGCGAACGCGCGCCAGAACGCGTAGTCGAGCGCCCGCCCGCCTACCGCCGTCTGGAGATAGAAGCCGAAGAGCGGCAGCACATCCGCGACCTCGCGACAGTGACGCAGCAGCTCCGCGGTGCCCGCGTCACGCAGCGCCGACAGGCTGAGCAACACCGCGTGATAGCCGAACTCGCGCGCCAGCGCGGCCTCGCGCACCGCCTGGCGTGTCGGTCCACAGGCGCCGGCCACGAGCGCGACCGGTCGCTCGTGCCACGCGGGCGCATCGGCGGCGGTGCGCGCCGCCAGCTCGAGCACGGGCCGCAGCAATCCATGCCGTGGCTCGCGGATCGCGAACTGCGTGGTGTGCACACCCACCGCCACACCGCCCGCGCCCGCGGCGAGGTAGTAGCGGGTGAGTGCACGCTGGTGCCGCTCGTCGAGGCGACGCTGCTCGTCGAGTGCCAGCGGGTGCGCGGGAATCACCTGTCCCGCGAGCAGATGCGCGCGCAGGTCCATGGCTCAGAACCGTCCCGTTCGTTCCTGGAATCCGGTGGGCTTGTCGTGCAGCACGCCGCCGCGCCGGATCCAATCCGCCACCCACCTCACGAGCTGCTCGGTGGGGACAGCGGGCGCGCCGAACAGCTGCATGGAACGCGACGCATCGCTCAGCAGTGCATCGTCCGCTTCGCTGCCGGTGATGACCGGCTCGCGCGCGAACATTTCGCCGAACCGATGCGCCAGCGCGCGCACGCCGAGCGTCTCGGCGCCAGTGACGTTGACCACGAACGGCGGGGCCGCCGCGTGCACGAGACACTGAATGGCGCGCGCATTGGCGTCGCCCTGCCAGATGACGTTCACGAAGCCCATGCGCACATCCACCGGTTCGCCGCGCCAGACCTTGCGCGCGATATCCACGAGCACGCCATAGCGCAGATCCACGGCGTAGTTGAGCCGCACCACGGCCACGCGCGTGCCGTAGCGTGTCGCGTGCCATTCGAACACGCGCTCCCGCCCCAGACACGATGCCGCATACTCGCCAACCGGCGCGGGCGGCGTGTCCTCGCGCGCGCCGCCGCTGGCCGCGCTCACGAGCGGATACACGTTGCCCGTGGAGAACACGACGATCCGCGCGTCACGATAGCGCTCCGCGACGATGGCGGGCACGGCGGTGTTCATCATCCACGTGTTCGCGGGCGCATCGCTCGTGCCGAACTTCTGTCCGGCCATGAAGACCACGTTCGGCGCGTCGGGGAGGCGGCCGACGGCTGCACGATCGGTCAGATCGCACGACACCGTCTCCACGTTTGCCGCGTGCAGGCGCTGACCGGCGTCTCCGGAGCCGAAGCGCGAGACGGCGATCACGCGATCGCCGCGCTGCACCGCATCGAGCCCCCGGCGCAGCATGCGCGAGAGCGATGGACCCATCTTCCCCGCGGCGCCGAGGACGACGACCTCGCCACTGAGCGCCCGCAACGCGTCCAGCACACCCGGGGTGGGCTCGGAGAGCCGGAGCTCGAGGTCGTCTTCGCTGTCCGGGGACGCGGAGGAGACAGGCATGGAGGAGGAGACGCCCGCTGTCGTTCGCGATCAGCGCTGCGCGGCCGCGGCATACGTCTTCAGCCGTTGCACCATGGCATGCAGCCCCACCTCACGTGCGCCGAGTCCGATGTTGGCCATCATCAGGGGAACGATGTCGGACGGGATGGCGAGCGTCGTGGACGGCGGGTGGTCGTTCACGGCGGAGAAGACAATCGCGAGGAACGCCGCGATCGTCGGCGACTGGCGAACGTTCACGTCGGCGTAGAAGTGCAGCAGTCCGTCGTGCACTTCAGGAACGATGTCCACGCGCGTCTGGCATTCGGGGACAGTGAAGTTCGTGCGGTCAATCGCCGCGTAACGCGGCGGCAGCGGCTCGAGCTTCTTCGCCCAGGACACGAGCGCCTGCATTTTTTCCTCGCGGCCGAGCGTGTGAAAGTAGCGCAGCACGCGATCGATGCTCGGTGGCAGCGGTGCGGCAGATGCGTGCGAAGTCTGGTCGGGCATGAGAGCAGTATGGTGAATCGGACGGTGCGGACGTTTCGCGTGCAGTGCGTTCAGTGCGTTCAGTGCGTCACGCCGCGCCGGTAGTCGTAATCCCTGGCCTCGAATTCCTCGAGCCTGGGTGGACGAAAGCTGAGGTCGAACGCGAGCCAGATCGTCTTCGAGAGCGGATAGAACAGGATCGGCGCGACCACCATGAATGGAATGCCGACCCACTCGATGAGCGTCCAGGGCGGGCTCGGCCAGGAGGCGATGAGCCAGATGCAGAGGCCCAGGATGAACGCCATCTCGGCGAGGACGATGTTGAACATCATGCCGCCAAGAAAGTAGTCCTCGCCTTCATGGCGATCGAGCGCGAGGTTGCAGCGCGGGCAGTGTCGCTTCATGTGGAACCATGACGCGAAGAGACCACGCGAGCCGCAGACGGGACAGCGGAGCGCCAGCGCGCGCGCCAGATAGAGAGCAATCCGCCTCATCGTGGTAATATACCGCGCCGCGCGCTCAGCTTGCCGGGTGTGATGAAAGTGGAGATGTTGTGGAGGGACGCGAAGCGCGTCCGCCGGAGCCACGTTCGACTACGCCAGACAACAGGAGCAGATCATGCCGACGCGCAATGCATCGGCCGTGTGGGAAGGCGGCCTGAAGGGAGGGAAGGGATCGTTCAGCGGTGAGAGTGGCAAGATCGGGGGTTCCTATTCGTTTGGCACTCGCTTTGGCGACACGCCCGGCACGAACCCGGAGGAGCTGCTTGCCGCGGCTGAAGCCGCGTGCTACAGCATGGCGCTGGCGCTGGGACTGGAGCAGAACGGGACACCCGCCGAGCGGATCGAGACGAAGGCGTCGTGCACGATCGACTCCGTGCCGGGTGGCTTCAAGATCACGACGATGAAGCTGCGCGTGCGGGCGAAGGTGCCGAACGCCGATGCGGCGACGTTCGCGAAGCTGGCGGAAGGGACGAAGGAGGGCTGTCCGGTGTCGGGGGCGCTGAAGGGGAACGTGAAGTTCGAGCTGGACGCGAAGCTGGAGTAAGCCGCGCTCCGCGCGGCTTACTCGGGAAGCGGTCGCCTTCGGCGACCTGCGGGAAGCGGGCGACTCCCTTCAGGAGCGCCCTGCGGGAAGCGCCGGCCGGGCCGAAGGCCCGGCGGCTGCGGCACGCCCTACGCCCTACGCCCGCTGTTCTTCTTCGCCATTCCCCATTGCCCATTCCCACGCAGGCCGCCGCCAACGGCGGCTGGCCGCTTCCCTCAGGCGCTGAGCCGAAGGCTCAGTCGCCGGTTCCCGCAGGTCGCCGGAGGCGACCGCTTCCCGCAGCCGGCCGCAGGCCGGCGCTTCCCGTAGCCGTTGCGCTTCGCGCGACTGCTATCCCCTCCCAAAGTGCCAGGGAATCACCGGCATCCCCAGCTCGATCTGCCGGGAGAGGGTGTCCCGATCGTCCAGCCGCCGCGCGTGCGCGGTGAGCAGGTCGCTTCGCGTCACCAGGCCGATGATCCGGCGCGGCGCGGCGCGCGTCACCACCGGAAGGCGACCCACCTGCTCGCGCACCATGTGATCGGCGGCCTCGCGCGCGGTGTTCGTGTCGTAGATCACCACGGGCGGGCGCGTGATGAGCGCCTTCACCTGGCACTCGATATCGAGGTCGAGGTTCAGGAGGTTCCGGCGCGTCACCACGCCGAGCAAATTGCCGTCGTCATCCACCACCGGGAACCCCTGGTGCAGCGACTTCGGATCGCGCGAGGCCATCCAGTCGCGCACATCTTCCACGGCATCGCTGCCGCGCAGCACGACAATGTCCGGCGTCGCGATGTCGCGCACGAGGAGCTGCGACAGGTAGTCCACCGAATATTCGGAATCGATCCGCGTTCCGCGCCGCGCCAGCTTCTCGGTCATGATCGTGTGCTTCATGAGGAGCAGCGAGACGAGATACGCCGTGGCGCAACCGCCGAGCAGCGGCAGCAGGCCGATCGGCTGGCGCGTGGTCTCGAACGCGAACACGACCGACGTGAGCATGGCGCGCGACGCGCCGGCGAAGATGGCCGCCATGCCAACCAGCGCGGCAATGCGGATGTCCACCCCCAGGCTCGGCGCGACGGCAACGATCGCGGCGCCGAGCAGGGAGCCCAGTCCGCCGCCAATGGTGAACAACGGCGCGAGTGTACCGCCCGACGTGCCGCTCGCGAGCGCCACGGCCCACGACACGAATTTCAGAATGACGAGCGCGAACAGCGCCGATCCGACGATGTTCCCCGCCACGATGTGCTCGATGTTGTCGTAGCCCACGCCCATGGTGTGGGGCAGGAAGTAGCCGATGATCCCGACGACGACGGCGCCGAGCGCCGGCCACCACATCCAGTGGATGGGCAGCTTGTCGAAGCCGTCTTCCAGCACGTAGACGGCGCGCGTGACGTACACCGAGAAGAAGCCGACGATGGCGCCCAGCACGATGTACGCGGCGAGCGCGCGGCCGCTGGGCTCGACGATGTTCTCCATGGGGAAGATCGGCGCCGAGCCCATGAAGGCGATGCGCACCGCGGTCGCCGTCGCGGCGGCCAGCGCCACCGGCACCAGCGAGCGTGCGCGATACTCGAAGAGGAGCAGCTCGATCGCCAGGAGCACGGCCGACACCGGGCTGCCGAACGTGGCCGCCATGCCGGCGGCCGCCCCGGCGGCGAGCAGGACCTTCCGCTCATCCGCTGTCACCTTGACGAGCTGCCCGATCAACGATCCGAGCGCTCCCCCCGTAGCGATGATCGGGCCCTCCGCACCGAAGGGCCCGCCGGTTCCGATCGCGAATGCCGCCGACACCGGTTTGAGGATCGTCAGTCGGGGCGAGATACGGCTCTGATTGAACAGCACCTGTTCCATGGCTTCCGGGATCCCGTGACCGCGGATCTGCGGTGAGCCGTAGCGCGCCATGATGCCGACGATGATCCCCCCAATGACCGGTATGGCGATGACCCACAATCCCAGGTGGTTGCCCGCGGGCGAGGCGAACGACGTGGACAGTCGCCCGAAAAACGAGATATTGGTGATGAGTCCGATCAGCCGCATGAGGGCGATGGCGATGAACCCGGCCCCGAACGCGCCGAGAATCGCGAGCCCGCTGATGAACGCGATGCGGTGATAGTTCTCGGCCCGCTGATGGGGCATGTGCGTGGCGTCCAGCGTCGGCCCCAGCGACGGCGCAATGGGCAGGCCGTCGGTGGTGGACGAGCGGGTCGCCGCGTGGTCTGGCGTCGTATCGCTCACAGGATCCTGTTCGTCAATTCAATTGGTATCAATATACTGGGACCAATATACATGGCCGGGACTGCTTGAGAGAGGGGAGCACCCACCAAGATCTCTTCATCAGGAGACACCGTGACAGCCACGCCACTGAAGCCTCGTTCCGCCACCGAGATCGTTGACGCTTCGTTTCGCGTCCTGCGCCAGTGCTACCTGCAGCTCGCGGCCGTGGCGGCGGTGATCCTGCTGCCGTACATCATTCTGGTCGTCGTCGTGGGGGCGAACCCCGCGGACGTGTCGCGCGTGCTTGGCCTCAACGCCCTGCTGCTCCTCTGTGCCGCGGTGATCGAGGGCGCCATCGTCGTCGCCGTCTCCGAATCCTATCTCAACGGGACGACACGGGTTGCCGAGGCGCTGGCCAGTGCCGCCAAACGCTTTCCGGCGTTGATCGGCGTGGCCATCCTGCGCAGCATCGTCGTTGGCTTTGGCGTGGTCGCGTTGGTGCTTGTTCCGGGCATCGTCCTGGGAGTGCTGCTCAGAAACAATCCTGTCGCGGTGGGCATCCTGCTCTTCCTTCTCGCCATCGCGCCCATGCTCTATCTGATTCTTCGCACCATGTTCATGACCGCGGTGCTCATGCTGGAACGGACCGGTGTGGTGGAGTCCGTGGGCCGCTCCTGGAACCTTGCCGGTGGCCAGATCTGGCGCGTGCTGCTGACGATGCTGCTGGCGTGGGTGATCTATTTCGGGTTGTTCTTCATCCTCAGCCTCGCCGTGAACCTGCTGCTGTCGCGCAATCCCACCGTCTCGGCCGTGCTCAGCGCGATCGTCATGTGTTTTGCCTATCCTTTCGTGGGTGTGGTCACGACGCTGCTGTATTACGATCTGCGCGTGCGGAAGGAAGGATTCGATCTGGAAATCATGACGGAGCAGTTGGCGGCAGGGTGACGGCTGCCTCCCCGCCGGTCCCCCCGACTTCCCTTCCCCGGGGAATGGGCAAACGGGAATGGGGAATCGGGGAGGCATTCCGCCCCCCGCCTCCCCACCCCGATTTCATGGGGCATCGGCCTCCCCATTCCCCCGGTTCCCTATTCCCGGTTCCCGATTCCCAGGGGTGGGCTGACGGGGAGAGGCTGATTGCCGATTCCCAGGGGTGGGGTCACCGGGAGAGGCTGATTGCCGATTCCCAGGGGTGGGGTGACCGGGAGAGGCTGATTGCCGATTCCCCGTACTTCCTCGCTCGTCACGCCGCCCGAGACGATGAACGCCATGGTCTCCGCGCTTTCGGCGGGGAGCGCGCGGATACGATCGAGCGGGACGACCAGCAGATTGCCCGCGAACGCATACGATTGGGGGAGGTACACGGCCACGTGTCCGGGAAGCCCCAGGCGGTCGAGCGCATCGGTCGTGACAAATCCCAGCATCTTCACGCTGCCGTCCGGCGTGAGCGTCACGACCACCGGCCTGTCGAAGCGCCGCTTCTCTCCCACGAACGCATTGAGCAGATCACGCGTGGACGTGTACAGCAGCCGCACGAAGGGAAGCCGCTCCATCGCACCTTCGAGGGATGACACGAGGCCGCGCGTGACGAGGTTCGACGCCAGCGCCCCGACCAGCGTGATGATCAGCACCGTGAGTACGAAGCCGGCGCCGGGAATCGGCAACCCCAGCCAACTGTCCACCCGCTCAAAGACAATCCAGCAGACGTACACCGTGACCGCCACGGGAGCGATCACGATGAGGCCGCGAATGAAGTATTTGAGAAAGAGGCGCAAAGTTGACGACGGTTGCTGGTGGTTGGCAGCTGGTAGCTGGACGAGCGTGGTTCGACCAGCGACCAGCGACCAGCCACCAGCCACCAGCTACTGTACCCGCAAGATATACAGCCTCGCGCCCGCGAATGAGAGCGCTTTGCCGTCGGTGCCGAGCGCGCCAAGCACGATGGCGCTGGAGTTGGAGGACACGATGTAGTACTGCGCGGCGGTGGACGAGACCGTGTCGACACGGGCGCTATCCGCCTTGAGCGAAATGAGCGACAGCGGATACTGCCCGCTGTTGATCCCCTCCTCGGCGCTCGTCATGTCCCAGCTCTTGTACGTGAAACGATCGGACAGATCGGTGAGGCCCGCGTCATCGGCCACGTTGGCCATGAGCCATCCCGCCATGAGCGAGTCGATCGAGGCACCCGTGTGCGCCACGAGATTGGCCACGCCCGTGTCCGGACCCGCGACGAGCGCACGCGTGAACGGCGCGATACTGCTCGTGCTGTTCCCGTACTGGTCCGCGCTCCAGCGCAGCAGCGACCACGCCGCGCCGCGCACCGCGAGATTGGTGTCGGCGTACACGCTGATGGCCCCGTACTGATTGGGGTGGAAGAGATACTCCCGGAAGCGGCCGAGATTCTGTCCGTAGAACGCGTTGAAGTCATCCAGATTGTTCGCGACATCGTTGATGTTGAGCGACTGCATGTCCGAGAACCCATCCTCCCGCCGTCCGACAAGCTCTTCCGCGAAGTGCGAGAGCCCCTCGTTCATCCACGTGGTTTCGTCGGGCGCGTCGTCGCGAATACGCACGCCCAGATTGATCATGTGCTGGAATTCATGCGCGATGGTACCGCGAATGCTCTGGCGCACATCGGCCGTCGTGCGCGCGTCGCTGAACTTCCCGTTGGGGTCGGGCACGAGCAGGTAGAAGATCTCCGCCAGGTTGCTCTCGGGGCACAGGCTCGGCGGGAAGAGGTCGCCGCCAAAGAAGAATCCGTTCAACACGCCCTGCGACCCGCGCGTCGTACCCGCGTTCACCTGAGGCGTGAGCAGCAGGAGAACGTGTCCATTGCCGTCAATGTCCGACGGCTGCCCGAAGTGCAGCGTGTCCGCGGGGTAGATGTCGGAGTCGAACTCCGAGCTCAGTGAATTGAAGTCCGCCGTGGTGAAACCGCCCGATGGTGACGTCACGTCCTGCACGATGATGCCATGCGCGCCGATCGCCTTCACTACCGCGCGCTGGCGCGTGAAGTCCGTACAGACGCTGTCCGACGTGGCGTTGGGCACGTTGTACGACAGGGTGTCGCCCACCGATGGGAGGGACACGGCCCGCGAGATGCGCGCCGCGCCTCCGGTACGCGACAGGTTCAGCATGTTGCTGGAGGCCGCGCGACGCCAGGCGGGGTCGTGCAGGTGAAGCGCACGGCTCTCGCGTGCACGGAACCTGCCTTCCGCCATGCTCGAGAACAGGCCCGCGCTCGCCCGCGCGCCGGCGATGCGCTGCTGCGACAGGAGGCGATCGTTGAGCACGCGTGCGACCAGTCCCGACCCACTGTCCGAAATGCTGTACGCCATCGTGTCATCGGGAGTGGGCGACGCATTGCCGGCGACCACCACGTACGTTGCACCTGATGTCGCCGACAGCGACACGCAGTCGAGCGACGGCGGACTGCCCAGTACCTGCACGCCGCCAACCGGTAGTGACACGGTGACGGGCGATGCGCCGGATGGGCAGGGCGCAAAGCCCGATGGGTTCTGGTTACCGGGCTCCGTGGAGTTGGAACACGCCGAGAGCGCGAACACTCCCGCGAGCGCTGACGCGAGCGCGACACTGGATGTGGGTCTCATGACCTCGATTGTCCCTATGCGCGCGCCAGGCACGCAAGATGAGTTGGTGACCGAACGGTGTTCCGCCCCGAGACGACCTGTCGCTCTGATACCGCGGAAGCGCCGGGAAGTTGCTACCATGCCATCAGACACCGCAATATCCATCCCGCTCTTTCACGCTGTGATTTTCCTTATCACGCATGCATCGCAAAGCCATCAATCATCTCAAGCGGGCTGATCCGGTACTCGCCCGGGTCATCGATCGGGTCGGCCCCTGTCGCTACACGATCCGCGCCGACGGCACGCACTTCGATGCGGTCGTGCGCGCGATCGTGTACCAGCAGCTTTCGGGGAGCGCGGCCTTTACCATCCACTCCCGACTGCTGGGGCGCTTCGGCGGCGTCACGCCGCAGCCCCAGGTGCTGCTCGACACGCCCGACAGCGAATTGCGCGCGCTGGGACTCTCACGGCAGAAGACCGGCTATCTCAAGGATCTGTCGCGGCGCGTGGCGTGCGGCGAGGTTCCGCTCTCGACGTTGCACGATCTGGACGACGACGCAATCATCACGGCGCTCACCACGGTGAAGGGAGTCGGCGTCTGGACGGCGCAGATGTTCCTCATGTTCCGGCTCGGGCGACCCGATGTGCTGCCGGACCTCGACCTCGGCATCCGCAAGGCGATCCAGCGTGCGTACCGCACGCGCGGACTGCCCACGTCAGAGCGCGTGCAGCGTATCGGCGCGCCCTGGTCGCCGTTCAGCAGCGTCGCCTGCTGGTATCTCTGGCGCAGCCTTGAGCTGGCTGACAATTCGGGCACGCCGGCCGCGAAGCGACAGGGCGGGGGCGGCGCGCGGAAGCAGGAGACGCGCAAGGAGACTCGTGCGCGTCGCGCGGCGCGATAGCGCGCAAGCATTCGAGCTCTTCGCCGTCTGCGCTCCCGGACTGGAAGGGCTCGTCGCGGCCGAGCTGCGCGCGCTCGGCGCGATGCCTGGCGCGACTGAACCCGGCGGCGTCGCGTTTCCCGGCGATGAGCAGATGATGTTTCGCGCCAACCTGCACGCGCGCATCGCGAGTCGCATCATGGCGCGCGTGGGCCACTTTCGTGCGCGCGCGCTGGGTGAGCTCGAGCGTCGCGCGAAGCAGCTCGCCTGGGAGCGCTACCTCGCGCCCGGCACGGTGGTGCAGCTTCGTGTGACGTGCCGCAAGTCCAAGCTCTATCACTCCGGCGCGGTTGCCGAGCGCATTGCGGCCGGCATCGCCGCACGCGCGGACACGATCGGCGGCGTGACGCACATCCGCGCGAGCGACATTGCCGCCAGCGATGACGAGGCCGACGATGCCGGTGTCGCGTCGCATTCCCATGGTGGCGACAGGGCTCCCGCCGCGCCGCAGTCACAACTGTTCGTGGTTCGTGTGCTCCACGATGAGTGCTCCATCAGCGTCGACACGTCGGGCGCGCTGCTGCATCGGCGCGGCTACCGGGAGGCCACGGCGAAGGCACCCGTGCGCGAGACGCTGGCGGCGGCGCTTCTCATCGCGGGCGGCTGGGATACGAGCGCCCCGCTGCTCGACCCGATGTGCGGCGCCGGCACCATTGCCATCGAGGGCGCGCTCCTGGCACGTCGTATCGCGCCGGGCATCAGGCGCACCTTTGCCTGTGTGCACTGGCCCGGTGCCGACGCGCGCATCTGGCAGGCGCTGCTCGACCGGGCGCATGGCGCCGCGCTGCCGCGATCGCGCGCGCCGATCTTCGCGTCGGATCGCGACGCGGGCGCCGTGGAGGCGGCGCGGGCCAACGCCGAACGCGCGGGCGTGGCGGATGACATCGAGTTTTCCCGGCGCACGCTCTCCGCGGTGACTCCGCCCGCCGCGCCTGGGTGGCTGGTGACCAATCCACCGTATGGCAAGCGCATTGGTGACGCGCCGGCATTGCGCGACCTCTACGCCACGCTCGGCCGCGTGGCACGACGCGGCTGGCCGGGGTGCACGCTCGTCGTGCTGACGGCGGATCGGGTACTCGAGCGGCAGCTCGGGCTGGAGTGTGCACCGCTGCTCCGCACGCGGAATGGCGGGATCGCGGTGCGCGTGATGCGGTGCGGGTGACGTGGTACGTGATGCCGTGGCCGTGATGCGGTGCGGGTCGTGCGCTACGCCGTGCGCGGCCGCGCGGCCGTGGACTCACCGTGTGTGTGCCGGCGGAGGTCATCCACGAGGTGCCACGCGGAGGGATAGCGATCCTCCGGCCGCTTCTCGAGCGACTTGAGCACGATGGCGTCGAGATCGCCTTCGAGTTCGCGCTCCAGGACGGCCGGTGTGGTTCCGCGCGCCGCGCTCGCGCTCTCGGCCGTCACCTCGTGATCGCGTCCGCCGCGCGTGTCGCGCTCTGCGAGTGCCACGGCGCGCGACGGCTCGAGCGGCGCCTCGTACAGCACGGCGCGTTCGATCGTGCCCGCGGAGCGGCTCGCGATGCGGTATGCGCGGTGGCCGGTGAGCAGTTCGTAGAGCAGCAGGCCGAGCGCGTACACATCGCTCGCCGCCGTCACGGGTGCGCCGCGCACCTGCTCCGGCGACGCGTACTCGGGCGTCATGAGCCGTACGCCGGTGTTGGTGCGCGGGCCCGTGCCGGCATCATCGCCCAGCAGCTTGGCGATGCCGAAGTCCAGCAGTTTGACGTCGCCCGCGGGCGTCACGAAGATGTTCGACGGCTTGATGTCGCGGTGCACCACGAAGCCGGCGTGTGCATGCTGCACGGCGCCGCACACGGTGGCGAAGAGCACGAGTCGCGCGCTGATCGGAAGGCGGTGCGCGTCGCAGTAGCGATCGATGGGCTGACCGTCCACGTATTCCATGGCCAACCATGGATCGTCGCGCGGGCCGACGCCCACGTCCAGCAGGCGCGCGATGTGCGGATGGGCGAGGCGCGCCAGGACGCGTCCCTCGTGCATGAGGCGAGCATTGAGCTCGGGACTCGTGAGGTCGCTGCGAATGAGCTTCATGGCGACGATGCCAGGCGGCGCGTCGCGCTCCGCGAGATAGACCACTCCCATGCCGCCGCGGCCGATCTCGCGGATGAGCCGGTAGCCGCCGACGTCTTCGCCGGCGCGGCTGTCGCTCTCATCATGCGTGACCAGCGCGGCCATGGACGACGCGGACGCGTCGAGAATGCCCGGTGCGTGCGCGTCCGCGTCGAGCAGGGAGGCCACTTCGGCGCGCAGGGCGCCGTCGTCGGCGCAGATCCGGTCCAGGAAGAACGGGCGCGCGGCCTCGGGACGTTCGAGCGTGGCGTGAAAGATCTTCTGGACCAGCCGCCAGCGATCAGCGTCCATTGGGGGCGAGCTCCCGCGCCAGCCAGGCCCGCGCCGCGCGCCAGTCCCGATTCACAGTGGGCACGGAGAGGCCGAGCGTCCGGGCCGTTTCCTCCACATTGAGTCCGGCGAAGAAGCGGTATTCCACGATGCGCGCCTGGCGCTCGTCGAGGAGCGCGAGGCGGTGCAGCGCGTCGTCGAGATCCAGCAGCTCTTCCACGCGCACGGACATCCCGTGCACGCCCTCGTCGAAGGTGACCTGGATCTCGCCGCCGCCGCGCTTCTGCGCGAGCCGATCACGCGCCGCCGCCATGAGCACCTGCCGCATCGCGCGCGCGGCGACGGCGAGAAAGTGCTTGCGGTCCTGCCACTCGAGCGACGCCGAGGGCAGCAGCTTGAGATAGGCTTCGTGGACGAGCGCGGTGGTGTCGATGGTTTCCGTTCCCCGGCCAGCGCGCACGACGTGGGCGAGGCCGTGCAGCTCATCGTACACGCAGGTGAAGAGCTGGTCGAACGCTCCGTCTTCGCCGCGACTGGCAGCGCGGAGCAGCGCCTGGAGGGAAGCGGCGGCCTGCGGCCGCCTGCGGGAAGCGCCGCGCTGAGCGCGGCTGCGGTTGGTGGACCACGGCATATCGTCGGAAATTGGCTGCGGAGAGTACGGGATACGGGGAAAATTACTGGCGCCGGAGATGAGAACGACAATACCGCACCTCCTCGCATCGGCACCAGACCCGCGCTGCTGATCCTCCTCAGGCGCTGAGCCGACAGGCTCAGCCGCCGCTTCCCCCAGCCGCGCGTCGCGCGGCGCTTCCCGCAGGGCGCTCCCGTGAGGGAGCGGCCCGCTTCCCGCAGGCGCGCATTGCGCGCCGCTTCCCGCATATATTGCACACGTGTCATCACCGGTCCTTCAACCGCGTGCCTCGCACGGAGCCTCCAGCGGAACGGACGAGCTGATCGAGTCGCTGCCGGGCGTGATCTGCGTCGTCGATGGCGACTGGCGCATCACCGCCGTCAATCGCCGAGCCGTCGAGCTCGCGGGTTGCGCGCGGGGGGAACTGCTCGGCGCCAGAATCTGGGATTTTCCGGTGCTCGCCCCCAATCCCGCGCTCTGGGGCGAGCTGCAACGGGCCATGTCGCATCGCACGCCATTCGTGCGCCAGGTGGACGCATCCACGCTGGGCATTCCGGTCGAGCTGCACGTCACGCCGCACCGCGACGGGCTGCTGCTGCAGGCGCTCGAGCGGGAGATGCCGCACGTGGGCGACGAGCACCATGCGACGGTCGTGCGCCTCGCGCGGGGGGCGGAGACGCGTGCGCGGACGCTGCAGTCGCTGACCGCGGCGCTCTCGGGCGCTCTCGCCGAAGAAGAGGTGAGCGCCGTCGTACTGCGCCAGGCGCTCCCGGCGTTCGGCGCTACAGCGGGCGATGTCGTTCTCCTCAGCGAAGACCGGCAGGAGTTCCGGGCGCTCTGCTGGGTCGGGTATCCGGAGGATCTCATCCGCGAATGGATGCACTATCCGCTGGAGAGCGGCACGCCGGGACGCGACATCGTGCAGACGGGCGAGCCACTGTTCTTCTCCTCCATCACGGTCCTCGAGGAGCGCTATCCGCGGCTCGCGCCCATCCTGCGCGCGAACTCGCTCTCGGCCTATGCGGGCATGCCCATCGTACTGGGCGGACGCGTGAGCGGCGTGGTGAGCTTCAACTTTCCCGCGGCGCGCGAGTTCACCGAGGAAGATCGCGCCATGCTGCTGGCGTTCGCGGCGCAGTGTGCGCTGGCGCTCGAGCGCGCACAACTGTTCAACGCCGAGCAGCGCGCGCGCGCGGAAGCCGAGGCGGCGAATCAGGCCAAGACGGATTTTCTGGCGGTCATGAGCCACGAGCTGCGCACGCCGCTCACCGCCATCCTCGGCTACGAGGAACTCCTGGCGGATGGGGTGAGCGGGCCGGTGAACGACGCGCAGCACCTGCAGCTCGAGCGCATCAAGGTGAGCGCCATGCATCTGCTCCAGCTCATCGATGAGCTGCTCACCTTCTCGCGGCTGGAGACCGACGATGAGCGGTGTGAATCCACGCCGATCGCGCTCGCCACGATCCTCGACGAATCCGTGGCGCTCATCACCCCGCTCGCGGCGGCGCGGCGGCTCACGCTCGCGGCCACGCCTCCGGCGCAGCCGTACACGCTGTTCACGGATCCGGCCAAGCTGCGCCAGGTGCTCGTGAACCTGCTGTCGAACGCCGTGAAATTCACGGAGCGCGGGCGGATCGATCTCACGGCGAGCTGTGATGACGACACGGTGCGCATCGACGTGCGCGACACGGGGATCGGCATTGCGCAGGAATATCTCGACCGGATCTTCGAGCCCTTCTGGCAGGTCGAGCGCCGCACGACGCGGCGCGCGGGCGGCACGGGGCTGGGGCTGAGCGTGTCGCGCGGGCTGGTGAATCTGCTCGGTGGGACGTTGACCGTGGAGAGCGAGGTGGGGGTGGGGAGCGTGTTCACGATTCTCCTGCCGGCGTGAGCCGCGCGTCGCGCGGCTTGCCGGCGGGAGAATCGCGGGAAGCGGGCGCCTGTGGCGCCCTGCGGGAAGCGGCGCGCTGCGCGCGCCTGCGGGAAGTGGGCGGCTCCCATGCGGGAGCGCCCTGCGGGAAGCAATGCCGGGCCGGACGGCTGGCGTCGCCTGGCTTTCGGACGTATGCTGAGGGCCGGGCAACCACCACGATGAGGGTGTCGTGTCGTTACAGCAAGGCGAAGACCGCTTCCCCCAGGCGGCCCCGGGCCGCCGCTTCCCTCAGCCGGCCGCAAGGCTGGCGCTTCCCGCAAGGCGCCGGAGGCGCCTGCTTCCCGCGCTCCTGCTCCTCGCCAGCGCGTGCCAGCGTGGCACGGCCACCGTCGCACTCCACGCGCCGGGGGACAACGAGATTCCGGCTGGAGCACTCGGAGCATCCATCCGGCGCGGACGCGCGCTGCTTGAACACACGCCCGACAGTCTGCCCGCGAACGTCGGCAACAAGCTGCGCTGCCTGAGCTGCCATCTCGACGGCGGCATGCGCGCGGGCTCCGCGCCGCTCGTCGGTGTCTATGCGCGCTTTCCCCAGTATAGTGCGCGCAATGGCGCGACGATCACCATCCAGGACCGAGTCAACGGGTGCTTCGTGCGCAGCATGAACGGGCGGCCGCTTCCCGCGACGAGTCCGGCGCTGCGCGACATCGTGGCGTATCTCGCTTTTCTCTCGCGCGACGTGCCGGTTGGCGCGCACGTGCAGGGCGAAGGCTTCGCCGCCATGACGCCGCTCAAGGGAGATTCCGCGGTGGGTCGCATGCTCTTCGCGTCGCGCTGCTCGCGCTGCCATGGCGACAACGGCGGCGGTACCGCTGTCGCGCCGCCGCTCTGGGGTGCCGAGTCGTTCAACATCGGCGCGGGGATGGCGCGACTCCGCACGGCAGCGAGCTTCATCCGGCACAACATGCCGTACGATCAACCCGGCACGCTCACCGATCAGCAGGCGTTCGATGTCGCGGCCTATGTCACCTCGCGTCCGCGGCCCGATCTGCCCGGCAAGGAATACGACTGGCCAAAGGGCGGCGCACCGCCGGACGTCGCCTATCCCACGCTCGGCGCGCGACCCCCGGACGCGCAACGCGCGCAGGCGAAGAACTGAATGATGGAGCGGATGTACGTCACCCTTTCACGACACACCTGGAGGCAGCGTATGCGTGACATCGACTCTCTCGACAAGGTTCCCCGCCGTGGATTCCTCGAGCGGCTCGCGGCGGCGTCACTCGCCGCCGGCGTCGCCGGCGCACTGCCGCGGACGCTGCATGCGGAGACTGTTGCGGCGCGCGCGGCGAATGCGCGCGAACTGCACGGACCGTCGAGCGTCGAGGATTGGCCCAGCGTGAAGGGCACGCACAAGCAGATCTTCGACGGCACCGCGGTGAACGACGGCATGCCGTTGATCTTTCCCACGGTGTTCATGAACACGAACAACGAAGCCAGCGGCGTGAAGGACAGTGACCTCGGAGCGGTGGTCGTGCTGCGCCATTCCGGAATCCCGATTGCCTTTACGGACGCGATCTGGGCTAAGTACAAGTTGGGCGAGGCATTCGGCATCAAGGATCCCGCCACGAAGCAGCCCGCGGTGCGCAATCCGTACTACCACTCCAAGCCAGGCGACATTCTGCTGCCGGATGCCGAGATGGAGCACTTCCAGTCGCGCGGCGGCATCGTCGGCGTATGCAACGTGGCACTGACCATCTGGAGCGGCATGCGCGGCGCGGCGATCGGTGTGGACAAGGACACGGCGAAGAAGGAGTGGACTGCCGGCGTGATTCCGGGCGTCACGATCCTCCCATCCGGCGTGTGGGGCGTGAACCGCGCGCAGGAAAAGGGATGCACGTACTGTTACGCGGGTTGACGACGGTAGCTGGTAGCTGGTTGCTGGTTTAACGACAGTTGCTGGTTGCTGGTTGCTGGTACCTGAGTGCTCAGGCTACTGCCTTCCAGCTACCAGCTACCGTCGTTAGACCAGCAACCAACGACCAGCTACCAGCGACTGTCGCTAAACCAGCCACCAGCAACCGTGGTTAAACCAGCAACCAGCAACCAGCAACCATGAACGCCATCTGCATCGGCAGACACAAAATCCTCAGCGAGCATTTCTGCTCGTTCTTCGAGGCGGCGGGCATCGAGTGCGTGCCGGCGGTCGGGTTGCAGGACGGAATCGCCGAGGTGCGCGCCGGCTCGCCCGATGTTGTCATCTGCGATTACGATCTGCTCCAGCCGGATCTGCTGCGTGACTGGGGGCAGGACGGAAAGCTGGCCGAGCTCCCCATCATTGCCGTGAGTCTGACGCGCCGGCCCGAGGAGGCGCGGCTGGTCGGGCACGGGCCGGTCATCAGCTTCCTCTATCTGCCCGCAGCGGAAGGCGCAGACGTGAAGAGCACGCTGCTGAGCGCGTCAGCGGTGGCCAGCCGGACGCGCATGTCGCGGGAGCGAGTGAACGAGCACGAAGCCCGGCTCTGAGATGCGCGTGCGCGCAGCGATGGCGCAGGCGGCTGTTGCCGTGATGGTCCCAATGGTCGTACTGGCCGGGTGCCGGGGCGGGAAGGAGAACGGCGCGGCGCCGGCACTGCATGGGGCGACGCATGCGGGCAAGGCGAACGCACCGGGTGCAACGACTGCGGCCGGAGGCGGGGCGGCGGGCGCCGGCGCGAGACAGCCGGCGAGCACGGGGTGGACCGTGGCGGAGGTCGTGCGGCGGCTCACCGAGGCGGGACTCGTCGTAGCGGACTCGGCAGAGACCGCGCGCCACGAGCCGCTCACAGTGAGCGCTCACGTGTTGCACGTGAGCGGGGGGACGCTCGAGCTGTATCTCTATTCGGGAGCGGCGGCGCGCAAGCGCGAGAGCGCGAAGCTGGACACCACCAACACGGGCCTCCCGTCCATTTACAATGCGCGCTACATCGAGTCGGGAAACCTGATTGCCATCCTCCATTCGCCGAGTGACCGCACGGCGGAGCGCGTGACAAACGTGCTGGAAGGGTGGCACAACGAGGAGTGAGGAGGAGCGCGATGGCGCCGTGCGGTCGATGATGCAACGAGGGCGGCAGCTCGGAGTGAGCCACCGCCCTCGTTGTTGTTCACCCGTTCAGAGAGTTACGGCTGGCAAACCGGCGAGCCGTCCGTCACTACCGACACACTGTTCACCGTCGCGGGGAAGCCGCCACCAACCTTGACGCCGCACAGCTTGGCCGTGAAGGAGTTGGTCGAACCCGCCTGCCAGGTGCTGTCCGCACCCGTGATGGTGATCGTGTTGCCCGTGGAGGGGACGTAGTTGTTGAGCGGAGTCACCGTCCCGGCCACGTTCGACGCGGTACCGGAGAAGTACGTGTTGTACGAAGAGAAGTACGCCTCTTCAGCCGTGGCGAGGTTACGCAGGTCGGTCTTCATCGACGCGACGTACGCCTTCTCCTTCGTGGTGGCAAACTTCGGGATCGCGATCGCCGCCAGAATGCCGATGATAACCACGACAATCAGCAGCTCGATCAGAGTGAAGCCCTTCTTAGCGGTGAGACGCATCTGTGTTGATCCTCCTGGATCGGTTGGTCGCGAGCCCTGTCGCTCGAGAGTAGGTGCCAGCGTGGGTCTGGCCGGTACCAAGGCACGCTCGGTGCCAAACAACGGGTTCTTCCTAACAGCTTGTATTGCAACGTCTTGACTGTGAGCTACCGGCCCGGGGACGATTTTCTTTCCTAGCGTTTTGCAATCTGCGTGGTGAATTGCAACCGCCTCGCCTGGCCGTCCCCACCTGCCCACCTACCCGGAACCTTCGTCCTGGCGCTGCCCACGACGCGCGCCTGAACCGTCTGGTTCCGGTTCGGGAAGAAGACGACCGATTGGCGGAGAAGGTAAATCGGGGTGGGGAAGGGGCAGGACCATTGGAGTGCGGGGGGAAGCAAAACTGCGCTGGGTGGGCGGGTGATCGGGAATCGGCAATCGGGAATGGGGAATCGGGGAGGAAGACCTCCCCCCACCGCGCCCCACCGCCTTTTTTTCGCCGCCGCTTCCCCCCGCTGCATCATTCCCCATTCCCACGATTCCCGATTCCCGATTGCCGATTCCCAATGGCAGGGCGGCAGGGCGGAGGAAGATTGCCGATTCCCACGGGCGGGGCGGTGGGGCGTGAGACTCGCGGAGGAGCGGTTGCCACAGCGCATTCACCTCCCGCGCGTCAAGCCATCGCCGCCAAGACGCGTGAAGCCATTGCCGGCAAACTGATGAGTGAGCCGAGTGCCTTTGTCTTGGCCGACCTTCAGGGAGTCACATATCTCGTCGGCCAGCTGTGGGCGTCAGCCGCCAAGGGGCGCGAAGCGGCCGCATTCGAGTATGACACGGCATGGCTCTCCCCATTCGCCGATCCGAATCGACTCCATTCTTCCTAGCCGAAAATGAGCCGGCTCGCTCCACTCAACGCGTACGTCGCAGGCTGCCCGGCAGTTCGCGGCAGGGCCACTACGTAGCCGTGCACGATGAGATCCCGCAGCGCCTTCGAGACGCCGCCCTGCGAACGCTTCCAGCGGACGCGCAGCGAATCCTGCGTTTCGTGTGCCGCCGGATCATTCTGTGCCCAGGCACGAAGCTGCAGCACGCGCGGCTCAGGCAGTTCCATGCGCATCTGTTGCTCGTACCGGATCTGCAGTACGGGACGGATCTCACGCTCGGCGAGCGGGGTGCCCGGCTTGCCTCTCCCAATGCCTATGAGCACCGAGGCGCCTTCGTCCAACGCCTTGAGGAGGGATCTCAAGTCTCCGCGAAAGAGCCGCGCCAGCGCACTGACCGCGCGAGGCGCAACCGGCGGCGTTGCCGCGTGCCTTCTGTCCGACATGAGATAGTCGTACCTGGCCGCCAGCAGCCGGTTGATACCGTCTGGCGACAACGGCGCGAGTACGAGCGGCGTGGCAAAGACGGACCGCAATTGCGCGTGCGCGGTCGTCACCGTGAGTACGGCCTCGGTGGTTCCCACCACGAGCGTGTGCAGTCCGGGCTGCAACAACACCGTGTCGCGGAGGCTGCGCAGCACATCCGCCGCCGCTGCGGCATCCCGCTCACTCAGATTCTCGAGATTGTTGAGGTGCACCACCACGCCCTTCGCCCCGGCCCCTCGCACGAATGCCAGGAGTTCACGAAGCACGCGGGGACCATCGAGGAGCAACGCACCCGTGGGCGTCACGGCCGACGTACCGTGGGACAGGCTCGCGCCAATTCCCAGCGCCGATACGCCCCCTCCCACGCTCTCAAGCCGCGCGACCCGCACCAGTTGTCGTGCATCCCGGAGCGCAGGGTTGTCAGCGGCGGCGGGGCGCTGCGCCACTGCCGCATCATAGACATTGCCGAGCAGACGTCCCAGGAGATGCTCAGCGCTGTCGCCGGGATATACCGGGACCAGCTCATCCGTGGCCCAGTAATCTGCCTCGATGGCGCGCGCCTTGACCCACTGGGCGAGCGTGGTCTTCCCCACACCGGGCGGCCCCGCGATGGCCTGGCGCGACGATCCTGACCCGCCGATCACGGCCAGCAGTTGCCGGGCTTCGGCGTCGCGATCCACGAAAAGCGAGAGTGGATGCCGCACGGGCGTGCTGCCAAGCGTATCCTGGAAGAACGGGCTCTCCCGGAGGTTGTACAGGTGCCAGAGATTGGGGAGCGCGGCGGCCGGCGTCTCACGGGGCATTATTCCATTACATCACGGAATGAGGAATATTTGAATATATTCCTACACACTGGAATATTCAATTGTATTCCTCATTGCTCCGCCCGTGGGAATCTTCCTCCACCCCTGCCACCCACCCCTGGGAATGATCCACGCCCCACCACCCTTCCCTTGGGAATCGGCAATCGTCCACGCCCCGCCACCTTTCCCTTGGGAATCGGCAATCGGGAATGGGGAATCGGGGTGGAAGACCTCCCCGCGCCGCGCCCCACCGCCTTTTTTTCACTGTCGCCTCCCCCCGCTTCATCATTTCCCATTCCCACGATTCCCCATTCCCGATTGCCCATTCCCAAGGGAAGGGTGGCCGGGCGTGGACGATTCCCGATCAGTGTAGTTGCCGATTCTTACGGGCGGGGCAGTGGGCCGGGGCAGCGGGCAAGGGCGGCAGCGCGGGGCAGCAGGAATTAGATTACGACCATCATGTCCACCCCGATCATCAGCGCCTTCAACGACGGGTACGTCGCCGGCCTGTACGAGTCCTTCCTGCGCGATCCCGCTTCCGTTGACGAGTCCTGGCGCCAATTCTTCCAGTTCGCGCACTCCCTTGCCCGCACCGAAGCGCCGGCCGCCGCTGGCGGCGCAGCCGCTGCTGTTGCAGGCGTAGCCGGTGCCGCCGGCGCCACCGCCGACCCGGCCTATCTCCGCAAGGTCGCCGGCGCCGCGGCGCTCGCGCAGGCCGTGCGCCACTACGGCCACTTCGACGTCCAGCTCGATCCGCTCGGCTCGCCCCCGCTGAGCGCGGCCGAGCTGAAGCCCGAGTTTCACGGCATCACCGACGCCGATCTCGCTACCATTCCCGGCGCCGCGCTGGGCTTCGACCAGGATGCCACCGCGGCCGATGCCGTCGCGCGGCTGCGCCAGCTCTATTCGTCCACCATCGGATTCGAGTTCGAGTACATCGAGGAAGAGGCCGAGCGCGAGTGGTTCCGCATGGTGATCGAGCAGGGCGGAATGCGCCGCACCATGACGCCCGAGGAAAAGAAAAACGTGCTGCGCCGTCTCAGCGAAGTGGACGGGCTGGAGCGGTTCCTCGGCATGGCCTATCAGGGCTACAAGCGGTTCGGCATCGAGGGCACGGATGTATTGGTTCCCATGCTTGATGCGGCCGTGAACGGCGCGGCCATGGCGGGCGCGCGCGAAGTGGTGATCGGCATGGCGCACCGCGGGCGCATCAACGTACTCGCGCACGTGCTGGACAAGCCGGTGGCCCGGGTGTTCGAGGAGTTCGAGGGACGCCACGCGGCGAGCGCCGCGGCGGACACGGGGGACGTGAAGTACCATCTGGGAGCGCGCACCCGGCGCACGTTTCCCGGCGGCGAGCAGGCGGACGTCGTGCTGCTCCCCAACCCCAGCCACCTCGAGTTCGTGAACCCGGTGGTGGAGGGCACGGTGCGCGCGCGGCAGCGGTCCGCGCAGAACACGTCCGGCTTCGACACGACGGGCGCGCTTCCCGTTCTCATCCACGGTGATGCGTCGTTCCCGGGCGAAGGCGTGGTGGCGGAGACGTTCAACCTTTCGCACCTGCGTGGCTTCAGCACGGGCGGCTCGCTGCACATCATCGTCAACAACCAGGTGGGCTTCACCACCGACCCGCGCGACGGGCGCTCCACGTATTACGCGAGCGATCTCGCCAAGGGATTCGAAGTACCCATTGTCCACGTGAATGGCGACGACGCCGAGAGCTGCGTCGCGGTCGTGTGGCTCGCGCTCGCCTATCGCGAGCGCTTCGGCAAGGACTTCCTCATCGACGTCGTCGGCTACCGCCGCCACGGGCACAACGAGACGGACGAGCCGGCATACACGCAGCCCCGGCTGTACGACGCCATCAAGGCGCACCCGACCCCTCGCCTGGTGTGGGGAGAGCGGCTGGTGCGCGAGGGGATCATCGCGCCCGACGACGTGAAACGGGTGGACGACGAGGTGCAGGCGGAATTCAACCAGATCCTCAAGCAGGTGAAGGCGACCGCCGCGCCCGCGGAACACGGCAACGGGAACCACGGCGTGGAGAATCCGCTGCCGGCGGTGGATACCACCGTCTGCGCCGATGTGCTCATCTCGCTCAACGAGCGGCTGCTGAGCTGGCCCTCCGATTTTCATCCGCTCCCCAAGCTGGCCAAACAGTTCGAGCGCCGCCGTGCGGCGGTGGGCGAAGCGGGCGGCATCGATTGGGGTCACGCGGAAGCGCTCGCCTGGGCCTCACTGCTCGTGCAGGGCACCTCGGTGCGCATCAGCGGGCAGGACGCCGAACGCGGTACGTTCTCGCACCGGCAGGCCGTGCTGCACGATCACGAATCGGGCGCGACGTACACGCCGCTCCAGCACATTGCCGACGCCACGGGGCGGAGCCGCTTCGAGATCTACAACTCGCCGCTGTCCGAGACGGCGGTGCTCGGGTTCGAGTACGGCTACAGCGTGGCCGCGGCCGATACGCTCGTCCTCTGGGAGGCCCAGTTCGGCGACTTCTCCAACGTCGCCCAGCCCATCATGGATCAGTTCATCGTGTCCGACCACGCCAAGTGGGGACAGGACAGCGGGCTGGTGCTGCTGCTGCCGCACGGCTACGAAGGACAGGGACCCGAGCACTCCAGTGCGCGCCTCGAGCGCTTTCTGCAACTGAGCGCCGAGCAGAACATCCGCGTGGCGTATCCGTCCACGCCCGCGCAGTATTTCCACGTGCTGCGCCGCCAAGCGCTGCTCGGGGAGCGGCGTCCGCTCGTGCTCATGCAACCCAAGAGTCTGTTGCGCCTGCCGGCGGCCGCGTCGCATCTCGCCGAGCTCACCAGCGGCACCTTCCAGTCCGTGATGGATGACGCCGCGGCCGCGGCGGCGCCGGATCAGGTGCGGCGGCTCGTCTGCTGCAGCGGCAAGCTGTATTACGATCTCATCGCGCACGAGCGTACGCCGGGTGTCGCCATCGTGCGCGTGGAGGAGCTCTATCCATGGCCACACGCGGCCATTACCGCCATCCTCGAGCGCTACACGGCGATTGACGATGTGGTGTGGGCCCAGGAGGAGCCGCGCAACATGGGTGCGTGGACGTTCGTCGCGCCGCGTCTTCGCGCCGCGGTCGGGAACGCGCTGCCCATTCGCTACGTTGGTCGTCCAGAGCGCGCCAGCCCGGCGGAAGGGTACGCGTCATCGCACGCGGAGCAGCAGGCGCGTATCGTCACCGATGCCCTGACACTGCCCGTGGCCGTGCGGGTGTAGCGTGCCGGCCGGCGCAGGCCGGTACCGGTCACAACCGACAACCGAGTCCGCCCATGCACCGAGCGTTCGCTCTTTCTCTTCTGGCCGTTGCTCTCGCCGCGCCGCGTGCCCTCCACTGCCAGGCACGCGGCGCGAGCGCGCTGGGCGAGCTCGTGGAAGGGCTGCCCGTTGAAACGCGCGTGCTGGTAATCGGCGCGCATCCGGACGACGAGGACACCCGCCTCATCGCGTGGCTCACCAAGGGGCACCACATCGATGTCGCGTACCTGTCGCTCACGCGCGGCGACGGCGGACAGAATCTCATTGGCAACGAGCTGGGCGAGGAGCTGGGCGTGATCCGCACCGAGGAGCTGCTCGCCGCGCGGCGCATTGACGGCGCCCACCAGTACTTCACGCGCGCCTACGACTTCGGCTTCTCCAAAAGTGCGGCGGAGACGTTCCAGCACTGGCCGCACGATTCGGTGCTGAAGGACGTCGTGACGGTCGTGCGCGCGTTCCGGCCGCAGGTGATCGTGTCCGTGTTCTCGGGCACGCCGCGCGACGGACACGGGCATCACCAGGTGGCCGGCATCGTCGCGAAGGAGGCGTACGACGCGGCCATGGACACGGTGCGCTTCCCGCGCGCGGCAACGGCGGGCTTCGGCCCGTGGACGCCGCTCAAGTTCTATCGCACGCGGAGCTACTGGCAGGGACAGGGCGCCACGTTCTCGTATGACGCGGGCGAGTACAGCCCGCTCCTGGGCGAGTCGTACGCTCAGATCGCGGCGCAGAGCCGGTCGCAGCACAAATCGCAGGGCTTCGGCATGGTGCAGCGCAAGGGCTACATCGCGGGCTCGCTCGCGCGCGAAGCGTCACGCGTGGACGCGCCGGCCAACGCGAAGCAGGAGCAGTCCCCGTTCGACGGCATCGACACCACGTGGAACCGGCTGAGCACGGAAGTCGCGACCGCGGACGAGCGCGCGGATGTGCAGGCGGCGCTGGCCGCGTCGCGTGAGGCGCAGCACACCCTCGACCTCTACAAGCCGGAGACGGGACTCGGCGCGCTGGAGCGCATGCGCGCAGCGCTGGCCGACCTTGCACTGCGCGAGGCCGCGGACAGCAGTGCCAACGTCGATGTCGTCACGTCCGTGCGGGACGGACTCCAGCGCGTGACACGCGCGATCCTCCTCGCGCGCGGCATCGCCATCGACGCCGACGTGGATCGTGACGAGGTGGCGCAGGGCGATTCCCTGCCGGTGAAGATCACCGTGTACAACCGCGGCACGCTGCCGGTGAGCGCGGACCTCGGGCCGCGGCTCGCCGCCGACCCCGAGATCCTGCCCGACAGCTCGCTCACCATGACCATCTACGAGCACGGTGGCGCACTCACCCAGCCCTGGTGGCTCACCGCGCCGCGCGCGGGCGACATGTTCACCGTGCCCGTGAACGGCGAGAGCGATGATGAGCGCGACGCGGGGCTCCGTGTACCGGTCTCGCTCGACAGCGGCGCGCTCGTGACGCAGGTGCCTATCGTGCACGAGTACGGCGATCCGGTGCTCGGCGACGTGCGTCGGCCACTCATGGTGGTGCCGCCCGTGGCGGTGACGCTCGATCGGAACGTGGAAATCGCGCGTGCCGGCGCCCAGCTCACGCGCACCGTACGCGTCCACCTGCGCTCGGCGCTCACCGCGCCGCGCACCGTGACCGTGTCGCTCGACCTGCCGCGCGGCCTGCGCGCGGACTCCGCGAGCCGCACCGTCACACTTGGCCAGGAAGGCGCCGCCACCGTCACGTTCACGCTGCGCGGCTCGCTCGCCGCCGGCGCACACGAGATCAGCGCCGTCGCGAAGAGCGGCGGCGCGACGTACAGCACGGGATACGTGTCCATCGAGTATCCGCACATCCGCCCGCGCAAGCTGTATCACGACGCGAGCATGTCGGTGCACGCGATCGACGTCGCGCTGCCGGCCAGGCTCAACGTCGCCTATATCCCGGGCGTGGGCGACAACGTCGCGCCCATGCTGCCGCAACTCGGGATTGCGCTCACGGTGCTCGATCCGGCGACGCTCGCGAGCACCGATCTCTCGCGCTTTACGACGATCGTCGTGGGCCCGCGCGCGTACGAAGCCAACCCCGGGCTCGCCGCGATGAACGGGCGGCTCTTCGACTGGGTGAAGCGCGGCGGCACGATGGTCGTGCAGTACGGCCAGAACGAAATGACGAAGCCGGGGATGATGCCGTGGCCGATCACGCTCACGCGCCCCGCCGCGCGCGTGACGGAGGAAGCCGCGCCCGTGCGCGTGCTGCGCAAGGATAGTCCGCTGCTCACCTGGCCCAACCGGATCGGCGCGACGGACTGGGAAGGCTGGGTCCAGGAACGCTCGACGTACATGCCGAGCACGTTCGACAAGCACTATGAGACCGTGCTGTCCATGAACGACCCGGGCGAAGCCGCGAACGACGCGAGTCTGCTCGTCACGCAGTATGGCAAGGGTACGTACGTGTACTGCACGCTGGCGCTGTTCCGGCAGGTGCCCGCGGGCGTGCCGGGTGGCGTGCGGTTGTTTGTCAACCTCCTGGGAAGCGGCGCGCGGAGCGCGCCTGCGGGAAGCGCCGGCCTGCGGCCGGCTGCGGGAAGCGGTGCGCGGAGCGCACCTGCGGGAAGCGGGCTCCGCCCTGCGAAAGCGGGAGCAGGATCGGATCGTGAGTAGAGTCGCGGTTCGCCGGTTCGTTCGGCTGATCACCACGCTGTACCAACGCTACTTCCCACGCACGCAGGCGCAGGGCGGAGCCCGCTTCCCGGAGGCGGCGCGGGCCTTTGGCCCGGCCGCCGCTTCCCGCAGGTCGTCTTTGGCGACCGCTTCCCGCAGGCGCGCTGCGCGCGCCGCTTCCCTCGCTGTCCTTTGCGCCGCCGCCGCTTGCAGCTCCGACCACCGCACGGTGCTCACCGTGTACTCGCCGCACGGCAAGGATCTCCTGTCGTATTACGAGACGGCGTTCGAGAAGGCGCATCCCAACGTGGACGTGCAGTGGGTGGACATGGGGTCGCAGGATGTGATCGACCGGCTGCGCAGCGAGAAGGCGAACCCGCAGGCCGACGTGTGGTTCGGCGCGCCCGAGGAGATCTTCGACCGCGCGGGGCGCGAAGGGCTGCTCGAGCCGTATCGACCCACCTGGGCGGGTGCCGTGCCCGCCGAGTCCCACGATGCGAAGGATCTCTGGTACGGGACGTACCTCACGCCCGAGGTGATCGGTTACAACAGTCAGGTGGTGAGCGACTCCGCGGCGCCGAACGACTGGGACGACGTGCTCGACCCGAAGTGGAAGGGGAAGGTGATCCTTCGTGATCCCATAGGATCGGGAACGATGCGCGCCATCTTCGGCGCGATCCTGCTGCGCAGCATCCGCGAGACGGGGAAGCCCGATTCGGGGTGGGCGTGGCTGCGCCGCCTGGATCGGCAGACCAAGGAGTACACGCTCAACCCCGTGATTCTCTATCAGAAGCTCGGGCGACAGGAAGGGTTGATCACGTTGTTCGACATGCCGGACCTGGCGATGCTCCAGGAACGCTACCACATCCCGGTGAAGTACGTGATCCCGAAGAGCGGCACACCCATTCTCGTCGACGCCATTGCGATCGTGAAGGGGACGAAGCACCCGGACATCGCGAAGGAGTACTACGAATTCGTGACGACGCCGGCCGCACTGGAGTACGCGGCGAATCACTTCTACCGGATTCCGGTGCGCACGGACATCCCGCTGGACTCGCTCCCGCAGTGGGTGCGCGACGCGAAACAGGACATCAAGCCCATGCCGATGGATCGTGCCATGCTGGCGCAGCATCTGGACGAGTGGATGCGGTATTGGGACGGGCACGTGCGGAATGGGAAATGACTGATCGTGTCACGCGTCGCGCGACACGATCAGTCATTTCCCATTCCGCCGGGAAGCGGCGTGGCGGGCCTTCGGCCTGCCACGCCTGCGGGAATCGTCGCGCGGAGCGCGACTGCGGGAAGCGCCCCGGCGGCCTGCGGCCGCGGGGCTGCGGGAAGCGGCGGCCGGGCCGAAGGCCAGCCGCCTGCGGGGGGGCACCGTGAGTTGGAGCGTGGGTCGTGAGCGTGAGTGCGAGCGTGGGTCGTGAGTAGTTCCGCAGGCGCTGAGCCGGAGGCTCAGCCGCCGGTTCCCGCAGGCGCGCCTCACGCGCCGCTTCCCGCAGCCCCGCGGCCGCAGGCCGCCGGGGCGCTTCCCGCAGGCGGCCGACAGGCCGCCGCTTCCCGCATCACCCTCGCAGCCCTCACCCGGCTCTTCAACACGCGCGCCGCCGTCGATCACCTCTCCCTCGACATCAACGCCGGCGAGCTCATGGCGCTCATCGGGGCGAGCGGGTCGGGGAAGACCACGACGCTGCGCATGGTGGCGGGCTACGAGACGCCGACGTCGGGGCAGGTGCTGCTCGATGGCGAGGACATCACGGCGCTGCCGCCGCAGAAGCGTGGCTTCGGGATGGTGTTCCAGCACTACGCGCTCTTTCCGCACATGACGGTGGGCGACAACGTCGCCTTCGGACTCGAAGCGCGCGGCGTGGGGAAGCGCGAGCGGCGCGGGCGGGCCGAGCGCGCGCTGGCGTCGGTGGGGCTGGAGGGCGCGGCGGGGCGCGCGGTGCAGGCGCTCTCCGGCGGTGAGCAGCAGCGCGTGGCGCTCGCGCGGGCGCTCATCATCGAGCCGCGCGTGCTGCTGCTCGACGAACCGCTGTCGAATCTCGACCCCACGCTGCGCCGCTCCACGCGCGAGGAGCTGCGCGCAACGCTGCACCGCCTGGGGGTAACGGCGCTCTTCGTGACACACGACCAGGAAGATGCGTTCGCGGTGGCCGATCGCGTGGCGCTCATTCGGCAGGGACAGCTCCTGCAGGTGGGCACGCCCGATGAGCTGTACGACCGCCCCGCCTCGCGCGCGGTGGCCGAGTTCATCGGTCGTGCCGCGCTCATTCCCGGCACACTGGATGGCGACACGGTGACGATCGCCGTGCAGGGCGTCGCACGCCGGCTGCGCGCCTGTCCGCCGCCCGGCTTCGACGGCCGCCGCGATGTCGCTGCCGTGCTGCGCCCCGATGCGATCGGCTTCGTGGACGCCTCCACGCCCGGCTCCTGGCCCGGCGTCGTCATGGAGCGCCGCTTCGCCGGCTCCCTCCTCGCCTACCGCATTCGTCTCGCGCCGGATCTGGATGTCGAACTCCACACCCCGGAGCGGCACGTCAAGGTCGGCGACACGGTGAGCATCGCGATCATTCGCGAACCGGTAGCTGTCGTATGACCTCCCCCGCCTCCCCCGCAGCGCGCAGCGCGCTTCCCGCAGGCGCTGCGCCTGTGGCGCAGCCGCCGCTTCCCGCAGCGAGCCACAGGCGAGCGCTTCCCGCAGGCGCGCTCCGCGCGCCGCTTCCCTACCTGCTCGTCGCCCTGCTCCTCTGGACCGTCGTCTTCCCCAACATCGCGGTCATCGCGGGCAGCTTCGAGCACGGACTCCAGTACTGGCGCGACTTTGTCGCGAGTCCCGCGGACATGGAGGCGCTGCGCACCACCATCGTCATTGCCGTCGGGTCGGTCATCGCATCGGCGATCGTGGGCATTCCACTCGCCTTTCTGCTCACGCGCTACGAATTCCGGGGACGACGGCTGCTCGGCGCGATCGCCACGCTCCCTGCCGCGCTCCCGCCGCTCGTCGGCGTCATCGCGTTTCTCTTTCTCTACGGCGAGAGCGGCGTCATCACGCGAGCGGTGCAGGATGCGCTGCACATGGATCACGCGCCCTGGACGCTCAACGGCGTGAGCGCGATCATCTTCGTGCACGCGTACACGATGTACGTGTACGTCTTTCTCTTCGTCTCCGCCGGACTCGAACGGCTGGACAATTCGCTCGACGAGGCCGCGGCCGGACTTGGCGCGTCGCGCACCAGGCGCATGCTGCGCATCACGCTGCCGCTGCTCACGCCGGCACTCGCCGGCTCCATGCTGCTCGTCTTCATGAGCGCATTGGGCAGCTTTTCGGCGCCGTACATCTTTGGCGGCGGCATTCGCGTGCTCTCCACGCAGATCGTGTCGTCCAAGCTCAACGGCGCCATGGGCATGGTGTACGTGGAGACCACGGTGCTCGCCGTGACGGCAGTGATCGCGCTGCTGGGCATTCGCTGGTTCGAGCGGCGGCGCAGCTACAGCATGTCGGGCAAGGGCGTGGTGAAGCGCGCGCCGCTGCAGTCGCGCCTGTCGCGCACGCTCGCGCCCTTCCTGGGCGCGGTGCTCGTCGTGATTCTCGTGCTGCCGCACGCCATGGTGGTGCTCGTGTCCTTCGCGCGCGACGGCACGTGGACCACGCAGGTGCTGCCGCCGGAATACACGCTCGACAACTTCCGCAATCTCGCGAGCGATCCGCAACTCTGGGTTCCCATTCGCAACAGCGTCGGCATGGCGGCGCTGGCGACCATCGCGGACATCATCATCTGCTTCCTCGCCGCGTACCTGCTCGTGCTGCGTCGCTTCCGCATGCGGAGGCTGCTCGAACTGCTCGTCGCGCTGCCGTGGGCCATTCCCGCCACCGCCATCGCCATTGGCCTCGCGTCCACCTTCGACCGGAACTCGGCCGCGGGACTCCGCGTTCTGCTGGTAGGGACGTTCTGGATTCTTCCGCTGGCGTATTTCATCCGCGGCATTCCGCTCGTGTCGAGCGCCACGGAGAGCTCGCTCCGGCAGATGGACCCATCGCTGGAGGACGCCGCGCGCGGGCTGGGCGGGAGCTGGTGGCTCACGCTGCGCCGGGTGATTCTCCCGGCCGCGCGTCCCGGCGTGGTGGCGGGTGCCATGCTCGCCGCGATTATGGGGGTGGGCGAGTTCGTGGCCAGCATCGTGCTGTTCACCCACGCCAACCGTCCGATCTCCATGGAGATTCTCTCGCAGCTCCGCAACTTCGCCTTCGGCACCGCGGCGGCGTACAGCGTATTACTGATCGTACTCGTGCTGCTCATCACGGTGGGCGCGCGGTGGGCGGAAGGTCGTGCGGTGATCGCGGCCGAGGGAGTGCAGATAGGTTAGGGACGGTAGCTGGTAGCTGGTAGCTGGTAGCTGGACTTCCCACGCCCTACCACCTACCAGCGACCAGCTACCAGCTACTGTCGTTAAACCAGCTACCAGCGACCAGCCACCAGCCACCGCAGTTAAACCAGCTACCAACCACCAGTAACCAGCTACCGTCGTGCCCCCTCGCATCGTCATCGTGGGATCCGGATTCGGCGGACTCTACGCCGCGCGGGCGCTCGGGCGTGCGGACGCGAGCGTGCTGGTGCTCGATCGGACGAACTATCACCTCTTCCAGCCGCTGCTCTATCAGGTAGCGACGGCGGTGCTGGCGCCGACGAACATCACGTCGCCCATCCGGTTCCTGTTGCGCAAGCAGCGGAATACCGACGTGCTGCTCGAGCAGGTGACGCGGGTGGACACGACGCGGCGCGTGGTGATTGCCGATAACGGCCGCGAGTTTCCGTACGACTATCTCATCGTGGCCACGGGAACCGGGCCATCCTACTATGGACACGACGAGTGGAAGCCACTCGCGCCGGGGCTCAAGGGCATCGAGGACGCGCGCGAGATCCGGCATCGCTTTCTCACCGCGTTCGAGAATGCGGAGAAGAGCGACGATCCGCAGGAGCAGGCCGAATGGCTGACGTTCGTCATCGTAGGCGGCGGACCAACCGGTGTGGAGCTGGCCGGGATGATTCCCGACACGGCCAGGAACGTGTTCCATCCGGATTTCCGGCGCGTGGATACGCGGAAGACGCGCGTGATCCTGCTCGAGGGCGGGCCGCGCCTGCTTCCCGCGTTTCCGGAGTCGCTGGCCGAGCACGCGCGCCGCGATCTGGAGGAGCTGGGGGTGGAGGTGCACACCAATGCGCGCGTCACCCGTGTGACGGATCATACCGTGCACCTGGATGACACGCAGTACGTCGCGCGCACGGTGCTCTGGGCCGCCGGCAACGCCGCGTCGCCCGTGGGGCGCACGCTCGGCGCCCCGGTGGACAGCGCCGGGCGCGTGCGCGTCGAGAAGGACCTGTCCATTCCTGGCCACCCTGAGGTGTTCGTGGTGGGCGACCTCGCGTCGCTCGAGCAGGCGGATGGCACGCCCGTGCCCGGCGTCGCACCGGCCGCGATGCAGATGGGGCGCACCGCCGCCGGGAACGTGCTGCGGCTCATGGATGGCAAGCCGACTGCTGACTTCCACTACTTCGACAAGGGGAATCTCGCGACGATCGGCCGCCACAAGGCGATAGCGGATTTCGGGCGAGTGCATGTCACGGGGTATGCGGCGTGGTGGACGTGGCTGTTCGTGCACATACTCTATCTCGCCGGATTCACCAACCGCCTGAGTGTGCTGCTGCAGTGGGGGTACGCGTACGTGACCTATCAGCGCGGCGCGCGGCTCATCACGGAGAGCGAGGATGGGTGAAGAGACGCGGGAAGCCGAGAAGCCGGGAAGCGGGAAGCGGGAAGCCGGGAAGGAGGAACGGCAACCGTCCCGGCGCGCGCGGGTGCTGGTGGCCATCGCGATTGGCGCGGCCAGCGTGGGGCTGCTGCTCATCTATCGCCTGCACAGCAGCCGGCCCAGCGATTTCGATCAGGTCTGGTTCGGCGCGCGTGCGATCTGGTCAGGGCAGAATCCATACGAGTTGATTGGCCCGGGGCGCGCGTTTCAGTGGGACTGGCCGCTCTACTATCCGGCCACGGCGCTCCTGCTGATATCGCCACTGGCGCTGCTGCCGGTGGCGGTGGCGCGCTGCGTGTTCGTTGGCGGCTCCACGGCGCTCCTCGCCTATGGTCTGACGCGCGAGTCGTGGGTGCGCCTGCCGCTGTTCGCGAGCTGTGCCTTCATGGTGGCGGTGGTCGCGGCGCAGTGGTCGCCGCTCATGACGGCGGTGCTCTGCATGCCGGCGCTCGCGTGGGTCGTGTCGGCCAAGCCGAACATTGGACTCGCGCTGCTTGCGGCCGATCCCAGGGCGCGGACGCTGGGCGCGGCCGCGCTGGGGGCGATCGTGATGATCGTGGCAAGCCTGGTGCTGCTGCCCTCGTGGCCGCGCGACTGGATTGCGATCACGCGCGCGGCGCCGCACTTCACGATACCGCTGCTGCACCGGGGCGGCTTCCTGCTGGCACTGGTACTTCTGCGCTGGCGCCGCCCCGAAGCGCGGCTGCTCGCGGCGCTCGCCGTACTGCCGCAGAACATGGTGATCTACGACACGCTGCCGCTCTTCGTCATTCCGCGTACCTTCCGGCAGGCGCTCGTCCTGGCCGCGCTCAACAATGCCGGCTTCGTGGCGGGGCTGCTGCTGATCAACCCCCATCCGCAGAGTACCTCCGCGAATTACTACGGCGGCGATCTTCTCGTGGCGTGCGCCTACCTGCCAGCCATGGTGATGGTGCTCATGCGGCCGAACGAGGGCGCGCTTCCCGCCTGGATCGAGCGCCGCGTTCCCTGGCTGCGGGCGAGATCCGGGAGCGAGTCTCTCGACATCGGATAGAATCGCTGCAGGTCACCCATTTTGGATGTCGCGGGCCTGAGCAGATACATACGGCGATCCGGATAGCGGTTCATGAGCAGCGTGTCGCGCGCGCCCAGATCGCGCGCGTAGATGTTGTCGCCCCCGTGCACGAGCAGGAGCGGGAGAAAGAGCGTGAAGCCGGCGTTGTCCTCCTGCACGTTCGCCACGCACCCGGGCGCGTACGGCGTATCCGGCAGCGCCCGCTCCGATGGGTCGGGCGAATACGGCGAGATGATGGTGCGCGCGGAGTCGGCGAGCAGCGGCCGCAGTGCGGCGAACGCCGCGGCGCCACGCAGCCCGCTCTGCTCGGCCTTCGTGATGCCGAGGTCGAGCCGGCAGGCATCCACATGATTGTAGAGCAGCTCAGTCTGCGGACGCGTCACGCCGAGCGCCCAGAGCCGCGCGACCATGCGCGCGCCCCAGCTCTCGCGCACGAACACGAGTGCGTGCCGTACGCCGGCCGACTCGGCGGCGGCGTTGGCGTTCCACTTCATGGTGGGATACTGCGACGCATATTCCGCGGCGCGCAGCGGCACGAGCATGACGAGCGCCATGGCGAGCGCACAGAGCGATGCATACACCGCAGTTCGATAGGCGCGCGCGTCACCAAACCGCTCGCGCACGCTGGAGAAAAACCGCGCGGTGAAAATCGCCAGCACCGGCAGCAGTGGATACATGAAGCGCGGACCGAGATAGAAGCCGTTGTGCCAGTACGCCCAGTAGAGGCCAATGAGGAGAGCCGAACTGGCGAGGAGATAGCGGTCGAAGCGATTCAGCTTGCGGGTGAGCGCGAGTGTGGCGATGGCGGGAACGAGCGATGGGACGGGCGTCTCCAGGAAGAACGTCTGGAGCCGGAGGAAGTAGTCGTTCAGCAGCTCGAGCCCGCGCAGCGGCGTGTGCGAGAAGCCGAGCGGGGATGTGTGAAAGCCTATGGCGTGGCTCTTTCCCCAGAGCAGTTCATAGCCGAAGAGCAGGGGAGAACCTGTGGTGCGTGTGTTCGCCCAGAGGAGCATGGTGAGCGGCAGTGCGACGCCGAGCGCCGCCGGAAGCGCATCCTTCCAGCGGGCCGGCGTGCGCAGCGCGCGCCAGAGGTACCATGCGCCGGCGGGGAGCGCGAACGCCACGGCGTCAGACGGGCGAATGGTGGCCGCAATGCCAAAGCCGAGTCCACTGAGCAGCGCCAGCCAGGGTCGCGGCGCCTCGGACGTCATGACCTTCGCCAGCGCGGCCATGGCGATCACGAGCCAGGTGAGCACCGTCACGTGGTTCATGTACGAGCCGGCCATGAACGCCGTGAAGGGCGCGAACGCCAGGAGCAGCAGCGCGCCGAGCGCAATGCCGGGGCGCGGCTCCGCGATGCGCACGTACACGGAGAACGCGAGCACGGTCATGGCGCCGAACACCGGTCCCACGAGCCAGGGCGCGTGCAGCAGCACCCCGATGGCCAGCATGGCCGGGCCACCAACGGGGAACTGGGCGAAGTAGCGCCCATTGCTGTCCACGATGTTGATGCCGCTGAAGAACTCCGGGTGCGCGGCGACGGGCATGGAGAGGTGCCCGTGCGCCAGCATGTTCGCCTGCACCATCTGTACGATCTCGTCGATGAGCAGCGGGTGTGCAGCGAACACGAATCGCGCGATGAGCGCGTACGCGGCGAAGGCGACGACCGCGATGCCGATCGATATGGCGAGCGGCCGTCGTGTGAAGAGCACGATAGGGCGGGCCATGGCGTCGTTGTGCCAGAGCCACTTCAGTCCGCGTGATGTGGAGGAGATCGCGAGAATGAGCCCGGCGCCGAGTGCGATGGCGCTGCCATAGATCCAGTCGGTGCCATTCTGCGCATAGCCCGGGGCGCTTGCGCCGCCCGGAATCCAGTTCGCGATGGGGAGGAACGCGAGGCAGGCAATGACGACTGCCGCGACGGTGAAGGACACGCGGCGCATGCGAAGCGACATCGAGGTTATCGCAGTGCCTGGCGCTGCATGGGATAGAAGCGCGGCATGTCGCCTACATCCGAGCTGGCCGGTTTGAGAATGTACACGGGCCGGCCGGGGTAGCGCTGCATGAGCAGCGTGTCGCGGGCGCCGAGGTCGCGCGCGTAAATGTTCCGCCCGCCGTGTGCGAGCAGCAGCGGCGGATAGAGCGTGAAGCCTTCCTGATCCTCCTCTATCCGGCTCGTGCATACAGGGGGATACGACATGCCGGGCAGCGCGCGCTCGGTGGTGTCGGGCGAGAACGTGGACGCCACCGTGCGCGCCGAGTCGGCAAGCAGCGGCCGCAGTGCCCCATACGCCGCCTCACCGCGCACGTTGTCGGTTTCGAGATGCGTGATGCGCTGTTCGAGCGCACAGGCATCCACGGTGTTGTACAGCAGCTCAGTTTCCGGCCTGGTCACACCGAGTGCCCAGAGTCGCGCGACGAGCTCGGCGCCCCAGCTTTCGCGGACGAACACGAGCGCGTGCTGCACGCCGCCAGCGGCCGCCGCGCTGTCCGCGTCCCAGCGCATGGTGAGCAGTCCCTGGCTGTACTCGCTGGCCCGCAGCGGCACGAGCGCGCCGGCAGCGATGAGCAGCGCGCAGAGCGCCGTGTACATGGCGGTTCGATACACGCGGCCAGTGCCGAAGTGGTGACGTATCGCTCCGGGAAAGCGTGCGGTCCAGAGCGCCAGGGCGGGGAGCAGCGCGTACATGAAGCGCGGGCCCAGATACAGACCCTTGTGCCAGTACGCGAAGTAGAGCGCAATGAGCAGCGCGGAGCTGGCGAGCAGATAGCGGTCGAAGCGATCCAGCCTGGGCGCGAGGGCCAGCGCGACGATGGCCGCGACGAGCGACGGCACCGGCGTCTCGAGGAAGTACGACTGCAGCCAGAGGAAGTACAGATTCACCAGTTCAAGCCCGCGCGCGGGCGTATGCGGCATTCCCCACGGCGCGGCGTGAAAGCCCAGTGCATGACTCTTCCCCCAGAGCTGCTCATAGCCAAAGAGCAATGGCGCGCCAGTGGTGCGAGCATTGACCCACAGCAGGATGACGAGTGGCAGCGCGACGCCCGCCGCGGCCGGGAGCGCGTCCAGCCAGCGGCTGCGGGAGCGCAGTGCACGAGCGAGGTACCAGACGCCGGCGGGAAGGGCAAAGGCGAGCGCGTCAACCGGGCGAATGGTTCCCGCGATGCCGAAGGCGAGTCCGCTCGCGAACGCCACCCACGGACGAGGTCTGTCGGACGACACGACGCAGGCCGTGGCCGCCATGCCGACGACGATCCACGTGAGCACCGTGACGTGATTCATGTGCGAACCGGCCATGAACGCCGTGAAGGGCGCGAACGCGAGAATCACGAGCGCGCCGAGTGTCACGCCCGCATGCGGCTCGGCGGCTCGCAGGTACCAGGCGAACGCCAGCACTGTGAGCGCGCCGAACACCGGGCCCACGAGCCAGGGCGCATGCAGCAGCGCGCCGATGGCGAGCATGGCCGGTCCGCCAATGGGAAATTGCGAGAAGTAGCGGCCGTTGGTGTCCACGATGTGCATGCTGCTGAAGAATTCCGGGTGCGCGTCAACCGGATTCCAGAGGCGGCCATGGACCAGCATGTTGGCCTGCACCATCTGCACGATCTCATCGATCAGGAGCGGACGACCCGCGAGCACGACGCGGGCGATCACCGAGTAGACGAGCAGCGCGACGCCGGCAATCAGCAGCGCCGTGAGCGCCGGGCGCCGTGCGCACAGCGCCGCCGCCCGTGCCGTGGCACCCTCTCGCCAGAGCCAGGCAATCTTGCCCGAGAATATCGCGAGCACGATGCCGACGCCGAGCGCGATGGCGGTGCCGCTGATCCAGGCGGAGCGCTCGGCCGCGTACCATGGCGCCTGGTGTCCGCCGGGGATCCAGTTGGCGATGGGGAGGAACGCGAGGCACGAAAGGGCGAGCGCTACGAGCCAGAGGGGTTCAACGCGTCTGCGCAACTCCGGTATCCTGATTCGAGGTGGCATGCGCGACGGTGACGAGGGTATCCATGCGCGCGAAGCTGTTGGTGGACTGGTTGTAGAGATACGGAACGCGATCCGGTGCCAGACGAATGAGGCGAATGTCATCGGCACCGCGGTCAAAGACTCTCCACGCGCGTGCCTGGCCGAGATCCGGGTCGTTGAAGATGAGCGTGAAGTTCGGGTCGTGGTGCGGGCTGTATTTCACGAACACCGTGACCCGCTCGCCCGGAAGCTGCGCGAGATAGGACGAGAAGATATCCGTCTGCGACGCATGCAGCCGGTGCAGTTGTCTCGACATCCGAGCGGACGAATGATAGAGCGGGAGAAAGAGGACGCCACTGATGAGGATGCCCATCGCGGCCTGACGGGAGGGCACGACTGCGAAAACGTCCCGCGCCTTTGGCGTCGGGCTGCCGAGCACGGTGAAGAACCGCCAGATCCCGACGGCGAGGATGAACGCCAGTACCGGGAATATTTCCAGATAATAGAGTGTCCAGTTCGCGGGATGCGCGTAGAGCAGGAAGCCACCGATCACGACGGCCGCCGACGCCAGGGCGAACGCCAGCTCCGCCGTGATGCCGGCCAGACCGAGCAGCGCGAGCACGCCCAGCGGATAGCGCCAGTCTCCCCAGACGTCGCTCCCGAACATCTCCAGCTGCCGCATGAGCTGCCGGGGCGCCGCGGCTATGGTATGCTGCTCGTGCAGCCAGCGAACCGTTGATGCGAACCGCACCATGTCCTCCGGCAGCACGCGTTCGGGAGGCGTACTGTCCACGCCAAAACCCATTGCGTCGACCGGGAAATAGGTCCGGGCGTAGACGCTCCATGGGAAGCGAAGCGGATGCCCCATGGTTGCTGTGTTCCACGCGAGGAGCACGCCCATGAAGGCACTTCCCAGCGCGACAGCGTACGCGAGATCGCGCCATTGTGCGCGGCGCACGACGGTGACGAGCACCACCACTGCCGTGGGGATGGCGTACAGCAGCCAGATGAAGGGGTGGGTGAGTACTCCCCAGCCGATGCACGCGGTGAGGAGCAACAGCCACCGTTGTCCACCCTGTTTGTGCCAGCGCAGCAGGGACCACCAGCCAAGCAGCCAGAGCGCGCAGGTAGTCGTCTCGGAAAAGTAGGACGGGAGGAACTGCATGATGCCCGGCGCGGTGGTCCAGAACATCCAGGTAGCGAGCGCGACCCACTCGTTCGCGATGCGGCGGGCCAGGGCGAACGTGAGCGCCCCGGTGATTCCGGCGAACACGAGCGGCATCAGCGCCGGCAGTCCGAGCCAGATGCCAGGCACGAGCAGCAGCGGCTGCCCCGGTGGGTACTTCGCCATGAAGTGCGGCGTGACGAACATGTGATACTGCTCGAAGAACTCGGGCAGTGGCCGCGCCGCGGCGTACAGATGGAATGTGGAGTAGATCCTGGCCTGGGTGAGGTAGGCAATCTCGTCGTGAAAGACAGGTGCTCCACGGAGTGAACCCCAGACCCAGGCCATGATGATCGCCGTCGCGACACCGGCAACCGCCGGCATCCACCGCCACCTCAACGCGGAGGAAAGCCGGTCCAGGAGCGTCGCGGGCGCCCAGCGGCGCGCCACCAGGAGGGCGATGAGCACCGCGGCCACCGCGATCGCGCGATGCATGAACATGTAGCTCATGGGGCGGCCGGCCGCTGCACGGCGTGTGCGTGATGCGCGTGGATCACGTGCCGTGCCGCCGCTTCATCCCGAGAATGCTGATGAAGAAGCTCGACAGGATCGTCTGGAATCCAATGGTCGCGAGCGTGACGCCGGGGATGACGAGACGCAGCGTGCTCGGATAGTTCAGGTCGCCGAAATGAGCGTGATACCAGTTGGTGACGGCCACCACGAGCAGCGAGAGTCCCATCGCCATGACGACGGTGCCCGCCAGGAGACCACGCTCCAGATTCACGACCTCGAACAGTCGCGTCATGCGGCGGTCCCACGGCAGCATCCCCTCGGCGATCGCGAAGACCTTCGTCATGACCGCGAAGATCACGGACTGATAGCCCCAGATGACGGCGAGACTCGCGAACAGGAGCGTGTGGACGTCGAACGTGATGCCGCTTATGCGAAGCCGTGGCAACGCGATGCCGTATCCGATCATGCCGAGCGCGATGAGCAGGATGCCGGGCATGAGGAAGAGCCAGCGCGGGCAGAACATCAGGTAGAATCGCAGATTCCGCCAGCCGTCGCGAAACGTCTTGAGGTGTGGCGGGTGGGCCTTTCGTCCGTCCGGCCGGAGCGTGATCGGCACTTCGGCAATGCGTGCACCGGCGAGACAGGACTTGATCATGTTCTCCGAGATGAACTCCATGCCGGTGCAGCGCTGTTCGATCCGGCCATACAGTTCCTTCGTGAACGCGCGCATGCCGCACTGCACGTCGTGAATGGGAGCGCGGAACCACATGCGCGCCATGGCGGAGAACATGGGATTGCCCCAGATCCGATGGAGCAGCGGCATGGCGCCCTTCTGCACGGTGCCGCCTCCGGACTCGAGCCGGCAGCCCTGCGCCATGTCGTATCCGTCGCGCAGCTTGTCGAGGAACCGCGGGATCTCGGAGAAGTCGTAGCTGTCATCGGCGTCGCCGATGAGCACGTAGTACCCGCGAGCCGCCGCGATGCCGGCCATGAGCGCGCTGCCATATCCCCGCTCGGCCACCGCGATCACGCGCACGCCCAGTCGCTGCGCGATGTCCTGCGAGCCGTCGGTGCTGCCGTTGTCGGCGACCACGATTTCCCCGCTGATGTCGTGCTCGTCGAGCGCCTGCTGCGCCGCGCGGATGCACGACTCCAGCGTGTCCGCCTCGTTCAGGCAGGGCATCACGATGCTGATTTCGGGGTGGCTGTCGGCAGCCCGGGTGGCTCGCGCCGATTGCCACTCGACAAGCGAGGCTGTCATGTGGATTCGATTCAGGAGATCAGGAGGGGGCCGCCGGCCCGCACGTCATCAGGACGAGGCTTGCGATCGGCACGCAACGCGGGCAGAGCAGTATGGTTGGAGAGTTGAAGCGCGGCCGGCATGGCGCGCTCCGGGCGCATCAGGTTGGCGCAGGAACAGCGGTAATGAGGGCGTGAAGCGAACCGCCAAACACCCACGATGCGGGCGGCGGGTACAGATCGAGACCCTGACGCCATTCCTGGATGCGGAGTCCGGCCTGCGCGAAGAGCGCCAGCCACTGTGTCCGCGACTGATAATTGTACGGCAGCGCCACACCGTGCGGAGCGTTCCCTACCCAATCCATGAATCGCAGGATGGGCGCGCTGCCCCAGCGATCGGTGAGGTGGTCCTTGATCAGGACTCTGTCGCGTGTCACGCGCGCCACTTCTCTCAGCACCGCGCCAGGGTCGGGCGTGTGATGCAGCACATCGACGAGCATGACGACGTCCACGCTGTCATCGTCGAAGGGGAGATGCAGCCCGTCATACTGCCTTGTGGGAATGGCGGTGGCCGGCCGGACCAGGACATCCACTCCCTCGACGCTGATGTCAGGGCGCGCGTCGGCGATCGTTCTGGCAATGGTGCCGTCGCCCGAGCCCACATCCAGGACACTCGAGTCCTGCGGGATGCGGCTGCGCAGATAGTCGCTGAGGATGCGGACACGACGTCCCATTATGTATCGGTGATGCATTCCGCCAATGACGCTTTTCACGATCGCGCCATGCCAGACAAATGATCATCGATTCCGATTCGATCGTGCGACGCGCGGCGTTCAGACGAAAGGTTGCGAAGACTTGTTGCAAGGGCTTGCCAGAGGGATGATACGGGGCAGTCGCGATGACAGCCTGCGCTGGCTGCTATACGGGACGGATACGGAATGACCGCTAGGCACGCAATTTGTCGTACGGGCGTCATCCAACCCATCTGCAACGCGCATGAGATTGACGTCATGGCTTCGGCTCGGAAGCGTGGCCGCCCACGATGAGCAGGGAGCTTCCGAACGGAATGGACACACGGCCCAGAAGGTTCTGCTCCAGACGAGAGAATGCATACAATCCCCTGTTGAGCGCTCTGGCAGGGATTCGGGGTGGCTTCGGCTTGGAGTGTATGAGCGGCTCGGCGAAGTGCATGAGACGCTTCACCGGATAAGTCCAGTGAAAGAAGTAGGATGACCTATCAACTCGGAGTCCGGCCGCGCAAGCGATATCGGCAAACGATCGCTTATCGAACCGAGTGATGTGTTCGTTTATGACGTCGTGATTCGTCCAGAGTCCGATAAAGGCGGGCAGCGTGGCGACAAACGTCCCCTGCGGGGTGAGGACCGCTAACGCGCGCTTCAGAGCAGAGACCGGATCCGGAATGTGCTCGAGAACATCGAGCATGAGGACTAAGTCGTACGGTTTGGTGACCTGAAACCGTTCGTCGAACGGCTGTACATGGATGCGAGCCCGATGCGGACCATCTGGGTTGACGAGTGTCGCGTCCGGCTCCAGCCCCTCCACCTGCCCAAACTCGGCCAAACTGTCAAAGAACAGACCGTCGCCACAGCCTATGTCGAGAATTGAGAGGTGACCGCCGTCAGGCATTAGACGTCGAAGAACGGCAACGATCCAGTCCTCCCGTGCCCGCCACCACCAGTGTCGCTGGTACAGCTCGCGATACGCTTGCCCATAATCTGGCTGCACGCCGTGCTACTCGGCTTCCGCAGGCTGTGGTGATGGCGTATCCTCGATCGCGGATGTTTGATCACGTGACAAGTCCATCTGATTTCGAACAATGCGATCGATCACATAAATCGGTCGGCCCTTACTTTGTTCGTAAACGCGTCCAACATACTCTCCAATAATCCCCAGGAAGAAGAGGTTCACGCCGGACAGGAAGATAATAAGCAACGTGAGCGCAGTGAATCCACGAGGGTCGCCGCCCATGAATATCCTGGCGTACAGCGCGTATAGTCCAAAAACGACCGACAGCGAGACAGCCACAACTCCGAAGACAAGAGTCGTACGAATCGGCACGATGGAGAATGCGAATATTCCATCGAACGCCAAAGTAAGGAGCCTGCGCCACGTGTATTTCGTCGTACCCGCGTATCGCGGCGGCCGATCGACTCGCAAGGCGGCTTGGCGAAATCCGAGCCAGCTTCGCATTCCGCGGATGTAGCGGTGTCGCTCCGGCATGCGGCGAATCAAATCCACCACACGCCGCGAAATCAAACCGAAATCGCCTGAATCGAGAGGAACATGAGTGCTGGACAGCCGATCAAAAGCGCGGTAAAAGCAGAAATACACAGTGCGCAGCACCCAGCTTTCCTTGCGATTTAAGCGTTGCGCATACACGACATCGTTCCCTTCCGCAAACAGCTGAAGGAACTGCGGAATGAGTTCAGGTGGATCCTGCAGATCGCCATCCAGCACCATTGTCACGTCCCCCGTTACGTGATCCAACGCCGCGGACAGAGCAGCTTGGTGACCGAAATTCCTGGACAGTTTGAGTATGATAAGGCGAGAATCTTCCTTGGACGCAGCCTCGAGGAGCGCAATTGTGCGGTCAGTGCTTCCATCATCTACCAGAACAAGTTCATGCGGGCCGCCAGGAAGGCTGTCGAGGACCGCGCAGACGCGCGCGAGCAGCTGGTGGATTCCGACTTCCTCGTTGAACAGCGGAATGGCGACGGATACTCGAGGGGCTGGGCCCGTCATTTTCGCGCGCTCCCCTTGAAGTAGATCATGTTCCAGAGAGTAAGCCCCAGGCCGGTTAGACGGTATGGCTCAAAGACAACCGGCTCGAACGACTGCTCAAAGAGATTGCGCCAGTCGGCAAGCGGTCGAGGGTAGTCACCACGATCCCACTGCGCGAGCAGGCGGCTGACCGATCGCTGCTCGGGGAGTACGAGGTCCAATATGTGGACGAAGCCATCCTCGGTAAGCAGGCTACAAAGGTGGGAAAGGATGCGGCGAACATTCTCAGTGTCGATGTGATGTAGAAGGCTATTGACAAGGATAAAGTCAAAGCGCTGGCCTTCCGGGACTGTATACCGGGTAATGTCAGCGACCACAAAATCGCGGCGATACCGACTCCGGGCGTAGTCTATGTATGCGGGGTTGAAGTCCACACCGAGATAGTCACTCTCGGTGAAGTGGCTGGTGTTGGTGCCAGGTCCGCAGCCTACGTCGAGAACGCGGCGGATCGAGGTCCACTTGGAGTGACGGAAGATGGGTGCCAGCTTCGCCTCGGCAAACGGCGCCTGCCAGAGACGGTAGGCCCCGGTGTGCTCCATCATGGCGTTGACACGGATCAGTCGCGCCATCTTACAATAAAGTTGCCGATGCGGGAATGCTGGGGGAAGCGTGCCTCGAGCGCTGATTCCAAATCCTGAGGCACGGGTCCGGAGAACTCGGGATTCTGATTCAATGAGACAACGTGTACATCGTGCTCCGCGAGTGTGCGCATGATGCGAGTAGTACGATCGACAGGCTCATCGAAGAAGTCAAAGATTGTGCGAGTCGGATTGCGTAGGCCGGCAAGGAAATACACTTCCGGACAGTCGGGGGTACAATAGATGTACGACGAACGGGCGCGCGCGCGGACGAGGGGAATTAACGCTTCGTATTGAAGTTGCGAGTTCGGGCTGACACGGACGCCTCCACGGGGTAAAGTCAGTAAGACCGTCTGGTCATCTCGCACATACCCCAAGCCCATGGTTCGGATGGAAGCCGGATGTATCCGGAGCACCGAGAACAGGATGTATCCGATCGCCAATCCCGAAACCGCCGGACGAATGGCTGGATCGCCACTCCAGGCCAGTGCAAGGGCGGCAAGAACGACGACCGGGGCAACGTAGAAGAAGTACACTGGTGCGTAGAATGGGAATTGCACGAGACTGCAGATTGCAGCAGCAGCGAGAAGCAGAAACACTCGCTGCCGATCCACCCCGCCCCGCATCGCTGCGCTCTGCCAAAGACGCCATGAGCCCCATACCACGGTGAGCAGCACCAACGCCCGCATCACCATCCACATCATGAGATACACCGCCTTGTGTGACGCCACAAATGGAGCCGCAAGGAGGACCGCGCCGAAAACAATCGCCGAACGGCGCCGTTGAGACGGTGAACCCCGGCGCCAGAGGTTGCGACCTGCCACTACCACGCCAAGGAGCACCAAGACGGCTGTTCCGTCGCCAGCAGTCATCGCGGCGAAGTCCAACCGCCGCGTGGGGCGCACAAGCAATCCGTTAATAAGAGCGCTTACGGACCCGGAAGCGATGTATGGGACAAGAAATAGCCCCACCGGAATACAGACTCCGACCAGGAACGGAGCTACCATACGCGCTAAGGCATTCAGGCGATCGGTCAGCGGGGCGTATGACGCTTTCCACTCGCGACGCAGGAGGATTATCGAAAGCAGCAGGCTTGGCAGCACGAAGTGGATTTGGAACGAGGCGCTCTTGAATCGCGATACCATGATGATGAGCGTCGCGTTGAACCCCGCGAGGCATAGCGTACTCCATACCGATGCACTTCGCCCGCTCGCTGGCAATGCCTCCCGTGACAGATCCTGTTCCCGGTACATCATGAACAAGAGCACAGCTGCGACGTAGTATACCCCAATAATCTTTATCAGACACGAAAAGCCGCCACACGCGCCCGCAATGAAGAGCCATCGAGGCTTGTCGGTGTCCAGATAGCGGAAGAGCGCCGCGATGCCAAAGGAGGCGAAGAAGAGATTGAACCACGATGGAATCGCCACCGGATACACCGGAATACTCCACATCGCCGCGAGGAGCACTGCCACGAGAGCCGCCCCACGCGTTGCCACCTGCCGCGCGATGTAGTACATCGCCGGTATCCACGCCAGAAAAACGGCATAGAGTACGAGCCGCATCACAAGGATGCTGGATCCCAACACCTGGAACGCAGCAGCGTAGAGATAGCTCAATCCGCCGGTATAGATCTCGTCAAAGTCGCGATGCGGAAGTTGTCCGTGTAGCAGGCGCTCCGCGCTCTGGCCCAGTGCTCCAGAATCATGCGGCGTCCAGCCGTGGGTCAGCGTCGCGTGCGCGTACACAGCGCACACAAGCCAGGCGAGCAGCAGTGCGACCCACCACCAACGTCGTGGCATCTTACCCGCCCAATCATTAATCCGATTGGGCGGCGCGATCGCCGGGTCCGTGGAAATGGTCCCCCCGCGAACCTGCCTCAAGACCGCTTTCACGTTCGCTTCACTGAGAGAATTTGATGCTTCAGATGGACCATTTGCCACAATGCGACGATCGGAGTTGGCTAGAGGACATACCTCCTGGACGACTCGAACCGATCGCTGGTCAAGGAAGCCACGCCACACCCGCCCTGACTCCGGTAGGTATGCGTGCGGCCCGGTGCCCTCCGATCACGCGTACTCGACGCCTCGAATTGGCTGTCTGATGAATCCACGGTGCGGTGCGGTCATCGCCGCTTCATCCCGAGGATGCTGAAAAAGAAGCTCGACAGGACAGTCTGGAATCCCAGCGCGGTGAGCGTGACACCCGGGATGACCCAGCGCATGGTGCGCTCGTAGTCCAGGTTGCCGAAGTGCCGTCCGTACCATTCGGCCACGGCGATAGCGAGAAAGGCGAGTCCGATGAGCATTAGGATCGCGCCCGCGATGAGTCCACGTTCGAGGTTCACGATCTCGAACAGGCGCGTCATGCGCCGGTCCTCGGGCAGCAGTCCCTGACTGATGGCGAAAATCTTGGTCATCACGGCGAAAAGCACGGACTGATACCCGCAGATGATCGCGAGGCTCGCGAACAGCAGCGTGTGCACGTCGAAATTGATGCCGCTGATGCGCAGGCCGGGCAGCGCGACGGCATACCCCAGCAGTCCGAGCAGGATGAGCAGGACGCCGGGCTGGAGGAAGAGCCATCGCGGGCTGTACATCAGGTAGAAGCGAAGGTGTCGCCAGCCGTCGCGGAACGTCTTGAGATGCGGCGGGTGCGACACGCGCCCGTCGCGGCGGAGCGTGATCGGCACTTCGGTCATTCGTGCACCAAGCAGGCTGGCCTTGATGATGTTCTCGGAAGCGAATTCCATGCCGGTGCACTGCTGATCGAGGCGCTCGTAAAGCTCTTTTGTGAAGGCCCGCATGCCGCAGTGCACGTCGTGAATGGGTGCGCGGAACCACGTTCGCGCCATGGCAGAGAACATCGGGTTGCCCCACAACCGGTGGAGCAGGGGCATGGCGCCTGCCTGCACTGTGCCTCCACCGCTCTGCAGACGGCACCCCTGTACGAGCTCATAGCCATCACGGAGTTTGGCGAGAAACCGCGGCACCTCGGCGAAGTCGTAGCTGTCGTCGGTATCGCCCATGAGGATATACTTGCCGTGGGCTGCGGCTATACCGCCCATCAGCGCACTGCCATATCCTTTATGGCCGACGGGGACAACGCGCGCACCAAGTCGCGCCGCGATCTCCTGTGAGCCGTCCGTGCTGCCATTATCCGCAACAACGATTTCGCCTGGGATACCGTTCTCAGCGAGCGCGCGCTGTGCCCCGCGGATGCATGATTCCAGTGTGTCCCTTTCGTTGAGGCAGGGCATCACTATGGAAAGTTCGGGATCAGAATCAGCAGTCACCGTTCTTGGCCGTTCGACTAATGTTTCAGGGAGTTGCGTAGCCTGAGCGGTGTGCGCTGCATCTTTTACTGCAGCGGCAGCACGGACGAGAAGGATAAATGCATGGCGTGCAATCCGGGTATTCCAGGTAACGTGTCAGACGCCTTGAGCGTGTCTTTCTATCACGCAGCTATCGGACGGCGAGGCGCATCAAACCGCCGCAACATCTCTGCTTCATTTCCGTTCGGTTCAGATCGGGAGCAGAGACGCAGAACTAACGGCTCATACGCTCAAGAGCCGCTGGATAACCTCGATTTCGCCTCGGCAGCAAGTTCAGCCGTGTCGATTTGCGTGAAGCTATTGCGGGCGCCGTCGAACAGGTACGGGACCCTGTCAGGTGCTAGCCGTATAAGATGCAAATCGTCCAGCCCGCGATCATGCACGGCCCAGACACGCATAGCATTAAGGTCAGGTGCGTTGATCACCAGGCTCCGGTCTACATTATGGGTTGGGCCGTAGCGGACAAAGACAACGATTTGTTTCCCCGGCAGCTTGCTCGCTCCTAAACGAAAACTGACCTGTTCCCTCCGGCGATCAAGCTGAAACTCGCGTCCCCACGATACTGATTCCACTAGCCGTGGAATCGTCAACATGATGAAGAGAAGCACAGCAACTGCAGCACCCGGCGAGCTTGCGGCAGGCGAAAATTGACCTGCTCGGAGACGATGGCTCCTCACGAAAGCGAAAGTGCGCCAGATGCCCAAAGCTGTGATATACGCGAAGACAGGTAGCAGCTCTACGTAATAGGCAGACCACCCCGGATAGAAGACGAAGAACAGAAAGCCCCCAATGACAATCGCGCATGACGCGAGCGCAAAGAGAACTTCGGTAGAGGCGGACAGTACGCCCACTAGCGCGAACAGTGCTAGCGGCCAACGACCAAGACCCCATGCGTCTCCAGCGATAATTACAAGACGCCGGACCAATTGATAAGGGAGGTTGCGAAGCGTGTACTCTTCATGCAAGGAACGTAAGTGATCTCCCCATTCTTTCATGTCCGGAGGCAATTCGCGTAGCGGTTGAGCGCGAGATGTCCGGAGACCAAAACCATCCATTGGGAAATACGTCTCGGCGTAGACGGTCCAAGGAGAACGAAACGCACTGCCCGTTATACCTTGAGCCTGCACGCCCAGTATCGCTAAGCACGCAACCCCGATAACGATTCCAGGCTTTAGGTCTCCCCAGAGTCGTCGTCGTGCGGTGATTACAGTGACTACGACGCCAGTTGGAATTGCAAAAAGGACCCAGGAGTAGGGATGCGTAATGGTTCCCCATCCAATACACATAGCGAGAACAATTAACCAGCGGCGCTCAGCCGTTTCACGCCACCGCAGGAGAGCCCACCAGCCTGCTACCCAGAGAGCAGAAGTCGTTGTCTGCGACAAGTACGTGGGCAGGAAACGCAGCACGCCCCGGCTGGTTGTCCAAAGTATCCACGTCAGAAGCGCTACCCATTCATTGGAAAGTCGCAGCGCAAGGAGATATACGAATATGCCCGTTACGCCGGCCAAAATGATTGGCACGAGAGCCGGCATCGCGAGCCAGACTCCAGGCACCATGAGCAGCGATTGACCAGGCGGGTACTTCGCTGCCAATACGGGAGTAACAAAGACGTGAAACTGTTCAAAGAACCGCGGCAGCGGTCTCGCCGGAGCATACCAGTGAAATGTCGCGAAGATACGAGCCTGAAGTAGGTAGGCAGCCTCATCGTGTACGCCAGCAATGGGGTGAAGCGATCCGAACACCGTTGTCACGAGAAGGGACGTACTTGCGCCAACTAGAAGTAGTGCCCACCGACTCCGCAGGAAATGCGACGCGCGTTCCAGAAACGCCGGCTGCGGGGAAAAACGTGCGGCCAACGCTCCGAGTACGAGAGATACGAAAGTAAGAATCACTCTTCTTGTGTGAGGCCGAGTCTCATTGGCGGCTCAACACGGCATTGGGAGGTCGTCGGAGACTCACGAATCCGCTCGCGAACAAAACGCCGCATCTCTTATGCGACGTGATTTTCAGCATGCAAATGCCCTTATCGTTGCTGATGCCCGCGTGCACGACGCGTCCTACGAACGGACAGACTTACCCTCTGTCGGGTTATCAGTCAATTCCTCGCACGATCAAGCGCGACTGACTCTCCAGCCCCTCGGCACGCATATTGGTCGCCATGTCGCCCCGCCAACAGATCACGACAGGCATCTCTATCGGACTGATCGCTTTCTTCATCTGCACAGCCGAAGGCGCGTTTCGCGCGGGCGGCCATCTCTTCAACTTCACGTCGACCAGCGGCGATTTTTATCAGCTATGGGTCATGGCTCGGTCGCTGCTGGACCGCCTGAATCCGTACGCCGTTGGCTGTCCCGTCACGCCGCCATGTGCTGACGCTCGTCAGTACTATCCGCTCACCGCAGGCGTCGCCATCCTGCCGTTCGGACTGGCCCCGGCGGGCTTCGCGGGCGCACTCTTCGTGGGGGTTTGTGCCGGGCTCCTGGGCTACGCTGTCGTGCATACCGGCATGTGGCGTGCGCCCATGCTGCTTTCGTGGCCATTTATTGTCGCAGTCGGGAACGGTCAGTGTGCTCCGCTCCTCGTGGCTGCAGCACTGTTGCCGGGAATGCGGTGGCTCTATCCGATGAAACCGCAGCTCGGCGCGGCGCTCTGGATCTGGCGCCCGTCATGGCGAGCGGGCGGGCTCAGCCTCCTCCTTGTTGCGCTGTCGCTCGTGCTTGATCCGCGATGGCCGGCGCATTGGTGGGCAGTGGCGTCAAAATCGCCCTATGTACGAAGTCCCATTCTCGACTTCGCGTGGTTCGCGCCGGTTCTGTTGCTCGCGGCGTTGCGCTGGCGAACACCAGAAGGGAGGCTTCTCCTCGCCATGGCGATTCTGCCGCAAACACCATTTGCCTACGATCAACTTGCACTCTGGCTCATTCCCCGAACACATCGTGAGTCGTTGACGCTCACCTGGCTTTCATGGGCGGCGTTCGGCACCTGGCTCGCATTCACATTCGATTGGCAGACGCGTGAAGTGCGACTCACTACGTGGGCGCCCTATATAATTGCCTTGCTCTTCATTCCCTGCCTCTGGATGGTCCTGAGGCGGCCCAACCTTCCAATGGTGGAAGAGGGAGCTGAACGTGACGTGGTGGAGGGCTGAGCCAAGGCTGCTGGTGGCGCCACTGGCCTCTACTTCAACACCACCTTCACCTCCTTCTCCTCCGCTATCAGTTCCGCCGGCACCGCATGCTCCCCCGTCTGCCGGCTGTATCGCTCCAGCCCCATCCCCATCGCGATGGTACTCGCCACCATCGCCGCCGACAGCCAGAAGGGCGCGCCCTCACCAAAGTGATCCGACAACGCGCCCGCCATTAACGGATACGCCACCCGCGCCAGTCCGCCGTACGTCTGCTGCACGCCCAGATACAGCCCGCGCTCGTGCTCGCCCACCACGCGCGACAGCAGTGCGGTGACGCACGGAAAGTTGAGCGCGGTGCCGAGTGGAATGAGCGCCAGCACGATCGCCAGTGGCAGATAGGTCAGCAGCGACGGCAGGTTCAGCGGGCCCGTGAACGGAATCAGCGCCAGGCCAAGCGCCAGGAACGTCGCGCCCAGCCGCGTGGTGCGCGCCTCGCCAAAGTGATCCACCGTGCGACCCAGCACGAATAATCGGAACACGATGCTCAGGCCGCCCATGTAGGCGTAGAACGGTCCGATGTTCTCCGCGGTGACGTTGAAATGCCGGGCCATGTACAGAATGATCAGCGCGTTCACGCCGTAGAACGCGCCAATGCCCACGGAATACATCCAGATGAGCCGCGAGCTCGCCTCGCGCGCGTTCGTCCACGCGACGCCCAGCACGGCGTCCCAGGTCCGCCGCGGCCGCTTCGCGCCAGGCGCCTTGCGCACGTCGTGCGACTCCGTGAGGTAGCGCCAGGCGAAGCCGATGTTGAGCACGCAGAGCACTGCCGCCAGCAGCCCCGGCGCGTGCGAGCCCCACGCGGTGGTTGCGGACCCGAACAGTGGGCCGAGCACGACGCCCAGATTGGTCGCCGCCGAGAGCCAGCCCAGTCCCTTGGCGCGATTCTTCGGCTCGACGCTGTCCGCCACGTACGCCTGGATCACGCCCGTGGTGCCGCCGCCCGCGCCCTGCACCAGTCGCGACACCAGCAGCAGCCAGTACGTGTTGGAGTAGGCAAAGATGACGTACGCCACCGCCGACCCGCCCAGCCCGATGAGCAGCGTCGGCTTCCGGCCGTACCGGTCCGACACCCGCCCCCAGAGCGGCGCGCTCACGAGCTGCATGGCCGAGAACGCCGACACCAGCACCATCACCATGAAGTCCGATGCGCCGAACTTCACCGCGTAGAATGGCAGCAGCGGCAGAATCATCAGCGCCCCCACCATGTCGATGAAGGCGGTGGCCATCAGCACGCCGAGCTTGCCGGGGTCCCCAGTACGGAGGGCGTTGATGCGGTCGGAGAAGAAGCCGGTCACGGGGGGAAATGTAGGGAAGGCGCACGCCGGCAGCTATCAGCGCCCATCATGCTTCTTCCTTCCCCAGCGCCGCCGGCGCCACGGCCTTGCCGACCAGCCCCATGAGGGCCACGATGGTCAGCACGTAGGGAATCATCTGCACGAACTGGCTCGCGAGCGCCTGCGTTCCCTGCAGGTCGATCTGCAGCGCCTCCGCCGCCGCGAAGAACAGACACGCCACGCCCGCGCGCATGGGGTCCCAGCCGCCAAGGATCATCGCGGCCAGCGCAATGAACCCGCGCCCGGCGCTCATGCCATCCGTGAACTGGTGCTGGTCGAGCGCGAGATACGCTCCACCCGTCGCCGCCAGCGCGCCCGAGACCGCCACCGCCATGTACCGCACCCGGTGCACCGGCACGCCCAGCGTCGCGGCCGCTTCGGGATGCTCGCCCACCGCCCGCACCCGCAGCCCGAACGGCGTCCGATAGAGCACCCACGCCACCAGCGGGATCGCCAGCAATCCTATGGGAATCAATGGATTGTGGAACAACCCCGGCAGCGCGCTTCCGCTTCGCGCGGCGGCGCCGCCGTCCGCGCCGACGCCCGCGCTGAAGCCCGGCACGCGCGGCGAGTTCGACGCGCTGTCGAACGCCAGCTCCAGGAAGAACCGCGTCACCCCGATCGCCAGCAGGTTGATCGCCACGCCGCACACCACCTGGTTCGCCCGGAACCGGATGGTCGCCACGGCGTGAATCATCCCGAACACCACCCCGCCGGCCACCGCGCACAGCACGCCCACCCACGGACTGCCGCTGTACCAACTCCCCAGCGCCGCCGTGAACGCACCCGTGAGCATGAACCCCTCGAGCGTGAGCGAGATGATCCCCGAACGCTCGGCCACCGTGCCGCCCGCCGCCGCGAAGAGATACGGAATCGCGATGCGGATGGTCTGTGCGAGGAACGCGATGATCATCGTGCGCGCACGCCCCGCCGGCCGAACCGCATCACGCGCCGCACCTCCGGCACGCTCGCGGCCACCGCGATGATCACCACGCCCTGCAGCACGTCCACCATCTGCCTGGGCACCACGGCGTTGATGGCCAGTCCGCCCTGCGACAGCGTCGCGAAGAAGAGCGACGCCAGCACCACGCCCCAGGGATTGTTGCGCCCCACCAGCGCCACGGCGATGCCCAGAAATCCATACCCCGTCGCGAAGCCGTCCTCGTAGTAGTGTTTGTAGCCGAGCACGAAGTTGATGCCGCCCAGCCCCGCGAGCGCGCCAGACAGCGTGAGTGCGCGCGTCCACACCCGCCCCACGCGCACGCCGCCGTACTCGGCGGCCTCGGGCTGCAGGCCCACGGCGCGCAGGTCGTAGCCGCCGCGCGTACGGAACAGATACCAGCCGGTGAGCGCCGCCGCGGCGAGCACGATCACGAGCGACAGGTTGGCCGCCGAACCGTGGAAGGCCGGAATCACGGACGCCAGCGGCGCCACTGCGCCGGCGTGCACGTCGTGCGTGTGCAGCGTTTCCGGCACGCGGAGCCCGGTGGAGATGGCCCAGTTGAGGGCCGCGAGAATGATGAAGTTGAGCATGATGGTGGTGATCACTTCATGCGCGCCGAACCGTGCGCGCAGCACGCCCGGCACCCACCCGGCGAATCCGCCGGACGCGACGGCCGCGAGCACGCAGAGCGCGACGGCAATCACGGATGGCGTCGCGGCCGGAAGCGCGAGCCCTGTGAGCGCCGCGGCGAATCCCCCGGCCGCGAGCTGGCCCTCGCCGCCAATGTTGAAGAGCCCCGCGCGCAGTCCCACCGACACGCAGAGCCCCGTGCAGATGAGCGTAGTCGTCTTGTAGAGCACCTGGCCCAGGCCGTACGCGTTCCCCCACGTGCCCTGCAGCATCATGGCGAGCACGCTGGCGGGCGACTGGCCGACGCTCAGGATGAGCAGGTCACCGGCGACGAGTGCAATGAGCAGCGCGACGATGGGCGGGAGGAACGCCTCCTCCGCGCGGGCGCGCAGCGTGACCGCCGTCATGCGGGCACCGCCGCGCCCTCGAGCGCGCCGGTCATGAGCTTGCCGATGCGGTCGACGCTCGCCTCGGCGCGCGACATGAGCCCCACGATGCGGCCGCCGTACATCACGGCGACGCGGTCCGCGAGCGCGAGAATCTCCGCCAGCTCGGCGGACACGAGCAGGATGGCCTTGCCCGCGTCGCGCGCGGCGCGCAGTTGCGCGTGGATGAACTCGATGGCGCCCACGTCCACGCCGCGCGTGGGCTGCGCGGCGAGCAGCACGGAAAAATCGCCGCCCATCTCGCGCGCGACGACGATCTTCTGCTGGTTGCCGCCCGAGAGCGCCCGCGCCGGAAGTGCGGGATCGACGGGGCGGATGTCGAAGCGCGCGATGCGCTCGCGCGCGTTCTCGAGCACGCGCCGCCGGTCGAACGTCCCGCCCGGGTGATGTGCGAATGACGCCTGGCGGCCGAGGATGAGATTGTCGGCCACGGAGTAGTCGAGGATGAGTCCGCGGCGGTGGCGGTCCTCGGGGATGTGCGCCAGGCCGAGCGCCGCGCGGCGGTGCACGTGTAGCGCGGTGATGTCGTGGTCGCCCAGCGTGATGCTGCCGGAGGCGACAGGGCGAAGACCGGCGATCGCTTCGACAAGCTCGGTCTGGCCGTTGCCTTCCACGCCGGCAATGCCGAGGATCTCGCCGGGTGAAACGGTGAGGGAGAGGTCGCGTACGCGCGGCTCGCGGCGCGAGCCTTTTACGGTCAGTGACTGGACCTGCAGCAGAGTGAGGGAAGCGGCGCGCTCCGCGCGCCTGCGGGAAGCGCCTTCGGCTGCGGGAAGCGGCGGCCGCGCCGGAGGCGCGGCGCCTGCGGGAAGCGTGGCCGGCACGGAGACGAGGACCACATCGCGGGCGACCATGGCACGCGCAATGCCGGCGGGAGTGGCGTTCGTCGTCAGCATTGTCGCGACGGTTTCGCCGTGGCGCAGGACGGTGATGTGATCGGAGACGTCCATCACCTCGTCGAGCTTGTGCGTGATGAGAATGATCGTGCCACCGTCGGCGCGGAGCGAGCGCAGCACGCGCCAGAGCTCCTGCACTTCGGGGGGCGAGAGGACGGCGGTGGGTTCATCCAGAATGAGCATGCGCGCGCCGCGGAAGAGCGCCTTGAGGATCTCCACGCGCTGTGCCTCGCCCACGCTCAGATCGCGCACGCGCTCGCGCACGTTCAGCGTGAAGCCGAACTGCTCCGCTACACTGCGCACTTCGATGAGCGCTTTCGCCATGTCGAGCGCGAGCCCGCGCATGGGTTCGCGGCCCAGCACGACGTTTTCCGCGATGGTGAGCGTGGGGATGAGCATGAAGTGCTGGTGCACCATGCCGACGCCGGCGCGGATGGCGCTTGCGGCGCTCCAGCCGGTGACGTCGCGGCCGTTCACTGCAATGCGGCCCGCATCCGGCGGGAAGAGTCCCGCGAGCATGCGCATGAGCGTGGACTTTCCCGCGCCGTTCTCTCCGACGAGCGCGTGGATTTCGCCGACGCCCACTTCCAGCGACGCACCCCTGTTCGCCCGAACGGCAGCGTACGACTTCCAGATGCCGCTCATGCGTAGCGCCAGCTGACTGGAATCGGCTTCACCCGTTCGTGCCGCTTCCCGCAAGCCGCCTGTGGCGGCTGCTTCCCGCAGGGGGTCAGGCCTCTGGCCTGCCCCCGCTTCCCGCAGGCCGTCGGACCGAAGGTCCGAGGGCCGCTTCCCGGTCCCACTCATTCCGTCGGCACCCGGATCCTGCCGTCAATGATGTCCTGCCTGAGCTGCTCGATGCGCGCGTGCACGCTGTCTGGAATGAGCGCCCGGTTGTGCTCGTCGTACACGTATCCCACGCCGCCTTCCCTGAGTCCGTACTCGTACACGCCGCCGCGGAACGTGCCGTTCTTCACGCGCGCGATCTGGTCGTACACGGCGGCGTTCACGCCCTTCACCATGGACGTGAGCACGTGTCCCGGCGCTTCGGCGTACTGGTCGGCGTCCACACCAATGGCGAGCCTGCCCGTCTGTCGCGCGGCTTCGAACACGCCGAGCCCGGTGGATCCGCTCGCGTGGAAAATGACGTTGACGCCCTGCCGGTACTGGCTGAGCGCGAGCTCCTTGCCGCGCCCCGGATTGCGGAAGGCGTCGGCAGTGACGCCGGCGTACTGCGCGATCACCGTGCAGTCGGGGCAGACGTATCTGACACCCGCGCGATAGCCCGCCTCGAACTTGTGGATGATCGGGATGTCCATGCCGCCGACGAAGCCCACCTTCTTTGACCCGCCCGCGAGCGCCGCGAGCGCGCCGACGAGAAACGAGCCCTGCTCTTCGCGGAACTCGAGCGCCGCAAGATTGGCCGGCGGCGGAATCACGTTGCCGGCGCTGTCGGTGCGCAGGCTGTAGTCCACGCCGGCGAAGCGGACGTCGGGATATTCCCGGGCCGTCTGCAGCAGGTCGTCGCTGAAGATGAACCCCACGCCCACCACCAACCCCAGCTTCTCGGCCGCGAGCAGGCGCAGTCCCGCCTCGCGATCGGAACCCTCGCCGGGCTCGATGAAGCGCGCCTGCGCGCCAAGCTCTCTGACGGCGCGCTCGGCGCCATTGTAGGCCCCATCATTGAAGGACTTGTCGCCGCGCCCGCCGACGTCGAACACGACGCCCACTGACACGCCTGACGCCGTCACTCCCGCGGCGCCGGCGGCCCCCGCGCCGGCGGGGTGAACGAAGAGGAGCGCGATGTGGGCGGTGAGGAGGAGCGCGAGCAGGATGAGGAGGTTTCGCACAGGGGGAAATAGTATGGGGAAGTGGGAGAGCATACCATGCTGACCCTGCCACACTGGGGAATGGGCAATCATCCACGCCCTTCCACCCCCCCCTTGCCTTGGGAATCGGCAATCGTCCACCGCCCCACCGCCCCGCCCGTGGGAATCGGCAATCGGGAATGGGGAATCGTGGGAATGGGGAATGATGGAGCGGGGGGCGGCGGCGGTGAAAAAAAGGCGGTGGGGTGCGGTGGGGGGGTCTTCCTCCCCGATTCCCCATTCCCGATTGCCGATTCCCAGGGGCGGGGTGGAAGGGCGTGGAAGATTGCCCATTCCCAAGGGCGGGGTGGAAGGGCGGTGGACGATTGCCGATTCCCAGGGGGGTGGCCGGGCCGGGAGGTGAGGGGAGCAGCGGGGCGGGGTGGCCAGTTGCGCTTCTCCTCCTCCCACCGCAACTTCACTAGTTCCACCCGTCGCTCGGGCAGGAAGGAGGATTCTGTGGCATGAGCACACCTGAATTCCGGCTGCCCGATGAGTTCGGCTCGGGCCCGCGGCGCTCCCAGAGGGAGGGCCATCAGCCTGGTCCGGCTCGCAATGCGCTGGACAGACCAGTTGCACCGCAGCGCCATTCGCGCTCGATCACGCCGTTCATGGGCGGCGCCGTTCCCGACAATGATCGTGTGGGCTTCCCGCTCTCGGGGCGCCAGTTGGACGCCTGCGTGCGCGCGGCGCTCCAGGAGGACGGCGCCTTCGAGGACGTCCCGACCATCGCGTGCGTGCTCTCCACGCGGCGCGCGCACGGGATGATCGTCGCGCGGCACGCGGGCATCGTCGCCGGAATTCCCTTCGCGGTGGCGGCGTTCCGCCTCCTCGATCCCAACATCACGATTCGCGTCGACGTGGACGACGGCGAGCGCGTGAGCGCGAACACGGAGATCATGCGCATCTCGGGACTGGCGCGCGCGATTCTCTCCGCCGAGCGCGTGGCGCTGAACTATCTGCAGCGCCTCTCGGGGATCGCGACGTCCACCGCGCGCTACGTGGAATCGCTGCGCGGCACGCGCACGATGGTGGACGGTACCTGGCGCGTGACGCCGGGCGTGCGGCTGCTCGAGTCCTACGCGATGCGCGCGGGCGGTGCGCGGCCCGACGACGCGGTGTGCCACATTCGCGAGCACCACGTGGCCGCGATGATGGGCGACCTCGCCTATGCGGTGCAGCGCGTGCGCGCGCACGCCGAACCCGATGCTCGCATCGAGGTGCAGTGCCGTTCCCCGGGGCAGGTGCGCGCCGCGCTCGCCGCGGGCGCCGATGCGGTGCTGCTCGACGGGATGAGTGCCGCGCAGGTGCGTGAGTGCACGGAGATCATCGCGGGGCGCGCGAAGGTGAATGTGGCGGGAGATATCGCGCTCGACCGCGTCCGCGGCTACGCGTACGAGGGAGTGGATCACGTGTCCATCGCGGGCATCGTGCAGCAGGCGGGGCCGCTGGAGCTGACGCTGGACATGGAGACGGCGTAGGGGCGTAGGGGCAGCCCATAGGGCTGCCCCATGGGCTGCCTCTCAGAACTTCACTGCTTTGCTCCGGTCGCCACCGAGTCGTGTGAGCGCGGTTCGGGCTTCGCTCACGAGCGGCTGCAGCGCCGAATCGGCGTTGGCCCAGGCGGCGGCGACGCGCGCGTAGCTCGCGGCGGCCTGGTCGCGGTTGCCGAGTTGCTCGGCGACGCGGGCGCGCTCGAGCTCCTGCAGCACGAACTCGATGCCGGGGTCGACGTGCCACTGATTCACGAGCGGTTCGGCGGCGCGATACTGTCCCGTTCGCGCGAGCAATTGCTCGAGCAACGGATTGACCTGGGCCCGGCACCCGCTGCACAGCGAATCCGGCAGCGCGGCCTGCGCCCGCAGCGAGCCCGCCGTGTCGCCGCGCGCGAGCTGCATCAGCGAGAGCATCCATGCACGTCCATACGTCCCGATGTTGCGTGGCAGGCTGGGGTGCGGCCCTGACGTCACGCGATCCAGCACAAGCAGGCTAGCGCGCAAGGATGCCGTGTCGCGCCGTGAGGCGAACCAGGGAAGCGCGCACGGCACGCATCCCTGCCCAGGGTCCTGCGCCGTCGCCGGAATCAGCCACTGGCGCACCACCGCCTGCACCGTATCCGCGGGGAGACCGCCGGCCATTCCCATCCACGGCACGTCGGGGCCGTTCCGCCACAGGCGAAATGACTCGCGCAGGTGACCGCGTTGCGCCAGCGCCTGCGCGAGCAGCTGACGCTGCATCGTGGAATCGCCATAGGGCGTCTGCACGGCGTGACGCCCGGGCATGAGCCGCGCCAGGCGCACGGCGGTTTCCGCGGAGTCGGCCCAGCCGCTGAGCGTGGTCGCGCCCCAGTAGAGCGCGTCCGCGGACGCCGTGTCGAGCATCTTCTGCACGATGGAGCTCGACGCATCCGGGCCGGAGAGCTCGTAGGCCAGCCGGATGCCATCCGCGCTTTCATCCGTGGGATGCTGCGCGAGATACGCGGCGGCGTAGCGGCGTCCCATGGCGGACCCGCCGAGATAGTATCCCAGTTGGACGGCGTGAATGTATGCCGGCGTGTACGACGAATCCGCCGCGATGGCGTGATCGAAGTAGCCGAGGATCTCGGCGGCACTGGCCGGGTGCGACGAGCCTCCCGAGAAGTGAAAGAGCGCATCGCCCAGCTCGTACCACATCTCCGGATCGTCCGGATAGCGCGTCGTTCCATCGCGCATCATGCTGAAGAGCCGGTTGTCCACGTTGATTTCACCAGCTCCGCCGGCGCGCATGGCAATCCAGAGCGAGTCGGCGGCGATGAGAATGCTGTCGCGTGGCGCCAGCCCGTGGTTGTAGCGCGCCGCCAGCATCTGCGACGCCTCGACGCGCGGGTTGCCGCCGGATTCCCAGCCGAGCGCCTGCGCGCGACCGCGGTAGGCGAGCGCGAAGGTGCTGTCGAAGGCGAGGGCGCGATCGAAGCTCGCCGCCGCGGAATCGAACGCGGAGTGCCGGAGGGACTGCTCGCCCTGCAGAAATGCCTTGAGCGCAGGCAGTGACTGCGTGCCGACGGACGAGAGCTGGAGCGGACCGAGCTCCTTCACGCGTCCCAGTTCGCGGATGAGCGCGACGGTGAGCGTGTCGGACAGGCGGTCCATGCGATCGCTCCGGTCGGCGCGCTGCACGTCGGCGATGACCTGGCCGCTGCCGACGTCGAGCAGTGACGCCGCGGCGCGCACCGAGTCGGTGCCCGTGCGCAGCAGGCTGCCGAACACGGCGTAGCGCGCGCCGGTGCGCTCCCCGAGCTGCTGCGCGGCGACGCGGTCGGCGCGGCCGGTCCACTGGCGCACGATCACGGTAGGCGTGATGGTGCGGAGCGGGCCCGCGCCGTCGAGGTTGCGCGAGAGCACGTCAACCATGCCCTCGTGCCAGAGCGTGAGCGCGGGGTCGAGCACATCGAACGGCGCAACGGCAATCACGTTCGCGTCGAGCGCGGGTGTCTTGCGCGACCGGTGCATCGCGAACCAGCCGGCCACGAGCGCGACGAACACGACGAGCGCCGTGATGCCGAGTGTGCGGCGCGTGAGCATCGCGCGGGGTGCTGCCGGCATGGCGTTGGGTGCGACGCCGCCAGCGGATGGCGTGTGCACCGCGGCGTCGAGCGCATCGCGGAATTCCTGCGCGGTGGCGAAGCGCTGGCGCGGGTCCTTGGCGAGCGCGCGCGTGATGGCCGCGCTCACCGCGGCCGGCGTGTCGGGGCGGAGCGACTCCGGCGGCGGCGGTTCCTGCGTGAGCTGTGCCGTGAGCGATGCGCGTCCCGAGGCGACCGCGAACGGATTCTTTCCGGTGAGCATTTCGTAGCCCACGAGCGCGAGCGAGTACACGTCCGCGCGTCCGTCCAGGTCGGGCTCGGCCGCGAGCTGCTCGGGCGCCATGTAGGCTGGTGTCCCCATGGCGAGGCCGGTCCCGGTGAGCTGGCCGGCGCGGGACTGCTCGACGGCGCGCGCGATGCCGAAGTCGGTGAGCACCGCGTGGTCCGACTCGAGCAGAATGTTCTCGGGCTTGATGTCGCGGTGGAGGATGCCGGCCGAGTGCGCCGCGGTGAGCGCGTCGGCGATTTCGCGCATGATGCCCACGGCCGCGGCGACGGAGAGCGGCCCCTGCGCGGTGAGCCGGTGGCGCAACGACTCGCCGGCCACGTACGGCATGACGTAATAGAGCAGCCCATCCCTGGCGCCAGCGGTGAGCACGGGGAGGACATGCGGGTGCTGCAGCCGCGCCGCAATCTCCATTTCCTGCTTGAACCGGGTGGCGCTGACCTCGCTGGTCATCTCGGGTGGGAGGACCTTGATGACGACGCGGCGATTGAGCGAGCGCTCGGTGCCGAGGAAGAGGCGGCTCATGCCGCCGCCGGGGAGCTCGCGGTCAATGAGGTAGGCGTCGCCGAGCGCGGCCTGGAGGCGGGGGGAGAGGTCGGGCACGGGTATGAAGGTAACGCGGGAAGCGGCGTGGTGCGCCAGAGGCGCACCAC